>QKHS01000055.1 GCA_003249955.1 Bacteroidales bacterium | reverse complement strand
ATCTTGACGGAAAGGAAAACGGTATTTATGAACAATTTACCGAGGACGGCCGAAAACTTGCTGATTATGTTTATACAAAAGGAGAAATCAGTGAGTACAGGTTTTATGATAAAAACGGAGAAGTATTGTCTGAAGGTAAAAGAAAAGCCGGGGACTTTTATTATAAATCATTTTATGAAAACGGAAATATTAATCAGGAAGGTAAATTCGGGAAAAAAGATAAAAATGGTTTGTGGAAAAGCTATGATATAAACGGATCTTTAGTTAGTGAAGAACAATATTTAAACGGAGTTAATGTTGATACTTTTAAAAGGTATTTCAGATCCGGTGAATTAGAAACAATATATAAATTTAATAAAGAAGGGGGAATAGACGGTTATTATGCAGACTATTTCAGGAATGGTAATTTGTATTGTCAGGGGTATTTTAATAATGGCGAATCAGATGGCCCATGGGTATATTATTATCCTGATAAAACAGTAAATACAGAAATGTTTTTACATAACGGATTAAAAGAAGGCTTTGAAACATCATATACTGTAGCAGGACTTCCATATCAATCGGGATTTTATGAAGATGACCTGTTAATGTTTACGATTTATTATGATACTGCCGGCTTAGCACTTGATACCGTTTTTGAGACACCCGGAAAACGTAGTCTTGAACTTAGATATTGCAAAACATGTGGCGTTTATATGACTGTTGATGTTTATAACAATAATTATAATGGAAATCAGGTGTTCTATTATCCCGATGGAACAATTTCTTCAAAAGGACTGTTTTTTAACGGTAATCGTAACGGAAAATGGGAGTCATATTATGAAGATGGTGTTGCTGCAAGTACCGGTAGTTATAAATATGGTGAAAAAAACGGGGAATGGATTACATATTATAAAAACGGGAAAATTTCAAATAAAACAAATTATGAGGACGGGGAGGAAAACGGAGAAAGTATAGATTATGAAGAAGACGGGTCAATAGCCGTTATCGGGAATTTTAAGAAGGGAGAAAAAGATGGTGAGTTTTCGTATTTTATAGGTGGAAAGCTTGACCATAAGCGTATTTATAAAAATGATCAGTGGATTTCATATTCATATACTAAAGGTGGAAAAACAATAATCATAGAATTAACCAATGAAACGGCAGATATAGAGATATATTGGAATAATGGACAACTTGCACGTAAAATGTCTGTTAAGAATGGCTGGTTTCAGGGGCCTTATAATTGCTATTATGAAAACGGTAATCCTGAAAGTGAATTGTTTTATGTTAATAACTGGTCTGAGGGAGAACAGAAAAGGTATTACCCAAACAGACAATTGCGCTCTGTAGGTAATTACGAAAATGACAATCTCGAAGGTATTTATAAAGAGTATTACCAAAACGGAATACTTAAGGAAGAATCAAATTGCAAAAACGGCGAATATCATGGTAATTTTTATAACTATGACGAAGATGGAAATCTTATCAAAACATTGGTTTTTAATAACGGACAAATTGTAGATGTAAAATAATTATGAAGATATTCCTTTTGTTATCTGTAATTTTAGCCAGTTTTTCGGTTTTTTGCCAAAAGCCTTCCGATTACTCTTACCTTATTGAAATTTACCCGGATGAAAATATTGTATATCTGAAAAATTCAGACGAATATACCATGATGGTAGATAAGGACAGTATTAATTATTCGCATAAAAGTACTTCATGCTTTTATTGTTTAAAAGATAAAGGCGGAATGTATTTCAGGGATGATGTAGAGTCCGGGTATTTTAGGGAACTGAAAGATATCGAAGCATATAGTCTGGCACAAATAGAAGGAGAAGATAAATACGAGAAGTTTAAAGTAAAGGATTTTAATGAGAAAAAAACAATCAGTAATTCTGTATTTTATGATGATATCATTCAGACAAGTTTTGAATATAATAAGCTGGTTAAGGGGAGTGTAGGCTATTTGTCATATACTCACGATATAAAATTACCCCACTTCCCCGCAATGGCCTATTTTTTATTCAAGGTTCCTGTTCTGGAAAATCAATTAAAAGTAACAATTGACAACCGTATAGACTTCAGCGTTTATTATCGTAATATGGATTCTTCAGATGTAGAATATAAGGAAGAAAAAGGTAAAAAATTTACAACATACACATGGACAAAAAAAAATATTGACGCTTTCGGAGATATTGAGTATAGTCAAAATCCTAGTTTTTTCCTTCCACATATAATTCTAAGTATTAATTCATACACAACAGAGAATGGAAAAACCATTAATGTGTTGCGTAATGTTTCCGATCTGCATTCATGGTATTTAAGTATGATAAAAACCGTTGAAATAAAGGATGATACAGAAATAAAAGAAGTTTTATCAGGAATAACCGGTGAAAATGATGATGAGAGAACACGTGTATATAAAGTTTTTACCTGGGTGCAATCCAATATTAAGTATATTGCGATGAATGATGGTTTGGGTGGCCTGATCCCCAATAGTCCCGATCTCGTTATGAGCAGACGTTACGGAGATTGTAAAGACATGTCAATGCTGATAGTTGAAATGCTAAGACAGGTAGGAGTGGAAGCCCATTTTGCCTGGATAGGTACCCGCGATATCCCATATAAATATGATGAAATTGCTTCACCTATTGTAGATAATCATATGATTGCCGTGTATCGTGATAGTATAACTGAAGAAAATATATTTCTTGATGCAACAAACTCATATATCGAGTTTGGTATGCCGACGGGGTTTATACAAGGTAAGCAAATAATGATAAATGACGGAGATGGATATTACATTGATACAATCCCCGAAGTACCGGCTTTAAAAAATATTTTGTGTGATTCAATAAAAGTTAATATTGACGGTAATCTTTTGATAGGTTCCGGTAAATTAGAATTTCAGGGCTATCCCGCATCAAATTTCAGACGAAATCTGAACGAAACCGGAGATGAAAAATACCTGAGAAATTTTATAAACAGAACAACTGCCAAAGGCACTAACAGATACAATCTTATTGATTTTACACTGACATTCGATAATTATAATGTAGATTGTAATTACACTTTTGATTTGGATAAATACATAAGGTATAACAATGACGAGATTTATGTAAATTTAAATCTGGACAAATATATGGAGAATTTCAAATCTTTTGAAAGTGACCGGGAGTTGGCATATGAGAGAGACTTCCGGGAAACTATCAGTCTGAATGTCGCTTTTGAAATTCCTTACGGATATGAGGTGAAATATGTTCCTGATAACAGTAGTTTTAAAACAGACAAATTCAGCTATGAAATTTCTTATGAAAAAACTGATACTGTAATTGAGTATAATCTGAAACTCATACTTGATTATTTAACTTTGGAAAAAGACGATTTCGGAACCTTTAATGAAACGCTTAAATCATTAAAGAATTCATATAGAGAGAATATAATTTTAATTAAAAAATAATAATGTTATGAAATACGCTTTGTTTTTTTGTTTACTCTTAACTTTATTTAGTGTAAAAGCACAGGTAAAAACAGAAAGAAGTGATTATGGTTGGGATAATAATCCTGTATTGACAGATGTATCTGTTGCAGATACTAATATCTCTGTTTACATATTGAGAAACTTTATGAGCAGAGAGTTTACTTACACAAACGGTTTGATGGTTGAGAACCTGTTGATTCATAAAAAGGTGAAACTTCTGACAAACAGCGGGATAAGTGAATACAACAAAATTTATTTCCCTGTGTTTGAGAGGAGTGAAATAACGGTTGAAAAAGCCAGACTTGTAAATAGTGCAGGAGTAGTAAGAGAATTGAACCAGGCAGATATTAAAGAAGGTTTAGATGAGAAAACAGAAAGTACTTATCGGTATTTTGCGATTGACGGAGCGGATATTAATTCTGAAATAGAATATATTTTCATGTATCGCAAGGACCCTGATATCAGAGGTAATGTTATTAATGTCCAAAACGGCTTTCCACAAAAAAATTATTACTTTGAATTAATCTGTCCTGAGGAGTTTACTTTTAACTTTAAGTCATACAATGGATTGCCGCAGTTACAATCAGATACCACACTATTATCCGTAAAAAAGAATAGGTGGATGCTTAGTCTTGATAGTGTCGAAATGCTTAAAGATGTAATGGTTTCGGCTTATGATGCCGATTTGATGAAATTTGGCTATAAATTAACAAAAAGTGATATTCACAGAGAAATGGATATGTTTTCATATGGGGAACTAAGCGAAATAATACATACGTATCTTTTTGCGAATACCACAAAGGAAGAGGCCAAACTTTACAATAAGATAATTAAGGATATTGATTTAAAAGGTCTTGATGAAGAACATAAGATAAGAAAAATTGAAAGTTATGTAAAAGAACGGATGAGCATTATGAATTATTCGTTTCCCGATGGAATTTCTATAGTTAAATTATGGGGGATGAAAGTTGCAGATGCTACAAATTCTACAAAAATATTTGCAAATCTTTTTAAACTGGCAGGAATAAAGTTTGAAACCGTACTCACTTGCGACAGATTTAAAGCAAAATTTGACCCTGAATTTGAATTGTGGACATATGCCACTGATTTTGTTTTTTATTTCCCGGAAATTGATTTATACACCACACCATTGGATTATGACAGACTTGGATTTCCCGGAAATGAATTTATTTATAATTATGGACTGTTTATTAAAAATATGAATATTGCAGGAGAAGATTATGGCGTCGGAGAAGTAAAATTTATTCCTTCAAATGATTACAAGCTTTCCGGAGATACCATAATTATTAATGCAGATATTGCAACATCAGGTTTTGATGATGTGACTTTAGATATTTATCATTCTGTTTGCGGATATAGGGCGCAAATATATCAAGTTGTTTATGAGCTTATTTCTGATGAAAAATTTAAGAAAGAAATTCGTGAGGGAATGGTTAATTTTCTGGATGCCGATTGCGAAATTACAGATCTGGTAGCTTCTGGCTTTAATTCGGATTCTTATGGATTATATCCTACTTCGGTACAGGCGAAAATAGACTCGGATATATTTTTCGAAAAAGCTCAGGATTTACAGTTATTCAGGATTGGAGAATTAATCGGACCTCAAATGGAAATGTATGATAATGAAGAAAGAAAAATACCGGTTGAAGATTCTTATAACAAGCATTATTACAGAGAAATCAATTTTACGATACCTGATGGCTACAAAGTAAATAATCTGGATGATTTAAATACGGAAGAAATTTATAATACAGATAAAGAGCAGAACAACATGCTCTTTAAATCATCTTATACTTTGGACGGAAATAAGGTAAAAGTCATTATCGAGGAGTATTACAAAGATTTGTATCATCCTGTGGAAATTTATGATGATTACAGAAGAGTCGTTAATGCTTCAGCCGATTTTAACAAAATAGTTCTTATTTTTAGCAAGATCTGAATTTAAACGTTTACAAGGTCAAAATCAACTTTTACTCAGGGAGTATGAATTGGGATCCTGTACAGTTTGAATAAGCTTCTTTAAGAAGCCTGATATGTTTTTTGTCTTTGCTATTATGCGATTCTTCAACACTGTAAACCAGATTCAGAGCAAGATCAGAATACTCGCAGGCTTTATCTTTTTGAGATAAATATTGATATGACATTGCAATATAAAAACAAGACTCCCAATCATTCTGGTTTTCTGTTAAGTATAACTCAAAACATTTAACGGCGGATTTGTAATCTTTCAGATTGAAATATACAAGTCCCAGATAATAATTAAGATAAAGACTTTCAGGGCTAAGCTCTGAGGCTTTTAATAAATCCGGCAATGCAGATCCGAAATTTCCGGTTTCTGTTAGAAGAATCCCCCTGCTTTCCAATGCCCCCGGGTTTTCCGGGTCGTATGTAAGATAAATATTCAGATCAGCGATAGCTTTTTTATAATCTCCGTTTAGTGTATAAACGCTGGCCCGGTTAAGATATGCAAAATTAAATTCAGGATCGGTCTCAATTGTTTTATTAAAATATTTTATTGCTTTATTGTAATTGCCTTCAATTACATAAGTGCAGGCTTTGCCGAAATATTCATCTGCACTTTGAGAATAGGCTAAAAAAACCTGGATTATAATACATGCGGTAATAAGAGTTTTTTTTATCATAATTATCTGGGAATTATTCCGTATAAACAAATAGTTATAAGCCTTTCAAGATATATTTTATAATCTCCCTGATTTTCGATTCCGAAAAAAGGAATTTCGAGGCTTCTCAATGTCAGCATTATTGTCTTTGCAGTTTCCTCAACCTGTTCTATGAAAAAATCTCCTTTATTGATTCCTTCTTCAAGAATTTTCATAAGTATGTCTGTCTCCACTTTGTCAAATTCTTTCCGGTTATGATTTATAATATCAAAGTGCTCCAAAAGGTTATGCCTGAAGGTCGAATAATAATTGAAGATACTGTTCAGAACAGACATTCTGACATTAACGTAGGCAAATAATTTATCAATGGGAGAACTTTCCTGATTTACTGCTTCATATATCTGTGTCTGAAGTTTTTCGGCTTCTTTTTTTATTACTTCATTAAAAACTTCTTCTTTATTTTTGAAATAATAGTAGATGCCGGTTTTGCTTACATTTGTAAAACAGGCAATGTCGTCCATGGTTGTTTTTTTATATCCTAATTTGCTGAATGCCGTTCCGGCAGCAGCAATTATACTTTCACGGGTAATATCTTTATTGCTTTCCATCAGGATCCTTTTTTACAAAGCTAATATTTTTAAAATTTTTAATTGTTAAGATCCGTAAAAAATTCAGACTCAGAGTTACTTTTTGTAACCCGGATTATAGAATTATATTAAAATACACCTAAGATCGGATGGTAAATATTAAGTTTTAAGTTTTTTCTTTTTTGCAGCAGGGAAGAGTACGTTGTTAAGAATTAATCTGTAGCCGGCAGAGTTTGGATAAAGCGAGAGATCTGTTTTTTCATCACCTACATAATGTCTGTAATCTTCTGGATCGTGGCCACCGTAAAATGTCCACATCCCTTTGCCGAACTCGGAATGAATATATCTTACTTCGCCTGCTGCTTTGTTTTCGCCCATTATAAGAACACTTGGTTTCACCAATTCGGCTTTAAAAGCAGTGGTTTGTCCCATAAAACCACGAACCATATTAGTGTGGTTCTGACACAACATAGTAGGAACAGGGTCCCATTTTGCCGAAAATTCGAAAAGAACGAAAAAGTCATCATTATTTCCGGTTTTCTTTGTTTTGGTTACATCTATATCAGAGTACTCATATTCCATAGGATTTCTTACAAGGGTGAAATCTGTAAATGCAAGGCATTTTGAGTAGTCAAGTTTTGATTGTGCATCAGGATCGGCAGGATCGCCGTCAAACATAGATTCGCAAATATCGACTCCTTCGGCAGCAAGAGCAATATCAAATGAGTCGGTAGCGGAACACATGGCAAAAAGAAAGCCTCCTTCAGCTACATAAGCTTTGATTGTTTGTGCAACAGCAAGTTTTAACTGAGAGACTTTGTTGAAACCCATTGATAATGCTTCTTCTTCTGTAGCTTTTTGATTATCACGATACCATTGCATACGCCCGTAAGCACCATAGAATTTTCCGTACTGGCCTGTAAAATCTTCATGGTGAAGGTGAAGCCAGTCATAATTTGCAAGTTCTCCATTGAGAATTTCCCTGTCATAAATAATATCATAAGGAATTTCAGCATAAGTTAATGCAAGAGTTACCGCATCATCCCATGGTTGTGAGAAAGGAGGGGAGTAAACAGCAATTTTCGGGGCTTTTTCAAGTTTTACCGCATCCATATTTACAGATGGAGCAGAAATTTCGTTAAAGATGCTGTTCTTTTGAGCATCGGCAATTATTTCATACGAAACTCCCCTTAAAATGCATTCTTTTTCAATGTCTTTATTAAATAAAAGTAAAAAACTTCCCCCGCGATAATTTAATAACCACCAGGCTTCTACTTCATTTTGTAGAGTCCAGTAAGTTATTCCGTAAGCTTTTAAATGGTCTTTCTGGCTGTCATCCATAGGAATAAGAATATAGGCCGGTTTTAAAGTCCCGGCAAGAATCAGCGAAAGGAATATTGTGAATAAAAACCGTTTCATAAATAAAAGTTTTTGCAAATTTACAAAAATCGTGCATTATCCCGAATTAATAACGGTTTTAATTGCCGGAATCACTATGGTAAAGGCAAAAAATGCGACCGGCAAAAGACAGGTGTCATTGCCGGCCGCGAGTAAAAAGGGAGCATTAAAATATTATTTTCAGTATTGTCCGGTAAGATTGTTAATTCTTTCTGTAACCTCAGCTATTTCTTCAGGAGTTTCAGCATCAATGGCAGCGGTTAAAATCTCGTCGAAAATATCAATGCCGATTACCGGTAATTCGACAATGTCAGCAACTTTTATTAATAAAGGATTTTCTGTTTTGAGTTTGGACGTTTCTTCAGCCAGACTTACGTACAGCATTGTGTGGCAGCCACAGTTGCTAGCTTTCATGGCGTAAACTATAAAATTCCTGAAATTACATGAAGAAACTCTGGCATATTTTTCTATTTGTTTTATTGCCCCTATATGACATGTGGATTTTTTCTTCACCTCTTTAATGATGTACAATGCCTCTTCTTTCGAAACAGAAGTTTTACCGTCGTCCTCTTTTCCCTGCAATACAAAACCTGAAAGGAATATTCCTATTGTTGCAGTTATCGCTATTATTGATATCGAAATTGACTTTTTCATATGCTGGTTTTTTTGTTTTTGTAATATTATTTATATTGCACTAAATGTAGCATGCAGCACATCAAAGTCTGTAACAGATTCTGAGTGTGCTCCATGCAAAATTGTTTATGTTATTTCCATGAAATAACATTTCCTGATCCTGGAATGTCAATATTAAGTTGCGGGTTTCCTTTATAAGTTACATCGCCGCTGCCTGAGATATAAATGTCGAGCAAAGTTTCGGCCCATACAAAGGCATCGCCGCTACCTGAAATGTCAATAAATGTTGTTTCCGTAAACAAATCAAATGCATCAACGTCACCGGAGCCTGATACCTTTATTGTATGATTTGCAGTGCTTCCGTTATAACTTAAATCACCCGAGCCTCTGACAATGGTTTCAATATTATTGGCAACTACAGAAGCTTCAATGTTTCCTGATCCGTTAATTGTTGCTTCAAATTTGTCACATACCAGTTCTTCTATCACAATGTCGCCGGAACCGTTTATTTTTGCTTCGAATTTTTCTTCAGACTCATAGCTGTCATACACATATATATCGCCGGACCCGTCAATATTAACGGAATAGAGCTCAGGCATGTAAAACACTACTTTAGCAACATCAGTAGGAATAACATTAGTATGCGGTCTGTAGCTTATCTTTGCAACACTGCCGAATTCTTCAATAAGAACCATTTTTGCAATGTTTTCCTGAGCAACAATAACAACTTTAAATGTCTCTGAAGGAATGACTTCAACATCTATAGATCCGTCAATTTCTATACCGGTAACATACTCCACATCAACTACAGTGTCTATTGAAGGACCATATCCTCTGATAGTCCCGTTTTCAAAATAGCAGGAGTTTAAAAATATCATTAGTCCTGCAAATATCACGCTTGTTAAAACTGCTTTTTTCATATTATTTAATTTTAATAGTTAATCTTTTGATTTTTTAGTCTCTGTCTTTTTGCCTGTCTAGAATCTTCCGAATTTTAATTTAATTCCCATGTTAATACCACGCAAAATTGACGGGCTTGCGACAGGTTGTGCCGAAGTGTTTGAATATATCAGATATATGTCTGATGTGTATCGGTAGCTTACTCCTGCACTTAGCCTGAAGAATCGTGTCATGTTAAACTGTAGTTCAATACCCGGTTCAACTACAAAGAATGCATAGTAACTTTCAGGGTAAAAGTCGTCATAAAAGTTGCTGTATTGTGAACGGATATAAGAAATTCCTCCGGCACCAATTGTTACCGGGAATGAAATGTTAATCGGCTTGTATCCGAAAATATTGGCAGCAACGTGTAAACCTCCGTAACCACCTGTATAGAGATAATTCTGATTTTGTAAAAGGATATCGGGCAGAGGATTTGTTGCAAAACCTTTTCCTGTTATCCCCAATTCAATGGTGTGATCTACAACCCAGGCTAATGTAAAGCCTGTAAGCAATGAACTGCGCTTGGCTACTTCTGTATAACCGAATTCAAAACCTCCGTAAAAGCCGTGAGATAAACACCTGTCTCTGCTCAGTAATGTCTGGTAATTGTCATTGCCATAGCGCCCTGCATCCTGAGCATTAGACTTTATGCTTATTAATGAAACAGCTAATGATAATGTTAAGATTGTAATAATTGTTCTTTTCATTGTTATTAAATTTTATGTTTTCAATTCTAAGACAACCATATAAAAAAATACCCCTATCGGGTAGAAGAAAAAAATAAAATTAATTAGCCACAAAAGCATGAAGGCACAAAAAAACAACTTTAGTGTTTTAGTGTCTTAGTGGCAACAAAGATATTCGTAGTAACAGAAGTAAAATTGAATAGCCACGAAAGCATGAAGCCACGAAGAAAAGTAAAAACAAATAATAAATTACAGTGCCTTCGGCTACGCTCAGTCACCTGACGATCGATCCGTTGACTGAGCGTAGTCGAAGGCAACATTAAAAGTAAATTTATAGCCACAAAAGCACGAAAGCACACAAAAAAAAGAAAACTCCTTTAGTGTTTTAGTGGCAATAAAGAGATAGTAGTAACAGAAGAAGTAAAATTAATTAGCCACGAAAGCACGAAAGCACAAAAAAGAAAACTATTTAGTGTTTTAGTGTCTTAGTGGCAATAAAGAAATTAGTAATAACAGAAGTAAAATTAATTGGCCGCGAAAGCATAAAATCACAAAAAAAGGAATCTTACCTTTAGTGTTTTAGTGTCTTAGTGTCGATAAAAAATAAATAACACTTTGTGTCTTAGTTTCTTAGTGCCATTGTAGCAAAATAGAAATACTTATTTAAATTCTTACTCCTATTGAAAATCCCGGCCACATATAGCAGCGCATATTTGAGTATTGTTTATCAAAAAAAATATTGCCGGCAGGTATTGAACTCTCGAAAGTTACGGCATCATTTGCAAGGTTGCTTGTGAACATAGTGTTAAGTTGAGCTCCTCCGTAAAACGTGAAATGTTTGGCAACGCTGAAATTCAGATTCAGATTAAGCTGAGCCAGAAGATTATTGCTGAAACTGAATGTATTGTTCTCGAATACCTGAGAAGCAGTGAGATCATAATTCAATCCGAAAACCTTCCATAATTTAAAATAAGAGCCAAATCCGTATCCTGCTGTAAAGTCAGGTTCTTTATCCGGTCTGAATGATGCACTTATTACATTGTAAAACTTCCATGTTCCGGTTATAAATTTTACAGAACTAAAAGCATTTCCGTTAAGAGAATAATCAAGATGTGTAAACCCGTTTTTTACAAAACTGAGAAAACCGATTGAAATTCCGGGGACAGTGTCCGCAAAATTAAATAAGCCAAGCTGCAGGTTATTCTGTGTTTTTGTAACGTTTACCAATCCTATCTGAGGGGCAAAGTTTTCCCCGGAAATGTTAAGGAATGTTGAATATTGCAACCTGTTAACCTCAGGGGAATAGTTCATTACAGCGGAAAACTGTGTTCCCATAGCCGGTTTTGATGTGATATTTATTGCCCCGATCTGGCAGCCTAATAATGTGTCTGCAATAATATTTACCGGAGCAAGCTGAAAACCCCGGAATTTGGATTTAACAATATTCACACCTGTAGAAGCCTGAATGCCAATGAAATTACCCCATGTTGAATTCACGAGATAAGAAGTTTGGGCTCCTTTAAAATTGCCTGCCACAACATTAGCTCCGGTACTGATTTGCCATCCCGAAACTTCTCCGCCTACAATATTGGCGATTCCGGCAAACTGAAATCCTGTTAAATCGTAACGGATAACATTTACTCCCAATCCTACTTCCAATCCGTTAACTTCGCCCACATAACCGGCCAGAATATTGTATGATTGTTTAAAACGACACAGCCCGCTTTCATCAAAATAAGTTCCTAAATTCGGTAGTACCGATAACTGGTAATCTTTCTCGATCAGGTTGCGGCTGTTTTTACTCAGATTGGACTGCTCTTCGCTTACTACTATATTTGTTAGCCAGTGATTTTCTATTTCAGGATTTTTCTCTTTCATGCCGGAAGGCATGTAAGTGTAATCATAGCCGGTTTCAGGCTGAAGAAAAACGCGAACAGACTGGTCATTACACGAAATAACAGACATAAATCCGGTATAATCGGGTTTTTCAATAAACAAAATCATACTGTCTGATACGGCAGATGTTTTAACAGAAAAATACCCTGCTGAATTTGAGTAAAAGTATTCGTCGTAAATTTGTATTCTTGCCGAATCGACAGGAATTCCGTTAATTGAATTTTCAATAGTACCGGTTATTTTTACAGTTTTACTCTTTTTTATTATTGTTTCAACTTCTTTTCCCGGCTTTATAATTATATGACGGTTTTCAATAATCAGGGTAACATTTTTGCACATTATTGTATTTAGCATTTCGTGCATGGAAACATTTTTTTTACATAAGTATATTTCTCCCGGGAGATTAAAATTCTGAGGATTGTATGAGAATGTTACATTTTCCCGTTCCTCAATTATTTCAAGTGCTTTCTGAGGGCTTATATAACCTTCACAAATGCTGATTTTTTTATCTGCACTGATATTTTGTGCAAACGATATAACCGGAAGTAATACCAGGATTATGTGCAAAAATATCTTTTTATTCAACATTCCTGAAACTTATTGAATTACCGGATTTTACTATTTTTATATCAAGTGTCAGCTCAAGAATTTTTATTACTTCGTCAAGACTGTTGTTTTCAAATGAAGTGTTAAGCCTGAGGCTGTCTGAATTTTCCATATCAATATTTACGTCAACTCCATAGACAGACGAAAGGGTAGAGGCAACTTCACTTAATCCTGCATTATCGAAAACTATTTTTTTTGTAATCCAGTAAATATCATTAACAGTGGATGCAGAATCTTTTATAAATTCCCCGGTATTGGTATTAAAACTTACTTTTTCCCCAATCCGTAATTCAATATAGTCCCCGCTGTCTTTTTGTCTTACTTTAACAATACCTTCGGTAACGCTTACTTCAACTATGTCGGAACTTTCTATTGCTTTTACATTAAATTTTGTTCCCACAACGGTAATTTCGAGTTCTTTGGCTTCAACTGTAAATTTATGACTGTTATCAATATGAGCAACTTCAAAATAAGCTTCACCGCTTAGTGTGACTTTTCTGTTATTGACAAAATCTTCTGAATATTCTATTTTTGAGCCGGAATTAAGAGTTAGTAAAGAACCGTCACCCATGGATATTTTTGCAACAGAATCCTGAGATATAAAGCTGAGCATTTGAGATTCCGTTGTTTTTCCGCCAAATCTTAATATCAGTAGCGGGATGGTAATAATAAGCACTATTGCGGCAGCAGCAATGCTCAGAAAATTTAATCTGCGGCGCGATCCGGTTTTTGCAATTCTGGTATTTACCGAATTAAAAGCTTTGTCAACATCAAATTCTCTTGAAGATGAATCAGACGCAATCCATACTGCACGAATGTTAATGAATTCCTCCTGATTACCATCATTTATCCATGCCTCTACAAGCCCTGTTTCTTCTGCAGATGCTTCTCCGGCAAGATATTTCGCCAGTAATTCGTAATCCGGTATGTTATTCTCGAAATGCATTTCTAAATAAAGACAACCAAGTTATTAAAAACCCCTATTATAAATTCACTATTAATTAAAAAGTCTGAAATTAAAAGAATAAAAATAAATTCTTTCCCGGAAAGTTTCTCCCTGAGAAATTTAAGTGCTTCTCCCATCTGGTTTTCAACAGTTTTAACCGAAATTTTTAACTCTTCGGCAATTTCTTTGTATTTTAAACCATCTATTTTACATTTGATAAAAATCTCCCGTCTCTTTTCAGGTAACTGATTTATTGCGTATTCAATGTTTTTAAGAGATTCGGCATTTTCCATTATTTCGGAGGAGTCCATGTCGAATTCCGGGTTTAGCTTTGTCTGAGCGAAGGCAACTTTTACCTTTTCGTGTTTTATGCCGTTAAGTACGGCATTTTTTACCGAAGCATAAAAATATGATTTTACAGCAACAGGAACAGTAATGTTTTTATGATTCTGCCATAGCCTGAAGAACATTTCCTGAACAATTTCTTCGGCATCTTCGGGACTACAGGACAAAAACATTGCAAACCTGCACAAATCCTGGTAATAGATACGGAAAATCTGCTCAAAAGCCCTTTTGTTTCCGGCTTTTATTTCTTCAAACAAATATTTATCGTTTTGAATCAATGGCAGATTTTATTTTTTGCAAAGATATTTAAAAATTTCAGGCATGGTTTAATATTGTATTTGAGAATTGTTAAAATTCCGCCCAAAGCATCTTTAATCATCATTCTGCAAAGCATTCAGAACCTGTATTTCATATTCAGGGTCAAAGCCGATACTAATATTATTTTTATAAAATTCTATAAGTTTTGTTTTCTCTTTTTCGTTTCCGGTGCTTTTATAATATGCCATAAGATTCATAACAGCAGCATAATAAGAATATACACAGCCCGATATACGGGGAATTAAATCTGAATTTATGGTATTGAAATATTTGAAATTATTTGACTGGAGCAGCTTCTGTAATTTCTCTGCATTTATCCCGTAATCTGTTTCGGTTGTCTTTACGGGCACAAGCCTGTAAACCAGTCCGCAGTTCTGGAAATATTCATCTAACCCTCCGTAAAAAAAATTGTTGGCCAATACCGAGAAAAAAACAGGACGCTCACTATAGTTATTTTCTATTATATGCAACAAAATTGCTCTTTGCGGACTTAAGTATGTTCTCATCTTGGCTTTTTCTCCTTCTATTTTTGAGTGCATCCGGTCTGAAGAAAGATCGGGTACGATTTCCCATTTCAACCGGTAGTCTTTGCCTGTTTTAAACTCAGATTTCAGGTGTTCAGGAATGTTTATCTCAACTGTTGTCGTATCCCATTTAAAAGGATGAATGTCCATAATCTGATAATCGGTAAGGCCGATGTTTACTTTAACAAAACCTCCTTCCAGTCCGTCTCTCATATATTTTACATACCATGGCCTGTCTATATTGCCTATAGGAATTACGCTTATATCTGTGCGGAAATTTTGGTGAAGCTGCAGATATGAACAAATGTCAAAATCTGCATTTCCTCCTGTAAAAAGTATTGCATTCTCATCACATGAATTCAGCATGTTTTTGCCGAATTCTATTAGCCAGTCAGGATAAGCTCCTTTGTCGAATGCAAGTTTATAGAAGTGTTTGAGACTGTTAAGATCTTTGTTTTGCATCGAAATAAAAGCATTGGCACTGCATTCTGCTCCGTAAAAGTATTTTGCATCACCGTAATCAGGATTAAGTTCAATAGCTTTTTCCAGATACCCGAAAATATTTTTTGAATAATTATAATCGTATCCGTTTAGCGGCCTGCTGTCATAAGCTCTGTAGTGGTTAAAAAAACCAAGGTAGTAATATATTTCCGCATCATCAGGAGATTTTGTTAAAGCTGTGTCGAGAAGCTGAATCGCAGCATCATAATGTTCAAGCTTAAATTCTTCTAAAGCCATCTCTTTATAATTCTTCTCCTGAGCAAAAACCGTTGTTGAGAGAAACACAATAATCAAAAATAACAAGAATGAATATTTCATAGTATCAAACTTTTATTCGTAAGTTATAATCTGTTTTAAGAACAGCATTTATTTAAATAATCCGTCCAGGTAATCCAGAGGTTTACTGACATTAAAGTAAAGTTTTTTAATCTTTTTCTGTCCTTTTTCCACTTTTTGAGTCTTGGTGTCAAAAGTCATTAAATCACAGTCCCCGACCAATGCCTGAGAAGTATTCTTTAATTGCAACTCTGCCATAATTTCATATTCATCCGACACATTAATTACAACCATTGCTGTCTCAGGACTCTTTCCGTCGCCGCTAAGATAAATTACCCCGAGTAAATTGTAATAAAGCGTTGCATAGGCATTAGCTTTTTCCATATCGTTTTTGTAATGATAAATTACCAGTAACTTAAAAAGCACGTTCAGATTAACAGGATTTTCTTTTAATGATGACAGGCCGTATGGAATTGCTTCGTCATACTTTTCTTTTTTGTACAAATCAATAAATGTTTCTTCTGATTCGCTTTTGCCATAAGGGTTATACATTTCTGTAAATACGTTCCCGTAATAAATCATGTTGTAATCTTCGAAATTTAATGTGGTGTCAAAACTTTGGAACCGGTCAAGTAAAACGGGATAATACTGAAATGACAGGCTATCCTGTGTTAGAGACTTTATTTTATCAAAATCAATTTTTGATATTTTCTGCGCATAAATAGTTGTTGAGGAAAATAATAAAATAACTGGAATAATGTATTTTATGAATTTCATGTCTGTTTTATTTGTTTTAGATGCATATTTCTCAAATATACAAAAATTTTTACTGAACGGAATTTTAACGATAAATACACTAATATTATTACATTACATTTTCGGATATGGTCTTTTTTTAATTTATTTGTAAATCAAAAAAACATGTTGAGATGAAAAAAACCGGAATTATTGTAATTATTCTTTTTTTTAGTTTGGTGGTATTTGCCCAGAAAAAACCTTTAAATCACAGCGTTTATGACTCGTGGAATGAGCTAAAAGAGTTCAGATTCTGCAATGACGGCAGATTTTCCGTTTATCAGCAAAATCCACAGAAAGGGGATGGTAAATTAATAGTGACCGACAATAGTACAGGAAAAATGCTCAGATCTTTTTCCCGCGGAAATACCCAGCAGTTTTCTGAAAATTCAGATTATCTGGTTTTTAAGGTTTGTCCTCAGGCTGATACTATACGCAATTTAAAAATAAAAAAGAAAAAAGAAGATACTTTTCCAAAGGATAGCCTGTTTGTGTATTCTGTAAAAAATGACAGCCTGTATATTGCAGCAAGGGTGAAATCATATAAGCTTGCAAATGAAGAGTCGCAGATGCTTGCATTTCTTTACGAGAAGGAGGAGGAGAAAAAACAGGAAGAATCAAAAGATAGTATTACTCAGGATTCTGTTCAATCTGCGGATAGCGTTAAGCCATTGAAAAAACAGGAGGGAAGCAAATTGGTATTCTGGAATCTGCAAAATAATGTAAAAGCTGAATTTGAAAATGTTACAGACTATACAATGTCGGATAACGGGAGTTTGCTGATTTTTAAAAGCGAATTTAAGGATAGCATTGATTCAGTTGCCGTTTATATTGTTGATGCAGCTACAATGCAGAAACGTCAGGTGTTGTTTCAGAACGGTTATGCTCAGGGATTAAGTGCAGATAAATACGGACAAAGATTTGCTTTCTATTATTCGGCAGATACTGCAAAAATAAAGTCATTTATAATAATCCCGGGAGGGTCGGAAAAGTATAGTAAATCAGAGATTACTGCCGATATGGTTAAAAATATTCCTGCCGGCTGGAAAATCTCAGAAAACTACAGTTTGCGTTTTTCAGAAGACGGAAGAAAAATGTATTTTGGAACTACACCGGTTTTCCCGGAAAGAAAAACAGATTCTCTTCCTGATGATGAGGTTGTAAAACTTGATATCTGGAGCTGGAAAGATTCACGTTTGCAGTCTGAGCAACTTAAAAATCTGGATAAAGACAGAAAAAAATCATATTTGTGTACTTATAATTTTGATAAGCAGAATGCTGTACAGGTTGCTGACAGTAGTATGGACGATGTTTCACTCAGCAAAAAAGCAAATTGTGACGTGGCTTTAGGTTACAGCAATTATCCTTATCAGTATCTTGTTCAGTGGAAAACAGCAAGCTTTCGCGACTATTGGTTTGTCGATGTTCAATCAGGCGAAAAAGACAAGTTTGCAGTGGCTTTTGACGGATCTGTTTCTTTAGCTCCGGAAGGAAAGTTTGCTGTAATTTATGACAAAAAGGATTCTACATGGTATATGTATGATTTGCGTCGTAAAATTTCTTATTCTCTTACAGAAAATACAGGCGTTAATTTTTATAATGAAGAGTCTGAATTACCGGAATTACCTTCCTCTTATGGTATTGCCGGATGGCTTAAAAACGACAGGGCAGTTATTTTGTATGACAGATTTGATTTGTGGTTGTGTAACTCTGGAAAAGATGGGGAAGTGAAAAATCTTACAGGCGGATTCGGAAGAGAAAATAACATTGTCTTAAGGTTTTTAAGAACAGATTCCGAAAAAGAATATATTGACGACAATGAAATGGTACTGGTTACAGGTTTTAATGAAACAACCAAGCAAAGTTCCGTTTACAGTCTTGATCTCAAAACAGGAGAATTAACGTCTGTAATTAATGCAGAAACAAAAGTTTCTGATATTACAAAAGCAAAAAAATCAGAGGTTTACAGCTATGCTCTGTCTGATTACAATACTTTTCCGGACATATACGTGGTTAAAGATAATCAGAACTGGGAAAATGCAGAGAAAATAAGCAGTGCAAATCCTCAAATTAATGATTACCTGTGGGGAACAGCAGAAATGTATTCGTGGACATCTTTTAGCGGAGATAGCCTTAGCGGATTGCTTTACAAGCCTGAAAATTTTGATCCTTCAAAAAAGTATCCTGTGATCGTTTATTTTTACGAGAAATATTCTGACTATCTTTATGGACATTATACACCACGTCCAAGCAGATCTGTAATAAATTTCCCGTTATATACCAGCAACGGGTATATAATTTTTATCCCCGATATTAAGTACAAAACCGGTACTCCGGGGCGTGATGCTTATGATGCGATTGTGAGCGGGACATATTCTTTAATTGAAAAAGGTTTTGTGGACAAGGATAAAATAGGTTTGCAGGGACAGAGTTGGGGAGGATATCAGGTCGCTTATCTCGTTACTCAAACGGATTTGTATGCATGTGCAATGGCAGGTGCTCCGGTAAGTAATATGACAAGTGCTTACGGTGGAATAAGATGGGAAAGCGGTAACAGCAGAATGATGCAGTATGAAGAAGGCCAGAGCAGGATAGGAGCAACATTGTGGGAGGACTTACCATCATTTATTGAAAATTCACCGGTGTTTTTTGCCGATAAAATAAATACTCCGCTTTTGATTATGCATAATGACGGAGACGGAGCTGTGCCGTGGACACAGGGAATAGAGTTGTTTGCAGCAATGAAAAGATTAAACAAGCCTTGCTGGATGCTTACATATAACGGTGAAGAGCATAATCTTAAGAATCGTGCCAATTGCATGGATTTAAGTGTAAGGATGATGCAGTTTTTTGATTATTATCTGAAAGACGGAGATTGTCCGGAGTGGTTGGAGACCGGAGTGCCGGCAGTATGGAAGGGACTGAAATAATATATAGTTGTTTTAATGGAGAATTTTAATTTCAGAGAAGCTTATAAGCGGTTTGCAGAGTATGAGAATATTAAGGGTAAGAAGAATTGGTTTATAAGGTCTGTTTTTACTCATAATTTGTTCCTTTTGCTTGCCACTATAATATTTCTGATTCTTTCATTTAATGCTAAATATGAGCAAACAGGATTTTTATTTCTGATAGTATCAGGGATTTACAGTATTTGGTTGTCAATTCAGGATTCGGAAAATATTTACAGGAATTATTTTATAAACATAGGTGTAATAACATTTTGTTATTATCTCTTTATTTTTGTTTCTCCCGGCTATCCGGTTTCGGACAGGTTTGTTTTCAGAGTATTTCTTTTTCCGTTGCTGATTATGTTGCCTGTTTTCTTTTTCCAACGGAATTCAAGGAAAGAAGATCATAAAAATATAAATCCGTATTTTATCCGTCAAGGAGCACTGTTTAAGAATGAAGAAAGTTCTGCGACAGACCTGATATTTGTAATTGTAATGAGCCCGGTTTATTTAATCTGTTTTTTGCTGTGTGTTTTTTATAGGGTATAATTAAATTCCTGTTATGATATAAATGCAATTGTGCTGTCTGAAAGGAAATTTTTTAGATTTTTATTGTTTAAATACAGATCAAGCAAAATTTCTGGGGGCTGCGTCAAAAAAAATCATAGCTACAAATGTTCATGAGAGCGATGCGGGCAGGCCGAGGGAAAACTGCGGGCCAGCTCCGGAGGTGAAAATCAAAACAACTAGAATTGTGGCAAGCTGACATTGTTATGTCATTCTCTAAAACAAAGTTGCAAGGGAAAGTGTGATGGAACTTTGTTTTAGACCCGGTTGTCATACAATTCTGTTGTTTTGATTGAGGTGGGGTGAAGCTTTGTTTTCCCTAGCCTTTTTGTTTCTTTTGTGGCAATGACAAAAGAAAATGATAATAATATTTTCTTGTTTTTTCTAAATGCAAATATTTTTACTTCATGTTTTTTGTAAACCCCCAGAAATTTTGCTTGATCCTTAAATACCCTCTTTTTTAACACTACCTAATAAAATAAAGAACCCGGGTTTGGGGCCCGGGTTCTTGTATTAACCCTAATCAACCATGAAAAAGAGAAAGTAATGATACTTATTACTTTGCTTATAAAACTCCGGTTAGGGGTGTTTTGTTGCACGACTTTTTTATAATTTATAATAACAAGTTGTAAAATGTGTGCAAATGTTTTAAAAATGATACATTGTGTTGTGTTTTTGGATAAAGCATGTTTTTGTATTATATAAAATGAAAGAGCCTGAGTTTTTGGAAACTCAGGCTCAATACTAACCCCAATCAACCATGAAAAAGAGAAAACATTATCAGATTTTACTCTGATGTTTGTTACTGCAAAGATAACGCAACTTATTTAAAGATATTGTTGATTATTGTCATAAAGCACATGTTAAATTCTTAAAGAAAAGTTAACGGTAAAAAAATAATGTGCCATATGGGTAATAATTATTTTTACCTGTGAATATTATGTAAAAGAAAAGAACCGGAGTTTGGTGCTCCGGTTCTTTGTACTAACCCCAATCAACCATGAAAAAGAGAAAAGATAAATCAAACTTGAATTTGATTTTCGATGCAAAGTAAATATTATTTTTATAAAAAAAATAATAGATTTTACAACTTTTAGATAAGAATGACATGGAAAATGGTCAAATCGCATAAAAATGATATCAAAAACACGAAAAAATATTATTATGGTTTTTATTTGCATTATTATTTTCAGTAAATTTGTTCCATGATGTATGATTTGGACATATTACGCATTATCTCAAATGATGTAAAACCATCGGAGGGAAAGCTGCTTATTTCCGAACCACTGCTTAATGACGAATATTTTGGCAGAAGCGTTGTACTTATTGTGGAAGAACTGAAAGATTCATTTACAGGGCTTATTCTTAACCTTAAATCCGGCAAAAAACTAAGTGATGTTATGGATGGAATCGTAAATGATAAAATCCCTTTGTATTACGGTGGTCCTGTAGCTCAGGATGTGTTGTTCTGCATTCATACATTTGATTTTATTTCAGGTTCTGTTAACATCGGTGGCGATTTGTACATAGGGGGCGATTTTGATGATATCAGAGAACTTGTAAACAGCGGGTATGCAAATGAAAATAATATCAAATTCTTTTTAGGGAATTCAGGCTGGGCTCCCGGTCAGTTAAATGACGAAATTGTTTTCAATTCTTGGCTGGTAGCTTCTTCTGCGGATGAATTTATTTTTAGCTCAGATTCTGATATGTGGAGAAGATCACTGGATCTGGTGGATAAACGCTATGAGATATGGAAGAATTTTCCGGTTGACCCTGAATTAAACTAATCGGAGATAATAATAAAAATATCTTCGTTCTCTTCTTTCATAAGATATTGTTCCCTTGCAAATTTTTCGAGATCATTTTTGTCCGAGAATAATTCTTTGTACTGGGTGTTGTAAACTTTAATCTCATGTTTAAAGAATTCGACTTCTTTGTTAAGTGCATTAAGTTTTTGCATGTTTTTAAAGCGGTCAATAAGGTTGTAGGAATCCAGAAAGGTAATCCATATTGCAAAAAAACATATTACAACAAGGTACTTGTAACGAATAATTACAAGTATTACTTTTCCTAATGCATTTGTTTTTTCTTTCATGATTCAAAATTCGCAATAAAAGCTGCATTTTGTGATAATACAACTTTGAATTTATTAACATGTTGATGTTTAATTTAAAAAGCAGAAGCGGGTTAAAGTGAGATAAGACTGTTATGCTTTTCCCAGCAATTTTGTTGCAATATCCCGGACTTCATCAAAAATAGCATTTTTTTCTTCAGTGCTCGCTTTTGAAATTGCTGTAAAGTATTTATGTTCAACGGTTTGCATTCCGCAGAATCCAAAAATACAATCATGGGTAATTTTGTTTAATGCCTGAAGTCCTGACTCGTCTTTATATACGTTCTTTGAGCCTGTTGTGTTGAATATTGCGATTTTTTTGTTTTTTAATTTCGGAATAGCTTCGTCTCCTTCAAAATCAAAAGCATAACCCATAACAAGAACTCTTTCAATGTATCCTTTCAGAATTGCAGGCATTCCTGACCACCATACCGGATATACAAAACAAATCATATCTGCCCATTGAATGAATTTTTGCTCATTCATAATGTCAACAGGGAAAACCTCGTTGTCTATTGATTCGAGGTCTTTTTTGCTTAATACAGGATTAAATTTTATTTCATACAAGTCGCGAACCACAACTTCGTGACCATTGTTGTGAAATGACTCAGCCAAAGTGTCTCTTATTGCGGCTGTGAAACTCTGTTCTTTGTAATTTGCATAAATAATAAGTGCTTTCATAACATCCTGTTTTTAAGTAAGAGTTACAAAATTAAATAATAATTGCCGGTATTGGTTAAATTCATATTAAATATTTATGAACAATCATATATAAAAAAAAGACTGCCATCAGCAGTCTTTTTCAATAATATCAGATTTTGAAACTATTTTATTCCGAGTTTCTTTTTCAAATCTTTTGGTAAAGCGTCTTTATGAACAACAATGTTCATGGTTTTGTATTCGACAAAGCTTTTAGATGCGTAGAAGTAACCATCGTAAATATTAGCTGTATTCCATGAGTTTTTAACAAGATAATATTGTGTTCCGTTTTGATCCGTTGCAATACCGTTAATAAGCATTCCGTGGTCATCAGTGGTCTGATAGTTGTCGAAAGCAAGTTGTCTCATTTCCTGGGTAATTTCTTTTTCAGGAACCGGTTTTTCAAATCCGTAAAGAAGATTTTCTTTTTCTTTTGCTGATAATTTTTCCCATTTTGCTCTTTCAAGACCATCGAGGTCGGGTCTGTCTTCAGCCGGAACAACTGCTACACCTTTTGTCCATTTAAATCCTTTTTCGCTTACATCAGCACCCCAGCAAACAGTGTATCCGTTGTTTATAGCATTGTCCATTACTGCCATCATTTCGTCCATAGGAACATTGTAGGAGAGACCCCATGCCCAGTTGTCAGGAATTTCGAGTACGAACTGGCTATAAAAAGGATGATGTGTATAAGAAGTGATATTTACATAATCTTCAGGATTGAAACTTAATTCCTCTGCATAAGATTTTGGAGTATATTTTTTACCATTATAAGTAAATTCAGCAGGAACTTCACCCAGATATGCATCCAGAATTCCGTTAAATCCTTTTAACCATGCAGTAGAAAGTTTTTTGTTTTCATTTTCTTTAACAGCATCAATATAAGCTTTTAGAACAGCATCAAGTTCACCGTGAACATGGCTGGTTTCGCCGTATTCTAGGCCTTTGTATGCTTCTTCCGGAACTATACCATATCTGGCAATAACGTTGAAAACATCGTGAAATGCTCCGCCACCGCCAAAATTGATGCTACCGTGCATTCTTATGTATTTTTCAGCTTTTTCAGCATAAGCATTTCTTACAACAAACGCTTCGGAAAGGTCAACTTCAGGTTTTCCCATTCTTAACAGTTCGGCTTCAACAAACCCCAAACCACTGAAACTCCAGCATGTTCCTGACCTGTACTGATCTTTTACAGGAGTTACATCAATCTGTTTCTTTACTGTAAATACATAAGCTTCTTCTTTTTTTTCACCATCGTCCTGAGCGAAAATATTCAGACTTAGCAGTGAAATTGCGCATAATCCAAGGATAAACTTCTTCATAAATTATTAGTTTAATAAATATTATGTCGACAAATTTACAAATAGTTTTTATAATGACAATGTAAATGAGTCTTTTGATAGTTAGAGATTTGTTAAAACTGCCTTAAGTGAAAATGCTTTACCGGTATTAGTTCGTTTTATGGGTTTATATTGTAATACTGATAAATGTAAATTTACTGAAGCTAATGTATTTACAAAAGAAAAATCATTGCGATTTGTAAATCATATCATGTTTACAAATGAGTTTTTAGCAGGAATGCTATTAAAACACCCAGATAATTCCCGACAGCATATCCGATTATCCCTACGGTAATTCCGGGGAGGATAATTTCTTTGTTCTTCAATGAGCTTGCAATCATTGGTACAAAAGGAGGGGAGCATATTAATGCGGTTGATGTTATTAAAGTGGTGTCTCTGTCAATTCTGAAAATTACAGCCAGAATTATTTGCAGGAATAATGTGCCGAAAATTGTAAAGCCAATATAAAAGAACAGATTATAGCTTATATCGCTTAACAGGTCGGGATTTACCATGGACGCAAGAACAAGGCTGAATACCAGAATGAAGTACATGCCGAGATTGAAAGATGATTTAATTTCTTTAACTTTTTTTAATAACCCGGCAATAAGACTGAGAGTCGTAATGACAAGAACTATTATCAGCATTGAAATTTTTCCTGTTATTAAAAAGCTTATTCCGGCTCCTGTTCCGGCAATTAATACTGCAAGACTAAACGTAAACAGGTGATTTTTGAATTCGGATTTAACAAACGGATTATCTCCTTTATCTTCAATCAGTCCTTTATTTAAATCTGTGTAATTGTCTGATTTGCTTTTGAATACCGGCAATATGAATTTTAATGCAATCTTTCCGAAACTCATAATTGAAAGCAGAAATACAGCTCCGTAGAAGAGGTCGTAGGTATTAATCATAAGATAAAGTTCCGGTTTTACCTCAAGTGCCGATTGTATTGCTGCAAGGTTTGGAGTTCCTCCTGTATATAATCCTATCATCATGCCGCCAACTTTATCTGCATCAGCAATTTTGTCATGCCATATGAGATATCCTGCGGTTACAATCACAATAAGGCTTATTATTCCGGAAATGAAGGAAAGTAATGTCTTCCCTGCAATGGCTTTCCATGAGGCGAGATTTGAACTGAACAGAAGCATTGGCAAAGCAATGACGACCGTTGCACTGATAAAAATATCCTGAATCCCTTCACTACCTTTTGGTAAAATGCCGGAAAAGCTTAAAACAAGACCGGATATGAAGCATAAAACAACGGGGCCAAACTTTTTAAGTGTTTTATATTTATCCGTTAAAACAATTATTAAATACGGAAATAAAAGATAAAAAAGGCTTAATAATACTTCTTTCATACTCAGATTGTTAATTTTTGTCCGTCATAAGCCAGTTCGGTATTTACGGGAAGTTCAAAGCATACATCTTTATGTAAGCCCATGTGATGACTGATATGTGTAAACAAAGTTTTCTGCGGATTACATTTGCCTGCAATATCAATAGCTTCGTCAAGCGAAAAATGAGAAGCATGTTTTTTCTTTCTTAATGCGTTTATAATTAGGACTTTACTATTCTGTATTTTAAGTATATCTTTATTTGATATAAAGTTTGCATCTGTAATGTAAGTCATATCTTCTATCCGGAATCCGAGTATAGGTAAATAGCAGTGCATAACTCTTACCGGCTGTATTTTTAAATTGCCGATGAAAAAGATGTCTTCGGAAATTTCGTTCAGGCTTAGTTTTGGAATACCAGGGTAATTATTTCCTGAGAAGACATAAGAATATTCGTTTTTTATTGCTCTCAGTACACGATCTTCGGCATAAACTTCCATAGGCCCTCCTGTCATATGATTAAAGGCTCTTACGTCATCAAGTCCGCTTATATGATCTTTATGTTCATGTGTTAAAATAACAGCATCAAGTTTATTAATCCCTTCTCTCAGCATTTGTTGTCTGAAATCAGGACCTGCATCAATCAGGATGTTTAAATTATCATGTTTTATAAGCACAGAGGAACGCAAACGGTTGTCTTTAGAGTCAGAAGAGGTGCAAACAGCGCAATTGCAGCCTATAACAGGTATTCCCTGTGATGTCCCCGTGCCGAGAATAACTACTTCCACAATAATTAATTTTTACAAATATAATTTTATCCTGTTTAAAAATAAAATCATTTTGTCACAAGGCCAGAATATACCATACAATTCACTATTTTTGCAAATAATTTATTTTATGAATTCTACAAAAGCACGTTTATATCTTATCCCGAATCTTATAGGGAACACTGAAACAGACTCGGTAGTACCGGATTTGGTGCACAAAATTGCCGCAGAGATAAAACATTTTATCGTTGAAGACATAAGAAATGCAAGGAGATACCTGAAAAAACTTGATAAAAATATCTGTATTGACGAGCTTAGTTTTTATGAGTTGAACAAGCATACGCAACCTGTTGATATTTCGGGTTATCTTAACGTTTGCATGGCCGGACATAATGTAGGTATGATAAGCGAAGCCGGACTGCCTTGTGTGGCAGATCCCGGAAATATTATTGTAAAAACGGCTCACGAAAGAGGAATTAAGGTTGTGCCGTTATCAGGTCCGTCATCGATATTTATGGCATTAATGGCCTCGGGTTTAAACGGGCAAAATTTTGCATTTAACGGCTATATTCCTGTTGAATCGTCACTTCGTGTAGCTAAACTTAAAAGTCTGGAACAGAGGTCTTTTAAAGAGAAGCAATCTCAGATTTTTATGGATACACCATTTCGTAATAATAAATTATTTGAAGATATTCTTTCAAATCTTAATCCGCATACTTATCTTTGTGTCGCATCAAATGTTAGTTGTGAGGATGAGTTTATATTAACAAAAACAATCGCAGAGTGGAAGAAGTCGAAGATGGATTTGAATAAAAAGCCTTGCATATTCATAATTTAATTTTTTATTTATGGCAAATACCAACAGGATTTTAAAGATATTTTTACTGGTTGCTGCAATGGCAGTAATCATTCTGAGTTCCGGTAAAGTTTTTAATTACAGTTTCAGAACAGACGAAAACTCCAAAAAAGAAGAAACTGTGGTTTTAACGGATAAAACAAAGTTTTTTCCCGAAATTGTAAATGATTTTTCTTACTATAAACTTGATTCTGCACAGGATTGTTATTATTTGTACAATTCTAAAGATGAGCTTGACAGTTATGTTATTTTTACGTCTCCTTATTGTGATTCAATAGAAGGGTTCGGTGGTCCGGTTCCATTTGCTATAATTTTTGATGCAAAAAACAAAATAAAACAATTGTATTTATTTGAAAATTCAGAGACTCCATCATGGATTGAAAGTCTTACCTCAGATGGATTTTTTGAGTCATGGAACGGCTTATCGGCAAGAAAAGCTTTGGATAAAAAGGTTGATGCTGTAAGCGGAGCTACATTTTCAAGTACTGCGTTTATAGAGTCGATGAATGTAAGGTTATCAAAATTTTGTGATGCAAAGAAAGAAAAAGGCGGTAAGGGCTGGGTAAATATTCTTGGTGTAATTGCTTCATTTCTGTTTCTGATTTTTGCGATATTTAGTTTTCTTGTTCCTCAGCAGGCCAACAGGTTTAGGATATTTTTGCTGATTGCTTCCGTAGGAATACTGGGGTTCTGGCAGGGGGATTTTATAAGCATAGCTTTACTGAATAACTGGCTTGTTAACGGGGTTGATATAGGGGCAAAGATATTTTTACTTGTAGTTTTATTTTTATCTGTTTTGTTGCCATTAATAACCAATAAATCTTTTTATTGTCAGTTTGTATGTCCTTTCGGAGCAGCTCAGGAACTGGTCGGTAAACTAAACAAGAAGAAAGTTGTATTTGACACAAATATTACATCTGTTTTAAAGTCGCTGAGGTTTGTTTTTCTTTTCGTAATAGCTGTTTTAATTGTTGTGGCTACAGATATTAGCATTGAGAATTTTGAGCCGTTCTCAGCCTTTAAATTTCAGTTTGCATCACTTGCCGTTTTGATACTGGCTTTGGTGATGTTATTTTTGTCAATATTCTTTAATAAACCATGGTGCAGATTCTTTTGTCCTACAGGTGCGTTTTTCAGCCTGTTAAGAGGGAAATCAGGCAAATCTTCAAAAAAAAAAGAAATAAGAGTTTCGGTACTGCTTAATATTGTTCTGGCAATCAGCGTTTTGGTTATGATATATGTGAATTTTCTGAAACCTGATAATAATGAAACCCAAACAGCTAAAAAGGAGACGGTAATTATGAACCCTGCTATTGACGTTATTCACAATCGTAAATCGGTGAGACATTACACCGATCAGGAAGTTACAAAAGAACAACTGGAAGTTTTGGTAAAAGCCGGTATGGCAGCTCCCAGTGCCAGAAATCTGCAACCCTGGGCTTTTGTAGTAGTGCAGGACAGAGAAAAACTTGATGCATTGGCAGATTCGTTACCATATGCAAAAATGCTTTTCGATGCTCAGGCAGCGATAGTTGTCTGCGGAGATATGGAAAAGGCTGCAACAGATGCTGATTCGGCATATTGGGTTCAGGATTGTGCCGCAGCATCTCAAAATGTTTTGCTGGCAGCGGAAGCAACGGGATTAGGCGCAGTCTGGACAGCCGCTTATCCGTATAAAGAAAGAATCAGCCCGGTGAGAAATGTTCTCGGATTACCGGATAATATCATTCCGCTTAATGTTATTCCTATCGGTTATCCAACCGGAGAAGATAAACCAAAAGATAAATGGAAACCTGAAAAAATGCATTGGAATCAGTGGTAGTTTCGTTGCTGTATTTATAGGTTTTATTAAATATTCAGGCGTGGTAATAAATTGTATTACTGCGCCTTATGTTTTGTTATGTTAAGTTGTTATTGCAGTAATTTGCAGGGCTTACTGAGCATTATAAAAATTGTGTAACCTGTCGTTTAATTTTGTTACGCATTTGTTTGCCATTTCTTTGCTGTTGAATATCCCTGACTTTATGAAATTTGGAAAAGGATCGGATAACTGAACGAAAACCTGATTTTCGACAAGCAAACCTTCAACCTGCAATTCTGTTCCGCCGTAGTATTTTTTTACGGGTTCCGGGTTATCACTTCCATCTGCACGATAGGTGCTACCGGAATAATACATTGCTGTATCAGGCTGATGGTTGGCAAATTCTGAAATATAAAAAGAAGTCAGATCCGGTTTAATTGAAGGATCTTCAACAAGGCTGTCATTGATAAACAGAACTTTATCAAATTGCTTATCAATAATATTTTGGGAATGCTCGCTGTAAAAGAAATAGACAGGGCAAAAGTTAAAATGCCTTCTGAAAGCACTTACTATCCTGATATTTTCCAGGTATTGTCTGTTTTCTACTTTGTCTGCATCTTCATTTTTCCCGATTTCACGCAAAGCCTGTATAGAGGCCTTTTTTGTATGAAGCCTTACTAATAGAACAGATTGCTTCATTTGAATGATATTTTCTTTTGCAGTGCTTCTTGCTATGGCGTAAGAATTATCTTTGGATTTTGAATTATCCTGTGCAAGTATTGAATTACAAAGAAAAATTATTAAAACAACACTTAAAATAGCCTTCATATTATTCCCGGTTAAGTTAAAATTTTTTTATCAGGTAAAGTTAAACAAAATCACCTTTGTTCCATTTTAACGGATTATTTCTTATGTAATTTTTATATCTGAAATAATCTTCTCTGGTAAATAATGTTTTACTATAGTAGTTAGGTTGCCAAAACTTATTTTTTCTGTTGAACTTTGGTATTCCGGGGTCGTTTGCATCAATCCAATCGTTTATTTTTGAAGTAACTGCTGCTTTATATCCGGCTATAAAGGAAGAAAGAGATTTAGGTTTTCTTATCAAATAAGAATAGTCTTTCTTTTCTGGATTTTCTCCTTTAATACCGATAATTTCAGATTCTTCTATAATCCGAGGCACACGGCCGTGTGTCTCGCCATTAAGAAGATTTCCGGAATTATTGTCTTCTATATTCTCGTCTCTAAACCTTTCTATTAATTCTATTTTATTGATGATTACCAGTGCGTGCATGTGGTCTGGCATAAACTGAAAAGTGTCGAATATTAATTCTTTTCTTATCTCATAAGATTTAATCCACTCGTTAAAAGCAATCAGCCCCCATTGACTCAAAATCATTTCATTATTTACTATTTTCCCCAGATACTGCTTTCTGTATTGGGTTTGCATTCCTAAAAGATAAATTCCGTTGCCTGCATAATCCCAATTGGGCATACGAGGGGATTCGACACGATATTTATTTCTAAATAAGGTCATAAATCGTTTTTTAAGCCTTCTCAATCCTCACTGCCGAGTATTTAAACGGGGCAATTTTGGATTGCGGGTCCATTTCGCTTCTTGTAAGTGCATTTACCGGTGATTCGTGAAAATGCCAGGGCATAAAAGCTTCACCTGTTAAAACTTCGTCACGGACCATTGCCCGGGTTTTTAAATTCCCGCGGGGAGAACATACCAGAACTTCATCTCCGTCCTTAATTCCAAGCCTTTCTGCGTCGTTAGGATTCATTATCACATAAGACTTATCTGCATATGCATTTAAAATGTCGCTTTTGCGTGATAATGTTGAAGAGTGATAATGGTAAAGCATTCTGCCGGAGTTCATAATTATCGGAAATTCTTCCGTAGCAATTTCACTTTGCGGCTGGTAATCTACGGGGATAATCTTTGCTTTTCCTGACGGGGTATTGAATTTTTCCAGAAACAATGTTGATGTTCCCGGGTGATCTTCCGTCGGACAAGGCCATTGAATACCTTCGTGCTCAATTCTTTGGTAGGTTACTCCGCCTAAAATGGGCGCAGCCTCTCTTACTTCGTTCCAGATTTCTTCGGCATTTTCATAGTTTCCGATATCTGTTCCCATACGGTTTGCTACTTCAATAATTATTTTCCAGTCAGTTTTTGCTTCTCCCGGAGCATCAATTACTTTTCTTAATCTTAAGACTCTGCGGTCGCTGTTTACAACACTTCCGTCTTTTTCGAACAAGCTGGCTGCAGGCAGAATTACATCTGCATAAAAGGATGTCTCGGTTTCGAAAATGTCCTGAACAACAAGAAAATAAAGTTTCTCAAGGGCTGCAATGGTGTGATTCTGGTTAGGGTCAGTGATTACCGGATTTTCGCCCATGCAATAAAGTGCTTTTATTTTGCCGTCATAAGCAGCATTCATTATTTCAATAGTTGTAAGTCCCGGTTTAGGATCAAGATTTTCGTAAGGAACATTCCAGAGTTTTGCAATTTTTCTGCGGTTTTCATCGTTTGTGACGGGAATATAGCCCGGGTAATTTACCGGACTGGCTCCTACATCAGTTGCTCCCTGAACATTGTTTTGACCACGCGGAGGATTGACACCACAGCGTTCTTTGCCGATTTGTCCGGTAACCAGACACATATTTATCAAAGAAAACACATTGTTGGTTCCTACTGTTTGCTGACTCATACCCATTCCGGTGGCAATCATTGCAGTGTGAGCAGTGGCATACATTTTTGCCGCTTCGTAAAGTTTTTTCTGAGATATTCCGGTAATTTTTTCTGTGTAAGATGGTGTGTATTTGTTGGTTATGGCTTTTAATTCATCAAAAGCTTGCAGTCCGTTTTCTACACGGTTTGCAATAAAATCTTTGTCAACCCAGTCGTTTTCAATTATAATGTTAACCAATCCGTTAAGCAGAGCCACATCAGTTGCCAATTTCGGCTGTAACCATATGTCGGCATATTTTACAAGCGGAGTCCAACGCGGGTCCACAACAATAATCTTTTGTCCTTCAGCTTTCCCTCTTTTTACGTAAGTGGCCGTTATCGGGTGGGTTTCGATAATATTATTTCCGATCACAAAAAGACAATCCGTTGTTTCAAAATCCTGAATTGAATTGCTTCCGGCACCATCGCCAAACTGCTTTAACATTGCTGTAACAGTGGAAGCGTGACAAAGCCTGGTGCAATAGTCAATATTATTGTTGCCAAAAGCCAGTCTTACAAATTTCTGTAACAGATAATTTTCTTCGTTGCTGCATTTTGCAGAACTATATGCAGCCAGTGATTCAGAACCATACTTTAATTTTATTTCGTTAAATTTAGATGCAATCAGGTCTAATGCTTCGTTCCAGCTTGATTTTACAAACTTTCCGTTCTTTTTAATCAGCGGATGGGTAAGTCGTTTTTTATGATTTGCATACTGATATCCGAAACGTCCTTTTACGCAAAGTCTGCCATCGTTTGGTAAAACGCCTTCAACGCCGTCTATTCTTACAATCTTTTCATCTTTTACAAAAACTTCTGTCTGACAGCCAACGCCGCAATAAGGGCAGGTTGTAATTACCTTTTTTTCAACAGTATCAATTTTGAATTTCCCCCGGAACGGCTTTTCAACAATGGCACCTGTAGGACAAAGCTGGATGCATTCTCCGCAACCATCGCATTCAGAATTTTTCCATTCGCCGAAACCAGCCACTATATATTTTGAAATACCTCTGTCGGCAAAACTTAATACGCCTTTACCCTGAACTTCTTCGCAGGCTTTTATACAACGGAAACATTTAATGCATTTTGACGAATCGTAAGTTAAAACCGGTGAGCTGTCATCAATAATCCGGGGAATATTCTGCCAAATGGGTTTTACCGGCCTGTCAGCAGGTTTTTCCAGCTTGTAGCGTCTGATTAAAGGCCGTAATTCATCTTCATAAGAAGCGTTATAAGCTTCGTTATGTTCCGACAGCAGATATGACAGCGTATGCCTGCGGTTTTGTTCGGTTTCTTCGTCAAAAGCAGTTACTTTCATTCCGTCTTTAACCTGAACTGTACAGGACATTACCAGACCTGGCATATTTTCTACTTTTACCACGCAAAGGCGGCATGCTCCTGTAGGTGTAAGTTTTTTATGATAGCATAGTCCCGGAATGTCGATTCCGTTGTCTCTGGCTACCTGCAACAGATTTGTCCCTTCTTCGGTTGTTATTTTTTTTCCGTCTATTTCGATTGTGATGTTTTTCATAAATCTGATGTTGAAATTATAAAACGAACCATTTTAAGAATGATTTTACCGGCAGTACAGGGCTTTGTCCCAAAGGACACAAAGAGTTTTTTGCCATATATTCTGCTTCTGCCAGCATAAACTTTAGATCATCTGCAGTAAAATCCGTGGATGAAATTTTATCGTAAAGAATTGTTGTGCCGATCCGGCACGGAACGCACTTGCCGCATGATTCGTGTTTGAAAAAGGAGAGGATAGAGGACAACATCTTTTTAAGATCGGTTTTGTCGTCGATTACGATTACGGCACCGGAGCCAAGAGTTGCGCCTTCTTTTTTCAGTGTTTCGTAAGCCAGGGGAGTGTCAAGAAGTGTTTCGTTAACAAAAGTTCCGGCGGCACCGCCCAGCAAAGCTCCTTTGAACGAAAAGTCAGATTTCATACCACCGGCAATGTCGAAAATAAGTTCACGCAGTGTAATTCCAAACGGAAATTCATAAATTCCTGGTTTTTGAACATTACCGCTTACACAAAAGATTTTTGTCCCTTTTGATTCGGCAGTTCCGGTTTGGGAATATGTTTCAAAGCCATTATTTACGATAAACGGCAAATGAGAAAATGTCTCAACATTATTTACCAGAGTGGGAAATTCCCAAAGCCCTTTTTCTGCCGGGAACGGAGGTTTTATTCTTGGATATCCGCGTTTGCCTTCGAGAGACTCAAGTAAAGTCAGTTCTTCTCCGCACAAATATGAACCTCCACCCAGATAAATGTCCATATCCAGATTATAACCCGAATTCAGAATGTTTTGCCCGAGAAAACCATTTTCGTAAGACAATTTTATCGCATTCTTAATGTTGTCAATTGACTGGTAATATTCGCCACGCAGGTAAACATAAGCATAGTTTGCATTTATTGAATAGGCGGCCAGAATCATTCCTTCTATAAGCAAAAACGGATCAGATTCCATTATGAATCGGTCTTTATAAGTACCGGGCTCGCCTTCGTCGGCATTGCACACAACATAGCGGTTTTCGCAGGTCTGGCACGAAGAACTGGTAAATCTTTGTTTCATGCCGGTTGGAAAACCTGCGCCGCCACGGCCTTTAAGTCCCGACTTCTCGGCATAATCAAGAAGATCGCCGCGGTTCATTTTAAGGGCTTTTTTTACAGATTCAAATCCGCCTGTATTTATAAATTCTTCTATTGATGCCGGATTTATTTTACCGGCTCTGGCTAATGCTATTTTAGGATCGTTTAAAATCATTTTCCCGGTTTTGATTTGAGATTTAACAATATTTCATCAATTTTATCTGTGGTAAGTCCGGTGTAAACATCTTTGTTTATCATCATCGAAGGAGCTTTGCCGCAACGTCCCAGACATTCCGATTTTTCGAGAGAGAAAAGCCCGTCGTCTGAAACATGATCGGGTAATAAACCGTATTTGTCTTCGAGATATCTGAAAATGTTTTCGCTCCCCATCATAGAACAAACAGGTGATTTGCAGAGACTTATGTGATATTTTCCTCTTGGCTTGATACTGAACATTGAATAATATGTAACCACACCGTAAACCTGAGCTTTGGTAAGCCGGAAATGTGCAGCACACTTTTCCATAATTTCAGGGCTTATATAATTAAGCGGATTTGTTTCCTGCAGTTCGTGAAGGGCTTTGATCAGATTGTCTTTTGTACCCGGATATTTTCCGAGAATTTCTTTAATAAGTTCGCTTGTCATTTCTCTTTGCATAGTTTGTTGCTTTATTCAGGTCTGCCGGGGTATTTACATTTAAAAATGCAATTTCCGGTTCTATTGGTAAATATACGTCAAAATATTTTATGTTTATTCCTTCATAAATTTTTCTGATGCGAAAATCTTTGTCATTTAACTGATTTTCAATTTTTTTAACAAGGTTTTTACTGTATATCCCGTGTAATGGCTCGATGCCGTTGCTGTGTACCGGAATTATTACATCAAAGTTTCCGGTGTTTACTTCTGTTATCATCTGACAGATAAGGTCATGATTAAGAAAGGGCATGTCGCATGAAAAGATAAAAACATAACCTGTGTCAGCATTTTTCAGAGCGCTGTAAATTCCCGATACCGGCCCGCTGTTTTTGAACTCATCTTCATAAACTGCAAGCGGCAGATTATATTCAGCCTGCTTACCGCAAATAAATATCTTATCAAAAATATCGGATAACACGTTGTATTGCCGTGAAATAATTGAGGTCTTCTCAATTTCCAATAAAGCTTTTAACTCACCGTTCATACGTGAGTTTTCGCCACCGGTCAATATTGCTGCTGATATCTGCAAAAATGTATTTTGTTACAAACTTAAGAAATTTATAACAAAAATGTGGGGGGAAGGTTTAGCGTTTTTTATGCTTATAAAAATATGGTGGGGTTTGTTTTGTGGGGAATGGAATTTTGTTTAGGTTTGTGGAAACTATACATGTATCGAAAATTTATTTTAGAAGTGGGGTATGGTTTTTTGTGGATAAATAAGCTATGCACAAGAGGAGAAAAGACAAAGATGACGCAAATTGACTATGAAAATGGCATGATTAAATTTGAACTGGAAATCTATCCGGAAAGAAAATAGATAAGATGTTAGCAGATGTTTGTTGCATTGAATATGTAGAACCTGTAAAATTGTAGGTGGATGAGCAAGAAAATTAATGTAAAAGATACCGATGTCGTTATTGTGTCAATAAATGATACCGACTATATCTCGCTAACAGATATTGCCAAATATAAGACAGACGACACAAGCGCTGTAATCGGAAACTGGATGCGAAATCGCAATACTATTGAGTTTTTGGGTATTTGGGAAACTTTATACAATCCAAATTTTAAACCCCTCGAATTCGAGGGGTTTAGAAAAGATGCCGGATTAAATGCGTTTACTATGTCGCCTTTAAAATGGATTAATTCAACCGGTTCAATTGGTTTTATTGTAAAATCAGGACGTTATGGAGGAACATTTGCCCACAAAGATATTGCTTTCAAATTTGCCAGTTGGATATCGGTTGAATTCGAATTATATATTGTAAAAGAATTTCAACGATTAAAAGAAGAAGAACAAAAGTTATTGGGTTGGTCGGCAAAACGTGAATTGGCAAAACTCAATTACCATATACACACCGATGCTATTTTACAAAATCTTATACCGATAGAACTTTCTGCAGCACAAACATCAATCATTTATGCCAGCGAGGCCGATGTCCTTAATATTGCGATGTTTGGAATTACAGCAAAACAATGGCGTGAAGCTAACCCCGATTTAACCGGAAATATTCGGGATTATGCAAATATCAATGAATTAATTTGTTTGTCTAATATGGAAAACCTTAATGCTGTATTTATTAATGAGAATATGTCTCAAAATGAGCGGCTTATTAAGCTAAATCGCATTGCCATTCAACAAATGAAAATACTTCAGGAGCTCGAAAACCGAAAATTGTTGAAATAATCAGAAAATTATTGAGCAAGAAAATTAACTAATAATTGAGGTGTTCCCAATTTCCAATAAAGCTTTTAGCTTACCATTCATACGTGAGTTTTCACCACCGGTCAATATTGCTGCTGATATCTGCAAAAATGTATTTTGTTACAAACTTAAGGGATTTATAACAAAAATGTGTGGGTAAGGTTCATGTTTCGGAAGTTAATCCTGGAAGTGACGTTTTTTTTGTGGATATATAAGCTATGCTAAAGCGGAGAAATACAGAGATAACGCCAATTGACTATGTAAATGGGACGATTAAATTTGAGATGGAAATTTCCCGATATTGATTATTTAGCTGATTTTACAAAAACTTTGACACAGAATTTGTCAGCCAAAAGCTGGAACAAATTCAGCGCCAAAGCCAGTATGAGATTAGTTGTTGTTATAACCACGGGAAAAACCCGTGGTTATTGAGATTAAATCCCTCCTGGATTTTGATATTTAGCTAAAATATTTATTCATATGTTTTATGTCCTTACTGATTTGCGATTCAAAATAACAAAGCAAATCACAATTGCAGGTTCAAAAACTTTATCCTAAATTTGTTGCTGTTAGCATTATGAGTGTTTTTATTTACATAGCGTTAATTCTTTTAAATATTCAGATATGAGTTATACAATTTCAATTACAGGGAATGATGTTCCGAAAGATGACAAACTTGCATGGAAATACATGGAAGATTTATATAATAATGATAGTGGTCAGGCTTCGGAGGGATTTACTGAATTAATAAAAAAACTAACTGAAAAATACCCGTGCATTTGCGATTTGCCGGATGATAAAATTGATGATGGTGTTTGGAGTGACGGACCTTTGGTGAATAACGCCGGAGATAAGATTACGACTTTAGGAGTTGTTTTTTCGCAGGTCGAAAACGTGATTCCTTTTATTATTGAGACTTCAAATAATATGGGATTTGTTGTTTTTGACGGTCAGTCCGGAATTATACACAGACCTCGCCAAAATGAAGAGCAGAGATCTGATAAAATTGAAAAGAAAGGATTTCTGAGCAGATTGTTCGGAAAATAAATTCAGGTTTGTAGGTGTGAAACTTTAAGCTAAATTTGGTGCGAGTAGGATAGTGGTGAAGTTTTGAAAATCTATAAGCATTGTAATTAAACAATAATAAAACCACAATAAAATGATAACATTTAAAAATTTCAATTCAATTCAGGATGCTGCTCCATTACTTGATTTGCTTGAAGCAAATGAAATTGAGTATCAGATTGAGGATATTTCACCTTCGATTGATGTTGCATTTGCCGGAACAAGCCCAACAGACAATAATGTTGCGATTAAAATATATAGCACCGATTTTACAAGGGTAGAACAAATTCTGGAAAAAGCAGCGAAAGCTGATGTGGAAGGTATTGATGAAAGTTATTATTTATATGAGTTTGATGACAATGAACTTATTGATATAATTGAAAATTTTAACGAATGGAGTTCAACAGATTTTATCCTTGCACAGAAAATTCTTAAAGATAGAGGAAAAGGATTTTCCGAAGATGATATCAAAAAATTAAAAAATAGAAAAATTGAAGAATTAAGTAAACCTGAAAAGGGAAGCAGGGGCTGGCTTATTTTTGGTTATATTAGTGCAATATTCGGTGGAGTTTTCGGTGTTTTAATAGGATACCACCATTATAAATTCAAAAAAAGAATTCCAAACGGAGAAAGGGTTTACGCCTACGATTTTAAAACCCGAAGAACAGGGTTCAGAATATTTATTATAGGGATTATATCAATGTTTTTTTGGATTATTATACGGTTTCTTGATTTTATCTGAAATGAATAAGATGTTTAGGTGGCATTGCTATAATTTATGCGTTTGCCCTGGGTGTGGTTGAAACTTACTTGCAGGTTCAAAAACTTTATACTAGATTTGTTGGGATAGGATAGTGGTGAGATTTTGAAATATTCAACCCAGAGAATGAATGTCATTATATTGCTGAAAAAATATTTATGCAAAGTTTAAAACTTATATTTATTTCATCCTTGACAATGCTAAGTGTATTTGCATCAGCTCAGGCGAAAATAGAAGGGAAAATAAGGGTAATAATAAATTCAAATATTATTGAGCATATTCAGGACTCATGCATTCTTTCTATATGTATGGGAGACGAGGTGATTGAAACATTGAATCTCTCAGAATTTAGAAACTGGAACAATCAAAATGAGAATAATTTTGTAGATATTGTGACTTCTGAAGGAACATATTATGTTATTGTCGGGAATTTGTTTACAAAGCCGATACTAATAGTTAATCTTGAGGTTAAAAAGAAAACAATGGCCTGGCTGGCTTTAGATTATCCTGAACTTGTTTCTGAAAGTTCCCGGCTAAAGTCAGTCGTGATTAAAGATGCGAAAATATTATGGGATAAATATCTTTTGAAGAATTCACCTATTGTGAATTAAGAAAATATAAGTAGTGTGCAAAAATATTCTTGCAAAAAGTACGTGCATCGGACAATTAAAATATAAGATATGAAAGTTATTTTGTTTGCAATATTGACAATATCTATGAGATTGATGTGTTCTTTTAATCAATGCAATCAGTCTGATTCATACAATAAGGTCGAAATTGCTTCTGAATTTTTGAAAATTGGGTGTCAGAAAGATAGTGTTAAGATATTGCAGGATTCATTAAAGGTCATTGTTTACAAAAAAATAAATGCTGATCCTAAAACATTTGTTGAAATTGAGATTAGAAACTTGTATGTTGAATTATTGTCAGAATCAGAGGGGCGTTTCGGAATAAGCCCTGATATTTATGATTGGATTGCTAAAATGGATCGTAAATTATCTAAAGACGGGCTACTTACTATTGATTCAACAGATTTAGTTGTCAAAGTTTATAAAATAAATACACAACTTTGGATGTCAAGTTTTCGTATGGAAGGAGAACCCGAAAATACTATTGTAATTGAGAAAGATGGTAAATTGGTGTTGAATTCTAAAATAATTAAAGGTAGAGGTAAAAAACTCAATAAAGTTCAGAGCCATAAACTTCTTAGTATGATTAGCCTGCCAAGCAATTTTGAATGGGGTTGGTGTGGTTCTGCTATCCCGGAAGCAGGAATTGTATTCGAAAGGAATAAAGAAATCGTTTTTGCCTTGGATGTTAGATGTGGTAACCAATTGGTTAGTCACCCGGAGGATGTGAGAATGAAATCAGGAGCCTTGGTGAATGAAGCAGATTTACAAAATATTTTGAATGAGATTGGTGTTGATTTTAAATGACAGGATAAATTCTTTTTGTTTGTTAAAGATAGAGAAAGTTTAAAGCTTCATCCTGAATTTATTTCCTTATTTTTGCTTTAATGTTAATAAAGAGACTGTTAAAATATACAAATGAAAAAAACTAAACTTACAGGGAATTTGCTGATTTTGTCACTTTTAATAGCCAGTGTTGCCTGCGATCAGATATCTAAAAACATTGTCAGAGAGAAAGTCAGCTATAATGAAAAAATTGTTGTAATAGATAATTTTATCACGTTAACAAAGATAGAGAATACCGGGGCATTTCTAAGTTTAGGGGATAGCATGCCGAGGGTATGGTATAAAATATTGATGATTTATATTCCGTTGATTGTACTGGGATATGCCTTATATTATGTGCTTAAACGGGATAATCTGTCTAAATTGATGAGAATAGCAATGACCTGTGTTATTGCCGGCGGACTTGGAAATGTTATTGATCGGTTTTTGTATGGTTCTGTTACTGACTTTTTGTTTTTCGACTTTTATATCTTTCACACAGGGATAGTTAATATTGCAGATATTACGCTTACGACCGGTTTTTTTATTCTGTTATATGAGTTGGGAATAAAACAACAAATTGCTAAACACAAAAATGTCCCGGATAAACAATGAGTACTTGTAAGCACTTATATGGCTAAAAAAAGGCACTGTTAAAAATGCAACATTGGCAGAATGAATCAGCTTATAAATTATATTGAACAAATTGTCAGGCTTGACGATGAAGCTATCAGGGAACTGGAGCAGCTTTCTGAAATTGAGTATTATGAGAAAAATCAATTAATACTTGAACAAGGCAGGCGTTGCAATAAAATATGGTTTCTCAAATCAGGCATGGTGCGTAAATATTATATTCATGATGGCAAGGAAATTACTGTTTGGATAAATACTGAAAATCAAACTTTTACTTCATTACAAAGCTACTCTCAAAACATTCCTTCTACCGAATATCTTCAGGCTTGTGAAGATACTGTAGCTATTAGCATTACCCGTCAAAACAGCGAAAAGCTGATAAGGTTCCCGCAATTTGTCATTTTTGCAAATACTTTGATGGAGAGGGAGTTTGTTAATGCAGACATTCACTCCAAAGCACTTAGTGTTAAAGATGCAAAAGGGAAATATGAGTATTTGCAAATGATTGCCCCCGAGATTATAAAAAGGGCAAAGCTTGGCCATATTTCATCGATTCTTGGAATAACTCAGGAAACTTTGAGCCGCATAAGGAAAGGATAACCACATTTTTTGATCTATGTCAAAAAAAGAATCTTAGCATTTGTTTTCCTTTGCCGGAAATTTATAATGATGGAGGATTTAAAAACTATTGTTAAGGGGACAAAAGCAGAGTTTTCTTTTGTATGTTTTGGAAAGGCATATTATCGTATCAAAACAGAAAATCATGAGTACCAACTGGAAATAAACAGTATGGATGATGAATTGAAAACTACTTATTTAGAGCCGGAATATAAGGCAATTACTCTTATGCGCTGGATAAGGAAAGGAATTGAAAACAATACTTTTATACAGTTAAAATAAGCAGATGCCAGCAAATAACCAAAATTGTGCAATGTATCAGTTTTCGGGGAAATTAAAAGAACTTATAAATAAAGCTCAGGAAGGGAACGCCGAAGGTGTGGATTTTGTTATGGGCCATTTGGATAAAGATTCAGACTTTGCCATGACCAGATATGTGGATTTTGCATTAAGCCTTGTTGAGACTGATGCCGGTTTTGAGCGGATAAAATACTATTTGTTTAACGGAACATTGATTCAGCGTAATTATGCAAGTTTATACCTTAACCGCATTGGAGAAAGACAATTGGTAAAAAAAGCATTTGAACAGGGACTGATTGATGAAATTCAGGCATTTGCAAGATGATTTTTACTCAAGTTCAACAAACACCAGTTCTTTTGTATTAAGTACTTCGGTAGGAATATTTTCGTTAAGGTTTATGTAAACTGTATAACCGTTTTTTAAGTAATCATTCAGATCTTTTAGTCCAGGTAAATGCGAATATGCAGTAATGTCTGCATAAAACATTGCTTCAATTGGCCTGCTGTAGTTAAACAACAGCGATTTTTCAGGTATAGGTGTCTTTGCAAATTCCTTAATGTTTTTTGACCATTCCGGATTCCGGCTTTCTGAAGAAAAAGGTTTTACTCTTTCTATGCAGTAACGGACTGGCAGAATTAACATTAAAGCAAGAACAGCGTATTTAAGATATTTATTTATTCCGCTTAATTGCTTTTCTCTTGCTGTGTGCCAGAACCAGGCCGAGATCATAAACAGGGCAGGGGCAATGAACAAAATATAAGCCTGCATCTTGGTTTTTGAAAATGAGAAAAAAAGTAGCGGAACGAATATCCATACAACAATAGAAAGTTTTTTTAAATCTTTGTGATTTCGGATTACATAAATAATCAGAAAAACCAGGGGCAAATAAACGAGTTCTCCGTAATTGGTTCCCATGCGTGCAAAAAAGAAGTAAAACGGGCCTGTTTGGTTGTCAAGCACTTCTGTAAGATGCCTTAAGTTAAAACTTGACGTGTATGCTGCTTCAGCAGGAAATGCAGAATGAATATATATTTGCCATGGTAAAAAAACAGCAAATGAAACAGTCGTTAAAATAAGGAAATTGGTTACGATTTGTTTTGTTTTAAATTTGTCAGAGTCGTAAACGAGCAAAATCCACACGGGCAATACAATATATGCAGGAAGCCATTTTGTGAGGACAGCTAACCCGATGAATAAGCCTGTTAAAACATTATAATACAGTCTCCCGGTCTGAATAAACTTTATGGTGAAGTAAATGGCAGTAAGAATAAGTACCATAAAAAACAAATCGTAATGGTCAGTTGCAACTCTTCCGCCTGTTAATTCAAGAATTAATCCGTTTATAGCATACAGAAAAGCCGCCATCCATGCAATTCTTTTCTGATTTTTGCCGGTAAAGAAGAACATGCAAATCAGGTAAATCAGCCATATCCCAAGAGCAGAAAGAATAACAGACGGAAATCTTACTGCAAATTCGTTGTTCCCTAATATTGAAATGCTTGCGGCTATTGTCCAAAGCGGAAATGGCTGTTTGTGCAACCATACATTATTTGATGACCAGTCCTTGTAATTAACATTGTGAACAGGATTGTCATATAAGGTTGGCTTTAACGGATGCCTGGTGATGTTTTTTGCAACAAGAGCATGAAATTTTTCATCGTGAGGATGAAGATATAAATCAGAAGAAACTACAAGTCGTAGAAGCAGACCTCCGGCTATTAAAACGACCAAAGAAATTTTGCATTTGTTTTTTGAGTGTAATATTGCAGAAACGGCAAAAGCTGTAAAGCTTAGCAAAAATGCCGTTATTGTAACAATAATATTGTCTGTAAATAATTCCAATAACTATTTGTTCTTTTTTACAAATAAAACAAAATCTCTTATGATATAATATGACATCCCGGGTAAAACGATGAAAATCAATGGGTTTGAGTGCCAGGCAGCAGTGAAATCCAGACTTAGCAGGTGGATAAATGCTCTTGTTAATCCGCAACCCGGACATCTTATGTCAAAAAGAGTGTACCAGATACATGGAATTAAAATATCTGTATCTGCAAAAAGATAAAGTATTAATCCGATAAAATAATAACCGGCAATGCCGGTTATTACAATATTTTTCTTTAAATAAGGAATAATAATTTTCCTGAAATTGGATTTATCCTTTAAGTGGTCTTCCTTCTGCATCTTTAAAATTTCCGGAAACAATTTGGATTAAATCAATTAAAGTCCAGATACCACATCCGCCCCAGGTTAAAAGCTGGATTATACCAATGCCAATGTGACCGGTATAGAATCTATGTAATCCATGAACCTGAACAATGTATGGAAGAATACATAAGATAAGAGCGGTTGTTTTTTCTTTTTCAGGAGTCCCTGGCTGTCCGGGATTTGCGTTCTGGTTGTTTTGCTGTTGGTTAATTACCGGTTGTTCATATGCCGGTTGTTGCTGTGGGTTCTGATTTGCTCCGCATACAGGACAAACCATAACTTCATCATCAATCTGAGCTCCGCAAGTAATGCAATTTTTCATGTTTTTGTATTTTTGGGTTGATAAATTTTTTCAAAAAAAGAGGGCCTGAAAAGCCCTGTCTTTTTAATTCCCGATAGAATTATTTTTCTAATGGTCTTCCGTCTGCCATTGGCATTTTGTCAGTTAAGATCATAATAAGATCATAAATTGTCCAAATACCGCAACCACCTAAAGTAATAAGCATGATCCACCAATTGCTGTATCCCATCATTAATCTGTGAATTCCCAAAGATCCTGCGAACCAGCAAATTAAAACCATCATCATTTTCTTTTGAACGGGTTTCTGTTCTGTCATAGTTGTAATAGTTTAATATTTTTGCCTACTCTAAAGTTTTCGGCTTCCCTCTTAAATAACTGTGGTAAAAATAATTAAAATTTATTTTTCAACAACAAAAGATTTATATAAGTTATTAAAAAAATGTTGAAAACTACGAACTGTACTTTGAATATTTATTGTATTTGTTTGGTAATCAGCACGTTATGTTTTATGTTGCTTTTTAAAATTAATTAATCAGAAATTTTAATATCGTATTTTTTTCCTGGCTGTAAATTATCTTAATAAAGTATATTCCCGCTGCCAGTTGGCTTATGTCAATTATAGTCTCCTGATTTACTATTTTGCCTGATAGAGTTTTTTTACCAAATAAATCATAAATAACATAATCAACCTGATAAGTAACTACAGCATCAGATTCGATTATCAGTTCTTCCACTGCCGGAACCGGAAAAACGGAGAAGTTAAAATTGCCGTCAGGCTCAGGTGTAGTGTCTCCGGGAATATCTTTTACCAATAAAGTTAAAAATATCGTACTGTCGCACCCGAATTCGCTGTTTAGTTGCAGGCTGTAATTATAAGTGCCGGCAATTTCTGTTGCTGCCAGATCAAAACCGTTGGATGTATATGCTGTGCCTACCGTTGTGCTGTCATTTATATGTACTGAAAAAACAGGATTGACGGTTAGATTTAGAACTACAAGGCTGTCGCATCCGTTTTGAGCTGAATATGTTATGGTGTCTGCTCCTGCAATATTTGTGTCAAATCCGTTTTCAGTGTAATAATCGCCCTCGCAGATTGATGCGTTTATCTGACTTTGATAGTAACTTCCGACTGTTAAGTTTAATGAAACAACACTGTCGCAGCCGTGAATGCTTGTTAAGGTGGCTTCGTAATATCCGGCTTCGGTAATTATGGTTCCGTGAAAGTTATATTCTCCGTCTCCGCAAATCATAATGTCGGCAGGAGAGTCAACATATGCAGGATGTACGGTGAGGCTAAGGTTTACAATGCTGTCACAGGTCCCGGATTCGTAAATAATAAGCTGATGATTAAATGTGCCGGCAGTATTTTGGGTAGGTAATGAAAATCCGTTGCTGTTATAAGGTTCGCCTGCACAAATTTCATCATTTATTTCTTCAGTGTTAACGTAGCTGAAATAAACATGGTAAGTGTCGGAAGAGTTACCTGATGTAACTGTTACAACAGCAGGTGTCCCACCTGAAGATTGCGTTATGTTTACGCTTGCATTGGGACTTTGTGCAAGTGCTGTAACTGTTGATGTGCTTCCACAATCTGCATTTATATAATAGTCATGAACAGCAGGGTTAAAATCAGGAACAGAAGTTCCGTTTACTTTTAAATTTTCAAGTTTTGTGTTATACACCAATTCTACGTCGTCAACATATAAAACGTCAGATGTGGAACCAACACCGGGAGTAGAATTGGTTGTAAAGGTAATTAATATGTAAGCTTCATCAGATGCCGGGTGGTTGTAATCAAAAGGAACAGAGTATTGTACCCAGGTCTGATCGCCTCTTGTGAAAAAATGTGTTGCTTTTGCAACAACGTGGGATTCGGCATTTGAATCTGAGCCGTCAGGGTCACGGTAAGCGTAATTGTTGTGGATTATCGCAGATAGCTTGGCTGTTTGTGTTGTTGACGGACACACAAATTTTGCCCAGAATCTTATTGAATCCGGTTTGGCACCAATTGACTGTCTGAATTGAGAATCACCGGTTCGGGTAATATTATAATTCTCGGTATTGGCTGCCGTAGTACTTCCTATTCTGATTTGCCCCGTGGTAACTGTTCCGTTGGCAATAACTCCCAGAACAGAGGTGGCAAACAATTTACAGCTATAGTTTCCTGACGATCCGGGTCTTTTATCTGTCGATTTTTCATGCCTTGTTTCTGTTGCCGATCCGCAGCCGAGTGATGCAGGGAATGATAAATCGCAGGCTGCTGACGGAAAGGCGTTCCAGTTTGCAGGCTCGTCATCAGATCCGTTTCCGTCCCATGTTTCAAAACCTCCGTTCGGAAGCTGATACACCTGAGACAATAATGAAACATTAATAAATAAAGTGCATAAGATTAAAAGTAAAAGTCCTTTTTTCATGGTACAAAATTTTGAAGTGTAAAAATACTTAAAATAATTTAATGTTTGAATTCCGGGAAAAATTTTTTACTCACAATATTCAAGGTTTTTTTCAATAATAATCACTTTCAAACAATATTTACCGACAGATTTTATATAAGAGATCTCTGTTCATAACATTTTGATTACGGAGTTAAGTCAGGGGATGGTGTATAAGGCCCGTAATTTTGGTAGGTAAGAGTCTTATAGTTCCCGTTTTAAGTTTCTAAACAATTGGAAAGATTAAAAAATATCCAAATCAGACAAAATGGCATGATTAAAACATTGTATTCGGACAAAATGACGCTTGTAAAATGATTTTTCTGCAAAAATTTCATAAAAAACCAATCGGTATGTAGTTTGACTATACATAACCGAAAACAAAAATATTAATAATTAAAAATAACGGAGGACAAAATTATGTTAGTAAGAAGAAGCACAAATGGTTACTTACCATCAGTATTTGACGCATTTTTTAACGATGCAAACATGGTTGAAAATTCAGCAGTATTTACACGCCCGGACTTTAACGTGTACGAAACAGAATCACAATTTGTAGTAGAAGCAGCAGTGCCGGGAATGGATAAAGGCGATTTCAACATCGAAGTAAAAGACAATGTTCTGGAAATTTCGAGCCAGAAAGAAAAGACCGAAGAAAAGAAAGAAAACAAGTATTATTACAGGGGTTTCAGTTACGGAAGTTTCAAAAAATCTTATACATTGCCTGACAATGTGGATAAAGAAAAAATTGAAGCAGGTTACGAAAACGGAATTCTTAAGGTTTTGATCCCAAAGGATAACGAAGCCAAAGTCATGAAGCAGATTAAAGTTTCGTAATTAGTTTCACTATTAGTTTGGAAAAAGAGCGGGGAGCTAAAAACTTCCCGTTTTTTTTGATTAATATAAATGTTGTATATTTGCATAATTATTATAGTGCTTAAGCGGTTCTGATTTTAATGACTGTTTGATTATTGCAAAAACCATAAGATATCAAAAATACATACTTGAGATGAAGACAAAAGAAGAAATAGTACAAAACTGGTTACCACGTTATACAGGTAAAAGTCTGGATAGTTTTGGCCAATATATTTTGTTGACAAATTTTCAGCTTTATGTTGATTTGTTTGCAGAGTGGAACAATGTTCCTGTAGAAGGGCTTGAGAAAAATATGGCAAATGCAACTTCGGGAAATATAACGATAATAAACTTTGGGATGGGAAGTCCCAATGCAGCAACAATAATAGATTTGCTAAGTGCAATTTCTCCCAAAGCTGTTCTGTTTTTAGGAAAATGCGGCGGACTTAAAGCAAAAAATAAACTCGGGGATTTAATTTTACCGATTGCAGCTATAAGGAGCGAAGGTACTTCCAATGACTATCTGCCGCCGGAAGTTCCTGCTTTACCAGCTTTCCAGTTGCAGCGTGCAGTTTCCACCTCAATACGGGACTATGGCAGGGATTACTGGACCGGAACGGTGCTTACAACAAACAAACGTGTGTGGGAATATGATGAACGTTTTAAGAAATATCTGCGCAAAACCCGTGCAATGGCAATAGATATGGAAACAGCTACAATTTTTGTCGTAGGTTTTGACAACGGAATTCCTACAGGGGCATTGCTGTTGGTAAGTGATCAGCCGATGATTTCTACAGGTGTTAAAACAGATGAAAGTGACAAAAAAGTTACTGAACAATATGTTCAGGATCACATTAAAATAGGTATCGAATCACTGAGACTTATTGAACGTGGCGGATCGTCCGTAAAGCACCTGCAGTTTTAGATATTAAATAAAAAATTATAAAATAATTTAGCCACGGATTCACTAATTAAACAGTGCATTCGTGGCTAAAATTTTTCCTTTCAGTATTTAGTTTCTTATTCTATAGCTGTAAAGTGTTTTATAAACTGGAATCTTTCGTAAACATGCGGATCTTTAATATTGGCATAAGAAAGTTTTGCTCTGAAATCGTCTATAGATTTATATGAGTTTTCTTTCATCCATTTGCTGATTTCTTCGTTTATATGTCCTACTTCTTTAACACCTTTTCTGTAGAGAACCGAACATAGCTGAACCGTATTTGCACCGGCCAGAATTTGCTGAATTGCTCCGTTTGCAGAATGAATTCCTGTAGATGCAGAAATTTCCACATCCGGTAAAAGGCCTTTAATAATTGCTACCCAACGTAAAGATTGTTTTACATCATTTTCGTAGCTTAAAACCGAAGATGTGGTCATCTCTTGTTTTTCTATGTCAATAACAGGCTCGAAAAATCTGTTGAATAAAACAAAAGTGTTAATTCCTCTGAACGTCATTTGTTTTATGAAATGAGGAAGACTGGTAAAATTTTTTCCGATTTTTATTGCAATCGGGAGATTTGTGTTAGCCTTAACATGTTCAACGATATTATAATATTTTTCTTCAATCTCTGACGGAGCCTGGTCCGGGTCAAACGGGAAAATATTCATGTTAAGTTCCAGAGCATCGGCACCGGCTTTTTCAATTTCTTTTGCAAATCCGCCCCATTCCATATCGGTTGTACAGTTTATGCTGGCAATTATCGGTATTTTAACAGTGCTTTTTGCAAGTTTTATTAAATCAAGATACTCACTTAATGAGTTGTGTCTGGAATAATTTTTAATATAATCAACTGCTTCGGGATAGTCGATGCTGTCAACAATTGCTTTATTGCTCTCAAATGTAATCTGCTCTTCGAACAATGATTTTAAAACTATTGCACCCGCACCTTTTTCTTCTGCAATTTTAAGATTTTCAATTTTTTTACTCAAGCCTGAACTACTTACGATAACAGGACTTTTTAATTCTAATCCAAGGTAATTGGTTTTGAGATTTTCCATAGCTGCCTAATTATAATTTGCTTACAAAGATAAAATTTTATTTATATTTATTATAGTATGTCATTGCTTCGGGAAGAACTTTTTTCATGTTTGCTATTCTTTTTATGTCCGAAGGGTGCGTGCTGAGGAATTCGGGTGGTTTTGCACCGCCTGATTCTGACATTCTTGTCCAGAATGCTACAGCCTCTTCTGGATTGTATCCTGCCATAGCCATAAATATTAGACCAAGCCTGTCGGCTTCGTATTCATGCTTGCGGGAATATGGAAGCAGTATTCCTACCTGAGCACCAACAGAAAAAACATTTAAAAAGACACTTTGGGTTTCGGCAGGTTTGGTTTTTATAAACTCAGATAACGCCATGCCCCCTGCAATAGTAAGGAGTTGTTGTGTCATTCGTTCGTTCCCATGACGGGCAACAGCATGTGCAATTTCGTGCCCCATAACAACAGCCATTCCGTCAGCATTTTTTGTGTAAGGCAATATTCCCGTGTAAAAACAAATTTTTCCTCCCGGCATACACCATGCGTTTGGGACATTTGACTCTACCAGTGCATATTCCCAGTCAAAGTCTTTTAATCTGTTTTCCAGCCCGTTATCTTTAAGGTATTGCTCCACAGCGTTTGAAATATTTGTACCTACTTCGTTCAGCATCTGCGTGTTTTTAGCATCGGCAGCCAGTGGCATTGTGTCCAGAAAACCCCGGTAATTGGTTACTCCCATACTTACAAGCTGCGATTCGGGGAGAAGTGTAAGTTGTTTGCGACCTATAATCGGAATTGTAGAACAATTGCTCAGGAATAACATGAAAATCAAAATAACAGGAATAATGCTTCTAATTATTAATGAGTGTTTTTTCATTTTCAAGTCTTTTTATTTTACAATAATAACCAATTTTGTATAAATCAAACATGTATAAACATGGATTATGAGATTTTAACAAATGTTTTTTAACAATGTTTTCAAAAAGTCTGAAAAAAATGTAGGGAATGCTTACCAGCCTGAGTTTACGTAGTTTGTAATATGTTTTGACAATTCTTATTTCCCGGGTAAAGTCTTTATTAATAAGCTTGTTGTTTTCTATTATTAAAAGGTTTCTGATTCCCTGTTCAGTTTTTTCAAGAAATATATTGTTGTCTTCTATTCCTTCGTGAACAACCGGATTGTCAATGTGGTGTATATTATAAGAATTTGTTTTAAGTTCAAATCCGAATAAGCTGTCTTCGTGGCCGTATCCGTGCAAAAATTCTCTGAATCTTACAGTTTTGAAAATATCTTTCGAAATCATGAAATTGAATGTGGAAAAGGCTTTGTTCGGATTTTTGTTTCTTGTGGCCGCAGTAGTCATCTCACGCTTTATCCCGTATTTGTATCTTAATACCGAAGGCTGTTTTTTTTGTGCCGGTAAATACGCTGTTCCTCCACACACAATATCTTTGTCAAAGTTTTCGAGATAATTTTTAATGTAATTTTTATCGTGTATTGCAGAGTCACAATCCATGAATAGTATTTTTCCGGGCAATGCATTATCTGCGAGAAAATTACGGGCGGCACTACGGCCGGTGTTTTTTTCTGAAATTAATTGTTTTACATTCGGAAGCAGCTTAATTTTACTGTTAATTTCTATGTGTTCTTTATCCGAACCATCTTCAAATATCAGGATGTTAAAATCTGTACCGGCTTCAATACACTGCTTGTGTAATGAACTTACCAATGTGTTTACATCGTAATTAAAAACCGGTATGCATATGTTTAACATTTAAAACTTAAGAATCATTTTACAAAGCATTGTCTTCTTCTTCAACTTTCTTCAAATCCTCGTTAAGTTCCTCGAGTTGTTTTTCAAGTTCTTTGTCAATATTTTCATCCCATTGCAGGCCTTCATATTCTTCATAAAAAATCTGAATAAGTTTATCTGTAACTTCCGAAACACGTTTATCTGTTTTTTCGGCCCATTTATCAAATTTGTCAGGACATTCTACTGAAAATTTTTCTGCAGTTTTATCAAATTTGTTCATAAAATCTTCAAAAACTTCAAGATCTGTTTTTGCTTTTGCGTCACCATCATAAGCCTTATTTACAGTTGCAATATAAACGTCAATAATCTCATCTCCGGCAGCCAGAAATTCGTCACAATCTTTAAATTCTTTATTATCAAACTTTTTAACAAGCTCATCAAGATTTTGTGCAGGTTTTACTTCTTTTTTTTCTTCAGTTTTATTACCTCCGCAAGATAATGCCATTACAGCCAAAAGGCTGAAAATCAGAATGACGTTAAGATTTTTCATAAAAAATACTTTAATAATTATTAAACAAAAATAAGTAAAATTAATAATGTAACGCAATTAGTATTACTTTATTCCTTAGCATAATATTAAAAAAAAGGAGCGATTGTTTCCAATCGCTCCGGGGTTTGCTATTTTTATTATCATCCGCCTGTAGTTCTCATTCCATAAGTGAAGAATAAGCCTTTTGGCGTAACACTCAATACAGGTATCGGCGAAGTATTAAGCATTTGATAAGCAAAAGAGCCTAAAAGAAAATTAGCAATTGTTGTTGTCTGTTCTGTCATTATTGCAATAAGATCAGCATCAACAGTTTTTGCATATTCAATTGTTGAGTCAGAAATATTATCTCCTATCAAAAGACTTGACTGATATCTAACACCCTGCTCATCAAAAAATTTCTTTACCTGAGTTGCATACATTTTTAATTTGTTGTGAACACCTTCATTCATAGAACCTGTTACCTTAATAATATGTACCTCAGAGTCAAATACTTTTGCAATACGTGCTACCAAAGGAACTTTTTCGCGTGTTTCTTTAGTAATATCCAACGGCATAACTATCTTTTTTACTTCACCAATGTATTTATCAGAAGTAACCGTAATAACCGGTCTGTCTGTTTCCTGAACAATCCTGTATGCATTGCTTCCTATAACATAGTCGGAGAAGCCTGACTCACCATTAGTAGAACAGATAATCATTGAATCGTCGAATGCTTCTGCCTGATGGGCAACTTCTTCGTGAACCTTTCCTGATTTAATAATATAAGAAAAATCGCAGTCCTGATGAAGTTGTGCTCTGTATTTTCTTACAATTGTTTCAAATTCTTCCAATGCATAATCATACTGATTCTTTAACTCAATATGAAATTTTCCGGGTTTACTGCTTTGTACAAATACCATTTGCAGGTCTGAATTAAACTTATTGGCATACAATATAGCCAATTCAAGCCCTTTCAACGATTCTTGAGAAAAATCAACGGGAACAATTATTCTTTTCATTTCAGATAAATTTTATTGACTGCTAAGATAAAGAATTTGTTTTAAATATTCTATTTTTGTACAAAAAAAATATAAAAATCATTTGATGCAGGAGTATTCAGTAATTGGTCTGATGTCGGGAACTTCGGTTGATGGCCTCGATATAGCACTATGTTCTTTTGCCTTTAATGACAATCGGGTGTCTGTAAAAATAAAAAAGGCTGAATCGGTGGAGTACTCTGCTGAAATGAGAGAAAGTTTACTCAAACTGCATACACTTGACGCGAAATCTCTTCGAAAAGCGGATATTGAATTTGCAAAATTCTGCGCTGCTAACATTAATAAATTTAAGTCCGGCATAAAAGAAGACATATTGCTGATAGCATCACACGGACATACGGTATTTCATAATCCGGAGGAATTTTATACTTTACAGATAGGTAGTGGCGAAGTTATAGCAAAATTGACAGGTATTGCCTGTGTATATGATTTCCGGTCCGGCGATATAGCGTTAGGAGGGCAGGGAGCTCCGCTGGTTCCCATAGGAGACGAACTTCTTTTCGGACAATATGATGCATGTCTTAATCTTGGAGGTTTTTCCAATGTTTCTTTTAAAAATACCGGAGGACAACGTGTTGCTTATGATATTTCGGCAGTTAATATTGTATTGAATGAACTTGCCGGCAGGCTTGGATTAAAATACGATGACAAAGGTATAGTTGCTTCATCGGGAGAACTTATTTCCGGGATGCTCTCTGAACTTGATGCTTTGGAATATTATACAAAAAAAGCACCTAAATCTTTGTCCAGAGAATGGGTTGATGAATTCGTCCGTCCTGTCCTTGACAGGTATTCCGGGGCAAAAACAGAAGATGTTCTTCATACTTTTGCAGTTCATTCGGCAAAAAAAATTGCAACTGAATTAAACGGACGGAAAAATGTCTTGATAACCGGCGGAGGTGCTTTTAACGATTTTTTTATTTCTGTGATAAAAGAAAATACCGATGCGGAGATTGTTGTTCCGAAACCTGAGCTGATAAACTTTAAAGAAGCCGTGGTTTTTGCTTTTTCAGGATTACTACGTTATCTTAATAAAAATAATTGCCTTGCTTCTGTTACAGGAGCAGGAAGGGATTCGTGCAGCGGATCTCTGGCAATGCCTTAAATTCTTACTGATTGTAATTCTGTAGTTTTGTTACAAAAAAGTGCCATTTTGCTTTAGCTTAATAAAACAGCATTGTAAAGTTTTCTAACACTCATAAGTTGAAAAAAATCAATTTACTCTATAAAAATGTTGATTTGTTTGTCTATTTTTACTGCAAATCAGATGTTTTGCAAGATGAAAGATATTAAAAAGATTCTTACGGATTATTATAGCATATTTTATAGTGCAAGTCCTGAAAAATGCAGTCGTATAACTCAGGCCGGTTCGGACAGGTCTTATTTTAGATTTGTTAATGGTAATAATTCGGTATTGGGGGTTTACAGCGAAAATATTACAGAAACGGAAACATTTCTGTATTTTTCTTCCGTATTTAAATCTGTTGGGCTGAATGTTCCTGATATTTTTTATGTTTCGGAAGATCTTAATTGTTATTTTATTGAAGATTTCGGTGACGATTTGTTGTTGGGAATTGTTGAAAGAGAACGTAAAACCAGCGGATTTAATGATTATCTGACGGAATTGTACAAAAAATCATTAAAAGCTTTGGTTAAAATGCAGATAACCTCAGCAAGTTATATTGATTTTTCCAAAGCATATTCGATAAGTGAATTCGATACACAGTCAATATTGTTCGACCTTAATTATTTTAAGTATTATTTTCTTAACCGCACAGGTGTAAATTATGACGAGAAAAAATTACAGGACGATTTTGAGTGTTTTGCATCAGGCTTGTCTGATGACGGGTGGAAGTTTTTTATGTTCCGTGATTTCCAGTCCCGCAATATAATTATAAAGAATGACGAGCCTTACTTTATTGATTATCAGGGTGGGAGAAAGGGAGCTCCCGAGTATGATGTAGCATCATTGCTTTATCAGGCAAAAGCTGCTATTCCCGAAGAAAAAAAACAGGAATTACTTGATTATTATTATGGTCAGATAAACACATATGTTAATATAGACAAACAAAATTTTACCAAAAGATTTTATAGTTATGTGTATGTGCGCGTGATGCAAACTCTCGGGGCTTATGGTTTGCGGGGACTGATTGAGAAAAAGCAACATTTTATTGAAAGTATTCCTTTTGCTTTGCGCAATCTGGAGCAGTTATTACAGACCAGACCTGTGCTTGAATCTTATCCTGAACTGAGCAGGGTTTTGCATGAAATATCAGTTTTAAAGAGTTTTGAGAATCATGTTTTCCCTGAGTTTACGATTACCGTCTATAGCTTTAGTTATAAAAAAGGAATTCCTGATGATAAGACCGGAAACGGAGGTGGCTTTGTTTTCGACTGCAGGGGAATTCACAATCCCGGGCGTTATACGGAATATAAAACCAAAACAGGCAGAGATAAGGCAGTAATAGATTTCTTTAAATCAAATTCTGATATTGATGATTTTGTTCTAAATGCAATTGCATCCGTAAAACCTACAATCGATAATTATATCGAAAGAGATTTTAATTCTCTTATGATAAGTTTTGGTTGTACCGGCGGACAGCATCGCAGCGTATATTGTGCCGAGCATATGGCTGAGTTTATCCGCAATAATTATAACGTACCTGTCAGGCTGATACACAGGGAGATAGGGATGACCTCTGAATAGTCAGATGGTTTTGAACTACATTATTTACTGTCGTAATTATCTTTCCACTTTGTCAATCCCGGAATGAAAAATGCAAACCAGAGTACCCATGGGAAAAATAACAAATACGACCATTCATCAGTCTGAAAATAACGAAATCCCAGGATACTGAAGAATCCGAGAAATCCGAAATACCTGATGTTTTTTAAAAGCCTTTCCATTTTTGTAAAATAAATAATTACATAATATTTCATGCTAATATAACCGATATCTGCACTAAAATAAGTATGCAAAATGTTAAATTTGCTTAATAAAAATTTAATTCCGGGGTTATAAAAAATGATTAGCAGTTTTTCGACTGCGTAATTACTTGTAAGGCTTAAAAGTTTTCATAACTTTTTTAAACATGCTTAGATTTTCTTCGAACTTACCATAGGTTATACCGGTTATAACGTAATAATCGAGATTGTTGAACAGGATTGCCTGGTAAATCATTTCCTGTTTGTATAATTCCTTGTTCTTGCCCATTGAATAAATCTCATAACCGGATAAATTACCGGATTTTATAAGCTTGGGATCTCGTTTTATGTCGCTAACCCATTCCAGAGGATATAATTCGAAAAGCTTTATGCATAATTGCTTTTTATCGTCTTCACTTACTGCTTTGGTTAGTGTCGATTTTCGGATTGTCATTGCAGTTTTTTCTGTAGTTTTTGAAGGGACATTACCATCGTCGGTGTAAGTAAGTGAACTCAGCATCATGTTGGCTTTTTTCAAAACAGTCCCGCTTACGTCAACTGTAAAGTCAAATCTGTCTGTAATGTCCGATTTTTGATCAGGGTTGTAAATTACGCTTAGTAAAGATGCTTTTACCTCGGCAAGATGCTTTTCCGAAGATGTTGACAACATGGAAGCACTAAGCAGATATGTTCTGTAAATATCGCCGATTACAAGCATCTGTCTGTAGTATGTTTTTCCGTAAGCAACCTGCTTTCCTTCAATTAACATTGCATCATACCCGTTTATCTGGTAAAAAGTTTCTTTTTCGGTTACAACACCCGATTTGATAAGATATTTTTTGTCGAACCCAATAAAATTTCTGTTGACATCGCCGGGAATTTCGGTAACTACAATGCTACTGCCTGCAAGCTCGTGGTTAAATCCGGTAAAAGTTTTGCTCTTGCTGAATCCTCTGGGAGGTATAATTGTAAGCTTGGTTCCCGTAACATCTGTATAATTGGCATTAAGATTGTTTGTTACCTTAATCGCTTTTGAATTAATTCCCTGAGAAAATGATAGCAAAGGCAATAAAAATAAAAAACAAAACGCTATAGTATTTTTCATAAAGAAATTTTTCATAAAGTTAAATAATATGTTTTACTTAGTAAAATAAAAAATCGTAAAATGTTTACAATACTTATGCCATACAAGAGACATGCTTTTATCGTTTTAGTTGCTTTATTGTTTTTTAACAGTGGTTTACTTGCAATTAATCGTGACAGCATTGATTATTCAGACAGAGTATATGCCAGAAATTTAAAAACAGTAAGGCTTCATCCGTCCGACTGGGAATCGGGTTATCCGGTACTTAATCTGGATAGTGATAATGTGCTTTTGCTTAATTTTGACCAGATTGAATCGGGACCGGAAGATTATTATTACACCGTTATTCATTGTACATACGACTGGAAGCCATCAACTCTTATGTTTTTTGAATATGCCGACGGATTTGAAGAAAATGAAATAAAAGATTATGAAGATTCGCAAAGCACATTGGTGCAATATACTCATTGTACGCTGGAAATTCCTAACAGGGATCTGCAGTTGACAAAGTCAGGGAATTATCTTTTGGTTGTGTATATAAAGGCTGATGACGGTGACAAAATTGCTTTTACAAGAAGATTTATGGTGTATGAGCAAATAGCTGAGGTTACCGGAAGGATTAACCCCGGAGTTGAGAAAGAATACCGGAATAATTATCAGAAACTTGATTTTACCGTAAGCAAAAAAGGTTTGGATTTATACGACCCGGCAGAACAGTTAAAGCCTGTCGTAATACAGAATTACGAGTGGAATACTGTTGTTTGCGATTTCCCGTTCAGTTTTATTGATAATGATAATGTAGTTTATGAATGGGATGATAAAATTTTGTTCAATGCTTCAAACGAATACAGGTATTTTAATTTTAATAATCTGGAACTTAATTCGGAACGCGTGGAGCAGATAGATTTTAATAAACCGTATTATCATATTACATTGCTTAAAGACAAGCCTGAAATGTTTTCTCCTTACCGTAGTGTGGAAGATATTAACGGTAGTTATGTTGTAAGAACAAAGCGGTTTGCCAACAACGATTTTCCTGAAATTCAGGCAGAGTATGCAATTGTAAAGTTCAGTCTTGAGTATAATATTCCTTTAAACAATGCAGATATTTATCTTTACGGAGATCTTACAGGCTATGAACTTAATGAAGATTCAAAATTAACCTATAATCTTGAAACCAGATGTTATGAAAAACTGTTGTTTTTAAAACAGGGTTATTATAATTACCGGTATCTTCTGGTTGATAATGATAAGACCAAAAAGCCGGATCACAGCTTTTTTGAAGGCAGTCATCAGCAAACCCAAAACGACTATTTATTATTTTTATATTATCGGGAACCCGGTAGCTCTTACGACAGACTGGTTAATTTTACAGTGTTTAATTCTGCTAATAACTAGGGAATAATGGCGATTTGTATCTGTCCCGCAATCCTTTAAACATAGTGGGATAGTCTGATTTTTGATCTCAGGCTTACTTAAAACTTATACCCGTTCAGGAAATCTTTAATATTCATCCTTTTTTTTCCGGACATTTGTAAATCATCAAGGAATAGAAATCCATCGGCGCAGGCAATTTTAAGATAACTTTTGTTATCGCTTATTAATTTCCCTGCATTTTCATTATGAGATACCAGTTCAAAGTGGCTTTTAAAAACCTTAATTGTTTCGCCTGAGCCTGTAAGTTCAAACCATGCTGCCGGATAAGGCGACAAACCTCTTATCAGATTGTGAATTGTTTCGCAGGAGTTGTTAAAATTAATTTTGCAGAATTCCTTATTAAGCTTGGGTGCATTATTAAGATTGCGGTTAAGTATGTTTTGTTGCTCAACGGTTTTTATTGTTCCTGCCGAAATTTCATCAACTGTTTTTAAGACGAGTTTCGCTCCGGCATACATTAGTTTATCGTGAAGACTTCCGGCATTGTCATCTTTTTCTATTTCACATTCTTCCTGAAAAATAATGTTCCCGGTATCAATATCTTCATTTATAAAGAAAGTTGTAATACCTGATTTTGTCTCTCCGTTTATAATTGCATGGTTAATTGGCGCAGCACCGCGATAATCGGGCAGGAGAGAAGCATGCAGGTTAAATGTTCCCAGTTTTGGTAATTTCCACACTTCTGCCGGTAACATTCTGAAAGCAACAACAATAAATAAATCTGCATTTAGCTCCCTGAGTTTTTCAATAAATTCAGGATTTTTAAGTTTTTCAGGCTGCAATATCGGTAACCTGGCTTCTGTTGCATATTTTTTTACTTCGGAAACAGAAGTTTTACAACCTCTGCCTGCCGGTTTGTCTGTTGCCGTTACTACCGCTTTAATATTGTAACCGTTTTCGACCAGAGTTTTGAGTGGTTCAACTGCAAAACCGGGAGTTCCCATGTAAACGATATCCGGCCTTTTTTTTCCCATTATTCGTCAAGATTCAGTTCGTGACCCATTTTGTTCTTTTTGGTTTCGAGATAAAATTTGTTGAATTTATTTGGTTTTATCACGATGCTTTTGGTTCCGCATATTTCAAGGCCGTATCCCTTTAATCCTGCTTTTTTTTGAGGATTGTTTGTAATCAGAATCATCTTTTTTATTCCAAGGTTTCTCAAAATCTGGGCTCCGACTCCGTAATCGCGTTCGTCAGGCTGAAAACCGAGATGAACATTAGCTTCAACGGTATCGAGTCCGTTCTCCTGAAGTTTGTAAGAGGCTATTTTGTTCATTAATCCTATTCCGCGGCCTTCCTGATTTAAATACAGAACAACTCCCTGTCCGGCTTCGTCAATCATTTTCATCGATTCGTGTAGCTGGTGTCCGCAATCACATTTCATAGAACCGAAAATATCTCCGGTAACACAGCTTGAGTGAACTCTTACAAGCACAGTTTCATCGGGATTCCATGATCCTTTAATTAAAGCAGAATGTTCCAGCCCGTTACTTTTTTGTTTAAACGGAATCATGTCAAAAGTCCCGTGTTCTGTCGGGAGACTTACTCTTTCGCCTCTTATAATAAGACTGTCAAATTCGAGTCTGTACTTGATAAGATCTTCAATACTTACTATTTTAAGTCCGAATTTGTCAGCAATCTGCATTAGCTGAGGCAATCTGGCCATTGTGCCGTCTTCGTTCATTATCTCAACAAGTGCTCCGCCTGGTTTAAGTCCTGCCAAACGGGTTAAGTCAACAACTGCTTCGGTATGTCCTGCACGACGTAAAACCCCGTTTTCGCGGGCCATTAGCGGGAATATATGACCAGGACGGCCAAGATCTTCGGCTTTGGTTTTGTCGTTAACAAGTGCTAAAATTGTTTTAGCCCTGTCTGATGCAGATATACCGGTTGTACAACCTTCGCCGATTAAATCGACAGATACGGTGAATGGTGTTTCATGAACAGCGGTATTTTTACCGACCATCAGTTCAAGATTAAGTTCTTTGCAACGGCTTTCGGTAAGGGATGCGCATATGAGGCCACGCCCGTGTGTTGCCATGAAATTTACGATTTCAGGCGTTACTTTTTCGGCAGCGACAATAAAGTCTCCTTCATTTTCCCTGTCATAATCGTCAACTACAATAATTATTTTTCCGTTTCTTATATCTTCAATAGCTTCTTCGATTGTATTAAGAGGTCTATTGATTTCTTTTTGTTGGTTTCCAGACATTTGATTTAACTCCTTTTATTGCTTTAAACATTCCGGTTAATAACGCAAGATTCATTGTGAAGAAATGCGTAATAAACCGCAAAAGTACATTATGTATATTTAATTTTTTAAGTAAAAAGTCAGCAAGTGGTAACAACAGCAGAAAATTATAGCAAATGAATAAAATAAGGTAGAAATATGATTCAAATGCAAGTATTCCGTTTGCAGCATAAGATAGTAAGATAAATATAGGTGTAATCCATCTTAGTACTTTGTGAGACAAGAAGCTGAAGCCAAGGCCTTTATATGGCGGCCAAAGCATTTTCCTGAATTCATTTAAGTTCTGAAAATCTCCTGTAGCAATACGCACTTTTCTGCGGAATTCATCTGCAAGGTTGTTTGAAACATCTTCGTAAACTACTGCATCAAGATTATTAATGGCTTTGTAGCCGCTCTCAATTACTTTCATACAGATGTAAAAATCATCCACCAGGAAGTTTTTTGGAACAGGAGAATAAAGATTTTTTCTAAGGGCAAAACAACCTCCGAACGGCCCCATCATTGTTCCCCACAATATTCCTTCGCGGTTTTTAATATGAACTTCTCTGGATATGTAAGATTTTTCCTGAATTGAAATGCCTTCTTTGCGTAAGCCTGTGTTTTTCATGTGGGTATCAACAAGCCCGACTTCAGGATTGGCAAAAGGTTTTACAATTTCACTTATTGTGTTTTTCTCAAAAAACACGTTAGCATCGGATAATATCAGAATTTCGCAATCAGATTTGTCTATCATGCTGTTAATGACATTTGATTTTCCCTGTCTTTCTTTAAATGCAGTGAAATCAATCATACTATATTTTGCAGCATAATCAGAGACGATATCGTTTGTTTTATCGGTACTGTTATCTGACCCTATAATTATTTGTATTTTATCGTGAGGAAAATCAGAATTTATTATTGAATCCAGCTTTTGGGCAATTACACTTTCTTCGTTGAAAAGCGACATTATCACAGTTACTTTAGGATACTCAGCAATCTGTGTAAATTCATTTTTTTTATTTCCGGCAAATAAAAACAGTAAAAAAGGGTACAGAACATAGGTGTGAAAAATCAGAAAGACAGAAAACCATAATATTATTTGGAGAGCTATTATCATTTCAGACTGTTTTTGTAAAATTCTGTCAGACTTGCTGCAATATTTATGTTATCATAATTATCAATAACAAATTTACGTGCATTTTCAGATATACGCTTATGTAAATTCTGATCGTTGCAGATTTTTTCCAGTTGTCCGGTAAATTCTTCAGGAGTATTGGCTATCAGAATATTTTCTCCGTTTGTGGTATTTATTCCTTCGGTTCCTATTGAGGTTGTGATAATTGTTTTCCCGGCAGCCATCCCTTCAATTATTTTTATGCGCATTCCGCTCCCTGACAGTAGCGGAACAATCATTACCGATCCTGAGGAAATAAACTTTGCTGCATCTTCAACTTCTCCCAGATAATTTATGCTGTTGTTGTTCAGGTACTTCTCAAATGAAACAGGAGCATTTCGTCCTGCCAGAGAGAATCTGTATTCAGGATGTTTTGTGCTGAAATTTTTCCACACATTGTCAATAAACCATGTAAGCCCTTCCTGATTCGGAATCCAGTCAAGAGCACCTATATGGAAAAATCCCGGGAATTCTGAAACAGAATTGTCTGCTGTTAAGAAAGGATTGTCTGAATCTATGCCTGTAGGTGTTACATGAACCGGCAAAATGTTCCCAAGGTCTTTGTACAGCATGGCATCTCTGGTAGTAATAGGAATCAGAAAATCATATTTGTTAAGATATTTAAGCTTAAATTTCTTGATTCTGGATGCGAGGTTTCGTTTATATATTTTCCTGAGAGAGTTGTTTTCATTTACAGCCGCTCTTTTCCAGATTTCGTGTTCAATATTGTGAGATCTCAGCGAAATTTTTGCTTTAGAATAATTACGTATTGTTTCAATATACGGACAAAGATAGAGGCCTTCCATCTGAATAATATCGTAATCATTTTTTTGTAATAATTCCGAAAGCCGGGTTTTAAATTCTGCAGATATAAATCTTTCTGCATTATAAGGTTTTGAGGAAAGTAACAGGTTTTTTGCAGCTTTCACAATGCTTGTGTCTGTATTAATTTCAACACTGTAAAAACCTGTTTTTGAGGTTATTTCAGCCGGAATTTTTTTTACATCAAAGTAATGTTTTGATGTATTCATTGATAATATATCAACTTCATTACCACATTTTTGGAGTGAAAGTGCCAGTGTAAGACTTGCGATAGACCCTCCGTCTTTTGGAGGGTAGGGCATTTTATTTGTTAAAACCAGTATCCTCATATCAATTCCCTCAGAATTCGCATGCAAAGTAACAATAAATTATTGATAATCGGGCTGTCTTTTGGATTTTCTTTTGAATATCCCGGTGATTTTGGAGTAGAAATGTGTACTTATTCGCATCGAATCATTGGCTGCTTTGTAAGTAATAAAAATACCTACAGGAATAAGGATAAACGTGCTTATCCACATGCCGAATTCAGGAGCCATGACTACTTCTCTGGCAGTTTTTTCAAAAGTTATAGAAATTATATAATAAATAAGAAAAATAAATACAGATATTATTACAGGAAAACCAAAGCCTCCTTTTCGTATTATTGCGCCTAACGGAGCTCCTATAACATAAAATAAAAGGCATGCAATTGCCAGTACAAATTTACGGTGCCACTCAATTTCATGTCTGGCTATCCATCTGTTGTATCCGCTAAGCTCATCTTTGGAGAATTCTACATATTGTTTTGCAGAACTTGCATAATTATAGGCAAAGTCAACAACTTTGCGTTTTTGACTACTGTTAAGATTGTTGTAAATTGAATCTATATTTAAAGTTGACTTATTTAAATCAATTGTAGATTCTTCCACTTTAGTATAAGCGATTAGTTTTTCTTCATCACTCATATTCCGCCATTTGTTTTCTCCTTTAAATAATGAATACTCGATAATGTTGAAATAAATGTCGTATTCTCTTTTGTGAAGGCTGTTTTTGAGTGAATCAACAGCTTGTTTAAGCTGTTTGTTATTAAGCATTTCAAAACCGTTTTTAAAGATGTCTTCATTATTACGGTCAAGTCCCAGTCCGTCCAGTTCAATGTAAACTATCTGGTTTTTAAATTTTGAGGTTTGGTGCGGATGTTTTTTATTTGATGATTTGACATCATTATCCATTTTAAGTTCCTCATATCTGAATCCATCACTAAGATCAAGTATTAAATAGGATTTGTCCTCGGTAATTTTAATGTTCCCGGCTTTAGCTGTTGTAACATTTGTATTTCCTGCTTTATTGCGGTGGTCATAAATCAGTATTCCTTCGAGTGTATTATTATTTCTGTATTTGCGATCTACTTTAATGCTGAGGTTATCAACAGGTTCTGTGAAAATGCCGTTGCGGATGCTGATTTCCGGCCTTTGTTGCTGAATACTGTACAAAAGGGAACGCATTTTAAGATTGGTGTATGGCAGTAAGTTGTTAGAAAAGTAAAATGCTCCTATGCTTATGATTAAGTTAAAAACAAAAAGAGGATACATTATTCTGTATAGTGAAACCCCTCCTGATTTCATTGCAAAAAGTTCGTTCTTTTCACCAAGTGAACCATAAGTCATAATGGTTGCAAGCAAAACAGAAAGAGGTAAAGCTAACGGAACTAATGTTAATGATGCATAGAACAGTAATTCTGTAATAACATTCCATTCAAGACCTTTTCCCACTAGGTCATCAATGTATTTCCAAAGAAACTGCATCAACAAAAGAAAAACACATATAAAAAAAGTTGCAATCCAGGGACCGAGGAAAGATTTAATTATGTATATGTGCAATTTTTTAAACATGTCATTTTTTTAGACATGCAAAAATACAAAAACCAATGAGATTAAACTACACTGCGCCTAAAATATATTTAAGTTTATTTACCTGAGTCTCCCAAAGCTCGATAGTTTCTTCTTTTTCATCTTCTATGACAAAATCAGTAATAATAAGCGCAATTTCGTTTGTGAGGTCCTGAGTAAGTATTTTAAATTCAAAATAAGCCTCTTCATTTTCGCTTTCTATCCATTTGAATCTTACAAAAGATAAATCTTTTTTTGACACCAGTTCTGCCTGTTCTTCTATACCATCCCAAACAAAAGTATATATATTTTCTTTTACTTTTACGTCGTCGGCAAACCACTCTGTAAGTCCTGCTGCTGTGCTGAGACGATTGTATAAAACCCTTGGTGAAGAATTAAAATCGTATTCAATTTCTATTTTTAACATAATAAGCCTTTAAGTCAATTTAATAATGTATCTTATTTTAAGATTCCGATGCAATTTATAAAAATTTAAATTAGTTTGCAAACTTTATTTGTTTATTAATAAAATTAATTATTTTTGCACTCGCTTTTAACAAGAAATTTACTCCGGGATAAAAGCACGAAAGTTGAAATAATGGCGAGGTAGCTCAGTTGGTTAGAGCGCATGATTCATAATCATGAGGTCGGCGGTTCAACCCCGCCTCTCGCTACAAAGCAAAACTATCACAAAACCGCGTTAGCGGTTTTTTTTATTAATATCCTCAAAATCAGAAACGAAGTTTCTCAGATTTTGAGGATATTAATAAAAATTCTGCGAAGCATAAGTGATAGTTTCGCTTTGTAATGTCTCCCCCTACCGGGCTCGCGATAGCAACCCCGCCAACAATTTCTGAATCACTAATGGTGAAAAATTAAGACAGAATTATAAAAATCAGAAACATAGTTTCTCAGATTTTGAGGACATTAATAAAATTCTGCGAAGCATAAGTGATATTTTTGCTTTGTAATGTCTTCCCCTATCGGGCTCTTGCTACATTTAACAGCGGAATTTAATTACTTAAACACAGACCAATTGTCCTTATACTCTTTTAGAGAGCCATAATTTATTGCAGGCATTTTACTTGGTTTATCCGGATTTTTATATGAAGACCCGTAGAATTTTTCTAAGTTTTTAAGAATCTCTTTTCCTTCAACTACAAAAAATGCTTCATCTTGCTCAAAATCATTCAGTATTATAAAAACGAAGATATGATCATGACTAATATTCTCTTTTTTTAAAAGAAAACAATTCTTTTTTCTCAAAGTCTTTACCTGAACGGCATAAGACTTATTGTTTTCAGGATTGTAAGCCAAAACATCAATTGCTTTGGCATTTCCAAAAGTAACAGAAGCCTGTAATCCCAATTTAAACAACTTGCCTACGGTAAGAAATTCACCAGCCATGCCGGTAAGTTGCTGATCAAAATATTTATGAGACATTTTATTACGATTTAAATTTTATTCATTTTTGTTGTGACTATCAATTTTTAGATTGAAAATAATTATCATATTCCAAAAGTAAGAGCTTTTTCAAAAAATCAAATATGAAATAATAGTAATTATTTAGGTGGTTTTAAAAGCTTTGACACAGAATTTATGGTTTCTACTCGCCAACTACTGAAAATTCAGTGCCAAAGCTTGTATGGAATTAGTCGTCTCTACACAATTGGCTTCGCCGTTCTTCGGGACTATTTGTTTTGATTTTACTCACAGGGTTGTTTATTTTTTATGGTGTTCGTTAGCTGCTTCGCAGGTTAACCTCTGGAGCTGGCCCGCAGTTTTTGCCTTTGGCGAGCTTGCCCTCCGGGCCGCGGTTCCATGGCCTGCCCGCGTCGCTTTTATGAACATTTGTAGCTATGATTTTTTTATTTGACGCAGCCACCAGAAATTTAGCTAGATCCCAAAATTTGAGTGCTTAAAATTTGCTTTATTCTGATGAGCAAATTTTACAAATCAACCGTATCAGAATTGATTTGATGTTTTTTAGAGTTGCTAATTTTGTATTGTTTTTAATATCATTTTATGGTGGTTTAACGGCTATAATAATTTTGTTTGTAGTATGGGTTGTTTATGGGTGTAAAATGGCTGTAAAATTGATTTAAACAATGAGTAACAGCAATAAAAAAACTGTGAAATGATTTTAATCACAGGTTCTCTAAAATAATCAATGATATTTTTACCCCTCAAATAACCAATTGTTC
>QKHS01000092.1 GCA_003249955.1 Bacteroidales bacterium | reverse complement strand
GGAAATATCCTGATTATTTCATGCTGTACGCGTATCCAGTCAATTCTGTCTCCTCCCGTTGATAAAAAAACAGGCATTGCAAACACCATTACCCATATGATAAGGTAAACCAGATTTTCGCGATTTAATAATTTATTTTTTTTCATAACAGCGGCGGCAATTATTTCTGATAATCTTACAAATAAGTTTCAAAAGTATCGATTTAGTGATCTGATTGCAAATTTTTTCAGCGAATTAAAGAATAAAACCGATGAATCAAAAGATCAGGTTCAGTATAATTATATAATTCCTGCGAAAATGATTTTTGATTAAGTTTAAAATAATCCTAAATTTGTGGCAAAAACATGAATATAAAATATCACTCTGCAGAGCTTAAAAGCCTTGTAATTCACAAAGTAGGAAACAAAAACAATGATGAGAATCTGGCATTATCAAAGTCTGAGACTATTCTGTCCGATGATGACAGCCTTATTTTGTCCAACCATTTTCTGAATTCTTTTAAGCAACAGGAATTTTATCAGTTTTACCACGAAAGTGATTTATCATTAAATGAAGTATGGGTTTATGCTTCAAATATTTTTGAAAATCCTGAAGACATATATGAGCAGAGCCGTAATCTTGCGATGCATCTTTACCGTCAGACAATGCACCCTAAAATTAAAGCCGGCGAATTATATACAGTTTATTTTGACGGCATAGACATTGACGGTGAAATAACCAATGCCGTAGGAATTTTTAAATCGGAAAACAAAGATTTATTTTTGAAGATTGTTGAAAACGAGGATAATTTTGATGTTAATTTTGACAGCGGAATAAATCTTAAGAAACCGGATAAAGGCTGTTTGATTTATAATATACAGAAGGAAGACGGCTACCTGGTATCTGTAATTGACAATACAAGCAAAGGTACGGAAGCGATGTACTGGATTGATGACTTTCTGTATGTACAAAACAGAAAAGATGAATATTTTCACACTAAAAACGTGCTTACCTTATGTAAGAATTTTGTAGCTGAGAAAATGCCTGAAAAGTTTGAAATAAGTAAAGCTGAACAATCGGATCTGCTTAACCAGTCGATGAAATTTTTCAAGGAAAATGAAGTCTTTGATGTTAACATGTTTGCCGACGAGGTAATGAAACATCCTGAAATTATTGAAGATTTTAAATCGTACAAAAATGATTTTGAAAAAGAAAATGCCGTCGAAATTCAGGATAACTTTGATATCTCCGGTCAGGCTGTTAAGCAACAGGCAAAATTCTTTAAAAGCATAATCAAGCTTGACAAGAATTTCCATATTTACGTTCATGGTAACGGCAGATATATGGAAAAAGGCTTTGATACTTCGAACGGGATGAACTTTTACAAGTTGTTTTTTGAGAATGAGGAATAAAAAAACTGCCTGTAAAAAAACAGACAGTTTTCTATGTTAATTTGCAAAAGTAACTTTAATCCATACTTACATTAACCTGAGTTTCAAAATATTCGTCACACAACTGGATTTCTACCGGCTCATTATTCAAAGCATCTGCAGATATCATCCCTGCAAATTCTCTGATCAAAGCAATAAAATCCTTATCTCCCCAATAATCCTCAGAAGAAACCATTTTAAAGACAAAAACGCCATATTCTTTAACTAAAATAATGCTTTTTGTTGTTCCGTCCGTAAAACCGCTTTCTATCAGATAATTTCCCACAGCTTTAACATCAGACTTTGTTACAGACCCGTCAAACTGTATTTCGGTACCGTCAAACTCAAGCACATCATATCCACTGTCTTCAACTTCTTCCATCTTTACGACTTTCAATGTTTTAAGATTTTCATCGCACAAATGAATTTCAACGTCATCTCCGTCAAAAACATCTTCTGAAATATTGTAAGCAAAAGCCTGAGCAATTAATTCATAATCTTCATCTTTATCATAACCATCTTTAACAACCATACGGAACTGATAAGTATCTCCGTCTTTTGTAAGCTGAACTGTCTTTGTTTCATCTCCATCGGTAAATCCGCTTTCCTGAAGATATTTGCCAAAGTCGTTGGCTTCATCTTCTGTAACTTTATCTGTATAATAAAGTTCAGTAGTGTCAAACATTAATTTCTCACCATAATTATTACAGGATGTCAACCCTGCAAACAAAACCGCCATTGCAATAAGCATTAAATTCTTTTTCATTTAGGTATAATTTAGTTAATATTAATTGAGATCATTTGACAAAACTAATAATATTTCCCAAATATTTCAGAATCAGACTGTTTAATTTTTGACAAGTTTTAATATTGCAGTACCTTCTTCAGTGCTAAACTTTACAAAATAAATTCCGTCGGCAAAAGAAGAAAGATCAATTGTATTTGATTGCGGATTATAATTACCTGATAGTTTATGTCCTGTAATATCTGTAATTTCGATTCCGAAATCAACGGAAAGTGGATTATTTATAAAAAACAGTCCGTTACCGGGATTAGGACTTACGCTTATGTTGTTTACATTTAAAACCTGATTTATTCCTGAGCATATTTCAGGGATAATATCTACCTGTACAAAAGGAGAAATACAATCAGGTGTACTTATTTGCCAATCATAAAAGTAGTAGTAATAATCAAGAGGATTGGCTCCTGCCGAACTTCTTGTAAGACTAACAATATCATCAATTGTGTACGGATAGTTTACGTATGCGGCTTCATTTGTTCTCCACAAGTTCGGAGATCCCATTCCTGCCAGTTGAAGATTAGCTCCTGCCGGAACGTCAATATTCAAAGTTATTCTTGATATCCCGTCGGGACAATATACAACTTTTTGTGTTATTATCTCCATTGTTGAAGTTCTGAGGGCAATTGTTCTGTTGCCTGCACCTTCGGCATTTACTTCAACAGACTCCAGTAAAAACGGAGCATATGCATCAAAAACGATATAATGAATATAATCAGGATTACCAAAAGAACCTCCCCCGTTTTCATTTTCAGTTTCCCCTACATTATAGGTCTGGCCTTCAAAAACTTCACGGATGTAATATGTAACAGGGGCTTCCAAAGCCGGATGATCCCAGGAGTTACCGACGTAAAGCGGAGTTTCTGACTCCATACTTTCGTACCAGTAAGTAACTCCGTCACTTTGCTGATCAATCGGAAAATTCATATCCTGACATGCAATAATTTCTTCGACAACAGGCACATCAGGCAAAGCTACAGTTATATAATCGTTTTTAACCAACTGTTGTATCCCAAACTCGTTGGTTACTGACATGCTTACGGTATATATTCCTGATGCAGTATAAACATGTGAAGGATTTTGCTCTGCAGAACCTGTTCCGTCACCAAAGTCCCATTCCCAGGATGTAGGGAAATTAAGAGAATTATCAGTAAATACGACCTCTCCGTCACAGGTATATTGTTTATCGGAAGAGAAATACGGTGTAGGAGGATTTTCGCCACCGACACAATCATATTGAATTTTAAATCCTGACAGATTTAATCCGCCGTCTGACACAAACCTGATGGTAATGTACTCGCCGGTTGAAGATATTGTTCCGGGGTTTCCGTTTGTATTGCAGTAATATTCTGAATTTATGAGGGTTGAAGTGGTTGAGCTTCCGTCATAAAAAGCCAGATAATCATAATCACATGTTCCGCCGCTTCCGGGTTCTACGTCAAACTCTTCGATTGTGAGCACAATCTGTTCTGCTCCGGCAGCATATATTGTTATGCTTGCATCTGTATTATCGGAATAATTTGCAGTTGGCCCTCCTGCATCATAAATTATTCCGCTACACTCTGTAAGCACAGTATTCCCTGATGTTGGCATAAGAGTTAAGCACGGAATGGAAGAATCAATTACAATAAAATCTGTAATGGTTTCGGAATCTGAACCGCAGGCACTTCCGTCAACATCAAGCTGAACATCATAAAATCCTGAATTTGTGTAAGTGTGAAGGGGATTTATTTCTGTTGATGTTGTCCCGTCTCCGAAATGCCAGAGAAAATTATCGCCGTTATAGCTTTGGTTAAGAAACTGAACTGTAAACGGGGCTTCGCAACTTTCGGCAGAAAGCGCATCAAATCCTGCATGTACTTCATTAACATACGGATCTGCAACTCCTATAGCATAAAAAGCATTCCCGACACTTTCCACTTCGTTTGAACAGGCTCCGTACAAATCTGAAGCTGCCTGCATACAGTAGAACCATGCGTCATGATAATCGGAATTAGGGGTAAGATAAACGGTTTGTAACCTGAAGAATATCTGCTCTGCTTTATCCATTCCTATACCTGTAACTGTATAGTCATTAAATAAATCATTCTGACCACTGCCGCCTTCTGACAACAAATAAAATGCATAACACAAAGGTATTCCGTTGGAATGGACTCCGCCATAATCATCTGAACCGAAATTCCAATAATTTCCATGATAAGTATCGGGTTTTCCTGTTGAATTAGGATCTTCTATTGACCTGAAAACAGCCCCGATATCTTCGCCTATTGTCCAGTCTGCGTAAGCTGGTACTGCATAAAATTCTATCGCAGTACCGAAAATATCGCTGAATCCTTCGTTTAAAGCTCCTGATTCATCCTGATAATTAAGATTACAGGTATTGGATGTTAATCCGTGTGTGATTTCATGTCCGCAAATGTCCACAGTTGTTAATGGTGTAATCGGATCATCTCCATCTCCGTATGTCATCCACTGCCCGTTCCAGAATGCGTTTGTATTTGTGCTGTATCCGTATTCTATAAGATTGAAATGTACAAAAGACCACAATGGGTAACCGCTGTTATCAATACTGTTGCGCCCATGTACGCTAAGATAGTAATCGTATGTAGAAGCGGTAGCAAAATGTGCATCTGTTGCATATTCGTCCATTTCCGCGTTTACATTATTCCAGTCGTTATCACTATCTGTAAACTCTTCTGCTGCATCATAGTCTGTTCCCATCATACAGTTTAATGTTCTTATCCCGTCGGCACGTGTATTATCGTTAAGTATGTATTGTCCACCGGTATATTCCGTATTTATTGACTGAGTTCCGCTATATTGGGTATGTGCTGTACCAACCGCATCTGAAACATTAATAAGCGGCATATCAAATAAAATTTCTCCGGTAAGTGCATCAACATATACATTTTTTCTGTCGTATGGCTTTTTAGAATAAATATTAAACTTATATGCTGTCCTTAACTGAGAATCTTTGAAATTTACTTTATCGGGAACAATTATCTTTTCTGCAACAGGAAAATAAGTGGCACTTTCGTCTTTTGTAAATTTTTTAAGCAGATTTTCTTCCCCGCTGTCCTGCCACATATACAACTCCGCACCTACGTAGTTTAGTGCCAGTTGCAAAGCATTTTCTTCACTTATCGAAAACGCGGAGTTAACCTGCGGATTATCAAGTATTTCGCCATTTACTGCATATACTCTGTCTTCTGAAACCTGTATCAGCCATGCCGAAAACTCTATCGGAATTCCGTTATATGTTTGCTGGTAACGGTATGTTTGCTCTGAATTTTTGTTTTTCTGAACATTTTTTAAAACAAATCCGCAGTTTGGGTTATTAATAAACTGATTTGTAAAAGTCAGTGCTTTTTCAACATTAAAATTTACATCATCCCTGAAATGCATAAATACGGGAACTTTGGAAAATTCTTTAAATCTGACAATGTCTGTTCCTTTGGCAAATTTTTCGGCATCCTGTGCTTTATAAACCTGTGAGAACAACAACTGTGAAAACAGTGCGAAAACAAAAAATACAACAAGCTTTTTCATAATAGTAATTTAAACTGTAAAGTTAATCAAAAGACAGAAAAAACAAATTTTGGTTGCAGCGGAAAAGGAAAATAATTTGTGTGTATAAAAAACATTCAACATGCTTGTTAAATGACCTGCTACAACAGTATTATTAAATAATTGCAGGACATTTTAATGTTGAGATAACCAGAGACCTGAACAGCTTTATTTTTTTGACATAAGTTTAAGCAGCACATAAACCGGAAAATTGAAAAAGAAAAAGAAAAATTCGAATAAAACATTTGAATTTTCTGCTTTTATCCCTTTTAGTCTGCTCACAAATGCGTCAAGAGTATTTCCGTAAAGATTGCCGAAAAATATCATCCTTATTATGAGAATAATGTGATTTGCAGTTTTTTTACCATAAAAGTCAAAAAGGCTTTTCAACATTTCATCATCCGGTTTTCTGTTTGTTTCGGCATAATGTTGCGCAAAAAGAAGTGCATTAATTTCAAAGTCAGACGCAATTGTATTAAACTGTAGTTCAAGATATTGCTTTACTTCTTTTGACGAAATTCCGCTTTTAACAGAGACTTTAGCATGAAACCAGATACAATAGACACAGCCGTTTACTGCCGAAACAACTGTCATAATTTTTTCGCGGAATGTCTCAGGAATATCCTTGTTTTTCTTAAGCCTGCCAAACTCAGGCAGAGACGACATAAGATAAAAGATATCCTTAAATAAGGTACTAAGATTATATACTTTACGGCCAAAATATTTTTGCATCAATAAAAAATTATCAGAAGATAAGCGAAAACTAAAAAAGGCATTATTTATTCTTAAGTTTTTGATAAGTCTGATAATCTGCAAGATTCCACTCAAGCCAGTTCATATGACTATAGCGTTTTAAAAACCGCTCGCGTTTTGCAAAAACTTCTGTCTCGTAAATATAAATGTCCCAGAGATAATCCTGATGAATATTAAAAGGCATGGCTTTTTCCTGCACAGAATTTATCTCATGCAGTTCTTCCTCAGTTTTTACCGTATATGGTAATGCTGAATTATTTAACCTTGCCATAAATCTGTAATCTATAAGTGCCCTGTCGTAATGGTCAAAATTAAATTTAGCAATATGTAAATCCCAGTTTACACAGGTTGTTAAAACAAGAACAAACACAAGAGCCATTCCATTTACACGCCACAGGTAATAAGACGATTTTTTATTCAGTATTTTGATAATAATTGTTATCAGGCCTATCATTGTTAAAAGGAGGAAAAACAAAACTGCTATTCTCTTGTAAGCAAGTCCAAAATATGTAATATACCAGTAATTTCTAAGCATTACCGATATTACCATAACGAGATTCTGTGCAATCCATACTATAGTCAGTCTCTTAAGCCATTTGTTTTTTGAGAAATAATTAAGATTTCCTTTAAAGAAAAACAAGGCTATTGCTGCAGACAGGAAAACTGAGAAAACAAGTAACCAGGTTCCTTCATGTACAAATTCCTTAAGAAAACTTCCGTCCCATTTAAATCCGAACCAAAGGAAGATAAAATCGAGAATATTAAAATAAAGGATTAAAACATTTAAAGATGCCAAAAGCACTATCCCTGAAAGGTACTGCATTTTTAATCCATTAATTTTAAACTGTACAAAATGTCTTTTTTTTGTTCTTACAAGATAATCCGAAGCATTTTTGTCAAGGCCGTTTAGCCCTACCGATCCGGTTTTCATAAACAAAGCATTCCCGACTATAAGTCCGAAAATTATCATTATGACAAAAAGGAAGTTAATGCTTCTGATAAAATCGCCTATTGCAGTAAACACTTCTTCGAACTGGCGGTAAAACACAGAGCTTGCAGAAGCATATATTATAAGGAATAAAATTACAATTGCCAGGGGAATTAAAATAAGGTAAAAAACACGGCTCATACTCATGCCCGTTTTTTTCGGTGTTTGAGCAACAGTTTTTGCATTGTTCCACGGAATAAATATGCTTATTTGTGATGCAAAAACACGTATTATTGTTTCACCAAGCGCATGCATATAAGACCGGAAACCCTGATATGACAACACGGCACTTAATGTAAACAGCATAAAAATATTTATAAAAATACTCCATGAGGTGTTCAGCAATACCACCATTACTGCCGTTAATACAACAGAGCCAAGTATTGTTCCCGAAAAGAAATTAAGTTTAACCGGCTTGTTAATGTAAAACATCAGAATTACTGCTGCCAGTTCAAAAATAAAAAGATTAATTCCTATAAAATTCTTATAAAATAAAATGGCAAAAAATAATGCCATTGCAACATTAAGGATTATTACAGATTGCTTTTTCATAATACAGATTTTTTGAAATAACTCATTTTATAATCAAAAATTGTGTAAAAAGCGAAGATAGTACATTTTTAAAACAAAATAAAGTCTTTTGCTTCAGGATTTTGTGGCCTTTGTTCTCACGACAAAAGATTTAGGTGAAATAAAAAAAATAAGAGGGGAAATGATTCAACTCATAAACGTAACCTGCTGATGAAGTGCTTTGTGACTGCTAAAGAGGAGGCAGGGGAATTTATTTTAGGATGGATCTGCATAATGGTCGGTATAAAAACAGTAGCCGGCTGCGTGGCACTTTCCTGTTAACCAACCGCAGGGAGCTCAGTAAAGCTAAACTGCTATGCCGTTTGAGCGGACTGCAAACCTTGAAATTTACCACTTCGCCTGCCATTACTTACACAAAATGTCAGCAGTAGTTTTTATATGTCCCGGATGTCTTTTGCATTATGGTTATTTACTTCTGATAAGTCAAAATCGTTTTCAGTTATTAATATAGCGTCTATTTGTTTAATTGCTCCTGTAGGTCTGAGCGATAGCAATTCGCGGTCTTCTTTTAATTCTTTTTCAAAAGAATCAACATTTTCTGCATTCCCAAGAATTATCCATGGAAAACCATATTCGGTCTGCTGATAAAAAACAGATAGTTTAAATAGTCCCTTTTCCAAAAACAGTTTATCTCCTATCGGTACTTCTTGCAACCCGCCAATAAGTTCAATTTGTGAATCTCTTGCATTTTGATTAACATATAAATTTAACAATAGCTGTCTCTTTTCTGTTTCAATTTGATTTGCAATATCCTCCTGTCTTTGGTCAGCATTTGAATAACCTGGTTGTTCTGTTCGTAATAGCAAGTATTCAATGCTATTGTCAGACAAAGTCAACTTATAAAGACTAAATATTTCTAATAAGATTGCCATATAATTACTATTAACACCGACAGCTATGTTTTGTGCAGGCATGGGTACTAAAAATTTTCAAATTTATAAATAATTTTCGAAACTGCGATTCACTTCCAGTTACTCACCCAAACCCCGCATGAAATGTAGGTGTTGTTAGCCACCGTTATTGTTCTGAAGGTTTATAATACTCATAGCGAAATCTTGTATGAGTAATTTCTTTTTCTCCGTTGTCGTAGTAAATATACCATTTCTCAATAGGGAATCCATTTTCTATATATAACGTCCTGTATATTCTTTTCAGAGAATCTGTGTGGTCATAACTTTTACATTCATACTGCTTTAAGGCTCCAATCTCATTATAGGTGAAGTATTGTTTCAAAATTGGACTATGATTTTTTTTATTAAAGAAAGACACAATTGAATCAACACGATTCTCAGAATAATAATATGTTGTAAACTCAACAGTATCAATTCTATCTTCCTTAAGAAAATGGTAGAATGTTTTTTTTGTATCAGTTATTGTGCTATCGATAATTTCAACTGGTTCTGGGTACTCATATTGCCTTAGTTTTTTTATTTCATATGCTTTTGGAGATTTCTCGTCGCTCGAAAAGTCTCTATATCCATAAAGGTTTCCCACGGAGTCATATTCATTTGTCCTAATTCGTTTTATTTTGTTTAAATATAATGTGTCATAATACACTTCCATTATTTGTCTATCTTTGTCATCGTAGATTGTAAAAATGGTAAATTCATGTGGGACCCAATCTTCTGTTTCATTAATAGAAACCCCGTAAGCATTTCGCTCAATAACTTTTCCTTCGAAATCATAAATGTGATAATAACCATTTTTATATTCTTTAAAAAATGTAACTGAGTCTTCAACATTGTATTCTGTACATTTGTATAACTTATTTGCTTGCCTAGTTGAATCGCTTATTCCCTCCATGCCGAAGTATTGAGCAAAAGAGAAAATAGGCATTAAGGCGAATATTATTACTATGCTTGGTTTCATATTTAAATTGTGGCCAACGATTGTATAACCACCACAATGCCGGTTATTTTTCAATTAGTTAAACCTTTAACTATTCTTCATATTAATTACTCTTTTTCAACATCTTCATTAAATATTTTGTAAATATATGTAAAAGATTTTTACAATACATATATGAAAAGATTTTTCAGGGGTAGAAATGTGCGATTTTAAAAATTCAAAACTGTGCGACGGGATTTTTAATCTGATTAAACCCTTTCGTGGTAATGTGTTTGTATGCCTCAGTTGTTTTACTCCCTGAGTGCAATAGCATACTTTTGAATATGCCAAGGGTTCTCTGCGTCAGACGAGACTGATGTGGCAGTCAATTCGATTGTCCACAGTTTTTATCTTTCAATCAAGTCGTTAGGGACTTTATTTTCAAAGATAAATTCATTTTTATCAATCGGATAATCTTGATTATGAATGATGAAATTTAAATCATCATCAAAGTACAAATTAATCCCAAAACTAAAATTGCTATTTTTTGCAAAGACTAATTCTTTAATCCCGATTAATCGCTTTCCTATATACTTCTTAAACTCAGGGAAGTTTTTCTCAATTTTTGAAATTGGATATGAAAATTTATCATCACCATATTTGGCTATATTTTCAAATTCATTGTCTTCCATCGTAATATTAGTCTGTTCGTCTTTCGATACAATTTTTATCCAATTATCAAATTTTAGGAATGTAACATTAATCAAGTCAACCATATCTCCGTTTAATTCAAATGATTGTATTCTACCGTCTATTAATGTTCTTCCAATCTGATTATTTAATAATTCAAGTCCTTTCATAAACAAGTACTAATTTCATTGTTTTAATTATTTGCTATCGTTGTGCTGTATTTTCTATAATCCTGACCAACGTCAAATCTACATATTGATAATCAGTTAGTTATAAATTTAAAGTTTTTCTTTAAAAGTTCAAATTTAGTGATTTCTTTTTGAATTCGTTCAGCTAATCACAATTTCATTGTGTAGCCGGATTTAAGGACGGGTTCCCCTTGAACAACCTACTGTCCCGGCAATTTTTTATACCGCATGCACCATGCATTATTTGTTTTCAATCTTTTCAAATTATTCAATTTCAATATTGTCCATAAAGTAATCATATACATAATCAGGACGAAAGACCAAATATTTTTCGGTTCTTCTGCATACTCAACGGCTCCTTGCCTATAGTCTAAAAAACTTATCATTTCAATAACACTAATTAAAGTCCAAAATAGTCCAATAATAAATGAAATTATTGTCAATATTCTGGCGTTCATTTTAAAAGATACTACTTGAACTATAAGTGCAAAAATTGCTATTGGATAAGTCAAACGAAATATCGATAAGAACAAATCAGAGACTCCCGCTTTCGTCGCGAATAAAATACCAACACCATATTTTCGCACAACTAAAATTGGCAGTATGACCACCACGATGTTCTCGAAGATTTTATTGTCTATGATTTTTATCAAAATTGAAGTCATTATAGAAAGTCCTAAGACAATAATTTCAATGTTGATAACATCAAGGGGAAATTTCAAGTTTTGATATGGAGTTGTTTTGAAATCAACAATAATTAGTATTATTCCTGTCAGAGTAAATATTTGAGTCTTTTTGTTCTTCATTTTATAATGCATGGTAACGGACAGCGGTATGTTTTTGTTGCCGATTTCGGAGTATGCCACTGTCAAGTTACACAAAAGTTTATTAGATGCAGAAACACTGAACCCCGCGCTATCTCGGCAATAAAATATACAGCCTATTAGCAAAAGTTATTTTACTAATACTTTTCTACTGATTAACCCTACCCCTGCATCTATTAAAAAAAAATACAATCCCGAAGATAACGGATGTAGGTCTATAAATGTGCTTGTTTTATTTATAATCTTTACAAAGTTCCCTTGCATATCGTATATATTAACGTTGTTTATCGTGTAATTACTTTTGATATATATATAGGTTTCCGCCGGATTGGGATAAAGAACTAATTCATTTTCATAGGCTATGTTATTTACATTAAGTGTATCCAAATCTAAATAGTACATTCCATTGACAAGGGTATATACTATAAGTTTGTTATTGTACAAATGAATATCCAAAATTCCGTCAGAATTTTCAATTGTTTCTTCATAAAATACATGCCAACTATCTCCCCCGTCTGTTGACCGATGAATTCTGAGCTCATCAGAAACCCCGTTAATATCGCCTGAAGCATATAAAATATTTGGATTTTCTTTATCATAAATTATTTTGTAAATATATTCAGGCACAAATCCTGTTGTTATCCACGTCAATCCCTGATCTGTAGATTTTGCCAATCTGCCTTCTCCACCTGAAACCATTGTGTTTTTATCAAACGGATGAAAAGCTATACTGTGTGTACAATGGTTATTAATAGATTCTATGGTTGACCACAAAGCCCCATTGTCATAAGTAGCATTAATATACGAACTAAAAAATATTAGCTCCCCTGTATGAAAGATATTTGTGGTATCATTGGGGTTAAAATCAATAAACCAATCTTGATAGCCTCCTATCGAAGTATTTTGTGGCATCCAATCAAGTCCAAAATTCGTAGATAAAGAAACACCTCCTTGTCCAAGGTGCATGAATGCAAACGTATTACGGTTATGTGGATTTTGGGCTATTCGTAAAATTCTACCTTTATTTTCAATATATGGAAATGATGCAGGGGTATAATCTTCATAGGTCAGGGCATTATCAGTTGATAGTAATAGTAGTTCTTTATCTGACCAAACAGCCGTTGCCGCCATTATAGTATCGTTGTTTTTTATAAAATCTATAATAGGAATACCTTCGAATGCATATAATTCCCAATCTATAGTATTCAAATTGTTTAAATTTTTACGATAAATCCCGTTTATTGTGGGAACATAGAGATAATTATCTATTATTTGCGTTTCAGGCCAATATGTTTCTACCATATTATTACGCAAATAACTTTGAGCATTTCTAACATCGGATTCTTCTTTTAATCCCATGTAGGTCATTTGTCCGTAGGAATTTAATTGAAGAAGTAGTAATACAACAGGTATAATTTTTTTGATTAAAGTCTTCATGTGTTTATCCTTTATAATGTTTGCTAACGGTAAGTATATGCAAAGTAGGCGATTGCGGGCTTCAAACCTATCAAACCGTTGAGAAGTTGAAGCGGGCTACAACCCTTAAATTTACTACTGACACGCCTATTTTGTATATACATTGTTAGCAAACTTGTTTTTTATTTTTCAATCTTTATGTCATACAATTTTGCAAGTCTTTCTAAATTGTCAACGAAGCTTTGGTTTATCAGCGGTTTTGATTTTTTTTCTTCTTTTCTTCCGTCTGGATAATTAATCACAGAAATCGAAGATTGAGGAATCAACGCTTTCTTATATGAATCTAACAATTCTTTCTCTGCCTTATCTTTGTGTCCTGTATGCCAAAGAATTGAGATTTTGTTGTAAGGCCCAATCACGTTATCAATCCAGTTATATTTACCAATTAATTCCGATAAAGAATCCAGTGTTTGATACTTATCAAAAAGCGGTAAAAGGTACTTATTTAAATCACTCTCGATTGATTCACTAACTTTTTTAAAATCAATCCTAGGACTCAATTTGTACCAATAGTCTGTTTTATGCAAAAACTGTCCTAATCGAAATTGAATTTGACAATCATAATGTTTTGGGAAATCAGTTGTTTCCTTTCTATCCCAACTTTCCAGGAATAACAAGTCATTATAAAATCCAACATTAAACGTGAAGGACAAATCATCATGATATGAATTCCATTGACTTTTCTGAACATTAAAAACTTGAATAATGTCATTAATCTGTTTTGCATAATGTAAAGTCTTTTTTTTAAAACCGATTCCCTTAAAAAAAGGAGAAATCGTATCTTTCATTATTTGCTCAAATTCAGTATTCAAATTATCCTTTGGCATGTTGCGTGTCTTTTTTTAACATGTTTGCTAACGATTGTATAACCACCACAATAGCGGTTATTTTTCAATTAGTTAAACCTTTTACTATTTTTCATATTAATTACTCTTTTTCAGCATCATCATTAATATTTTGTAAATATATGTAAAAGATTTGTAATTATTTAGGCATTATGTCAAAACAAAAATTCAATTTTTCTAATAGTTGTCTTTGTTAAGCCGTGGCGGAGGTAATCTGTAATCGGTAATTAGTCGGGTGATTGTACTTCCGCCAGAACGAAGACAATCATTATGAAATCAGAAGCGACAACCTGCACAGAACGCTGCAATGCAATTTACAAAATATTAGCGGGAGTATTTTTATTTTGTCTTTTCTAAAAATCCGGCGATTACAAAAAGTATTAAAAAAATCTCAATTAAATACAGTATATATGTCAATAAAATCCGTATCAATTTACTAATATGTTTTTTATCAAAGAATTGAATATAAGTCCAGATATTATAGGTCATACTCAACGCAATTGGGAATATTATAAGAGTATTGTCTTTAGTAATAACAAAGCTTAAAATTAAATAAATCAGCATTTGCTGTCCTGTGACATACAGGTTTAACACAAAATGTTCAACGTAATTGTATTTATAATTTTTAAAAGCAATGTATGATGCCAAGGAAAAAAGAGGTATAAATAACAGTGTTAAATAAGTTTGATTTTTAAGTATCCAATTAATAATCTCTACTCCATATGATTGCTCTTGAACACCCAATCCCCTCATAAAACCAGCAAATAAATCAGCAATGAAAGTATTTATCCCCATCAGGTGAGCAGTCAGTATATACAATGCAGATGTAATTAATAAATATGCTATAGGTTTATAAAAACGCTTTCTTTTACCAGCAAGATAATCTCTAATGCCTGATCCTGGCCTGACACATAATTCTTTAATAGTATAAAAGAAGCCCCTGTTTAGTTGGAAAACACTATTAGGAATCTCATGAACAAGAAATTTAAAATCTATGCGACTAACTTTTGAGCTTTGTCCACAATTATTACAAAAATTTCCCTCAAAATTATTCCCACAATTTTTACATGTCATTTAATATCTGATTTGTTAGTTATGTTTATTTATATTACTGCTAACTCTGGCGGTATAGTTAATAATGGATTGCGAGCTTTTCACCTATCAGGATACAGCAAAATTTAGAGCGGGTTACAACACCCCGAAAACCACTAAAACCCTTATTAACGATACCGCGTGTTGTTCGGGACACTTTATTAATCAATTGGTTGTCTATTTAATAATTTGTTTAAATTCTTTTTAACATCCTCGTTTGGTTCAACTTTTTCAGCTGCAATAATCGATTCTTTTATCTCATCATTTATATAAGTTCTATCCCAAGCATTTAAAGCCTTAATCACCATGTTTCTATTTCTTACAACTGGACTTTTTAAAGCAGTTAAAATTAGCTTGGTTCCTTTTCCTGGAAACTTATCTAAATCTTGGAGAATGAAATCTAAACAACTATGAAGTTGATATTCTTTCCCCAATCCCATATTATCCCCAGCCCCAGTAGAAATCCTTTCTAAATTAATTTTTGTCATTGCAAGCTTAATTATTTGGTCAATCCTTTCATCGTTTGCATTTTTCATGACATTGAACCAAAGTCCAGATTCAGTAGGATTATTTATTAGTCTTTGCCAATGAATTTCCCACATATCTATTTTAAGGATACTTGCTGCTCTATCAACCTTCCAGAATTCAACATTATCATTTGAATTTTTCTTCTCATTAACCAAATCCATCCAAATTGGTAATGATAGCTCTTTATTAATGTCGATTAATAGATTTGCTTTTAAATCATCGTTCCATCCATTGTCAGATAGTTTGTTCCAGTCAGTTTCCTTATCAGAAAGATAAGATTTAATAGTATTTAAAACTAAAAACTGGTCAAGAGTGTAAATACCTATTGTTTGTCCAAGGTACAATTTAATTACACTACCAGCATCTTTATAAACACTTATATCCTTTGCTGGTCCACCATTTATCAATGCTTCTATTAGCTCCCCGGATGATTTTATGAATTCAGCATCATTAGTATTCTTTGTAAGTTCGGCTTTTAAATCACCTGTTGTTGCACAAATGTATGCAAGGTATTCATACATTATACTGTTTTTATATCCTTCGTAAATCATCCATTTTTTTATTTCAGGATTTTCAGTTTCAGAAAGTCTTTCAACAAGGCTTATTTTTCCCCAGCCATCAACATGTTTTGCCAATTCCCAAAGATATGTTTCAGGTTTTTCAAATGTGTTAGTTATTGCAACTGCTACAAACAAAGTAAACTCTTCATGTTTTCCTAATATCAATAATTTATTTAAGTCTTCTTTATTTCTAACCAATCCAAGTAGTGCTATTCCAAGTTTAACAGCCCCTCTGTCTGGACTTTCAAAGGCTAACCATTTAGCCCAATTATGTAAGTGTGGTTCTGAGTAAACATTTAGATTTACAATCTTCTCTAAAGTTGGGTCAATAAAATCCATTAAATTATCCTCAATAATAAGGTTATATAATTCAATTTTATCTTCAAGTTTTCCATTTGTAGATATCTTCTTTGTTAGCTTAGCTACTTTATTGATAATTTTCTGGTTACTTCCTCCATGATGTCCAAAAGCACCATCCATCCCGCCAGATACCCATCTTAGTTCATCCTCCTTAAATCGTCTTGAATCATCCGGCAACTTATCTCCATTGTCAGATAATTTTCCTGTCGAGTCAATATTATTTTTTACATGTTCAAAGATCGATGAGTAATCTTTCCATGGAGCTTCAATGATATCCTTCTTTCTATTTAAGCAAAATGAAAACAAATTCATAATTATTAGTCTATTATTAGTATTTTGAGTCTATTCATGGTCTGTCGCAGTATTACGCACAACGATTGTATAACCACCACAATTCTAATTATTTTTCAATTAGTTATACCTTGTTATTTTATTATTTTCAATAATCTTATATTCATTACAAATTCAATTCTCATTTTGGATATAAAATAATGATGCCTGATTCTACCTTATCAATGTAAAATATCCGGCTTTTGTATATTGATTTCCATACAGATCTTCGAATGTAAGAATCCATGTATATACTCCCGGATTGCACGCCATATTATTATAACGTCCGTCCCAGGCTTCTTCGTAATCTTCGCTGTTAAAAACAACTTCGCCCCAGCGGCTGAATATAGTTAACCTGTAAGTTTCAAAATCAATATTTGAAAGTATCACTTTAAATTCTTCGTTAATATCGTCATAATTAGGAGTAAAAGCTGTCGGCGCATAAATGGCCAGTTCGTCATTAACGTTGATTCTGGATATTGCAGTGTCTGCACAACCGTATAAAGAAACAGCGCTAAGCACTACATCATAAACTCCGGCTTCGCTGTACGAATGTTCCGGGTCCGAAACATTACTTGTATTGCCGTCACCAAAGTCCCAGTTATACCAGAACCCTCCGTCCGAATAGTTTGTAAAATACACTAAAGGGTAAGCAAGGCTTACATTAGACTGACTTGCTCTAAAATCAGCTTCCGGAACCGGAAAAACAATAATCCCTGTTGTAGAATCATTTTTGCAGCCTTCTGCCGATATAACCTGAAGGTTTACATTATATGTATGCGGATTATAAAATGTATGTAACGGATATTTGTCAAACGACAGGTTCTCGAAATCGCCATCATCAAAATTCCATATATAACGCTGCCCCATATCTTCGCTGTTCTCTGCAAATTGCACCTGCAAAGGAGCACAACCGCTGGCAGGAAAAGCACTTATATCAACAGGAGGCAAAGGATATGTATTAACCGGGACAGTGACCTTAACACTGTCAAAATTACAGGCATCGTAAACAACAAAGTTAAGCAGGGTATCCGAAGTTATCTCCAACACTACCGGAATTGTCATGAGCGAATCGTTTACATAAACAGAACCGGCATCAATTCCGCCTCCTCTTATATCAACATTAAATGAAACAGGTGTTTCGGGGCAAACGATATCTTCGGCAGCAACAACCTGCATACTCAAAGAATCATGCACAGTGACCACAATATCAATATCTTCGCTTATACAATTGGCAGAATCGGTAACATGTGCGGAATAAACAGCAGTTTCAAGCGGGTTAACCAAAGTTGTCATACCCATATCATCATTGCTCCACAATATTGTATATGGAGGTACACTTCCGCTGATAATGCCTATTCCGATTTCCGCCGTCATACCATAACAAATTGTAACATTGTCCATTGGTTGCAGATAAAACGGATCGGGTTCCGAAACTTCATAGCTCATAAAAAACTTACATCCGCTATTATCTGTAACAGTTACAGAATATATTCCGGCCTCCACTCCTATCAGGTTCTGCTGCCAGCTTCCGGTATTCCATTCAAAATAATATGACTGACGGCCGCCGGAAATACTTGTGTAAATATTCCCGTCTTCGCCACCATTACATGTTACATCATTACCGTAAATATTTCCCGAAACAGGGGCTTCCGGCTGAAAAATCTGAACAGTGTCGGCAGTAACACACCCATTAAAATCGGTAATGCTAACCATATAAATTCCTGGTATCAGATTATAAATATCTTCGCTTATTTCTCCGCTGTTCCATTCAAAAACATATGGAGATGTGCCACCGGTTACAGTAAGATCTGCCCCCCCGTTTCCCTCTCCGAAACATCTCACATCTGCATGGTTTATTTCGCCATGTAACGGGAAAGACGGTTGATAGATTTGTGCATAATCATAAGCAATACATCCGTGAGCGTCTGTAACGGTAACTATATACATCCCGTAATAAACATCTGTAAGACTCTGGCTTCCTGAGCCGTTACTCCATTCATAAGAAAACGGAAATGTTCCGCCGGTTACATTTAACAATACCTGTCCGGTATTATCGCCGTAACATGCCACATCCAGAGAATTTATAACAGTAACCAGCTCTTCGGGTTGGGTAATTGTAAAAGAAGATGCAACTGAGCAGCTATGGCTGTCTGTTACGGTTATAATATATGTCCCTGCAGGAACTCCGAACAAGTTTCTGGTCATTTGCCCGTTTGACCAGTTATAATAGTATGGCAGAACTCCGCCGTTTACCGTCATATTTATTTCACCAGTATTATAGCCAAAACATTCAATCTCGTTATGTGTTCCGCTTACAACAAGATCTTCCACATCTTCTATTGTTACCGAGCCATCACCAAAACATCCGTTTGCATCGGTTACGGTAAAACTATACTGACCCGGAGCCATTCCCACAGGAACAAGGCCGCTTACAGAAGGATCACTCCATACTATATCATATGGAGCTGTACCGTTAGGATATATTGTTACAGTGCCGTCATCAAAACCATAACACGAAATATTGCCGATTCCTGTTACTGCTATAGTAAGTGGTAAAGGCTCATTAAGTGTTGCAGAAGTTTCGGCAGTACAGCCTGAATTTTCGGTAACGGTTACAGAATACGTTCCCACATCAAGCCCTGTAATCGTCTGGGTAGTTTCCTCAGGTGATGTTCCCCATGAGTAAAGATAAGGTGAATGCCCGCCGGAAGGTATGGCGGTAATACGCCCGTCTGTCATTCCGGTACACGAAATATTATAAGTTATTGTACTTGCCGAAATGTTAACAAATTCAATATGGCACGATCTGATTTCCATACAACCTGTTAAATCGGTAACAGTAACAGAATAATTTCCCGTTGCTGAAAACTGATAACCAGGAGATGTTGATCCGTCCTGCCATTCATAAGTAACTCCCGGGATGTTAAAAGTAAATGTGTAAGGAACTCCGTTACAAACAACAGAATCTGCCAGCTCGGGTACAGGCGGCATATTGCTGTATGTATGTACAATCATATCTATAGATTCCTCAGCACAACTGCCGTCACGCATAAAATACATTGTTACGGTATAATCTCCTGTTGACGGAAAAGTATGATTTGTTACAGGATTGCCTTCATAGGCAGGAGAGCCGTCACCGAAATCCCATCTTATGTCAGAAATTCCTGATGAATTTGTTACAAAATTCACCGTGGTCTGTAAACATGTAAGTGTATCTGTAAATTCATCGAATGCTGTATGCAACCCATCAACAACAATATCAAAACCAACATTAAGCGGTTGTATATTGGCACCTGCCAGATAGCCATATGATTCCACATTTCCAAAACCATATACTGTTGCCAATACTCCTTCGGGCGAAGTTAAAATATGTGTTCCCTGTGTAACAGCAAGCTGAACATAAGAGTAGTCTCCGTTAGCCGGGACTGCAGCCCAACCGGTTACGGCAGCACCATCCAATTCGACAAGACTTGTATATGGAGTTTCGACAACAATATTTGTATAGAACTGGCTTATTGCAGGAGTATTGAATGCCTGGAAAACAACATAGTCAATAACCTGCTCAACAGGTGAAAGCATTATCATGAACGGGTCCGACGGAACTCCGTCACAGTTTGTTCCCTGACTGTACTGGGCAACAGATACCGGTTTATTGCTTTCTATGAAAGACGCCACGCTTAGTACTGTTTCATAAAATTCGCCGGCATTAAGACTTATTGCAGCCCCGCCATTAATACTTACAGTTGTACCGTCTTCACTTGCAAGCACCCTGAAGCTGTCAGCAGCTCTTGTCATAAGAGGCGCGGTAACATATTGTTTTCCCCAGGCTTTTACCGGAATCATCTGTTCGTACAAATGATCGCAAAACAGGCAGGTAACAGGAACTGTCGCACACTTGCTCCCTCCGAATACTGCAAAATTATTACAGTTTCCGGCATCTGTAGCTTTTATTCTCGTTCCTGTAAGATCGTCATTGCCTTTAACCATATAAACTTCTCCCTGATTTAAAGTAATGCTGAACGGCACTCCGGCACTTACGCCACCTGTCACATCCGAACCGGGAATAATTTCTATAGAAGTATTGTCAGATATTCCTACAACTACAAACATTGAAGGATAAGTTCCCTCTGATCCGAAAGTAGTATATGAGTTTACAAAATAAGTGTCACCAAGGGCATTTACAGGCATAATAACAGTGGCATCCGAAGATGCGGAGGTTTGATTCGAAGCATAAACCGCAACCGGGAAATTGGAAACTACTTTTACAGCTTTGTTCAACACCATATTATTTACATCTATTGCCGCTCCCTGAGCCAGCGGAATTGTTACTGATACCGATCCGTTGGCCGGGATAGTAAAATTCTGGCTCCATCCGGTTCCCGGCATACTTGCAGTCCCTGTTGCCGCCACATCAGAAGTAATATAAAGCTGTGTACTACCAGTAGACTCTCCATTAAGCAGAAAGGACAACCAAAATTCTGTACCTATAGTACTTTGTGCAAAAGCCCCGGAAAACGCAAACAGTATAAACAGTAAAAGCGAATATATTTTTTTCATATGAAAAACAACCTAATTTCCAACAAATTTAAATAATTTTAAATAAAAAGCATGCAACAAATCACTAAAAAAATTAATAAAATTCTTATTTTTACTACATCCTGAATTTAAAATCCTATTTATTTAAGAAATTAACAAACTAAAGAATATCAAAAGAACTAAGGCTAAGCAAATATTAGTAAATAGTTATAAAGTTTAATAATAAAAGACATTCTGCCTGATTCCCTACTTGCCTTTTTTGCCCCCCCTAAAAACGAAATGCCTGACTTCCTTAAAAGTCAGGCATTTACATCATTTTACATTTTATTTACTTCAGCGGAGAAAGAGGATTTTGAACCCATCTTTCAAACGCAGTAATACCAATATGTTCAAAATAATGTTAACCACTGTCAACGCAATGTCAACACTAAAGTAATTTCAAAAAACGCTCCTAAATGCACCAATGTGCATTAACATCACAAAGATACAAAAAACTGCAAACCGAAGTAATCAGGTAAATAAAAAATCTCAAAAAATATAGATATTGTAAATGTCAATAAAATTGACTCTAAC
>QKHS01000091.1 GCA_003249955.1 Bacteroidales bacterium | reverse complement strand
AAATTTAACAGTAATCAGTACAGTGTGGCACTGAACTACAACGACATTTTCAATAAAATAAAGATCGGTACTCTCGGACTAAAAAATGCCAATATAAAATACAGTCATTATTCGCGCAGCGACGGTTTGAAGGCAAATATTGTTTCCTTCGGATTTAAATTTGTAATTCAATAAGCGTTTCAATTATTCGGAAAACTTCGATCTGAAAATGTAAAAGAACATATCTAATTACCGGTTAACCGATTATTATTCAACACGTGTATATTTTATTTCGATGGCAGGAAAAACACTTATATCTGTTACTATTAAAGTGGAATTGTCGGTAAGCGAATAAGCAATAATTATTGTGTCAGCTTCTTCGGGCACAGGCGAAGAATAAATAATAAATGTACTGTCGGTGCGTTCAAAATAGTCTTCGTTTTTTATGCCGGTTTTGATACCTGTTTCATAAAGAATTTTTCCGTTGTTGGGCAGGCCAGATTCCTTATCAACAGAGTTGCTGTAAAAGCTCAACTGATGTCCGTTGCTAATATTTTCCCAATCCGATTCTCCGGTTTTGCTCCCGGTTTCGGTCCAGTTTAATACGTAATTGTACGTTTCCCAATCTATTGTAATCTCATCTGTGTCATCATCAATTGATATACAGGAAGATAGAATCAAAAGAAATGATAGAATGAAAGGCAAATAGTTTTTCATTTTGTTGTCGTTTTTTTCAAGACGACCAAATCATTTTTTTGGTTGCGTTATGTAAAAAAGGAATTATAAAACAGCTTCCATAAGGAAACGATAAAATGCTGCATTATCAGAAAAAGCCTTTTCCAAAACATCCTTTAGCTGAGCTGAAAAAAAGCTATGGTTCATCGCATTTTCGCAGCTCAAACACAAATTCTTTTTCTGAAACCACTGCTGAAATTCTTCCGGCAAAGGATTGGATATTGGTTTTTTATAGCTTTCACCTTCCAGCTTAAAATTGTCCTGTGTGGCAAAAGCATCAATAATTGTTTTAAAACTACCGGTATCTGAAAGGATAGCTTCCCTGATTCGAGCCATATTTTGTGAAGTTGCCGAATAAAAGCCCATGCCATATTCAAACTTTTCGGGAGTGAAATAAAAATAAAACTCAGGCACATTGCCATAAATTTTTGCCTGTCGTTTAAACGAGATCCACTGCATAGTACGAAAAGGTGACTTATCGTTCGAATATCGTGTGTCGCGGTAAATCTTCGAAATGGTTTTATTTATAGCCGGCGTTGTAACAATTTCTGTATCAATACTCTTAATTACCATTTCCAGATCGCTTGTCAGATCTTTCAGCGGATTTAATAAAGTTCTTTCGTAAACTTTACGGTGTTCCTCAAACCATTCTTTATTATTATTGGCTGCAAGGTTTTTAAGAAATAATATCCCTTCTTCTGTGAATCCTTTGAATTTCATCTTATTCAATATTTTTAGTTGATCAGTCCTTTTGTTTCAGTCCAATATACATCATCATTTTTAAATATGAACAAGAACTTTTTATCAGGCGAAATATCAAAAGATTCGTCATCATTTAAAGTATTAAAACGCTTATCGAATTTAAGCGGAACGGACCACACATTTCCATCACGATATGAAATATAGGCATCGTAACCACTTTTACTGTTGTCA
>QKHS01000047.1 GCA_003249955.1 Bacteroidales bacterium | reverse complement strand
GCCCGTCCTGTTGGCCCCTGCATGGTTTCATCGGAAGGAACCTGCGCTGCTTATTTTAAGTATATGGTATAAATTTATTTGATTGTTTTTTTAATTAAAACAGAATTTCTATACACGAACTAATTAGTTCGTGTCCTGTAATAGCTTGAATCAGGAAATTGAGCAATTTGTCATCAACACAAACTTCCTGAGACTGTGTTTTTCATAGATAATAATCCAGATATCCTCATATATTAGTGATTTTAAATACACTTATCCATATAAACCCCTATTTTTCCTAAATTTCTCATTAAAAATTAAATCAGGAGCAGCTTTGATAATTTTAAAATATTGTACACTGCAATAGCGGAGAGAACACCAGATTCGAAATTTCTTGCTCCTTTCCAGTTACATTTTCTCAGGCCAAATGAGCGCTTTAAATGTGAAATATTCGCTTCAACACCAGCGCGAAATTTTTGCATAAATCTGTAATTATTATTTGTAATATCAAGATGTTCTCGTTTAAATGAACCTTTCAAAGCAAGACCAATAGTTTTTACATTTATATCTTTTAGATAGCTTATGTTCGGATGACTGATGAATCCTCTATCACCAGCTAGCCTGTAGGGTGCTCCATATTGCTCAACGTGAGCATCGACTATCTGCTTTAACATTGCGCAATCATTGTTATTTTTCTCAGTCAACTTGGCAGTAGCTACCAATCCATCTCTATTAGTTATTAAAAACAATTTTCTTCCAAGAACACGATCCCTTAAGCCTTTTACAATAAATCTAGCATGAGGTTCTGAGTAACTATGAACTCTCTCATCTGCGTCTATTCGTTTTCCGTAATACATCTGTATTTCTGTTTGCATTATTACTCTTTCTACCATAGCTATAAGGGTTTGAAGTTCATCGTATATACGATAATATTTTTCGTTTTCAAACTTCTTACTTTCGTATTTTTCAACGATTTTTCTGCCTATCTGACAGGAGTTTTTTGCCAATTTTATCAGTTTTTTCAATGAGTAATTTATATCTTCTGTTTGTCTGAACAATACTTTCAAATAGATTTCTTTTGCTTTCCGCTTGTTATCCTTTATTTCCTTTTTCCCGTTCCAGAGCTCTGCCAACCTCTTTGAACGATGCTGAAGTCGTTCTATTCCCTGATATAACAGCTTTGTATCATTTGGATAACTACTGTTTACTGCAACAGCAGTCGAATCAATTCTTACTTCGGCACAGGATGTCACTTCCTCTTCAATTCCAAATTTTGTAATAGTATGAATTATTGTTTCCCATGTTTCCGGTTGTATTACAGTAAGATTGGCCTGCAATGCACTTTTGCTGAACATGTGCTTTTCTTCAGCATTGATTTCCGCCAGCTTCATATAGTTCAAATTACTGATCATTTCTGATTCTAGTTTGCGGTAACTGCATTGCATCATTTGTTTTACAATCAGTGCAACCAGCAATGCCCTGGCTGTCATCCCAGTTCGTCCTGCTCTGTTTTTATGCCCCTTATTCATATCGGATTGAATTAATACAAGAATTTCTGGTTTTTTTGTAAGAATATATTCGACTCCGGATATCTTCTGGTTTTTTTGTAAGAATATATTCGACTCCGGATATCCATTTGGGTAATTTCCGATTCTTTCCGTTTAAACTCTGTAAAAAATCTATTGAAAATTGCTTTCTCTGGGTTATTCTCATTTGGGGTTTTCTCCTTTCTTTTGTATTATCAACGACATAATACATAATTCTGTGTGTTTTGCCGATCAAAAAAGTTGAAAACCCCTTTCTTTTTTTCTTTTTTCCTCTTTATTTACGCTAACTTAATTTCAGGACACGAACTATTTAGAAGGGATTTCTTTATCCAGAAACGGATGGCTATCAATGGATGATCTTCGAGGAGGTTCAGAAAATAGTTTAATAAGCCTGATGAGACTAAGTACATCTATTCCAGCAGTTAAAGTCGCCATTTTATCATGTAAATAAACTAGCCTTAGATGAAGAACATCAAGTAATACAAACTCAATACCTAAAGCAGGTAAAAAACCGAACTGTAAACTATATCCCATTCCTCCAATAAGAGAAATACTTGCTAATCCAAGAT
>QKHS01000021.1 GCA_003249955.1 Bacteroidales bacterium | reverse complement strand
TTTTGAGCAGGGAAATGCAACGTCCGTCTTCGGCAAAGCTGTGACATATGCCCCACGGACTGGCATTTCCGATACCTTTGCCTGTATTGTTGCGGTTACTGCCGCTTGATGCGCAGGAAACATCGTATTTTGCCGCACCGGAAAGTATTTCCAGTTTCTTCATTACATCTTCTTTCATATCTGTTAAATATTTAATCCGGCAAACTTTTAATGAAAATCATTTGCTTTTATTCCGGATTATGTTTATTTTTGTTGTCAAAAATACTAATAATTTTAGCATGTTCAAAATAATTAGCAATAAAAATTTATTATGGATAATCTTTTAGGTTCAAACATCAGAAATTTACGCAAAAGCAGAAATCTTACCCAGGATCAGCTTGCCGATAAAATAGGGGTAAAGCGTGCAATGATAGGTTCTTATGAGGAAGGGCGTGCTGTGCCTAAACTTCAGGCGTTGCAAACTATGTCTCATTATTTTGATGTGAGCATTGATGATTTGATAAATGCAGATTTGCAGTCCGGGAAGAATATTTCAGGAGACGGCCATACCCGTGATATAAGCGGTAAGGGTCTGCGTGTGCTGACAACTCTTGTTGACCGTGATAATAATGAGCTTATAACATTAGTCCCCGTAAAAGCATCTGCCGGTTATACTGCCGGCTATGCCGATCCTGATTTTATTGAAACACTTCCGAAATTCAGTCTGCCTCTTCCTGAACTTGGGCGCGAAAGAACATGCCGCGCTTTTCAGATAACCGGGAACAGCATGGAACCTGTGCCGTCAGGATCATATATTATCTGCGAATATCTGCAGAACTGGACAGAAATAAAGGAAGGCCGGGCATATATATTGGTAACCTACGATGACGGAGTTGTTTATAAACGGATTTTTCACCAGAATGATGATACATTACTGTTGAAATCCGACAACCCTGAATATAATCCATATACAATTCCGCTTAATGCTGTTTCGGAAGTGTGGAAAGCTTTGGGATATATATCTTTTTCTCTTCCTGAGCCCGACGAAATGAGCTTGGGGAAACTGACCTCGATGGTGTATAAAATGCAGAATGAACTTGAGGAATTGAGAAAAGGGAAGGGGGAGTGAAATAGCAAATACAATGCTAACAAATGAAAAATATTAAAACATCAGATAATTGATTTATGCTTACTAAAAAAGGAAATATACTGACGTTAAAAGATGTTCAAGATTTAATTGAACATATTAAGACTGTTGATCGTACCGATTCATTTTATGCATATACTTATGTCTATAATTTGATAAACAGCCTTTATTTTCCTGCACCACCAGTTAAAATAAAAAAAGGCCAAAAATTTATCAGGGGTAGGGTGCATAAAAATAATGAATTATATTTTGAAAAAGTATCAGACTTGTCATACAGAAAGGATATTAATAAAATTTTGACTTTTGGAAGAGCAAACGAACCGCATCAGAGTATATTTTATTGCTCTGACAATCAAGTTACTGCACTAAATGAAACTTTTACTGTTGCAAGAGAAGATAAAAATATTGAATATGAAGAAATCACATGGAGTGTCTGGGAGCTGACAAAAGATATAGAACTAATTTATGTAATAGGAAATCCTGACAAGCCAACCCCAAATACAATGGTAAATGAATCGACACAAATATTTCTAAAAAAATTAAAACAATTTAAGTATGAAGAGCAAACTATACTTTTTCACAAATTTATTTCAGATCAGTTTGGGATAAGAGCAAACGGGTATTCCTCTCTTTATAAGATCAGTTGCGCATTTGCAAATTATATTTACAATCATATTTGGAGCGATTCAGAGAGTGAAGAGCAAAAAATCAGTGCCGGAATAATATATTCCAGCTCCATTTGTCCTGAAGAAGGTATGAATATCGCTTTAAAAACAGATTTTGTTGATGATACATTAAAAATTATCGGAGCACAGAAAGCCCGTATGGAAAGAATTGGCAAAACACACAGGTATGAAGAAAAAGAAACCCACGTTGCAAGAAGCATCTCAATAACCGAAAATAAAATATATTGGTAAGCAAATAAAAAAGCCCGACACTACTGTATCAGGCTTTTTCTGTCGGGGTAGCAGGATTCGAACCTGCGACCCCCTGCTCCCAAAGCAGGTGCGCTAACCGGACTGCGCTACACCCCGAATATTTAATTTCAATAATTTAAGAACATTAGCCTTTCAGATTCGCTTGCGACCCTCCCGACCTAAAGTCGGGATACGCTAACCGGACTGCGCTACACCCCGAATATTTAATTTCAATAATTTAAGAACATCAGCCTTTCAGATTCGCTTGCGACCCTCCCGACCTAAAGTCGGGATACGCTAACCGGACTGCGCTACACCCCGTAATTTTTACTTTAATAAAGAACTTTTCCCCAAACGGGACTGCAAAAGTAATATCTTTTTTTTATTACGAAAGTCTTTTTAAAAAAAATTTTAAAAATAATTCTATCTTTGCCGCTTCACTCATATTAAATGGTAAGGTACAGACTCATATTATTCGTTTTAGGCGTTCTCCTTCTGGTGGAGAGTTTCTTTATGTCTGTTTCAATAATTGTTTCTGCTGTTTACTCTGAGAATGATCTCGGCCCGCTTGCTTTAAGTACCGGAATTACAATTATGTCAGGATTTTTGTTGTTTATTTTAAATAACAGAATTGAAAAGAAAGTCGAAAAAAGAGAAGCTTACCTGATTGTAACTCTTGGCTGGGTCGTTTTGTCTTTTTTCGGAGCATTACCATTCTACATCAGCGGTTATATCCCTTCTTACTCAGATGCTTTTTTTGAAACCATGTCGGGTTTTACCACAACAGGGGCTTCAATTTTAAACGACATCGAAAGCCTGCCACATGGTTTGCTGTTTTGGCGCAGCACAACTCAGTGGATAGGAGGGATGGGGATAATTGTACTTTCAATTGCAATTTTTCCATTAATTAAAATAGGAGGAATACAATTATTCAGTGCTGAGGTTCCCGGAATTTCTACCGATAAGCTTCACCCGAGAATTAAAGAAACTGCTAAAAAACTATGGATGCTATATGTAGGTTTTACATTGGCGGAAACTATTTTGCTTTACCTGGGCGGAATGACTCTTTTTGACGCAATAAATCACTCGTTTACAACTATGGCTACCGGAGGTTACTCTACCAGACAAGCCAGCATTGCAGCATGGGATTCTCCTTTTATACATTATGTGATAACAGTTTTTATGATAATTGCCGGAACTAATTTCAGCCTTTCATATTTTGCAATCACAGGCCAGTTTAAGAAGGTTTTTAAGAACTCGGAATTAAAATTTTATCTACTTATAATACTTTCCTCAGGTTTGATAATTGCTGCCGGACTATGGCTTTATATGGGTCTTCCTCCGGAAAAGGCTTTCAGAGATTCAATTTTTCAGGTAGTTTCGATAATAACAACAACAGGGTATGCAACTACAAACTATCTCGCCTGGACACCTTCCGGCCTTTGGGTAATTATCCTTCTGCTGATGTTTGTAGGTGGTTCTTCGGGATCGACAGGTGGCGGATTAAAAGTTGTGAGAATTCATATCCTTTTAAGGAACAGCTATACTGAGTTTAAAAGATTAATACACCCTCATGCCGTGTTGCCGGTTCGCTATAATAAATCGGCATTGCCTCAGCAATTAATTAATAATGTGCTGGCTTTTGCAATATTGTATATAATGGTGATTGCCGCCGGTTCTGTTATTCTGTCATTTACCGGACTGGATTTTGAATCTTCATTTGGTGCCGTAGCTACAAGTTTGGGAAATATCGGGCCGGGAATAGGCAGTGTGGGGCCTGCGTCAAATTTTGCGCATCTTACAGTATCTGCAAAATGGTTATTAAGCTTTTTTATGTTACTTGGAAGGCTTGAACTTTTTACGGTTTTGATTATTTTTACCAAAGCATTCTGGAGGAAATAAAGATTTATAGTTTGTCAGATTTAACGGTCAGGCAGTTAAACAGTTTTAACTGATAGCCCGATGAACCGTTAAAACTCAGGTTCAAAATTTCCCATTCTTACAATTTCGGGTTGTTCGCCTGTGCAATCAACTATGGTAGAAGCAACAATACCTCCATATCCGCCGTCAATTACAATGTCAACAAGGTTCTCGTATTCTTCAAAAATAAGTTCAGGGTCTGTGTTATATTCTATTATTTCATCATGGGCTTTAAGAGATGTTGTCAATATCGGATTTCCCAAAGCTCTTACAATTTCTCTTATAATATTATTATCAGGAATCCTTATCCCGATTGATTTCCGGTTTGCTTTTAAAATTTTGGGGACATTATTATTTGCTTCAAGAATAAATGTAAACGGTCCCGGAAGATTCCGTTTCATCATCTTAAAGATATTATTATCCAAAGGTTTTGTAAAATCGGAGAGGTGGCTTAGATCGTAGCATATAAATGAAAAATTTGCTTTTTCCGGTTTTATGCCTTTAAGCTGAGCGACTCTTTCCACTGCTTTGGGTTTGGTAATGTCACAACCAATTCCGTAAACAGTATCGGTGGGATAAATAATTACCCCACCGTCTTTAAGTATGTCAACAATTTGTCGTATGTGACGCTCCGACGGATTGTCGGGGTGCATACGTATCAGTAATCCCATTTTATTTATTTAGTTTGTTGTAATCGTCGATAAACTGTTTTAACCCGATGTCGGTCAGTGGATGTTTCAGTAATCCAAGGATTGCACTTAACGGACATGTCGCAACATCAGCACCCATTTCCATACATTTAATAATGTGCATTGTGTGGCGGATAGAAGCAGCCAGAACTTTAGTGTCAAACTCGTAGTAATTGTACATATCAACAATTTGTCCGATAAGTTCTACTCCGTCAACACTGTTGTCATCCAATCTGCCGATAAACGGAGAAACGTATGTTGCGCCTGCTTTTGCAGCCAGAAGAGCCTGTCCTGCACTGAAAACCAGAGTACAGTTAGTTCTTATGCCTTTAGATGAGAAATACTTTATTGCTTTAATCCCGTCTTTTATAATCGGAACCTTCACAACAATCTGAGGATGCAAAGCTGCAAGTTCTTCACCTTCTTTAATCATTCCTTCGTAATCAGTACTGATCACCTCTGCACTTACATCTCCGTCAACGATTTCGCATATCTGCAAATAGTGATTTAAAATGTTTTCTTTTCCGGCAATACCTTCTTTTGCCATTAAGGACGGATTTGTTGTTACACCGTCCAATACGCCTAAAGCCTGTGCTTCGCGAATTTGATCAAGATTTGCAGTATCAATAAAAAATTTCATATACTTGGTTTTTTAAATTTTTGCAAAATTACTTTATTAATCTGAAATAACAGATAAATTGAATTACAGTAATAAACAAATTGAAATAATTTTTTAACAATATAGGTATAGCAGCCTGCGTTATTAAAAACAGAAATGGTAAATGTCAGGTCGTGAAAAATAAATATTTAAAATGTTGTTTGAAGACAGGAGCCCGAAGCAGGGCGGTTTGAAGCAGGAGCTATTAACCGTAAATATAAAGTCCTGAACTAACATAGCGCAGGCTGCCAAACAAGAACTTCCGGTCATCAGGCTTCAGTCTTTGACCTTTTCACCTTCAGACATCAGCCATAAAAAGTGATTTAACAAAAAACTGTTGATAAATTAAAAAAAATGTCAGTTTAGTTAAACGATTTGTGTCTAATTTCGTGCATTATCAATTTAATTGTTGTAACTATGTTATTCTTACAAGCAGATACAGTTCAGAATGCTGTTCAGGAAACCGCGGTAAAGAGTTTGTCTTTCTTCGAAATGGCAGTAAAAGGTGGTTGGATAATGATTGTTCTTGCATTGCTTTCGGTAATTGCAGTCTATATTTTTATTGACAGGTTTATTGCAATTAAAAAAGCTTCGCGTGAGCAAAAGTCTTTTATGGACAATATTAAAAATTTCATTTTTGAGGGCAAGGTTGAACAGGCTCTTGATAATTGCCGTATGAACGACGGACCTCTTGCTCGTATGATTGAAAAAGGTGTTTTGCGCATAGGACGTCCTTTGGGAGATGTTAATGCTGCTGTTGAAAATGTCGGTAAACAGGAAGTTGCAAAACTTGAAAAAGGATTACCGGTATTGGCATCTGTTGCCGGTGGTGCTCCTATGATCGGGTTCCTCGGAACAGTTATGGGTATGGTAAAAGCTTTCTATGATATGGCAAATGCAGGTTCAAACTTAGACGTAGGAATGCTTTCAGGTGGTATTTATCTGGCACTTGTTACGACTGTAGGTGGTCTTATTGTTGGTATTATTGCATACTTTGGTTATAATGTCCTTGTGGCAAGAGTTAATAATCTTGTTGCTCAGCTTGAAGCAAAAACTACAGAGTTTATGGATATTCTTAACGAACCGGCGAAATAATTTTAATTATGGCTATTAAAACAAGAAATAAAGTAAGTGCAGAGTTCAGCATGTCGTCTATGACTGACATCGTGTTCCTGTTGCTGATATTCTTTATGGTTACTTCCACGCTTATTGCGCCTAATGCCCTTAAGTTATTATTGCCTTCAAGTAACAGTCAGACACAGGCAAATCCTATTGCATCGGTGTCTATAAAAGATAATATGAACGGCACTTATACCTTTGCAGTAGGAACAACAATCTGCTCTGAAGCAGACATGGAAGTTCTGATAAAAAAAGAAGTTGCCGGTCAGGAAGAACCATATATAGCTTTGCATGTTGACAAATCTGTTCCTATGGAAGAGGTTGTCAAAGTTATGAACATTGCGAAAGATAACGAGTATAAACTTATATTGGCTACAAAGCCGGAATAAAATATGAATCTTAAAAAGCATAATATCTTTGGGATAATCGGAGCCTTCCTTTATTCGGTGGGAGCGATAATTCTTCTTTTGCTTTTAGGTTTTACAACACCTCTTCCTCTTCCCGAGGAAGAGAGTATCTTGATTGACTTTGGAGGCGGCGGGAATATCGATGCGGGTGCATCCTCAACATCTGCCACATCAAACGAACAAAATGCCTCGACTCAAAACTCTTCAAATTCAGGTGTTAACACCCAAAGCTTCGAAGACGCTGCCTCCATGCAATCAAGCACTGTTCCCAACACTAACACAGAAAGTACAACTAATAACAATTCAAACAGCAACACTCAAACCAATCCAAATACAGACAGGTTAAACAGTCTATTTGGTGGTGGTGTTTTCGGTAACGGAACAGGCAGCGGCACTTCAGGAGATGGTAGCGGTAGCGGAAACCCCGGAACCGGAACTGATGGTTATGGCAGTGGCAGTGGGCCAGGAGGCCTGGGAGGCGGCATCGGTAACAGGAGAATTGTAAAAAAAGTGGACCCGGCCGGTAAAAAATATGTTTGGCCGCGTTGTGCTTAAAATTACCGTAAACGAGCAGGGTACAGTAACAGATATAACCCTTGTAAGCACAAACTGTAATGAATGTGTTCAGCTTGCCAAAGATGCTGTTAAACAATGGAAATATGAGTCAAAACCGGGAACAGGATACCAAACCGGTCAGATAACAATTGAGTTTAAACAAAACTAGATTAGATCCCGTATATTTTTCAGGCAGTTTCTGAAGTACTGAAGTTGAAAATCAGGATAAACAACTTTGATCCGTTTTGGATTTTAGCTCCCCACGTATTTATTTGGCCCAGGCAATATTTCCGGGGGAAGTTTTGTTGCCTAAAAGAATAAAAGCATAGCGACGAATATTCATAAAAGCGACGCGGGCAGGCCATGGAACCGCAGCCCGGAGGGCAAGCCCGCCAAAGGCAAAAACAGCGGGCCAGCTCCGGAGGTGAACCTGCGAAGCAGCTAATGAACACCACTGCCAGTAGATCGCAATACACTCAACGAGTTGTCAGTTTGCAACTGATTACCGATTACAAATTACCGACTACATATTACAAAAACATCCAGACTAAATAATTACTATTTTTATTTTTTGATTTATATAATTCTACCAGAAATTTTGCTATCCATTTTAGCTCACTCTGTATTTCTTTTATGGAATTATATACCTGATTGTATCTCTTCCCCGTTTTATATAAAAACAATATTTCTGTTTTTTAATATTTTTAAATTTTACGGTTATGAAAGAGATAAAAAAACACATTCACGGGATTACCGGGGCCTTACTTTTTCTTTTCTCCGGTTTTGTTATTTTGCTTTTGGCAGGATTTACCACTCCATTACCTTTGCCCGAGGAAGAAGCAGTATTGATTGATTTCAGCGTACGTTCAGGAGCAGAAAATCATTCATCCGGAAGTAATAATACGGATGCTGAAAAAGAGTCATCGTCAACAGAAAAACTGCTGGTGCAGAACTTTGAAAATTCTGAATTTGTACATTCTGACGGGCAGGCGGACAATAAATCGGAAGCTGCTACAGACAAAATAAATAATCTGTTTAAAAATCCTTTTAACAATGGCTTTGGAGAAAAAGACGGAGATAATGATAATCCTGATAACGGACGTGGTGACAAAAACGGACCTGATGATATTACCGGGAAACTTGATGGAAACAGAGGTGTGGAAAAAGTCGATCCGGTTACCAGGGAAAACTCATTTGGGAAAGTTGTTCTGGAAGTTACAGTTAATGAATCAGGATCTGTAACTGAAGTAAGACTGGTGAGTTCAACATGCAATGATTGTGTGCAGCCTGCAAAAGATGCAGTAAAGAAGTGGAAATATCAGGCTCTTCCGGGGAGCGGATTTCAAACAGGAATTGTAATAATAGAGTTTAAACAGAGTTAATGCTTCGCAGAAAAATGTAAACTGTCATTTGTTCATTAGTCCTAACATTGTTTCAACAGCAGCTTCTGTACCCATGCTTACTTTGTAAATGTTATCTGTTACCATGTAACATGGAGTTGTTACAATACGGTTTTTTTCGTCAACAGCAACTTCGTTATAATCTTTATTTACATGAGTTGCCCCAGCTTTGGTTAAAATTCCGGCAGTTTTTTTGTCGTTACCTGTTGTAAGTCTGCCACCTATAATTTTTGCAATTATTACCGGTGCAATACATAGCGCAGCTATGGGTTTTCGTGCTTTGTGAAAATCTTTTACAACTCTTGCAACTTCTTCATCTACTGAATAATCTTCTCCTTCGTAAGCATAAGTAGAAAGATTTTTTGCTGCTCCTGATCCTCCTGGAAAGATAACGCCGGAGAAATCCCCCTCTTTTAATTCTGTAAGAGCTTTAATGTTCCCGCGCGCAATTCTTGCAGATTCAACCAGTACATTACGTTTCTCATTGATTATTTCACCTGTTAAATGGTTTATTACATGAAACTGATCCTTGTCAGGGGCAAAACATTGATACTCAACTTCATTTTTTGACAAAGCCAAAAGTGTCAGAGCCGCTTCGTGAATCTCACTTCCGTCATAGACTCCGCAACCGGATAAAACAACTGCAACTTTTTTCATAAATTAAATTTTGTACAAATATAATTTTTTGTATCTTTAAAAATTAAATTTAGCATAATATTTTCTCTATTAAACCTTAATTATGACTGTTATCAGAAACGAACTCTCAAAGCTTTGGAAAATCCTGTATCCTGAGTTGGGAACCAAACACCTTGATGTTTTTTTAGCCGAGATTAAAGAGTTGAAAGAAAATATGAAGCCGGTTCAGGAAGCAGAAAAGATGTGGTATAAAGATGCCGTAGTATATTCTCTGTATGTGGACCTTTTTAACAAAAATTTTGATGGACTGAAGCAAAAAATTCCCTATTTGCAGAATTTGGGAGTGAATTGTCTCTGGCTTTTACCTGTATTGGATTCACCCATGAAAGATGCAGGATTTGATATCTCAGATTATCGCAAGCTTAGAGAAGATTTGTTGGGAGAAGCCGGTGAGGATTCGTTTGAGGCCTTTTTGCAAACCGCACACAAGGCAGGTATAAAGGTTATTTTTGATATTGCGATTAATCATACATCAGACCAGCACACATGGTTTAAACGTTCAGCACTGTTGGAGAAAAATAAATATTCTGATTATTATATCTGGAGCGAAAATGACAGAGCTTATTCAGATTGCAGGCTTTTGTTCAAAGGAATGTGCGACAGCAATTGGGAGAAATATGATGATAACCGTTATTATTTTCATCGCTTTTTCGAGTTTCAACCGGATTTGAATTATAGAAACCCGAATGTGTTGCTGGATATGTGCCGTAATTTTATTTTCTGGATTGAGAAAGGCGTTGACGGATTCAGAGCGGATGCGATTCCTTATCTGTGGAAAGAGGAGGGAACTTCCTGTGAAAATCTGGATAATACACATGTTATTATTAAATTTTTCCGTTCGGTAACAGACTACATTAATCCTTCGGTTATTCTATTGGCCGAAGCATGCCAGCCTCCTGCCGAAGTCGTAAAATATATGGGCGATGCAGATGAGTGCCATGCAGGTTATCATTTCCCGCTTATGCCCCAGATATTCAAAGCAATTGCATCAGGATCTGCAGATCCGGTAAAAAATGTTTTACATACAGATGTCACTCCTGAAATTCCCGAATCATGTCAATGGTTTACTTTCCTCAGATGTCATGACGAACTTAGTCTCGAACTGGTTTATGTTAACGAAGAAGACAGAAAATATATTCATGAGAATTATTGTCATAAACCTGAATGGGATTTTAGAATGGGAGAAGGTATTTCTGCAAGATTAAGCGAATTATTCAAATCTGATGCAGATAAAATTCTGCTGGCTTTTTCTGTAATGCTCAGTCTTCCCGGAACACCTGTCGTATATTACGGAGATGAATTCGGGAAGCCTAATGATGAGGATTATTATAAATATCAGATAAATATTACGGGGCATAATGATACCCGTAATTATGTAAGAGGAAAGATTGACTGGGAAAAGCTTGAAAAGCAACTCAATAACGCGGAAAGCTCAGAATCAAAGATTTATACGGAGCTTAAAAAGATGATTGCTGTCAGAAAGAGAAACAATATATTGAGTACAGGTAAGATAGATTTTGCAGAATTCCCGGATGGTGTTCTGGCATATTACAGATTTAGCAGTGCAGGTAAAAATCTTGTTATTCATAACCTTTCTGAGCGGGAAATTGATGTCAATAAATTTGTGCCGGAGAACAGCAAAATAATTTACGGAAAATTGTTGAAATCAAATACCAGACTTAATATTAAACCATTTAAATCTGTTTGGATTGAAGTATTGTAATTTTTAAAAACGGGGACAACTAAATTATATAAATTACGTCTTGACTAAAACTAAAAACTTATGGCAAAGTATTTACTCTTATTTACAGTATTGTTTTTTATTGCAGCACAGTTATTCTCTCAAACACAACTAAGCAGTGACTACAGTAATCCAACGCAGGTAACATTAAGTCATGATTGTGAATTCCAGTCATATACATTTGACCATACGACAGGTACAGATCTTGAAATTCCAAGGTGCTACAGATTGTATCCGGGGGCAAGTTCATATTTTACCTTTACTGTTCCCGAGACATCTGAAGCGACTGTGAGAATAGCTTTTCAGGAGGAAACACTTTTCGGGATAGCTTTTTATGTTTTTCAGTTTGGGGAATATCAGGAAATTAAGTGTGATGTTTTCAGGGGAGAAGAAGGGGCGTTGCAACTGAGAGATTTTGAAGAATACTCCGGTTCTGAAATACTCGCACGTTTCTGGAAACTTGGCGATGCTGAAAGCGGTACAATGAGCATGTGCGTGTCTGGTGAAGATATCCCGGCTTTTGCAAAAGTTCTGTCAGTCAGTACAACGGCATACACTCCTCAACAGTTGGTTCAGGATGTTCTTATCACAGGTTGTCTTACAGCAACAAATATTGTTTATACCGGAGCTGCCGGTTCAATCGGATATTTTTCCAACGGTATACCGGGATTGGATTTTGAAGACGGAGTTATTCTGTCATCGGGAAATGTAAGCGATGCCCCTGGGCCCAATTCATCAGGTTCTACTGGAACTGGTATGGGGACAGCCGGCGATGCTACTTTGGAATCAATTGTCGGCGATATAACAAATGATGCTGCGGTATTAGAGTTTGATTTCGTACCGGCTTCAGATTTACTCGAATTTGAGTATGTATTTGCCAGCGATGAGTATCCGGAATATGCTAATTCAAGTTGGAATGATGTTTTTGCTTTTTTAATCTCAGGCGGACCTGAAGGGTATTCTAATGTTAATGTTGCATTAATTCCATCAACTTCAATTCCGGTAACAATAAATAATGTTAACGACGTTGATTATCCTCAGTATTATGTAGATAATCAAACAAGTCCAAACATCGAATATGATGGGATGACTGTTACACTAACAGCAACCAAATCTGTTACAGCTTGTGCCACTTATCATATTAAACTTGCTGTGGCTGATGTTTTGGATGATGCTTGGGACTCTGCTGTATTTCTGAAAGCCAGTTCTTTTACTTCCGGTGAGAGTTACACTGTCGAAAGTTTTAACTCATGGTCATCATCATTAAGTGTTATGAGGGGATGTTCAAATTATATCGTTTTCAGTCGTACAGACGCAACACCTTTAGATCAGCCTGTACCTATTGAAATAACTATTACAGGGACAGCGACACCGGGTGTCGATTACTCAACAATCCCCAACAACCTTGAGATTCCGGCAGGACAGCAAACATTAACTTATTATTTTGATGCTTATGACACAGGTGTTATTCAGGGTGACGAAACAATAATTCTCAACTTTGAAAACGGTTGTCCGTGTAATGCCGGTACAACTCAGCATATTATTACGATTATTGATGCATTTGATGTAGATCAGAACCTTACGAATAATGGTCCTGTATGCAGCGGAGATCCTGCTACACTGACTCTGGATGTTATTACTCCGGACCCGGATAATGTGACAGTTGAGTGGAGTACCGGCGAAACAGGAGTAAATGAAATTACTGTAAATCCGGCAGTTACTACAGAATATTCTGTTGATGTAATTTATCCATGCGATACCATAACCCTGACGACAACAGTAACAGTAATACAACCTCCGGTTGTGGATCTTGGCCCCGATTTTGACGTGGCGGCATTGTCAACAAACTTAAGTGCCGGTATGGACCCGGGAAATACAGGTGTCTGGTCGGTAACAGATGGTCCCGGGACAGCTAATGTGGTTCCGGCTACAAATACAAATGCAACAGCAACTGTTGATGTGTTCGGTGTTTATACTTTTATGTGGACAGAAACAAGTCTGGCTCCTAACTGCGTAGCTTCGGATGAAGTTAATGTGAATTTTTATCATATCCCTACTGCAGACTTTGAAGCAAGCCAGACTATGTGTTTCGGGGATAATACAACTATAGTCTTTACAGGCGATATAGTTCCGGGAATGGCAACTTTTACATGGGATTTCGGAGATGCCACTGTTATAAGCGGATCAGGTGAGGGACCGTACGTTGTAAATTTTCCGACTTCCGGCAATCATATAGTAAGTCTTACCATAAATGAAGATGTGGCAGAAGTTACAAACAGCATAAATGTTGTAGTGCCTCCGGCATTGGACGGAACTATTACGGTTGAAAATGATCCTTGTTTTGAATCATGCGGCGGACGGGCAGTAATTATGGTTACAGGAGGAATAGCTCCGTACAGTTACTCATGGAGTTCGTCATCGAATGTGCTGTCAGAATTGTGTGCAGGAGATTACGTGGTAACTGTTACTGATGCCAATGAATGTACATACTCACGCACTTTTTCAATAACACAGCCACCTTTGCTTGAGTACGATACAAGTTATTATCATGTTCCGTGTTACGGCACACAGGCAGGTGGAGCAAATGTGTGGGCTTCGGGAGGAACTCCTCCATATACTTATATATGGAATGACGGATTTAACGGAGGTTCACACAATAATATTGCAGCAGGTACATATATTACAACAATATCGGACTTTAACGGGTGCAGTTTAATGGAACAGTTTGTTATTACTCAGCCCGATTTACTACAGGTTATTACGTCCGGTAACTTTGCAATTTGTGAGAACCAGTCTGTTAACATTGTTGCTCAGGAAATAGGAGGGGCCGGGCCATATACTTTTTATTGGGACAACGGAGACGGAAGTGGCTTTAACGAAGGCCCCCAAACATTTAATGTCGTTCCTCACGCTGATGTTACATATACTGTGTATATTGAAGATTCCCATAATTGTATCAGTAATTTTGCTTTCAGTGAGGTTGTTGTAAGCCCCGAATATCATTTGACACTTACAACTCAGAATAATTCCTGTTATCAGACCTGTAACGGTTCGGCTCTTTTGGGAATTACGGGCGGATTGCAGCCGTTTACATTTAGCTGGGCAAACAACGGGCCTAACCTTGATAATTTATGTGCAGGACTTTACACCGTCACAATAACAGATCAGATTGGCTGTAGTGCAGATACAATGTTTGTGATTACACAACCGACAGCATTAAGCCTTAATATTGAGACAGAAGATGCACAATGCTGGTATTCTGAAGACGGACATATAAGTGCAGTAGTTTCAGGCGGAACACCACCATATAATTATGTATGGTCAGACAATACTCAGACAAATGAACTGATTGCCGGAGAAGGAACATATAATCTTACGGTCAGTGACGATCATAATTGCAGAATTTATGGTTCTTCAACAATATTAACTCCACAACCTTTAAATGTCCTGACATTATATAACCCGAGAATATGTCTGGGAGGTACAGCTACTGTCGTAGGACAGGCTTCAGGCGGAACACAACCATATTATTTCCATTGGTACGGAACGGATAATGTCGAAAATTGGGAACACCAGTTTACTACAAGTCCTCAGATTACAACAAACTATAATCTTACCGTTACAGACAGCCACGGATGTACTTTGGACGGGCATCATGCCACTGTATATGTTAATCCTCCGATTGAAATTGTAAATATTATTAATAGTGTGGATAATGTATGTACAGGAGACAGCACCAGAATAGAACTGGATATAACCGGTGGCAACGGAGGCCCTTATATTATTACCAATCAGGATGGCGAAATTATCAGTTCTCCGTTTATGTATTACCCCGAAGAAACAACAAATCTTATATTTACTGTTGAAGATTTGTGTGAAACCCCTGCTGTTACAGATTCGATTACAATTTATGTTCACCCTTTACCGGAAGTTGACTTTGCTGTAGACACAACGCGTGGTTGTCCGGGGCAATACATCGGATTTTCATCGCTGGATACAGTTGAAAATTATAACTATGTCTGGGATTTCGGAGATGATGTGTTTGCATTTGTGAAAAATCCTACCCATCAGTACAGTGAGGAAGGTTTGTATGATGTAAACCTGACAATAAAAGATCAGTATGGTTGTAAAGATAGTCTGATAAAGACAGAGTTGGTAGAGATTTATCCCCAGCCTTATGCGAATTTCTCTGCTGTTCCTGAAATAGCCGGAATCTTAAACCCAAGAATCAGTTTTGATAACTATTCCGAAGAAGCATTGTTCTATTTTTGGTACTATGGAGATGGTGATTCAACAATAAATTTCAAAAATCCTGAACATTTCTACACAGACATGGGCGAATATGAAGTTATGCTTGTCAGTGAGAATGAGTACGGGTGCACAGATACTGCCATGAGAAATATTCTGATAAGAGAAGAATATACCTTGTATGCTCCTGAGGCATTTTCTCCAAACGGAGACGGGATTAATGACTGTTTCAGAATCTGTGGCAACGGAATAAATCCATACACGTTTACAATGCAAATATTTAACAGATGGGGTGAGCTTGTATTTTCAACCGAAGAGTTTAACCCCGAAGCATCATGCGACTCATGTGGCGAAGGAGCATGGGACGGAACAGACGGGTCCAGGTTAAAAGGAGATAAATATCTGCCTAACGGTGTTTACTACTGGATTGTTAAATTTACAGATTATGATTCTATAGGGCATGAGCACAGTGGAAATATACAACTTATACGATAAAAAAAAGCCATCTACGGATGGCTTTTTTTATGACCTCGGGTGGTATTGAATTATAGCTTCACGTAAGTATTCCCTGTCAATATGTGTGTAAATTTCTGTTGTGGTTATTGATTCGTGCCCCAGCATTTCCTGAACAGCGCGAAGATCAGCACCTCCTTCTATAAGATGAGTTGCGAAAGAATGCCTGAATGTATGAGGTGAAATTGTTTTTTCGATACCGGCATTTGCACAGGCTTCTTTTACAATGTTAAAGATCATTACACGACTTAATTTATTCCCTCTTCTGTTTAGAAAAAGAAAGTCTGTCTGACCTTTTTTGGGAGTAATATGATTTCTGAAAGACTTCATGTAGTTGTCAATTTCTTTTTTTGCAGCATTACCCAAAGGAACAAGTCTTTGCTTGTCCCCTTTACCTATAATTCTTAAATATTCTCCGGAGTAAAAAATATTCGATATTTTTAATGTTGCAAGTTCCGAGACTCTGAGTCCGCAGCCATACAAAACCTCTATTATTGCTCTGTTTCTGTGTCCCAATGGAGTACTTACATCAATGTTTCTGAGAATGCTTTCAATCTCTTCCACAGATAAAACTACCGGTAATTTACGTCCTGTTTTCGGAGTCTCAAGCAATATTGAAGGATCTTTGGTAATAATATCTTCCAATATCAGGTACTTAAAGAAAGATTTTATTCCTGAAATAATTCTGGATTGTGATTTCTCGTTCAATCCTGTTTCTGCCAGAAAAACAATAAATTCATGTAAATGATCAGAAGTAACTTCATGAGGCAGAACATTATAATTTTTAAGTTCCAGAAATGCAGAAAGCTTCTGAATATCACAGAAATATGCGCTAACAGTATTTTCAGACATGTTACGCTCAATTTTTAAATAAAATTGAAATTCATTTAAAATATTTTGCCAATTATTCATTAATATATAAAGATATTTTATAATTTTGCCTCGAATATATACAATTATCTAAATGCGATTATTACTGATTAACGGTCCAAATTTAAACAATATTGGGATAAGAGAGCCCGAAATTTATGGAAATATTGGGTTTTCGGATTATTTTGATAATCTTAAACAGGAATTCAGCGGGCATAGTCTTGATTATTTTCATTCTCATTCGGAAAGTGCAATTGCCGGGAAACTTCACGAGTCTCAGTCCGATTTTGATGGAGTTGTATTAAATGCAGGGGCATACAGTCATACTTCCGTTCTTTTGCGTGATGCTGTTGCTGCTGTTTCAGTACCGGTAGTAATGGTTCACATATCAAATGTTTATTCAAGAGAGAAGTTCAGAAATCAAAATATAATTGCCCCGGTTTGTAAAGGTATTATAACCGGTTTTGGTGTTGACTCATACAGGTTGGCAATACTAAGTTTAATAAGGTAAGCATAAAGTTGGAGCAAATGGAAAAAACAAGAACATTATTCAGGTTAAGAAAACTGAAAAATGCAGTTTTATTAAACTTATTTACCCTGTCGTTGGGCGTAATTTTGTTTTCCGGAATAATGTTATTTGAGAAAAGCATTACTTCTGTAATCCGGTCCAAAGCTACCGGGTTATTGTCAGTCGGATATAAGGACAATATAAGCAATGCAATGGATTCATGCGATAAGGCATTAGGGCTTTTAAACACAGGCTCATTAATTACAGTTTTATTTTCACTGGAAGGTTTTGTAATGATATTCTTTTACATAAGGCTTTCGTCCAAAACCGACAGATTCAGCACTCTTTCCCCATTGATTTCAGGCTTGGGAACTTTGTTCTTATTCGTGTATTTTTTGTTGCTGGGAGTATTACTTCCGGCTTCAGGAAACCTGTCTTCAGTTCAAAGCGATTACAGGTTGCTTAAAATAATAGGGGTTATTCTGTTTCTTTTCTCAAATGTCATGTTTATATATCAGCTTTTTATTCAGGTAGTACTCGAAAAAGTTGAAGATTAGCAGAAATCACATAATTAATTTTGCTGTTCCGAATTAATAAGTTACTTTTGCTGCCTTAAATTTTAATAAATAATAAGTGATGAAAAATTATTTAGATTCAGAAAAGAAGAAAGAAATCTTCGGAAAACACGGGAAGTCTAATAACGACACTGGCTCTCCTGAAGCTCAGATCGCATTATTTTCCTACCGTATCAGTCACTTAACAGAGCATTTGAAATTAAACAAAAAAGATTTCAGTACTCAGAGAGCGTTGATAATGTTGGTAGGTAAAAGAAGAAGTTTGTTGGATTATCTGAAAACAAACGACATTGAAAGATACAGAGCGATAGTAAAGGAATTAGGACTTCGTCGCTAAGACACACAAAAAAAGCAAGACGCTAAGTTTTGCTTTTTTTTTACAATTGAATTAACTAAACAAGAATAGAAAATGTACAATGAAATTAAAAAAGTCGTTAAGTTAAGCGACGGAAGAGAAATTGAGATTTCCACCGGTAAGCTGGCGAAACAGGCAACTGGTTCGGTAGTGGTGAAGATGGGTAAAACCATGCTGTTAGCAACTGTGGTAGTGGCAGACGAAGCGAAAGAGGATGTTGATTTTATGCCGTTATCAGTAGAATACAAAGAAAAATATGCCTCTGTAGGCAGATTTCCGGGAGGTTTTTTGAAACGTGAAGGAAGACCATCTGATTATGAGATACTTATTTCAAGATTGGTTGACAGAGCTTTACGTCCATTGTTTCCCGATGACTTTCATGCCGAAACTTTTGTAAACGTAATGTTGATGTCGGCAGACACCAACGATATGCCCGATGCATTGGCAGGATTAGCTGCTTCTGCTGCCCTTGCTGTTACAAACGTACCATTTAACGGACCTATTTCTGAAGTCAGGGTAGCACGTATAGACGGACAGTTTGTAATAAACCCTTCATATGAAGATAACCAACGTGCGGATATAGACCTTATTGTTGCTGCAACTATTGATAATATTATGATGGTTGAGGGCGAAATGAATGAGGTTTCTGAAAAAGAAATGCTTGATGCCATAAAATTTGCACATACTGCAATTATCGAACAGTGTAAAGCTCAGCTCGAATTGCGCGAAGCATGTGGAATTACAGGGTTTGCTGAATATTGTCACGAAAATAATGACGAAGATTTACGCAAAAAAGTATGGGACGAAACTTACGATAAAGCCTATGCTGCTGCATTTACTCAAACTCCCGATAAGCACGAAAGAAAAAGACTTTTTGGTGCTGTTAAAGACGAGTTTCTCGCTCAGTATGATGAGGAAACACTGCCGACAGTAAAAAAACTGGTTGACAGATATTATCACGATGTGGAAAAAGAAGCTGTTCGTCAAATGGTAGTTAACGAAAAAGTAAGACTTGACGGCAGAAAAACAAACCAAATCCGTCCTATATGGAGCGAAGTTGATTGTCTGCCTATGGCTCACGGTTCTTCAATATTTACACGTGGCGAAACACAGTCTATTACAACAGTTACTCTGGGTGGAAAACTTGATGAGCAGATGCTTGACGGCGTTATGCTGAAAGGTTATTCTCCTTTTGTTTTACATTATAACTTCCCGCCGTTTTCTACCGGTGATGCAAAACCTTACAGAGGTGTAGGCCGTCGCGAAATAGGACATGGAAATCTTGCTCACAGAGCATTGTCTAAAGTTATTCCTGTAAAAGGAGAAAAGTTTCCTTACACTGTTAGGGTGGTTTCAGATATTCTAGAATCAAACGGATCGTCTTCAATGGCAACTGTTTGTGCCGGAACTCTGGCTTTAATGGATGCCGGTGTGCCTATCTCGAATCCTGTTTCAGGTATTGCAATGGGACTTATTGCAGACACAAAAACCAAAAAGTTTGCAATTTTAAGTGATATCTTAGGTGATGAAGATCATCTTGGTGATATGGACTTTAAAGTTTGCGGAACTGTTAACGGTATTACTGCAACTCAAATGGACATTAAAGTTGACGGGTTGTCGTATGAAGTACTTGAGCAGGCATTAGAGCAGGCAAAAGAAGGTAGGGCTCATATTCTTGGCGAAATGCTCAAGACTATTCCTGAACCACGTAATGATTATAAAGAACATGCTCCGCGTATCGAAACTATGATTATTCCTAAGGATATGATTGGTGCTGTTATAGGTCCTGGCGGAAAGATTATTCAGGAAATTCAGGCTAAAACAAATACTATAATTTCTATTACCGAAGTTGATGACAAAGGGTATATTGAAATTTCTGCAATTAACGGTACCGATATGCTTGCTGCTAAAGAAAGGGTTTATGCAATCGTTCGTCAGCCTGAGTTAAACGAAGTTTATAAAGGCAAGGTAAAAGGTATAACAACTTTTGGAGCATTTGTAGAGATTCTTCCTAACTATCAGGGATTACTGCATATTTCGGAAATTGACTGGAAACGCATTAAGTCAGTTGAAGAAGTACTGAAAGAAGGAATGGAAGTAGAGGTAAAAGTAATTGAAATAGATCAGAAATCAGGCAAAATCAAACTTAGCCGTAAGATACTGTTACCTAAACCACCAAAAGAAGAAAACCCGGAACCAAAACCGGAAAACTAAAATAAAAAAAAGCTGTCAGAATTCTGACAGCTTTTTTTATGAATAGAAAATTGTTAAATCTCAATTAATTTCATAATATTTCTGATTTTTTCCTCCAGACTAAGATTGCCGTCAATCCAGTGGATTTTGGTGCCGTCTTTTTCCATTTTTCTGAACCATGTCATTTGTCGTTTTGAGAATTGGTGAATAGCAGTATTAAGTCCGGCAAAAAGTTCGTCATAGGAGATTTTTCCTGACAGATACCACGAAAGAAATTTGTATTCCAGTCCGTAATATTCCATATCTTCGTGAGTAACCCCGGAGTCGAGTAATCTTTGAGCCTCTTCAATCATGCCGTTCTCAAGCCGTTGTTTAAGCCGTTCGGTAATTCTGGACCTGCGTTGATCCCTGTCGAAATAAATACCGAAGATTACCGGTTTTATTTCAGGAGTTTCTTCTTTAACGTGTTCGTTGCGGCTGTAATATTCAGCTATTTCTATCGCTCTTATTGCCCGTTTTGTTGTGTCAAGATCGCTGCGGTTGTGCATTTTTTTGTACGACACAAGTATCTTTTCCAGTTCTGTTATATCCAGATTTTCCAGATTTTTTCTCAATTTTTCATTAACCGGTACTTTAACAAGTTCGTAGTTCTTAATAGCAGACTCTATGTATAACCCGGTGCCTCCGCAGAGAATTGCCGTTTTTCCGCGTGATACTATATCTGAATAAACCCTGAAAAAGTCTTTGCGGAATTCGAAAACATTGTACTTGTACCCAGCATCTGCAATATTAATAAGATGGTATGGTATCTGAATTCCGTTTATTGTGTAGTCTTCAAGGTCTTTGCCTGTGCCTATATCCATTCCCCGGTATATCTGACGACTGTCGGCACTTATTATCTCGGCATCAAGTTTTAATGCAAGGTTGGCAGCTACAGAAGTCTTGCCGCCGGCAGTTGCTCCGGTAATTACTATAAGGTTGTATTTTGTTAGCATCTTTAGTATTTTTGAGTTTCTAAAAATACAAAAAATAAACTACTTTTGCATTCAGATAATAAATATGAAAACAAAAGACGATATAAGCAGTTTTGTACGCATTTTAGTCAATCCATCGACAGGCTGGACAGGAAATGATTCTTTAAATGTCAGTTTCAGGGATCTGATTAGTCCGCACTTTATTATTACACTTGTAGCTCTTTTTATTTCAAGATTGGTGGGAAAAACTCTCAGTTATCTTTCGGTAACGGATTTTAAATATATTGTCATGTATTGTTTTATCAATCTGATAATTGATATTTTGTTTTTCTTCATTGTTGTATTCTCGGTAAATGAATTATTACCATATTATAAATTAGCTAAGTCAAAATCAAAAGTAGCGGTTTTAATTTTTGTAAGTCTTGTTCCTTTTTATGTCGGGATGATTCTGATTAATTTGTTTCCGAGTTTGTTTTTGCTAAGTTTAATTTCTCTGTACAGCTTTTTTGTTCTCTACTGGGGGGTTATTAACTTTCTGAAACCGGCAAAAAAAGATGCAACAATCCTTTTTGTAATTATCTCCCTTTTATTTGTTGGAGTGTATCTGATTCTTAACTTTGCACTGGTGTATCCTTTTTTTGACTTTATTTTTTAACAATGGCATCTAAAATTATTACATATAAAAACAAAAAAGCTTATTTTAAGTTTGAATTTGTAGAAAAATTTACTGCCGGAATGGTTCTTCTGGGAACAGAAATTAAATCTGTCCGGGAAGGAAAAATAAACTTTTCCGATTCATATTGTGTGTTTCGTAACGGTGAATTATGGGTAACAGGAGTTCATATTGCCGAGTATGTTCTGGGAACGTGCAATAACCACGAACCTAAGAGAGACCGGAAGCTTTTGTTAAATCACAGGGAACTTATTAAACTACAGAAGAAAGTTACGGAAAAGGGTCTGACAATAGTGCCGGTAAGTCTTACCATAAACGAAAAAGGTCTTGCTAAACTTGATATAGCTTTGGCTAAGGGTAAAAAGATGCACGACAAACGTGAAGATATAAAAACCAGAGACAACAAACGGGATCTTGATCGCTCAAACAAGTATTAGTATGGTTTACTATATTATAGGTTTTACTGTTATTTCTTATTTATTGGGTTCATTCAGCTCGGCAGTCTGGTTCGGGAAATGGTTTTTTAACACGGATGTACGTGAGTTCGGATCAAAAAACGCAGGAGCAACAAACACTTTTCGTGTTTTGGGATATAAAGCCGGAATACCTGTTTTTATTGCAGACATATTAAAGAGTTTTCTGGCAGTACAACTAATTATTTTTGTACCGGAAATAGTTAATGGAAGCGAATTTTATTATCAGGTTAAGCTTATATTCGGAATCTCTGCAGTAATCGGGCATATATTTCCCGTTTTTACAGGTTTCAGAGGAGGTAAAGGAGTCGCATCCATGTTAGGTTTGGTGCTGGCTCTTTATCCGTCTGCTGCGGGAATTACATTTGTAGTTTTTCTTGTGGTTTTTCTGATATCTCATATTGTAAGTGTTTCATCTGTTTCTGCAGCACTTACATTTCCTGTTATAATGTTATTACTTACTAACGGAAATTCCATAACTTTAACTGTATTTAGCTGCGTTGCAGCAGTGCTTATTGTTATTACACATTTAAAAAATATTAAAAGATTGTTAAAGGGAGAAGAGAAGAGGATAAGTTTCAGGAAAAAGAGTTAATATTGTGGAAATCAAATTTTTCTGTAATGAAAACAATAAATATTTTTTCGTGTTTAACACTAATAAGTGTATTAATTATTTCATGTAATCCAAAAGATCAAAAGATGGAACAAAATGAAAAGAAGATTAAGGCAATAGAGCTTTCGGATCTTGATACTACCATTAATCCGGTTGATGATTTTTACCAGTATGCAACGGGCGGATGGCAAAAAAACAATCCTTTGCCGGACGAAGAAAGCCGTTTCGGATCTTTTGATTTGCTGGCAAAAGAAACCAATCAAAAAGTAAATGATCTTATTACCGGTTTGTCAGAAAAAGATAATCCTGAAAATTCTATTGAATGGAAGATTGAAACATTCTATAAAATGGGGATGGATTCAGTTAAAATGGACAAGGATAAGCTTGCTCCAATAGAAGAATTGTTAAGTAATATAGATGCTATTACGACAAAAGATGATGTGCTGAAAACAATTTCGAAATTGCATATAGCAGGAATTCCAACGGGATTTAGCATTTTCGGTTCGGCAGATAGTGAAGACAGTAATATGCAGATTGCTTACCTTTATCAGGGTGGCTTGGGATTGCCGAACAGAGATTATTACACGGCGACAGATCCCAGATCAGTGGAAATAAGAACCGAATATCAGAAGCATATCGCTAAAATGTTTGGTATGGCCGGAACTGATGAAAAATTGTGTGAGAATTATGCAAAAAAGATATACGACTTTGAGTATAGACTTGCAAACAAGTCTATGACAAATCTTGAATTACGTGATCCGTTTGCCACAACAAACAGAATGACTGTTAAGGAGCTTAAAGAACTGTCACCGGAGTTCGATTTTCAGGAATATTTTAATTTGATAGGATTGCCTGCTGCAGGTACAATTAATGTAAGTCAGCCTCTTTTCTTTAAGGAATTCTCAAAGATATTTTCTTCGGTAGATATCGAAACCTGGAAACTGTATTTCAAGTGGAATATAATTAATTATTCCGCTCCTTATCTGGATACTGAAATGGTAAATGCAGACTGGGAGTTTTATGGCAGATTTTTAACCGGAGCAATAACTCAGCAGCCCAGATGGCGTAAGGTTGTCAATAAAACCAATTCTTGTTTGGGCGAAGCAGTAGGACAGATATTTGTAAAGGAATACTTCCCTCCTGAAGCCAAAAAGAGGATGGAGGAACTTGTTGAAAATCTCAGACTTGCATTTGCAGAGAGAATCAAAGTTCTGGATTGGATGAGTGAAGAAACCAAAACCAAAGCACTGGAGAAACTTAAAGCTATTAATGTTAAGATAGGTTATCCTGACAAGTGGAGAGATTATACTAATTTAAATATTATTGAAGATTACTATTTTTCAAATATTATAAGATCCAATGTTTTTGAATTTACGGATATGATATCCAAAATAGGAAAACCTGTTGACAAATCAGAATGGTTTATGAATCCGCACACTGTTAATGCTTATTATAGTGCAAGCATGAACGAAATCTGTTTCCCTGCAGGAATTCTGCAGCCTCCGTTTTTCTATATTGATGCTGATGATGCAGTAAATTACGGAGCGATAGGAGTTGTAATAGGACATGAAATGACTCATGGCTTTGATGATAAAGGACGAAGCTATGATAAGGACGGAAATCTTAAAGACTGGTGGACAGAAGAAGATGCAAAGCGTTTTGACGAGAAATCAAAAGTACTTGTAGAGCGGTTTGATAATATAACAGTATTGCCTGACTTAAATGCAGACGGTAAATTGTCTTTAGGGGAAAATATAGCAGATTACGGAGGTCTTAAAATTTCATACGATGCTCTTATGATGGCCCTAAATGGTAAAGAACCCGAAAAAATAGACGGTTTTACAGCAAAACAACGCTTTTATCTTTCATATGCAAAAATATGGGGGCAAAATATCCGTGAAACAGAAATACGACGCAGAACTAAAGAAGATGTGCATTCTTTGGGTAAATGGCGTGTAAACGGCCAGCTTCCGGGAATAAAAGAATTTCATGAAGCTTTCGGAATAAAAGAGGGAGACGCGATGTATCTTCCTCCTGATAAATGGGCAAGTATATGGTAAATGTTTAAAAGCCTGCATGTTGACATGCAGGCTTTTTTTTTTGATAATAAGTATTACTTTTTTGTGCCGTGTAAAAAAAAATAAAAATAATATGACTTTTGTTGTGATATTTGTTAATGTTTTATTAAATTTGCCAATAGAGTATATATTGCATTGCTTGGGAATTAAAAAACATTTTCTGTAAGAACAACTAAATAGTTAGTATCGCTTTTCACAAATAGCTTGGCGTTGCTGTATTTGCTCAGATGTTATTAGTGTTTTTATATACGAATAAACAATTGACCATGAGAAATCTATTTTTATTATTTTTGACTTTATCTATTGCCGGTTACAGTACAGGTCAGATAAATTCTTATCGTGTTGTGTCAAGTAAAGAGTATGCAGATAATACAAAAACATTTTATCTGGAATTTGATGCTAGTATTGATGCCTCAATGAAAGAAATTATTACACAGGAGTTGATTTCAAATCCGCAGATAAATCATTTTTCTTTTTATAATAAAGCAGATTTAAGCAAGTGTATGTTTACATCAGAGCGGTCAGTTGATGCAGAAATGGTTGTTCAGATGATAAATGATATTATCGATAACAACATGAATAGTGGCAGATTTGTAAATGTCTGGACTAATTCGACAGGACAGGAACTGTTTTTTCAGATAGACGGAATTACAAGTGACTTGCAAAGGATGCAGATTGCTGAAGTGCTGATGAAAGATTCTCAGATAGAAAATGCTGTTGTAAATGGTTTTGATTGTAAAATAATTGTTAAACAGGAAATAACTCCTGAATATGTTCAGATTATTCTGGACAAGCTTAATGTCGTAATAAACCCTGCAAGCATTAAATGATTTTTAATATTTGCTTTTGGGGCATTGAGATTTTATAAAGAATAAATTCAACATAAATAGTTAGCCATGAAAAGATTTACCTGTTTACTGTTTGCTTTTGGAATGTTATTTTTAAGTTTGTCAGACCTGTATTCCCAATGTACAAATACAAGTTCATACGGTTCTGCGACAGCACCTTCGGACGGTACAGTCGTTCAGATAAGTACCTGTAATTATCAGACAGAGTACAGCACTGTATCCGGGTTTGTTGCCGGACAAACTTATATTGCTACTTATGATTTGGGCGGGTATATTACAGTACATAGCGGAACTTATGATGGCACTGTCGTGGCATCAGGCAATGCTCCTTTAACCTTTACTGCAACTGTTTCAGGAACATATTATATTCACTATTCCACAAATTCGTCCTGTGGAACAGCAACGTCATGCGGTGTTTCCACAATTGCCTGTTCGGGTTGTTCGGGAGGAGGGATGACGGTTCCGTCAACCGGGAATAATTCATATAGTGTTTGTTCCGGTAATTTGTATGATTCGGGCGGAGCTTCCGGTAATTATATAAACAGTTCGGATGGGTATAGCGTGATATATCCGGGTACTGCCGGCAATCTGATCCAGATTTCAGGAACAACATCAGGTGAGTCTTGTTGTGATTATGTAAGTATTTATAATGGTGTTGGTACCGGCGGAACTTTATTGGGAACTTACTATATGGGTACAGCAGTCCCGTCGTTAACTTCGAGTGATCCGACAGGGGCTTTAACTGTATTGTTCCATTCAGACAGTTCTGTTGATGGTGCCGGAATCAATCTCACTATTAGTTGTGTTCCGAACTCAGGGCCTTGTTCGTCTGTAATTTCAATGGTATGCGGGACTGTTTACAGCGGAAATCTTCTGGCAGGTGCCGGCGATTGGAGTTCTTATACAGGTTGTTCATGGGGTGCAGGTGACGAGGTTGTTTATTCTTTTACGGCCACTACCACCGGTGTTCATACTCTTACCGGTAATACAACTTCAGGAGATCCTGATTTCTTTTTAATGAGTTCATGCGGAAATACAGGAACAAACATAATAGGTTCATGTTGGGGAAGCGGAACGCAAACCCCGACTCTGACAGCCGGAACAACTTACTACTTTATTGTAGACAATTACAGCACAACAGCAACTGCGGGCTATGAGATTTCAATTACATGCCCGAATCCGTTAACTACAGATTGTCCTGCCAGTTCGCCTTTCTGCACGGATAATTCATATACTTTCCCTGCTGCTGTTGATGAACCGGATATGGGACATATCGGATGTCTCTATTCTACGCCTAATCCGGCATGGTACTGGATGGAGATAGATAACCCCGGAGATATTATTATTGAGATAACAAGTGGTGCAGATGTGGATTTTATTGCATGGGGTCCATACAGCGATTTGCCTACCGCATGCTCAACAATTCCGATATCCAGTTGTTCTACATGTCCCAATAATACTTCTGACCCCACTTTTTATCCTTTTGGAGAAATTGTTGACTGTAGTTACAGTTCTGCTGCATATGAGACAGCAAGCATATATAATACTCAATCAGGAGATGTTTATGTTATGCTGATTACCAACTATGCAAATGTCTCAACAAATATCAGTTTCGTACAAACATCAGGAGCAGGCTCTACTAATTGTGGTATTGTTGCTCCTCCTATAACTAATAATGGGCCGTTATGTGTAGGACAAACACTCGAATTATATGTAAGTAATCCTACTGCGGGGGCGATTTATGCATGGACAGGGCCTGACGGTTGGACTTCTACATTGATGGAGCCTACCAGAACAAATGTCACAACCGCTATGGCCGGAGTTTATTCTCTTGTAATTACTGTCGGTGGAGTAAGCAGTGCTCCCGTTACAACAAATGTTGATGTGTACACTTATCCAACAGCCGGGATAACTAATAATACCGGCACCACAGTTTTAACATGTCTTGTTAATCCAATATCTGTAACCGCTACAGGTGGAGGTACTTATACATGGAGCGGAGGGTCATCAACAAGCACTGCCGCAAATACTTTTTCGAGTCCTGCAACCTATACTGTAACTGTTGCAAATAATATTTGTACTGATACTGAAAGTATTACCATCACACAAAATACTACCCCGCCAACCGCAGCGATAACCAATAACAGCGGGACAACAGTTTTAACCTGTGCAACTACATCAATATCCGTAACTGCTACCGGTGGCGGAACTTATTCATGGTCGGGCGGATCAACACCATCAACCGCAGCTAATACCCTTACAACACCCGGAACTTATACTGTGACCGTAACTGCAGCTAATGGTTGTACAGCAACATCAAGTATTACGATTACTCAAAATATCACTCCGCCTACAGCAGCTATAACCAATAACAGCGGAACAACAGTTTTAACCTGTACTACTACGTCAATATCCGTAACTGCTACCGGTGGCGGAACTTATGCATGGTCAGGAGGTTCAACACCATCAACTGCAGCGAATATCCTTACAACACCCGGAACTTATACGGTAACCGTAACTGCAGCTAATGGTTGTACAGCAACATCTAGTATTACGATTACGCAAAATATTACCCCACCCACAGCAGCGATAACCAATAACAGCGGGACAACAGTTTTAACCTGTGCAACTACATCAATATCCGTAACAGCAACCGGTGGCGTGACATATTCCTGGTCAGGCGGATCAACACCATCAACTGCAGCTAATACCCTTACAACACCCGGAACTTATACTGTAACTGTAACAGCCGCCAATGGTTGTACAGCAACATCAAGCATTACAATTACTCAAAATATCACTCCGCCCACAGCGGGAATAACAAATAATAGCGGCACAACAGTTTTGACCTGTGCAACTACATCAATATCCGTAACTGCTACCGGTGGCGGAACTTATTCCTGGTCGGGCGGATCAACACCATCAACCGCAGCGAATACCCTTACAACACCCGGAACTTATACTGTGACCGTGACTGCAGCTAATGGTTGTACAGCAACATCAAGTATTACGATTACTCAAAATATTACTCCGCCCACAGCGGCAATAACCAATAACAGCGGTACAACAGTTTTAACCTGTACCACTACATCAATATCTGTAACCGCAACCGGTGGCGGAACTTATGCATGGTCGGGCGGGTCAACACCATCAACCGCAGGGAATACCCTTACAACACCCGGAACTTATACGGTAACGGTAACTGCTGCCAACGGTTGTACGGCAACATCAAGTATTACGATTACACAAAGCATTACCCCACCTACAGCAGCGATAACCAATAACAGCGGCACAGCAGTTTTAACCTGTGCAACTACATCAATATCCGTAACCGCAACCGGTGGCGGAACTTATGCATGGTCGGGCGGATCAACACCATCAACCGCAGCGAATACCCTTACAACCCCCGGGACTTACACTGTAACCGTAACCGCAGCTAATGGTTGTACGGCAACATCAAGTATTACGATTACACAAAGTATTACTCCACCCACCGCAGCGATAACCAATAATAGTGGCACAACAGTTTTAACCTGTGCAACTACATCAATATCCGTAACTGCAACCGGTGGCGGAACTTATTCCTGGTCGGGCGGATCAACACCATCAACCGCAGCGAATACCCTTACAACACCCGGAACTTATACTGTAACCGTAACCGCAGCTAATGGTTGTACAGCAACATCAAGTATTACGATTACGCAAAATATTACTCCGCCCACAGCGGCAATAACCAATAACAGCGGTACAACAGTTTTAACCTGTACCACTACATCAATATCCGTAACCGCAACCGGTGGCGGAACTTATGCATGGTCGGGCGGGTCAACACCATCAACCGCAGCGAATACCCTTATAACACCCGGAACTTATACTGTGACCGTAACCGCAGCTAATGGTTGTACAGCAACATCAAGTATTACGATTACACAAAGCATTACCCCACCCGTAGCGGCAATAACCAATAACAGCGGCACAACAGTTTTAACCTGTACAACTACATCAATATCCGTAACCGCTACCGGTGGCGGAACTTATGCGTGGTCTGGCGGATCAACACCATCAACTGCAGCGAATACCCTTACAACACCCGGAACTTATACGGTAACGGTAACTGCTGCCAATGGTTGTACAGCAACATCAAGTATTACGATTACACAAAGCATTACCCCACCCACGGCAGCGATAACCAATAACAGCGGCACAACAGTTTTAACCTGTACAACTACATCAATATCCGTAACCGCTACCGGTGGCGGAACTTATGCATGGTCGGGCGGATCAACACCATCAACTGCAGCGAATACCCTTACAACACCCGGGACTTATACGGTAACAGTAACTGCTGCCAACGGTTGTACAGCAACATCAAGTATTACGATTACTCAAAATATCACTCCACCAACAGCAGCGATAACCAATAACAGCGGCACAACAGTTTTAACCTGTGCAACTACATCAATATCCGTAACCGCAACCGGTGGCGGAACTTATGCATGGTCGGGCGGATCAACACCATCAACCGCAGGGAATACCCTTACAACACCCGGAACTTATACTGTGACCGTAACTGCAGCTAATGGTTGTACAGCAACATCAAGTATTACGATTACTCAAAATATCACTCCGCCCACAGCAGCGATAACAAATAATACGGGGACAACAGTAATAACATGCAGTGTGTTATCGATTAATGTCACCGCTACAGGAGGTACGTCATATTCATGGAGCGGCGGTTCTACACCATTGACAGCAAGCAATACATTAACTTCAGCCGGAAGCTATACAGTTACAGTTACAGCAGCAAACGGATGTACTTCGACGGCAAATATCACTATTACAGACGCATTGACTATAACTTCAGGTATAACGGCAATAGCTGATCAGAATTGTGCAACTCCTGGTTCTGCAACAGTTTACGGGGCAGATGGGATAGCCCCATATACTTACATTTGGCCGGGAACTGCAGGTGGAGTTGCAGGAGGAACAGCATCATCTCTTATGGCCGGAACATATAATGTTACTGTTCAGGATGTAAATATGTGCTCCACTACTCAGGTAGTAAATATAGCTGATATAGGAGGAATGTCTGCAAGTTCAGTTGTTGCAGCAAATCCTCTTTGTAATGGGAACTCTGACGGATCTATTAATGTTACGATAACAGGAGGAACGGCAAATTATCTTATTGACTGGGGAGCCGGCTCTGTTTCAAATCCTGTAAATACATATACAGTTTCAGGTCTGACAAGCGGAACTTACAATATTACTATTACAGATATTAATGGCTGTCAGGCTATTACAGGTACAACATTGGTTCAACCTGTTTTATTGACAGCTACTTCATCTGCAACAGCAATCTCATGTAACGGGGGAAGTTCAACAGTAACAGTAAACGGTTCGGGCGGAACAACTCCGTATTCCGGAACAGGAACATTCACTGTCACTGCCGGATACTTATACAGTAACCGATGCTAACGGCTGTACTGCAACAACCTCGGTTACAGTAACAGAACCGACAATATTAACAGCTGCTTCATCCGCAACAGTAATCTCATGTAACGGCGGAAGTTCAACAGTAACCGTGACCGGTTCAGGCGGTACAACTCCATATTCAGGAACAGGGACATTTACCGTGACTGCCGGCACACACACTTACACAATAACAGATGCCAACGGCTGTACAGCAACAACCTCGGTTACAGTAACAGAACCGACAATATTAACAGCCGCTTCATCCGCAACAACAATCTTATGTAATGGCGGAAGTTCTACAGTAACTGTAACCGGTTCAGGTGGCACCGCTCCATATTCCGGCACCGGAACATTCACTGTCACTGCCGGCACACATACTTATACAATAACCGATGCTAACGGCTGTACTGCAACAACCTCGGCTACAGTAACGGAACCTACAATATTAACAGCCGCATCATCAGCAACAGCAATCTCATGCAATGGCGGAAGTTCTACTGTAACTGTAACCGGTTCAGGCGGAACAACTCCGTATTCCGGCACCGGAACATTCACTGTCACTGCCGGCACACATACTTATACAATAACCGATGCCAACGGCTGTACTGCAACAACCTCAGTTACGGTAACAGAACCGACAATATTAACAGCCGCATCATCCGCAACAGCAATCTCATGCAATGGTGGAAGTTCTACAGTAACTGTAACCGGTTCAGGTGGCACTGCTCCATATTCCGGTATCGGGACATTTACAGTAACTGCCGGCACACATACTTATACAGTAACCGATGCTAACGGCTGTACAGCAACAACCTCAGTTACGGTAACAGAACCGACAATATTAACAGCCGCTTCATCCGCAACAGTAATCTCATGTAACGGCGGAAGTTCAACAGTAACTGTAACCGGTTCAGGCGGCACAACTCCATATTCCGGAACCGGTACATTTACCGTCACTGCAGGTACACATACTTATACAATAACCGATGCCAACGGCTGTACAGCAACAACCTCTGTTACAGTAACAGAACCGACAATATTAACAGCCTCTTCATCCGCAACAGCAATCTCATGTAACGGCGGAAGTTCAACAGTAACCGTTACAGGTTCAGGTGGCACAACTCCATATTCCGGAACCGGTACATTTACCGTCACTGCAGGTACACATACTTACACAATAACAGATGCCAACGGCTGTACAGCAACAACCTCAGTTACGGTAACAGAACCGACAATATTAACAGCCGCTTCATCAGCAACAGCTATATCATGTAATGGCGGAAGTTCTACTGTAACTGTAACCGGTTCAGGCGGAACAACTCCGTATTCAGGAACAGGGACATTTATTGTTACTGCCGGCACACATACTTACACAATAACAGATGCCAATGGCTGTACTGCAACAACCTCAGTTACGGTAACAGAACCTTCTATATTAACAGCCTCTTCATCCGCAACAGCAATCTCATGTAACGGTGGAAGTTCAACAGTAACCGTGACTGGTTCAGGAGGCACCGTTCCATATTCCGGTATCGGCACATTTACCGTAACTGCCGGCACACATACTTATACAGTAACAGATGCCAACGGCTGTACAGCAACAACCTCAGTTACGGTAACAGAACCGACGATATTAACCGCCGCTTCATCCGCAACAGCAATCTCATGTAATGGCGGAAGTTCAACAGTAACAGTAACCGGTTCAGGTGGAACAACTCCGTATTCCGGCATTGGAACGTTCTCTGTCACTGCCGGTATACATACCTATACAATAACAGATGTCAACGGCTGTACTGCAACAACCTCTGTTACCGTAACAGAACCGACAATGTTAACAGCCTCTTCATCCGCAACAGCAATCTCATGTAATGGCGGAAGTTCTACTGTAACCGTAACCGGTTCAGGCGGAACAACTCCATATTCCGGCACCGGAACATTCACTGTTACTGCCGGCACATATACTTACACAATAACAGATGCTAACGGCTGTACAGCAACAACCTCAGTTACGGTAACAGAACCGACAATATTAACAGCTACTTCGTCAGCAACAACAATCTCATGTAACGGCGGAAGTTCTACTGTAACTGTAACCGGTTCAGGAGGAACAACTCCATATTCAGGAACAGGGACATTTATTGTTACTGCCGGTACACATACTTACACAATAACAGATGCCAATGGCTGTACTGCAACTACCTCAGTTACGGTTACTGAACCTGCTGTATTAACAGCATCATCGTCAGCAACAGCAATCTCATGTAATGGCGGAAGTTCAACAGTAACAGTGACCGGTTCAGGTGGCACAACTCCATATTCAGGAACAGGTACATTTACCGTAACTGCCGGCACACATACTTACACAATAACAGATGCCAATGGCTGTACAGCAACAAGCTCGGTTACGGTAACAGAACCGACAATATTAACAGCCGCATCATCAGCAACAGCAATCTTGTGTAACGGCGGAAGTTCTACTGTAACCGTAACCGGTTCAGGTGGCACAACTCCATATTCCGGAACCGGTACATTTACCGTCACTGCCGGTACACATACTTACACAATAACAGATGCCAACGGCTGTACAGCAACAACCTCAGTTACGGTAACAGAACCGACGATATTAACCGCCGCTTCATCAGCAACAGCAATCTCATGTAATGGCGGAAGTTCAACAGTAACAGTAACCGGTTCAGGTGGTACTGCTCCATATTCAGGTATCGGAGTTTTTACTGTCATTGCCGGCACACATACTTACACAATAACAGATGCCAATGGCTGTACAGCAACAACCTCGGTTACGGTAACAGAACCGACAATATTAACAGCCGCTTCATCAGCAACAGCAATCTTATGTAACGGCGGAAGTTCTACTGTAACCGTGACAGGTTCAGGTGGCACAACTCCATATTCCGGCACCGGCACATTTACCGTTACTGCCGGCACATATACTTACACAATAACAGATGTTAACGGCTGTGCTGACGATGTGTCTGTGAATGTTGGAGAACCTGATGTTTTAGATTTATCTGTTGCCCTTAATAATAACGTAACATGTAACGGATTGTCGAACGGTAGTGCAACAGCAACAGCTATAGGAGGAACTCCGCTTTATGATTATATCTGGGATGATTCGAATAGTACTAACAGTAGATTTGCAACTCAACTATCTGCAGGAACATTTACTGTTACTGTTACCGATCAGAATAACTGTATGGCAACAAGAAGTATTACTATTACAGAGCCTGAAGAATTGACTGTTTCATTAACAGGAGTAAATGTTCGTTGCTTTAATGATGCAAACGGAGAAATAACGACAACTGTTTCAGGAGGCACAGATCCTTACTCATATGCCTGGAATAACAGTGTGTCTGGTGAGAACCCGGATGATCTTCCCGCAGGAACATATTCGGTAACAGTAACTGACTATAAACATTGTGAAGTAACAGCAGACATTACCATTACTCAGCCAAATGCTCTGCAGGTTTATCTTAATCCAACCCCTGCCCAATGCGGCGGCTCAGGAGGATCAGTGTTTGCGTCTGTAATTGGAGGAACCCCAAATTATGATTTTTTATGGTCTAACATCCAAACAGGTAATAATATTGCGAATTTAGATCCGGGGAATTATTCTGTTGTTGTTACCGATGATAATGATTGTGTTGCCAATCAATCTGTAGTGATTGGAACAACAGGAAATATAAACGCATCTGTTACGGAACTTCATGGTATTAGTTGTCCGGGCTATACAGATGGAAGTTTGTTGGCATCAAGCTCTAACGGGGTAGGAGATTTGTCATATACATTAAACAACAGCTTGATTGGTAGTCCATATATTCAAAATCTCGGAGCAGGAACTTATATTATAGGAGTAACTGATGACTGGGGTTGTGTCGGGACTGTAATTGCAGATCTTGCAGATCCTCCATCAATGCAGCTTGCAGGAACAGTAACAAATGTGAGCTGTTTTGAATATAGTGACGGAGCTGTAAATGTCGTTGTAAGCGGAGGTTCATCATCATATGTTTATAACTGGAATGTCCCGTCATCAGGATCTGCAATAGAAAATCTGACAGCAGGGGACTATTCACTTGTTGTTACAGATCAGGGAGGTTGTACAATACAAGGAGATTACACTGTAACACAACCTGATAAACTGGTACTTTCCGAAATGGTAAGCAATATAAGTTGCTATGGCAATTATGACGGAGCTGTAATGATGGATGCTGCCGGCGGTACAACTCCGTATGGTTACAGGATATTTGACGGAAGTACTTATGGGGAAGGATGCTCTCATTATAGCCTGACTGCCGGCGAATATGTAGTGTCCGTAGAGGATAGTCACGGTTGCTCTGATTCAGATAACATTATAATAACAGAGCCTTCTGAAATTTCGGCATCTTATATCTCTTATTCTCCAAGCTGTATCGGCAATAATGACGGGTACATTCAGATTAGTGTTGTAGGAGGGACAGAACCATATTTGTTCGGGTGGAACGGAAATTTTATTGACATCCCTTATATCAGTGGTTTGATAAACGGAAGTTATGATATTGTTGTTACTGATGCAAATAATTGTTTGTTCAGTTTAGGGAATACTGTACTTACTGACGAACAGGTAGATTGTCTCAAAATTCCTAACGCATTTACTCCAAACGGAAATGGGGTAAATGATACATGGATTATTGAAAATATTGAACTTTTCCCGGGAGCATATATTTATGTTTACAACAGATGGGGGCAGGAAATATTTGTTGGCCGTCCTGATGAGGATCCGTGGGATGGAAAATACAATGGTAAAAAAGTACCTGTAGGAACATATTTGTATGTAATTAACCTCTATAACGGAACACCTCCATACACCGGAACCGTGACAATAGTAGAGTAAAATCATTATAAAATGATAAAAAGGCCTGTCTTCATGACAGGCTTTTTTTTATTTTCTATTACTTAAATTGTCTTAACTCCATTTTTCAATCTTATGTAAAAAATAATTGAAATGTATAATTCTGTATGTTTGTATAAAATGTGAACAATCATCATGAAAAATTGTTTATTTTTTAAATAAGGGGCTGATTTTGTGCTATTTTTGTAAATAGAGCGAAGTGTGTGGAGAACAAAAAAAATTGCATTGATTTATTTTAAAATCGTGTAATTATTTTTATAAGTCGAGGGCTCTTGTTTTTTATTATTTCTACTAAAATTTATGTTTAAGCATGTCAAGAAGTAAAAAAGCATTAAATAATCTAAAGCTATGATTAAAAATTATGTTTTAACTTTTATGCTGATTCTGGGATTGGCATTTACAGTTTTCGGACAAACTACAGTTACAATTGGAACTGCTACCACTACCACTACGTATAACCCTGTTTATTCCTATTATGGGTATAACTACACGCAGCAAATATACACTGCTGCTGAGATTACTGCCGGAGGGGTTTCTGCCGGAGATCAGATTACGGCAATCCGCTTTTATTGGGCAGGATCAGGAAATCTTAACAATACCGGCACATGGACAGTATTTTTAGGAAATACTGCTCAGACTATTTTTACCGGGACAACCAACTGGATTCCTTTAGCATCGTTAACGACTGTCTATAATGGCGCTGTGGTATTACCTTCTTCTGCCGGGTGGATGACAATTACACTGACTACACCTTACATATGGACAGGGGGTAATCTGGTTGTTGCCATTGATGAGAATGTTGCAGGATACGGGACTTCTGCAACATGGCGATGCACTTCAACCAGTTCAAATTATCAGTCAATTTATTTTTACAGCGACGGTACAAATCCTGATCCGGCTTCTCCGCCTTCAGGTACAATAACTTATAACAGACCCAATATTCAGTTGGATTTTGTCTCTCTTATCCCATGTGCAGGAATGCCGGATCCAGGTACTGCAACTATAAGTGCAACTACAGGATGTGTAGGAGCTTCATTTACTCTGGGAGATTCCGGAGTTTCAGTAGGCTCAGGGATAAGCTATCAGTGGCAATCATCATCCTCTTCTTCCGGGCCCTGGACAGATGTGCCTGGCGGAACAACCGTTAATTTTTCTACATCTGTAACAGCAGATACTTATTTTCAGTTATATGTAAATTGTACAAACAGCGGCGAATCAGCAACATCAAATGTTGTTTCTTACAGTGTTACAGGTAATGCATGTGAGTGTGGTACTTATCCTGCTGTTTTTGCATCCAGTACTGCAGATGAGGAAATTACAAATGTTACTGTAGGTACTATGAGCAATAGTTCTACATGTTCAACATTGGCTCCCGGGACAGGATCTGTACTTACAAGATATTCCAATTATACCGGTTTTGTTGCCGGACCTACAGTTCAGTTGGGGGAACTGGTAAATTTTAGTCTTACGCAAACAAGTTGCGGAGGAGCGTATAATAACGGATTTCAACTTTATGTTGACTGGAATCAGGATGGGGATTTTGCAGATGCCGGAGAACAGGTTTATACTCAACCTGCAGCAGCATCGGGCAATCATACCGAAACCGGGTCGTTTACTGTTCCTGTTACGGCAACACAGGGTGTTACGCGTATGAGAGCAGTGGTTGTTGAAACGACCTTTCCTACGGCAACAAATTATTCATCCAGTGCATATACATGGGGGGAAACCGAGGATTATTGCATAACTATAATTGCTTCTACTCCTTGTTCCGGAACTCCTGTAGCCGGGTCTGCCTCTCCTGCGGTTCAGCAGGTTTCTATAGGAACAACTGCTAATTTAAGCCTGACCGGTTTTTCTGTTGCATCGGGGATGACATATCAATGGCAGCAGTCTGCATCTTTTGGTGGTCCATACACAAATGTGACAGGTGGCACAGGAGCTACAACACCTAATTATACTACAGCAGCTTTATCTGCTGTTACATATTTCAGATGTGTTGTTACATGTACGGCAAGCGGAGAATCTGCAACATCTTCTGCTGCGGAAGTTGATGTGGTTGCAACTGTAAATATGCAAACAGGCACTATTAATACCTGTGGCAGTATATTTTATGACTCGGGAGGAGCTACAGGTAATTACGCGGCAAATGAAAACTATACACTTACAGTTTATCCTTCAACTCCGGGATCTGTTGTTCAGGTGAGCTTTACCAGTTTTGTTACAGAGAATAGCTATGAACACCTTTACATATATGACGGGAACAGTACTTCTGCTACATTGCTGGGAAATTATACGGGTAGTGCATCTATTCCGACTTTTACTTCTACTGCGGCAGACGGTTCATTAACATTCCGTTTTACTTCAGATGGTTCTGTTCAATATGCAGGATGGGTTGCCAATCTTACATGTTATAATCCCTGTGTGTATTTTACCCCGGATTTTACACAGGCAGGACCATATTGTGCAGGAGTTACAATTCCTGAATTGCCTGTAACCTCTAATGATGGTGTCACAGGAGTCTGGTCACCTGCAATAAATAATATGGCAACCACAACTTATACTTTTACTCCTGATCCCGGCCAATGTGCGTTAAATGCGACTATGACCATAACAATAAACCCGAATACTCCGGCTGTATTTGATCCGGTTCCTTCATACTGTCCGGGAGTTGCTATCCCTGATTTACCGCTTATATCCAATGACGGCATTACAGGAACATGGTCTCCCGCAATTGATAATACAATTCCTACAACCTATACTTTTACTGCTGACGGAGGAGTTTGTGCCTGGACAACTTTGACAATTGATATTGATACTTTTCCGCATGGGATTACAAATAACTCTGGGACAACAGAACTTACCTGCTCTATGACTTTTATATCACTGACAGCAACAGGCGGGGTAAGTTATTCATGGACAGGAGGGCCGGCTACGGTTATTGCAAGTACGGCAGTTTCTACTCCGGGTACCTATACGGTAACTGTTAACGGATCTAACGGATGTTCTGGTACGGAAAGCATAATTATAACACAGGATATTGCCCCTCCATCGGTTTCTGTTACCAATAATACCGGAACAGACCAATTTATATGCACAGTACCGTCTATAAGTTTAACTGCAACAGGCGGTGTGTCGTATAGCTGGAACGGAGGGGCTTCTCCGGCAACAGCAGATAACGATTTTACCACACCGGCTGTCTATATTGTTACAGTTACAGGAGCTAATGATTGTACTGCAACTGCAAGTGTAAATCTTACACAAGCAGCTCCTTTGACAATTGTCGAAACTCTGACAGATGCTTTATGTTTTGGTTATACAGGAAGCGCAGACATAAATGTAACAGCAGGAGGAAACTCACCATATACCATATTGTGGGAGGATGGGAATACTGATTTTTCCCGTAGCGGAATACCTTCAGATGTTAGTTTCGGATATACAATAACAGATGCAGACTTGTGTCCGACTACAGGGAATGTATTTGTAAATGCTCCCGATCTGCTTACTGTAGGTTGTTCGGTAACAAATGCAAGTTGTTTCGGGGTTCCGGACGGGAGCATTTCTGCAAGTCCTGATGGCGGAACCGGTGATTATAATTATTTGTGGAGCAATGCGCAGCCGGATTATGTAATAAGTAATCTTGCTCCTGGAAATTATTCCTTAACGGTTAAAGATGGGAATAATTGTATTGCCAATACCTCGGTTGTTGTTAATCAGCCACCTGAGATTGTCATTAACCTTACTCATACAGATGCTGTTTGCGGGGAAACCGGAGGTACTATAAGTGCAGATGTGACTGGCGGAATACCAGGCTATAGCTATAACTGGTCTTCGACAGGTTATGGAGGCAGCATGACAGCACTGGCTCCGGGGATTTATACTCTTACGGTTACAGATTCTAATTCCTGTACTGCAGAAGAAAGTACAACGGTAGGCAAAACAGGTGTTATAAATGCAAATATAAATATTGTGTCACCGGTTTCATGTGCCGGAATACCTGACGGGGTTCTTGAAGGAAGATCTCTTAATGGTGTTAGTCCGTTGCAGTTTTCGTGGAGTAACGGAGCAGGTGCTTCAGAAATAAGCAATCTTGATGCAGGTACTTTCTTGTTAACAGTTACAGATAATTGGGGGTGCGAGGGTATTGCCGATGCAACATTAGCGTTACCTGATGCTATTCTACTTGATTACGCTGTTACAAATTCATCCTGTTATGGAATAAGTGATGGTAAAATAAATATAGGTCTTTCAGGAGGAGCTCCTCCTTTTAATATAAGCTGGAGTGTTCCGGGAAGCGGAACTTCAATTAATTCTCTTTCATCAGGACATTATTCCGTTGTTGTGACTGATAGCAGGAACTGTTCAATTTCACAGGATTTTGATGTTACTCAACCTGAACGTATTAATCTTGAGTTTACTAGGACAAATGTGAGTTGTTACGGAATGAGTGACGGAGGAGTAAGCATGCAGGCTACCGGAGGTTCGGAACCTTATCATTATTCTGTATCTGACGGTGCCGTTCTGGCAAACGGACAGGAAATCAATTCGTTGCCGAAAGGTAATTACACGTTGATTGTAAGGGATAATAATAATTGTTATTCAAGCACTTCGGTTTATATTGATGAACCGTCTCAGTTAGATGCTTCTGTTTTGGTGTCGAATCCAAGCTGTGTGGGAAATAATGACGGGTATATTCAGGTGGTGGCATCCGGAGGGACAGAACCATATAAGTATTTTTATGACGGCCTCGAAATGCCGGTTTCTCTTTTCGGAGGTCTGAAAGATGGAACTTATGAAATTGGGGTGTCTGACAATTTTGATTGCAGCTATACAATTGGAAAAGTCGTGCTTAATGAATCATTTCTTGATTGTGTAATTATACCTGATGCAATAAGTCCTAACGGAGACGGAATAAATGATGTATGGGAAATAAGGAATATAAAGAACTATCCAGGTGCGAATATTCAGGTATTTAACAGATGGGGGCAGTCTGTATTTGTTGCGAAGTCAGATGATGATCCTTGGGATGCAAAACAAAACGGCAACAGGGTGGCTATCGGGACATACATTTATTTTATAAACCTTAATAACGGGACAGATCCTTATACCGGTACAGTTTCTATTGTTTACTAGAACTGCAATTGTTAATAGAGTTTTATGAAAAACGGATAGCGGAATAGTGAAAGAATGCTTAAATAACACAAATAAATGCTGCATACTTTAAGGGTTGTTTAAACTGAACCCGAAATTTATAAAGGAACCAAAAGGTTCCTTTTTTTATATTAATTGCTGATGTAGTTTATGGTGAACAAGCCGGTGTTATTGTTTTTTACAACTTATGTGTTGTAAATAATTTCATAGTTAAACACATACGTTATAATTTGGATGTGTTAATAAACTGAAAATTGTAATTATATCGAACTTTTTTGTTTAATCATTAATTGTGTTAAAAATTATATTATTTGCAATATATTAAAAAAAATCCTATATTTGCATAATTGAGATTGATTTGACGAAGCCGCTTTTTAAATTTTTTAGTTTTTTTGCATGATGATAATACAGATAGCTGTTGATATCTGTGTTTTTTGAGAAAAGATATAATTATTTTGTTGCAGACAAAACAATTATTAAATTATACAAAGCAACCTATGTGGTAAAAATTCGTCAATTGTAAGAATTTAGATTGTTAGTATAATAACGCCTTGCTATGAAAAAAAGATTGCTGTTTATTCTGTTTGCATTCGTGTATCTGAATGTGAATTCTCAGGTATTGTCATTTATAACAGATGCTGTTAAGGAATACGATGACAATACAAGAACGTCGTATATTACGTTAGAAGGTATTATCCCGTCAGATATTATACCCGTAATAGAAAAAGAAATGCTTGTAAATCAGGATGTTAAACATTTTTCATTTTATGACAACACAAACAGGTCTAAATGTATGTTTACGTCTGTTTCTTCTGTTGACGGAAAGCAGATTGTTGATATGATTAATGATATAATTTCCGAAAACATACGGGAAGATAAAGATGTGCAGCCTGTAAATATTGTAAACGATGAGGTGTTGAAGTTTCATCTTGAAGGAATAAAAGACGAAATGCATAAAAAACAGATTATTGAGATTTTGTTGCAATATGGATGGGTAATATCTGCCGATATCAATGTGGACAATGTGTGTAAGCTGGAATTAAAAAAAGGTACAGAGATGCCGGAAATAGAAAAGGCCTTTGAGAATCTGGGTTTAAAAATTTCATTAATAACTAACCGGTAAACAAGTTTGAGCTATGAAAAAAATGAGAAATATCAAATTGCTGGCAGTCCTGATTATTTTAATTCCTGCAGGATTTTCGGGAAATGCTTACGGGCAATGCACCAATTCTTCTTCTTACGGCTCGGCTACTGCGCCTACCGGTACGTCTGCCGTTACAATAAGTACCTGTAATTACCAGACAGAATACAGTACAATAAGTAACGTTGTTGCGGGTAATCAATATCAGGCAACATATGATTTGGGCGGCTATATAACCGTTCGCAGCGGTTCATATAACGGGACTGTTGTTGCCAGCGGGAATGCTCCGCTTACATGGACAGCAACCGTTTCAGGGACATATTATATTCATTATAATACGAATTCTTCGTGCGGAACAAATACCAGTTGTGGTACTAGCACTATTTCGTGTGTAAGTTGTGGCGGCGGCACTCCTGCTGCCGGTTCCTGTCTGGATGCATTGCCGTTTTGTACAAGTAATGCTTATACATTTCCTGCAAGTACAAATGTTCCTGATATGGGGTCAGTGGGATGTCTTTATACAACTCCTAATCCTGCCTGGTATTGGATGGAAATAGGTACTCCCGGAAATATTGATATTTATATGACCAGCGGCGGAGATGTTGATTTTATTGCATGGGGGCCATTTACATCTTTGAGTGCAGCATGTGCATCCAATCTTATGTCAAATTCGGGAGTTGACTGCAGTTATTCCACTGCTGCACAGGAAACAGCTAATCTTGTAAATACTCAGACGGGACAGGTGTATGTGCTGCTTATAACTAACTATGCTAATATTGTTACCAATATCTCTTTTAGTCAGACCGGTGGTGCAGGATCAACAAATTGCGGGATTATTGCGCCTCCTATTACAAATAACGGACCTCTGTGCGAGGGGCAAACATTACAGCTTAGTGTTTCAAATCCAACAGCCGGGGCAACATATTTGTGGTCAGGTCCCAACTCGTGGTCTTCAACTGTAATGAATCCTGTAATTTCTAATGTAACATCAGCCAATGCAGGAACTTATAGTTTGGTAATTACCGTAGGAGCTAATACAAGTCCTCCGGTAACAACAGATGTTGTAATTAATCCAAATGTAACACCAACTTTTGCATCTGTAGGGCCATATTGCTCCGGAGCTTCAATACCGGCATTGCCGACCACTTCAACAAACGGAATTACAGGTACATGGTCACCTGCGATATGTAACACCTCAACAACAACATACACATTTACTCCTTCCGCAGGACAATGTGCAACTACTGTAACAAAAGTGATTACAATAACTCCTAATACAACGCCTGTGTTTACGGCTGCAGGCCCGTATTGTTCAGGTTCTGCCATTCCTGCTTTGCCGTTGACTTCAACAAACGGAATTACAGGTACATGGTCACCTGCAATAAACAATACAGCTACTACAACATATACATTTACACCTGGTGCGGGGCAATGTGCAACAACCACAACAATGACGATTACAATAAATCCTTTGATTACCCCTACATTTACCACTGCAGGGCCATATTGTTCCGGAGCCTCAATTTCTGCGCTTCCGGCTACGTCGAACAACAGTATTACCGGAAGTTGGTCACCTGCAATATGTAATACTTCTACAACAACATATACTTTTACACCCTCTTCAGGACAGTGTGCTACAAACGCAGCAATGACAATCACCATTAATCCCAATATTTTACCTTCGTTTAATCCTTCAGGACCATATTGCTCCGGAGCCTCAATTTCTGCACTCCCGCTTACATCAAACAACAGTATTACCGGAAGCTGGTCCCCGGCAATTGACAATACTGTAACAACGACTTATGCATTTACACCTACTGCCGGACAGTGTGCTACAACAGCATCTCTTACCATTACAATCAATCCTAATATATTGCCGTCTTTTACCCCTGCAGGGCCATATTGTACGGGAACCACAGTCCCTGATTTGCCGTCAACATCGAATAACGGCATTACCGGAAGCTGGTCCCCGGCAATTGATAATACTGCAACAACGACTTATACATTTACACCTACTTCCGGACAGTGTGCTACAACCACAACAACAGATGTTGAAATAGAATCTGTAGGAGCACAGCTTGTGTATTCTACCAACCAGTTTTGTGATGCACAGGGTACTGCAGAAGTAAGCGGGGTAGGAGGGACTTTGTTCTATTCTTACACATGGCCTGATGAAGCCGGAGGCATATCGGGAGGAACAGCAACAGATCTTGATGCCGGCAGCTACATCGTAACAATTGCCGATGCCCATGGCTGTCTGGCGACTCAGGAGTTTTCAGTAGAATTTATAAATAACATATCAGCATCAGCTTCGGTTATTTCAAATCCATCCTGTAACGGAGACAGTGATGCTTCTGCATATCTGTTAATTTCTCAGGGAACAGCGCCTTATAATATTTCCTGGGGGGAAGAAACTGCTACCAGCAATGTAAACAGCTATATTTTAACAGGACTCTCACATGGGAATTATATAATTTCAGTTACTGACTCTATAGGATGCGATATCCTTACAACTGTGGACGTTATTGAGCCGGAAGTTTTAACAGCATCTGCAACATTTACTCCGATAAGATGTTTTGGAGAAACAGCAATTGTTACAGTCTCAGCAACGGGTGGAACAACGCCTTATGACGGAACAGGTGTTTCTAATTCATCTGCAGGTACATATTCTTATACTGTTACTGACAATCATAATTGTCAATCTGTTGTTGCTGTTAATATTCCTGAGGCTCCTCCTCCAATTGAGATAAATTCTTCTGTAAGTGATGTTACATGTTTTGGTACTGGCAACGGCAGCATTTCGATTAATGCAACAGGAGGGACACCATCTTATGTTTACATGTGGAGTAATAGTTTGTCAGGTCCCTCGTTAAATAATCTGCAGCCGGGTATTTATTCAGTAGTTGTAAAAGACATCAATCAATGTTCTCAGACAGGTTCTTACACAGTATCAGAACCGGCAGACATAGATTTTGATTTTACCGTTCAGAATTTGTTGTGTTACGGAGCTGCAACCGGATCAGTTCAAATGATTGCTACCGGCGGAAATGATCCTTATACTTTTGATATTTCAGGTGAGTTGTATTCTGCAACAGGCTCATATCATGGAAATCTTACAGAAGGGTATTATGATATTAGTGTGCATGATGCCAACGGCTGTTCAAAAATTGCCGGATTTTCTGTATATTCTCCTTCAGAGCTTGTGTTGTCTGTTGCACCTTCGGACCCCAGTTGCCGTGGAAATAACGACGGTTTGATTGAAATATCTGCAACCGGAGGGACAGAGCCCTATCTTTATATTCTTGATCAGATGCTTTTTGATATTAACTATATCGGGAACCTGAGGGAAGGGACTTATAAGGTTGAAGTACTGGATGCAAATGATTGCAGAAAAAGTAAAGATGCGGTTGTGTTAACAGATATTCAGGTTGATTGTATTAAAATTCCAAATGCGTTCACTCCAAACGGAGATGCGGTAAATGATACATGGATTATCGAAAACTTATGGAAATTTCCGCAGTCTGTGACTCAGGTATTTAATCGTTGGGGACAGCCGGTATATTTCGGAGCTCCGGACGACGATCCATGGGATGGTTACTTTAATGGGAACAAGGTACCTGCAGGGACTTATGTTTTTTATATTGATTTATACAACGGCGAACCCCCATATACAGGTGTAGTAACGGTTGTGCATTAGTTTTTTTACTCCGTTTACAGAAAGCTGCTCAATATGGGCAGCTTTTTTTGTTCACACACAGTTGTATATACAAATATCTGTGTTATGAGATAGCTTCGTTTTTTATGAGAAAGTCCATACATTATGTTATTCTTTGCTGTTTTTTTATGATTGAAATACGGCTCTCTGAATTATCAAATTTGATGATTCAGAGAAACCTGCATTCTTAATCAGAGAGTATCATAAGACTTTTTCATTGAGGAAAACAATGCTTAAAAACGATAATTCCGATGATTATGCAGTATTTTTCTTAACATAGTTGCTTTTTTGTTATAAATTCAATAATATAGTAAAAATATGATCAACTGTGATAAATACAGCTTTTAGTTGTTGTGATAACTGTATTTGCATAAGAGTGGCGTTTGTTAATGTTTATATTTTGTTAATAAAAATGTAACAACTAACGAGTTTTTTTTACGTCACTAACTCAAAGATAACCAAATAATTAAGAATACGACGGGTCAAAGCATTTGTTAAAATGTTTGCAATTATTGTTAAAACGAAGATTGTAGCTTGGCAAATTGTATAAAATGTTTAATTTTGTTGGTCGAGATAAGGGAATTGAGTATTAGAAATAATAGAAGAGAATTTAATTTATGAAAAGAATATTTTTATTGACGATAATTGTTTTATCGGTAATTGGGGTACATGCTCAAATCAAGTCATTTGAAATTGCTGCATCTAAAGTTTATGAAAATAATACAAGAACATCTTATCTTGTTTTGTCAGGAAATATTGACGAAGAATATGCTCAAATTATAGTAAAAGAATTAGAGAGCAATGAGGAAATTCAAAAATTCTCTTTTTATGATTCTTCAGATCTTATGAAATGTATGTTTACATCAGACAAGTCTGTCACTGAGGCAATGATTGTGGATATGATTAATGATGTCTTTTACCATAACTCTGTTGAAAACAGGACATCTGGAAACGAGTTTGTTAAGTCATATTATGAAAACGGTCAATACATGGTAAGTTTTAAATTTACCGGAATTGTTGATGATGATATGCAGAAAGAGATATATGCAAGCCTTAAAGATACAGGGATATTTACTAATATTATTATTCAGGACAATTCGTATTGCGAGTTGTATTCTGCAAGTCCTATAGAATTCGATTTTGTAAGTGGAATTATACAGGAATGGGAAGTTGTAATTTCTGAGGAGAGTATTAAGTAAATAAATCAGGGAAGAATATTTTACAATTAAGATATGAAAAAGATTTTACTAAGTTTTGTTTTCATTTGTGTTTCGATTGTTTGGATTACTAATGCTTCGGCTCAATATCTTGTTCCATCAACCGGGAATAATACAATTACTGCCTGTAGCGGTAATTTATATGATTCGGGTGGTTCATCAGGAAATTATGTAACTTCGAGTAATGGTTACACTGTTATTAATCCCAGTGTAGCAGGTAATTTAGTTTCAGTTTCAGGAACAATTACTTCTGAAGCAGGATATGATTATCTTACAATATATGACGGTACCGGAACAGGAGGGACTGTATTATGGGGCGGATCAGCTCACGGATCAGGCACATCCTGTACTGCTTTTACAGTTCCGACAGTTACTTCAACAACAGGTCCTCTTACTGTAAGTTTTTATTCCGACGGTTCTACTAACTGTGCAGGTTTTGACCTGACTATTGCGTGTGTACCTCCGCCTACTTCATATAACATGACAAATGGTTCAACAGTAACATCATGTACCGGACTTTTTTATGACCCGGAGGGAAGTGCTGCAAACTATATTGATAATAACAATACAATGACAATGACCTTTTGCTCCGGAACAGGTCAGGCTCTAAGATTCAATTTTACAGGCTTCGAAACCAGAGAAGCTGCCGATTATCTGAGGATTTATGACGGTCCTACAACTGCTTCAACTTTAATAGGAACCTACTCTCAGACTACCGGCCCCGGAGTAATTGTATCGTCGGGTACATGTCTTACCTTTACATGGACTACAGATGCAAACGGTGCAGCACGTCTTGGATGGGCAGCATCATTTTCCTGTGTCGCTTTACCACCTGCCAATAATGAGTGTGTAAATGCAATAGCTTTAACTGTAAATCCTGATTTATTATGCGGAACAGTAACATCAGGAACTGTTGAAAATGCAACAGCATCATCACAAAGCATAGGAACCTGCAGTGGGACTGCAGACGATGATGTATGGTACAGTTTTGTCGCAACTTCTGTTGTGCATCAGGTTAGCCTAACCAATATTGCAGGTTCGACAACAGATATGTATCATGCAATTTACAGCGGAACTTGTGGCTCTTTAACCGAGTTGCTTTGTAATGACGGAAATACGTCAACAATCGGTGGACTTACCATTGGAAATACTTATTATGTAAGGGTTTACACATATACTTCAACAACAGGTCAGACATCAACATTTGATATTTGTGTCGGAACTCCGCCTCCGCCTCCTGCCAATGATGAATGTGCCAATGCAACAGCATTAACTGTTAATCCTGATTATGCCTGCGGATCAACTACTCATGGTACTGTCGAATCTGCTACTGCATCTTCTCAGTCAAATTCATGCTCGGGAACAGATGATGATGATGTATGGTTTAGTTTTGTCGCAACCGGTACAGCCCACAGAGTAAGCATACTTAATGCTTCGGGGTCAACAACAGATATGTATCATGCAGTTTATAGCGGAACCTGCGGATCTTTGACAAATTTAATTTGCAGCGATGCTGATGTTAGTAATCTTACAGGATTAACACCAGGGGCAACATATTATGTGCGGGTATATACTTACACATCAACAACCGGTCAGACCACTTCATTTGATGTATGTGTGGGAACACCACCTCCTCCTCCGTCAAATGATGAATGTACTTCAGCAATTTCCTTGACTGTAAATCCTGATTTGAATTGTGGGGTACAAACACCCGGAACAACAACAAGTGCAACAGCATCTTCTCAGGCAATTACTCCATGTGGCGGTACTGCAAATGATGATGTGTGGTTTAGTTTTGTAGCAACTGCTACTGTTCACACTGTAAGTCTTAATAATGTAACAGGTACAACTACAGATTTATATCATTCTGTATGGAGCGGTGGATGCGGAAGTTTAACCAATCTGGTTTGCAGTGACCCGAATACCAGTACCATAGGAGGACTTACAATAGGCCAGACATACTATGTCCGTGTTTATACATATGGTTCGACAGCGGGAGCAACATCTTATTTTAATATCTGTATCGGGACTCCGCCTCCACCACCGGCAAACGATGAATGTGCCAATGCAGTGGCTTTAACTGTTAATCCGGATTATGCATGCGGAACAGTAACGCCCGGAACAACAACCTCTGCAACAGCTTCAACACAGACAAATACTTGTAGCGGAACAGATGATGACGATGTATGGTATTCTTTTGTAGCAACCGGCACCGCTCACAGAGTAAGCATTATAAATATCGTGGGAACTGTAACAGATATGTATATGGCTATATACTCAGGAACCTGCGGCAGTTTAACAAATGTTTTGTGCAGCGATTCAGAGACGGCTAATCTTACTGGCCTTACTCCCGGAGCAACATATTATGTACGTGTATATACATATACATCTACAACAGGGCAAAATGTTACTTATAATATGTGTGTGGGAACTCCACCACCTCCTCCGGCAAACGATGAATGTTCAAATGCAACTGTGGCTCTTGTAAATGTTGATGAAAGTTGTTCTTTGCTGAACCCTGGTTATACAACAAGTGCTACAGAGTCGTCCGAGACTAATACTTGTTCGGGAACAGATGATGATGATGTTTGGTATCAATTTACAGCAACCAATGACACAATGACTATCAGTTTGCTCAACATTGTCGGAACTACTACTGATATGTATTTTTCAGTTTACAGCGGAAATAACTGTAATAATTTAACTGATGTGTTGTGTTCAGATGCAAATAGTGCGACATTAACTACTTTAACAGTAGGAGCAACGTATCGTATAAGAGTATATACATACTCTTCCGGCACAAGTTATGAAGCATCATTTAACCTTTGTATTGGTATTCCGGAACCTCCGGGACCAGGTGATGATTGTGCGTCATCTATTGCTTTCTGTACAGGAACAACTTATACCTTCCCTACGGCCGTTAACAATGGTTCTGCTCCTGTCGGTCCTGAATACGGATGTTTGTCAACACAGCCAAATCCTGTTTATTACTATTTGCAGATAGCTACAGCAGGTTCTCTTTCTATACAAATAGCAAGTGATTGCGGTGACGTTGATTATGCTGCATGGGGGCCATTCCCGGCTCAGACTTGCGATCCGGCAGATTTAACTGCTACAGGAAACCCGGGAACAGGAGGTAATTATTCCCAGCCTTATGGTAATATGGTAGATTGTGCTTACAGTACTTCTGCAACAGAGGTCTTGGATATTCCTAATGCTCAGGTAGGAGAGTTTTATATGGTTATGATTAATAACTATGCTAACTGTGCGGGAATTATTGATTTTCAGCAAACCGGTGGAACAGGTACTACAGACTGTTCAATTGTTGCTCCGCCGGTTACCAATAATGGACCTTTATGTGTAGGAGAGGATTTACAGTTATCTGTATCATATCCTGTTGTCGGCGCAACATATAGCTGGACAGGTCCTAACGGATTTACTTCAAGTCTCGAAAATCCTGTAATTACTAATGTTACTGCAGCAAATGCAGGTATCTATTCTTTAATAATAACTATAGGAGGTATCAGTAGTACTCCGGAAACAACAACTGTTGTGATTAATCCATGGGTAACGCCTACTTTTGCAGCAGTCGGACCATATTGCCCGGGAGATGCTATTCCTGCTTTACCAACAACCTCATTAGAAGGAATTACCGGTTCGTGGTTGCCTGCAATAGACAACATGAACACCACTACTTATACTTTTACTCCGGACCCGGGTCAGTGTGGAAATACAACGACTTTAACAATAACAATATCAGGAACCATTACTCCGACATTTGCAGCTTTGGGCCCTTATTGCATAGGAGATTCTCCTGCTTCGTTACCCGGAACCTCAACAAACATTCCGGCTATAAGCGGCACATGGTCGCCTGCAACAATTTCAACTGCAGCGGCAGGTACTACTGTATATACATTTACACCTGCTGCCGGCCAATGTGCGACTACTACGACAATGAGCATTACCGTAAATGATTGTTGTCCTACAGTTACATGTCCTGCTAACATAAATATTTCATCCTGCAATCAGGCTTTACCTGCAGGGGCAACAACACTTGCAGATTTTGTTACTTTGGGAGGAACTTATACAAATGCAACTTCAGTTTCTTTTTCAGATGCAACGGTGAATGGTTGTTCTACTGTAACGACAAGAACTTATTCTGTCTCTAACGCAACCTGCACTGTTACATGTTCTCAGACAATTACAAGAGTTGTTGATATTACTGTTCCTGTTATCACCGGCACATTGAATGTTATCAACCAGGCCGGATGTTCCGCCGCCGGTGTTCCCGCCGCAGTCAATACAGTAGCCGCATTGGAAGCAATGGGCGTAGCAATCAGTGATAACTGTACTGCAGATGGCTCATTAGTAGTAACCAGCAGCGATGGCGCTCCATCAGGCAGTTGCCCGTGGACTATCATCAGAACCTATACAGTGACCGATGCGTGTGGAAATGCATCA
>QKHS01000005.1 GCA_003249955.1 Bacteroidales bacterium | reverse complement strand
GTCCTCGATATGCTTAATGCAAGATATCTCATTTATCATCCCGAATATCCACCTATGGTTAATCATCATGCACTTGGCAATGCGTGGTTTGTAGGCGAATATAATTTTGCCGAAAATGCGGACGAGGAAATAAATGCCATGAAAACGCTGGATCCGTCAAAAGAGGCAGTTATTGGCAGATCGTTCCAGGATCAGCTTAAGGGATTTACTGCTTCGCTTGACAGTACGGCAACAATAAAACTTACCGAATACGCTCCTGATTATCTTGTTTATGAGTCAAATACTTCAAGAGAGCAACTCGCAGTTTTCTCTGAAATATATTATCCTCATGGATGGAATGTTACTATTGACGGCGAAAAGGCCGATCATTTCAGGGCAAATTATGTTTTAAGAGCGATGCTTGTTCCGGCAGGAAAACATACAATTAAATTTGAATTCATCCCCGAAGTTTACAAAACAGGTGTTATGATTTCATATGCATGCTCTGCTGTATTGTTCCTGATGATTTTTGCAGGAGCATTCTTTGAGTATAAAAAGAAATACATGAAGAAAAAAGATTAATCTGAAAAAACGAAGGCTGCCTATTGAGACAGCCTTTTTTTATTATTGTTTGCTATTATTGTGTTTCAAAGACACATTATAAAGAAAAAACATAGAGTCTCTAAAAAGATGAATTAGCCACGAAAGCACGAAAGCACAAAAAAAGAAAAACCCTTTAGTGTTTTAGTGGCTTAGTGGCGAAAAAAGAAAGAAATAACACTTTGTGCCTTAGTGTTTTGGTGGCAAAAAAGATAAAACTGGTGATAGGAATAAAATTAAATAGCCACGAAATCACGAAAGCACAAAAAAAGAAAACTCCTTTAGTGTCTTAGTGCCTTAGTGGCAAAAAATATAAAACTGGTGATGGAAATAAAATTAAATAGCCACGAAAGCACGAAAGCACAAAAAAAGAAAAATCCCTTTAGTGTCTTAGTGCCTTAGTGGCAAAAAAGATAAAATTGGAAACAGAATTAAAATTTAATAGCCACGAAGGCCCGAAAGCACGAAAAAAAGAAAACTTCTTTAGTGTTTTAGTGGCAAAAAAGATAAAACTGGCAATAGAAGTAAAAATAAGTAGCCACGAAAGCACGAAAGCACAAAAAAAGAAAAATCCATTTAGTGTCTTAGTGTTTTAGTGGCAAAATATATAAATTGCTAATGGAAATAAATTTAATTAGTCACGAAATCACAAAAAAAGAAAACTTCCTTAGTGTCTTTGTGCCTTTGTGGCGATAAAAAGAAAAAACCTTAGTGGCTCAAAAAACTTAATCATTAAAAAGATCTTCAGGACTTATTCCTTCAGGTAAGAACGGCTTAAGATTTCCGTTGTTTTTTATTATGTCTCTTACTATGCTGCTGGAAATAAAAGTGTGCTCCGGTAGAGTAAGAATAAAAACGGTTTCAATGTCTCCGTTAAGCAGTTTATTTGTCTGGCCTATAGCTCTTTCGAATTCAAAATCGGCAGAAGTCCTGAGTCCACGCAGAATAAAATTGCAGTTATTTTGCTTACAAAAATCCACAGTCAGGCCTGAATATGTTTTTACCTCTATCTTAGGAACTCCCGCAAAAACTTTATTGATTATTTCTATCCTTTTGTTTATGCTGAGAAATCCCGATTTGGAATTATTGTCACCGATGCCTATAATTATTTTGTCGAATAAAGCCAGAGAGCGTTTAACCACCGATTCGTGGCCAACAGTAAACGGGTCGAATGATCCCGGGAATAAAGCAATTCTTTCTGTCTTATTCATAATCAGAGACTAGTTAGTTGCAATTTTAGACCATGAATCCTTTAAAGTCACAGTTCTGTTGAACACTAATTTGCCCGGTGCCGAATTTTTGTCAACACAGAAATATCCTTTGCGTTCGAACTGGAATTTATCACCCGGGTTAACCGATTCCAGTGATTTCTCCACCTTAGCAGTTATAGTTTTCAGTGAATCGGGATTCAGATAATCAAGATATGTTTCGTTTTCGGCAAGATCATCAGGATTTTCTTTGGTAAACAGCCTGTCATATAATCTTACTTCAGCGTCAATACATGTTTTTGAATCAACCCAGTGGATAGTGCCTTTTACTTTTCTGCCATCCGGGGATTGTCCGCCCTTACTGTCAGGATCATAAGTACAGTGAAGTTCTGTTATATTGCCGTTTTTGTCTTTTATTACTTCGTTACATTTAACAAAATAAGCATTTCTTAATCTTACTTCTCCGCCCGGTTTAAGTCTGAAGAATTTGGCCGGAGCATCTTCCATAAAATCTTCACGTTCTATGAAAATTTCTTTGCTGAAGTTAACTTTTCTTGTTCCTGCTGTTTCGTCTTCTGGATTGTTGCCGGAATCAAGCTGTTCTGTTTGCCCGTCAGGATAATTTGTAATTACCACTTTAAGCGGATCGAGAACTGCCATTACCCTGTTGGCTCTTTTGTTAAGGTCTTCTCTGATAAAGAATTCCAGCAAACCAACATCAATCATATTTTCGCGTTTTGCCACACCTATGCGTTCTGCAAAATTACGGATAGACTCCGGAGTGTAACCTCTGCGTCTTAACCCGCTGATAGTGGGCATGCGTGGATCGTCCCAGCCGCTTACGTATTTGTTGGTGACAAGTTCCAGTAATTTACGTTTGCTCATTACGGTATATGAAACGTTGAGGCGTGCGAATTCAATCTGACGAGGACGTTTGCCTGTAGTATCAATCTGGTCGAGGAACCACTCGTAAAGCGGGCGGTGAACTTCGAATTCGAGAGTACATATAGAGTGGGTAATTCCTTCGATATAATCGCTCTGGCCGTGAGCATAGTCGTACATAGGATAAATACACCATTTGTCGCCTGTGCGGTCGTGATGTTTTTTTATGATGCGGTACATAATAGGGTCGCGCATGTGCATGTTGGGCGAATTCATGTCCACTTTTGCACGCAGTACCATAGAACCTTCGTCATGTTTGCCGTCTTTCATTTCCTGAAAAATACGCAGGTTTTCTTCTACGGAGCGGTTGCGGAAAGGACTTTCAATTCCCGGAACAGTAGGATTTGTTCTTTGTTCGCTTATCTGCTCTGGAGTTTGCTCATCAACATAAGCTTTGCCTTCTCTAATAAGCATTACAGCCCACTCATATATCTGCTGAAAATAATCAGAAGCGTAAAAAAGATTGTCGTACTCAAAACCGAGCCAGTGAACATCGTCAATAATTGAGTTTACATATTCAACTTCTTCTTTGCTTGGATTGGTATCATCGAACCTGAGATTGGTTTTGCCATTGAATGTTTCCTTTAACCCGAAGTTAAGGCAAATGGATTTGGCATGGCCTATATGCAGATAACCGTTTGGCTCCGGCGGAAATCTGGTTATTATTTGTTTGTGTTTACCTGTTTCAAGATCGTTTGTTATAATCTGCTCTATAAAGTTGAGAGTTTCTTTTTTTTCTTCCATCTTACTTCGTTTTTCTATTGTACAAAGATAATGGGAATATTTTAATGATGCAATTGAATTTTTTATGGTTAAGCGGACAAAAACAGAGACTTTGCGAAAGCAGTGATTTGGAATTTAAAACAACTGTAGAAGATAATCAGAACTTACGGAATATTTATCCGGTTACGACTTGGGTAAATTTTTTCAGTTTGTAACAGCAGCAATCAGATCATGTATTTTAAATTGTACATGAGATTAATTTTTGAAAAAAACATGGCGCTTTCGGTAATTCATTTAAATAATATTTATATTTGTATGAAAAATATATCATAATCAGAAGGGTGGTTGAATTATAGAATTTAATGTGTGGGGATTGGTTGTAGTGTGGTTATAAATAAGTTATGTATAAGCTTAAAACAACAAATAACAGTGTAAGTGATGAATAGTGTTTTAATAATATCTTTTGATATAATACGTGAAGGAGAGTGTTCAAAATCATATTCGATCGCATCATTGTTAGCATATATAAAAGCTAACATGGGAGTCAAAAGAAAAATTACACACAAAACATTTAATGTTTTAGACAGTGTTTTTGAATCAAATCTTTTTGAATGGATTAAAAGTACTGATTTTAAGGAATATAGCCATATAGCCATATCTAATTATGTTTGGTCTGAGTATATTATTGGGAAAGTACTTACATTGATAGATGAGAAATTTAATGGATTTATAATATTAGGTGGCAATCAGATAACGTATTCCAATGAATTACCTAAAGAATATCCAGAATGTAATGTTTTTATTTCAGGTTTTGGTGAGAAAGCTCTTCTTGAGTCTCTAAATCTTAATACAAAAAGTAAATACCCTAAAATAATTACTGGAAAGAATATTTTAAAGGAATTACCATCTCCATACTTGACTGGCGAATTAATAATATCTGAAAATCAAAAGATGGTGAGAATGGAGTCTAAACGTGGATGTATATTTTCTTGTAACTTTTGTGCTCACAAAGAACTCTATAAAAGCCGTAATACTAAAGTGCTTGAATTTCCCATCGAACGTGTTTTTTCAGAACTAGATTTATTTAAAAAGTATAATGTCGGAAAAATAAATTTTATTGACCCAATTTTCAACTATGGTGAAAACTATTTAAACATACTGAAATACATAATACAAACTAATATTGAGTCTAAAATTGCGCTTCAAACCAAGTTTGAATTAATAAATGGGAAAAAAGGAGAGGAATTTCTAAATCTTTGTAGTAAAATCAATGTGGTTTTAGAATTTGGATTGCAAACAGTTTATGAAGATGAGTTTAAGGCCATAAAAAGATCTAATAAAATTAAGCATGTCACTGAAATAATAAAATCTCTAAATAAAAGAGAAATTGATTATGAGGTTAATATCATTTATGGATTACCAAGGCAAACGATTGAAAGTTTTAATGGCACAATTAAATATTTACAAAGTATTAATTGTAAAAAAATTGTTGCTCACCCCTTAATGTTATTAAAAGGAACAGAATTATATGACCAAAGAAATTCCCTAAAACTAAAGGATGAAATAATTGATGGTTTCCATTTTCCTCTTGTGACAGAGAGTGAGAGCTTTTCGAGGTCTGAATGGCATCAAATGAAAAAGATTGCTAAAGAAATTTAAAAAATACGCTTATGAAAAATTTTCTCAAAGTTGTAATTGGTATTCTTTTTACAATATTACCTATAGGTTTTTCTTTCATAGTTGCTTTTGATGTTTTGCAGAAATTACAAAAAAAAAACATCTTAGGCACAAGTTTTAAAGTTGATGATTGGAATTTCACACTTACTTTTATTACAATTATCGCACCTGTAACCTATCTTGGGGTTAATAGTATAATTTATGATTTGAAGAGGAAGAGAATGTCTGAATTGACAAGTTCCTTGCTTGAAATGACAAAAGACAGCTTTTATAATATCTTACGGGAAATTAGTAAAGACCCTAATCTACCTCCTGAAATTAATCTCCCATTTAGAATATATAAACCAATGTATTCTGAACATGCAGCTTTAAACTTTTTTTATAAATGGGTTTCAAATAAAAAACCAATAAAGTTTGTGGCTATAAGTCTGGATGGAAAAAGACTGAATAAAAAAACTCAATTTTATGTTGAAAAGACAAAAAAAATGAATTTCGATGTTCCTCAAGGCATTGTTGGTGCGTCATATATAAAAAATGACTTAATTGTGGATGATAATCTAAACGAAAATTCTGTGATTTATAATCTAACTCCAGGTCAGTCAGATAAAGTAGCAGATTTACGTTTTGCAATTTCATACCCAATAAGAGAATATAATGATAATATAACACATATAGTTACGTTTGATTGCAAACAAAAACTAACAGTACCAGAGGATGATATTCAATTTAATAATACAATTAAGGAGTATATACTAAAGTTAAGAAAGAATTTCCCTCATTTATTTAATTGACATAAAAGCCTACACATAACAGTAAATATATAAAAGTGCCATTACTTCATAGCCAAGGAATTTGCCGCCTTTACATATTTGCAACCGTTACCACCCCACATTAATTTCAAAAAAACATTTGTTTTTCACAAAACGATGTGCTAACATTGTAATTACAATGTTTATTTTAGTACAATGGAAACATCAATAGTTTCAATAGGAAATTCAAAAGGGATCAGATTAAGCAAGACCTTGCTTGAAAAGTATAAAATAAAAGATAAGGTCGAACTTATTCTTGAGAAAGGTTACATCATCGTTAAACCGATAGCAACACCAAGAAAAGGCTGGGAAAAAGCGTTCAAAGAAATGAATGAAAATGAAGATGACAAGTTATTACTTAATGATGTCTTTGAAGACGAAAATCTTGATGAATGGAAATAAAGCAATGCGATATTATATTTGTCAATCTTGATCTCAACAAATATCCTTTTTCCCAAAAATCTAACTTGCATTAAAAAAATCCTTTCATAAATCTGGATTTAGTACTATATAGTATTATATTTGTCCGATATAGTACTAATTTAAATTTAAAAAAATGGATAAAGAGTTTATTAAACAAGGGCTGGAGTTGATAAAAAAGGCTGATGCAGCTTATCTGACAACAATTGATAAAAACGGGTTTCCATCTACAAGGGCAATGCTGAATCTTAAAAACAGTAAAAAATTCCCAAAACTGGTTGATTTTATGTCTCGGTTTGACGATGATCTGACATTGTTTTTCACTACAAATACGTCTTCGGTAAAAGTAAGCCAGATTATTAATAATTCCAAAGTGTCTGTTTATTATTGCGATCCTGAATCATGGCACGGGTTTATGTGTCAGGGAGAGATTGAAGTTGTAAGCGACAAATCAGTAAAGCACTCTCTTTGGCTTGATGAATGGGAAATGTATTATCCGGGAGGAAAAGATTCAGAGGATTATGCAATATTGAAATTAAAACCGGGTTATGTTAAAAGTTATTATCAGTTTAACCAATCAGATCTGGAATTATGAGCAAAAAAAGAGACGGCGGATATTTAATTTCTCAGATTCACCAGTTATCAGGCAGGATTTTTTCCAGAAAATTAAAAGATTACAGTATTGACATTAATCACGCCCAGGGCAGGATAATATTTGCTCTCTGGAAAAAAGACCAGGTGTCTATAAATGATTTGTCGAAAGAGACGGCACTTAGCAAATCGTCATTGACAACAATGCTGGAAAGACTTGAAAAATCAGGACATATTATTCGCAAACAATCAGAGACGGATAAGCGGATTACAATTGTTTGTCTTACACCCCGGAGCAGTGCTTTACGGAGCGATTACAAAAAGGTATCCGAAGACATGACGGATTTGTTTTATAAGGATTTTACTGATGATGAGATTTTACAATTTGAGTCGTCTTTGAAAAAAATACTTAAAAATCTGAAAGATAAATAATTGCCTTTGCTGGCAAGGATTTATATATCGTGTTTTTTTATTATAACCCAAACCACCTCAAATAATCTTCCCTCGTATTAATATTTACCAAAACCTTTTCGTTGGAAACTTCGACAGATTTGCGGCTGTAGTTTTTCAGATATTCTTTAAAATTGAATTGTGGTTTTGTCTCGGCAACAATGGCTTTTACAAGTTTTTGAGAAAGTAAAACAGGGTGTCCGCCTTTGCCTGAGTATGTGGGACATGCATAACCGGCACCGTCAATCCCGTTAAGAAGGGCATAAATCACATCAATATCCGTAAACGGGTTGTCAACATTTACAATAAATACAGGCTGGTTCTTTTCCAAACTCTGCAAACCTGTTTTTACCGAATGAAACCTGTCCAGCTCAGGATTTCTGTTAATTACAATTTTTACCTCTTCAGGAATGTGAATCAGGCTTTCTTTTATTGGTTTTTCGTTTTCTTTGTTAAGAACCACAACAATCTCGTCACAGCCACAGCGAATGTTTTCCACAATAATATTTTCAAGAAAAGTTATGTTTTCAGAGTATTTTAAAATTGACTTGGGTAAACCCATGCGGCTTGAGTTTCCTGCTGCCAGAATAACTACCGAAAAATTTAATCCCTTTGCTTTGCTTTTCACAGTCTCTGTAAATTAATGCGTGAAGTTACAAACTTAAGGAAAATAATTTATGCTCCGCCATCAAATGTTTTTTAATAGTATAAATTCGTTTCCTGATAAAACTGTATTATCAGTCTGTTCGTGTGTTACACTTTTTGTATTTCTTTATGTCCCGTCTCTACGAGACTCTTGTTCCCACATCATATCCCCGGCGGACTAAAGTCCGCATTTTTTATGTTTCGTCCGTACCGGACTGACTCCGGTTGAGAAATTATAAGAACCATCGGCTCGTAATGAGTAACCGGGTTAAAATTGTATATAATTCTGTCCGGTTGTTACATTTTTTGTGTTTTTTTGTGTTCCGTCCCCACGAGATTCCGGTTAGCTATCACATATCAGGCGTACTAAATTCTACATTTTTTATGTTTCGTCCGTACCGGACTGACTCCGGCTGAGACATTATAAGAACCATTGGCTCGTAATGAGTAACCGGGTTAAAATTGCATATAATTCTGTCCGGTTGTTACATTTTTTATGTTTCATCCGCACCGGACTGACTCCGGTTCAGGCATTATAAGAGCCATCGGCTCGTAACATTTTTAATTACGGACTTTACTCCGTAAATTAATGCTATAACCTATAACCGGAGTCTCGTAGAGACGGGACATAAAACCTTTCGCCAAATAACCTGATGTGATTTGATCATCGATGGCAAACTATCTCCTGTCAAACCAGTATAGAATATGCTGTCCGTTACGTAATTTCAGTTTATTGCCTTACAAAGCCGGGAAATATTGACCCACTTCCACTAAAAGGTCTGTTGAAAGTTTAGATAAATGCTTCCGGTTTTTGTTCGGTTATCTTATTCGTTTAAAACTTCTTCCTGCAAAATCATTTTTCAAAGTAACCAAAGTTACAAAACAAATTTTGTATATTTGTGTTATACTCCCGGAATTAAAAAATTCTGAACTATCATGATATTTTAACAGTAATTAAAAATTTTAACAACGGTGATAAGAAGACTGTATGAAGCAAAGAGAGCCGGTAGGAAGAAATTAAGTTTTCCGCATTACGGTTGCCCGGTGTTTCAGAAGTCATTCCGGTATAAACCTGAAAAATACAAGCTATGAACAAAGACATTGACATTGCACGTGCAGCTAAGATGCTCCCGATTGAGCAGATTGCAGCTAAATTAGGAATTGATAAGGAAGATATTGAAACTTACGGAAAATATAAGGCAAAACTTCCGCTTTCTTTGATAGACGAGACTAAGGTAAACAAGAATAAACTCATTCTTGTAACAGCCATAACACCTACTCCGGCCGGCGAAGGAAAAACCACAACCTCTATTGGTCTGGCACAGGGGATGAACAAGCTGGGATATAAAACTACGGTTGTGCTTCGCGAGCCGTCATTAGGACCGGTATTCGGGATTAAGGGCGGTGCTGCCGGGGGCGGGCATGCTCAGGTAATTCCTATGGAAGATATAAATCTTCATTTTACCGGTGACCTGTCAGCAGTTGAAAAGGCTCATAATCTTCTTGCTGCATTAATTGACAACAATCTGCAAAGCAAAACCCGTAGTCTGGGGCTTGACTCCCGTACCATTAAATGGAAACGTGTAATGGATATGAACGAACGTTCTTTGCGTGATATTGTAATAGGTCTTGGCGGAGAAACACAGGGTATTCCGCGCGAAACAGGTTTTGATATTACTGCTGCTTCGGAAATAATGGCAATATTATGTCTGGCCAGAGATGTAGAAGACCTTAAAACAAAACTCGGAAATATTTTTATCGGATTTACCCACGACCGCAAGCCTGTTTATGCCAGAGACTTAAAAGCTCAGGGAGCTATGGCAGCTCTTTTAAAAGATGCCATTAAGCCAAACCTCGTTCAGACATTGGAAAATACGCCTGCAATTATACATGGCGGGCCGTTTGCAAATATTGCTCAGGGAACCAATTCCCTGATTGCAACTAAAATGGGTTTGTCGTTAAGCGATTTTGTCGTCACAGAAGCCGGGTTTGCATCAGAACTGGGAGCAGAAAAATTCTTCGATATTAAATCACAATACGGAAATCTTACTCCTAATGCTGCTGTTCTGGTAGCAACAATACGTGCACTTAAATATCACGGCGGAGTTTCTCTTAAAGAACTGGAAATCTCAAACCCTGAAGCTGTAAAAAAAGGACTTGCAAATCTTGACAAACATGTCGAAAACTTAAAATACTTCAATTTTAAACCTATTGTTGCAATAAACAAATTTAATACAGACACAGACGAAGAAATTGAAGTAATTGCAGAACATCTTAACGAACAGGGAATTAAGTTCGCTCTGAACGAAGCCTGGGGTAAAGGCGGGGACGGAGCTCTGGAGCTCGCACAGATTGTTGTTGACACTGCTAATGCCTGCCGTACATGCTTCCAGCCATTATACGATTTTGAATGGAGTATTGAAAAGAAAGTAGAGACTATAGCAACAAAACTTTACGGAGCGGCTTCCGTTGAGTATTCGCTTAAAGCCCGCAACGATCTTAAAGTTATTGCAGAACTGGGATTGGAAAAGCTTCCGGTATGTGTTGCAAAAACGCAAAAGTCATTATCCGATAAACCCGGGTTAAAGAATCGTCCTTCAGGTTTTATTGTCAATATCCGTGAAATAGAAATAGCGGCAGGTGCAGGTTTTGTTGTGCCTATAGCAGGTGAAATTATGAGAATGCCGGGATTACCCGAAGTTCCTTCGTCCGAATTTATTGATATTGATAAAGACGGAAATATATCCGGCTTGTTCTAAAACCGGGAATTAAATTTAAACATATTGTTTTTAAACCGGCCGGATAAGAAATTATCCGGCTTTTTTATTGCAACTTATTTTAAGTGCTTATTACGAACCATGCAAAAATTCTGGTGGGATTTTTTCTGTGTTAAAAAAAATCATAGCGAAGAATATTCAGAAAGGCGACGCGGGCAGGCCATGGAACCGCGGCCCGGAGAGCAAGCCAGCCAAATGCAAAAACTGCGGGCCAAACCTGCGAAGCAGTTAACAAATGACATTGCCGATAGATCGTAATACACACAACCATATTCAGGTATTGACAATTGACATACGGATTACAGACTACAGATTACCGGTTACAAAAACATCCAGGCTAAATAATTACTATTTTTATTCTTCGATTTGAGTAATTCTCCTGAAATTTTGTCTGACTCATCATTTTGAGCTAATTTGAGTTGAATCCGTCCGTAGAACAACTAATATCTCTGCCATTCCCTAAGCCAAATCAACCGCTTTCTAAAAACATGTTGCATGCACGTATAACAGCCGGTAAATTTGTAAAAAAACAAAAGGTCATGAATAAATTTTACATTTTAGTCTGCATTGCAATTTTACTTTCGGGAATTAAAGGATTTTCACAAAATCCTAATTTTACTACAAAAATAACCTGTGATAGCAGCTATAAGCCTGGCGAAACCTGCGAACTGGTATTTACCTTTAGCCCGAATCCGGGAGTTGTAAATCAATACGACTGGGTAAGTACAAATTATGTAGGAATACAGTTGCCTTTCGGGATGACAGTGATTTCAAGCAGTGCGGAATTTTTTGATGATGAAGTGCTTACACAGAATCCTGTAAGTAACAATACAATTTCATGGGGCTCTTTATCCGGTAGTGATTATGCAAGCTTTGCCTCTCCGGTAAGCGTTTCTGTAACAGTAAGTTGCCATCAGTTGTTGGAAGGCATGCAGGAGGCAAACGTTGATATTAGTACAATATATTACGAGTACAGTTCCGTGACGGAAAATAAAACAGTAGAAATTTCGCAATACAATCCGGTAAATGTTAAACTTCATAATGCTTATATCACAACCACAAGGGATTTAAGCATTATATTAATGAACAATGGAGATGCAGATTTTTCCGGTTTCACAATTACCTATTCATTTGATAACGGTGAAGAATATGTTTATTCAGGATCACACAATCTTGCTGCAGGAGAATATTTTCATGTAACTATTCCTGTAACTAATCTGATTCCTGCTTCAGGTGAAGTTCTGGCCAGAATACAGGTTGATGTTGAAGGAGATATTAGTCCCAACAATAATATCTTAGACGGCGTAATTAAATTTGGAACAGCTTTACATCAGAATTATTACGGAAGTGATTTTGCTTATGGCTTACCTTCATTTTTGATGATGGGGCTTGATTCAGATGAAGATGAGTTTATTTCTGCCGATGACTTTACTGTTCCGGCAGACCAGTCATGGAATATAAGGCAGGTAGTATGTTATGGAATTCTGAAGGGAGATATTTTACCAGACCGTTATGCTGTAAGGATTTATACGGATGATAACGGTAAACCCGGCGAAACATTATTTTACGATGAACTTAACACATTACAGAACAACAGAGCCGATCATTTAAGTATAAACCTTGATGCTCCTCTGAATGTTCCTTCCGGCAGATATTGGCTTGCCGTTTACGGTATATTTGACACGTTAACCACTCCTGACACAAATTACTGGTCGTGGAGATATACCGAAGATACCGGCGATGACTCTTTTATGTATGAAAGTGAAATAGCAATAAGCTATTATACTCAGCAGGACTGGACCCCATTTATGGATTTTTCACAAACCGGAACAATTTTCAGCGTTTACGGAGAAATTGCAACCAATATTATATCAGTTGATAAAAAAGAAATTTCTGTTTATCCAAACCCTGCACAGGATTACATAACAATCGACACTGATTTTCCGGCAAGCTATGTTATTTATGATGTAACAGGAAGAATTGTATCAGAAGGTAATATCAGCGAAAAAACAGATGTGTCGGATCTGTGTCCGGGAAAATATTTTATTAAAATAATTACAGAAACAGGAATTTCCGGAAGCCGGTTTATAAAAACAGAATAAGATTACCCGTTCAACATGGGGCTGTAGTCAAATAAAACAAATGGCTGCAGCTTTTTTTTATACCATCGTAAAATATCTGAAATATTAATTATTTTTGTGTAATAAACATTTTCATTATGATGGCAAAAAATTCAGTTACCAATCTGTTTGTCTGCCTTATGATTCTTCTCTGTATTTCCGTAAACTCCGGTTACGCACAGTATGCAGACTGCACACCCAATACCACAACTACTGACCCTGAAGGTGTGGGAGTAAGAGATCCCATTGATTTGCCTGTAGGCTTTAACGGAGATTATTATAATACAGTTCTTACAATAATTTCTCCTGCCAAAGCAACAACATGGGGTTTTATAAACTTTACTATTACTAAAATACAGTTAACCGAACTCGTTAATATGCCGGAAGGATTAACATGGGAGTCAAATTCCGGGAATTCCGATGATTATATGTATGCCGGAGAAAAATATTGCATTGTTGTGGAAGGAACTCCCAATTCTACACCAGGAATAAGAAAAATTGATGTTTACGCAAATGCATGGATAAGAGTTGTTTTTGAAACAACGGCCCCGGGAAATCCCCGTAACGGAGGCGATGTAACATTTACCCTTTGCAATGCATTAAATCTGAATCTTGGAAATGACATTTCGATTACCACCGATGATGAAATTACACTTAGTGCAGACCAAAATGACAACTATCACAAATATCTATGGAATGACAATTCCACAAACCCGACATATCTTGTCAGAGGCTCGGATTTAGGAGTTGGCGCTCACGAAATTTCTGTTACTGTTACAGACACTGTCGGTACAACCGGAATTTACTCGGACAGAGAACCCGTTTGCTTTAAAACCGACAAAATAAAAGTTACTGTAACCCAGGGAAATGCCTCTGCAGAACAAGAAACTAAAAACAGTTTTTCAGTTTTCCCTAATCCATCAAACGGAAAAATCCATGTTAGCCTTGATGATTTCAGAGAAGATTCTATAATAGAAATCAGGGATATAAACGGAAATACCGTTTTTAGCACAGTTTTATCAAAACAGAATTCCGAAATAGATTTATCCTCATTATCAAAAGGAATTTATTTTGTAAGCATATCAGGCAGACCGGATATAAAACCGGCAAGAATTATACTGAATTAAAAAATAATGATAAAAACACTAATTACAGATTAACAATTTTTCTGCAGTTTTACCATTAATTATTACATAATAAATTCCGTTTGCTGTCATATCCGAAGGGATTTCGATTTTCTGACCGGTACAGAAAGTCTCAAAAACCGTTCTTCCCGAAATATCAACAATTTTGATTTTCCCGATTTCCTTTTGATCTCTTGATTCAATAAAACAGTTCCCTTTGACAGGATTCGGATAAATGCTTACATTGTTATTCAGTGTATTATTGCGGACATCAGATGTCTGATAATAAGTATTGTGTAAACTAAGCCACGTGATAACCTGATTGAACACAGGTTCCCATTGTTCGCACGGGAAGTTTTCCCTTTCAAGCTCAACCAGATTCATATCCCCGCAACTGTAAAAAGCATGAGGCTGACCCGGGTACAAATGAAACTCATTATCCCATCCCTGCTGGTCAAAATATTCATGCATTTTTAAAGATCCGTATAAATAAATATTTATGTCAGTTCCGTCTCCGAAATTAAAGGCCATTCCTTCATCATAAGGAACAATTTCATCTTCATCCCCGTGAATAAACAACATCGGAACCTGTTCACCTTCATCAAACCAACTGAAATCCATTGTTGCGCCCCATAAGCCAACAACTCCGGCAACTCTGTTCGTGTGCTCAGGAAAAAAACTTTCGGCATTTAAGTCTCCCAGATCATCATTATTGGCTCCGGTACCGACGTCGTAGCTTTCTTCATATCTTTCATCATCACCCATAAAAACAGTATTTATAGCTGTAATAGATCCGGCAGAATTACCCAGCAAAAATATCTGGTTGGTGTCAATCCTGTAATCTTCGTATTTCTCTTTTATAAAATCAATTGCCGAATTGCAATCCTGTATAGCCCTCCATGCGGCTCTTTTCATCCCGTGAGCCGGACCTAAACCACCGGCTGTTGTTGCAGGATTAAACCCGATTCTGTAATTGATAGCAACTGCAACATATCCAAAATGAGACAGGCTGTCGCACCATGCCAAAATATCTGGTCTCATGTCTTTGCTGCCTGCTAAAAAAGCACCTCCAAAAAGGCAAATTACCGCAGGACGCAGGTTGTCACCTTGCTCATCAGGCATATAAACATCCAGTTTAATATCCTGAGGATAATCAACCCCGTTTAACAAAGCATCCCATGAATCAGCATTTGAATAAGTAACATTGGTAATAGTCTGGGTCTCTTCAAAAACCCTGCTTACGTAACGCTCCTGTGCAAAAGACAGCATGCACAACAGCATAATTGCAGAAAATAAAAATAGTTTCATTCGTTTGTAATTTTTAAATTAGAATCTCCTCTCCTCTAAAATATACATATAGCAACAACACAACAACTATATGCATACATTTATAAGCTACAAACATAATAATGATATTTTATAAATCAAAATTTATTCTTTTTATATTTCCTGCAATTATTTATTGCAGGCCTTTTTGATGTGTAGCCGGTGTAACACGTCAGAGCTGATTAGTTACTGTTTCTCCGGTTAAATGATGTAAAAATAAGAACAGATTAAAATTTTATTGAGTGTCTGGATTTTTTTCTGCGCTTTCTTGTCAGAACAAGGAATGCAACAATAGCCAATATGCATATTGATACTATGATTATTGTTGTTTTGACCCATTTTACACGAGACTCTTTAATTTTATTAATATCGAGCCCCATGTAGTTGGCTGACTTATTGTATTTTGGAGTCTGATCCTGTTTAATTGAAGGGAATTTCTCAATCAAACCTGTTTTTATGTCATTGGTTATGCCCTCCATTTTAGCTTTAACTGCAGAATCACTTTCAGTATAACAGATTTCATTTAATTCCAACTCCAATTCAACAAACTTACATTCTTTATCTTTGTACTTAGATGTTACATAATCTAGTGTAATTGTAAGAAACGGTTGATCCCGTTTTGTTATGTAAAGTCTTTTTCTTAACTGTTCCACAATAATTGTAGGGAAAAGTTTTGTAGCATCGATGCCATGCTTGTTTAATAAAAATACAACACTTTCCCGGTATTCCCTTGAGATTAATCCTAAGAAAGCAAGATTGTCGTATTTTTCTTTATTTGTATCGTAATACTTCACCGGATATTTATACTCTCCCCGGCTCTGTTCATTTGAGTTAATATTGTTAATTTTAATTTGCATTAACTCCCGGCCGTTTTTCCGGCTGGCAGTGTCCATAATTACAAATCTTTTACGATGACGAATTCCGTTACTTCCGGAAAGTAATTGAAAATCAAGGTTGTCGTAATACTGGTCAACTATTAAATCTTCATCAATTTTACTGTCAAACAAATCATCAGACATGATTTCCGGAAGGTTTTCGTCAGCATACTTTGTAGTTAAGTAATTCCAGACTTCTACAGAAATACTTTCAGGGACAGCCAGTTTAACTTCGTTTTCAATTCTCAGCACATTACTGCCTTCAGCCGAAAAATCTTCCTGTCCGTAAACATTAGAAATGAGCAAAAAAGAACAGAAAAATAATACAGCGTTTTTTAAAAAAGTTTTCATAAAAAGTAATCCGTTTTAAAATAATAATTCTGAGAGTTAAAAACGAGTGTAAAGATATAGCTAATTGTAAATTCAGCAATGTCCCGTGCTAAAATTAATTTTTCATCTGAACCGTTTATTTATAAACATATTCTCTGATTCTTTTCAGGATGTTAAAAAACCGTATATACAGGGTTTTACACAATTATTTTGCAATATTTATCCAATAACTACGAAATTTGTATCTTTGCAAATTATCCGGGAGAAAATATAACCTGATTTTTGTGAATATAATCCCCGTGGGAGCTTTGTGCAGGAGAGATACAGATACTGAAAATACTAAAAATATAAATAAAAACATTTTATCATGATTCAGATTATTGACAAAGTAACAAACGAAAAAGCATTGGAAAATGCAGTAAAACGTTTTAAAGAAAGAGGTATTATATTACCGACATTTGAACAACAAAGAAACCCGGATTTAATCCCGGATAAGATTAAAGACCAGTTGAAAAATATTGGTTTGTGGGATATTAACCCGTTAAATCTTTTCAGAATTACCTGGAAAAACGAACCCAAAGAAAAAGGTGGCTTATACGGAAACGTAAATTATATTGAACTTCCAAAAGAGTTAACAGGAGTTGATGCAAGAATAGTTTTACTTATCGGCAAATGGTTTCCTACAGGTGCCCACAAAGTAGGAGCAGCTTATGGTTGTCTCGCTCCGAGAATCACAACCGGAGAATTCGATCCTACTTACCATAAAGCAGTCTGGCCGTCAACAGGAAATTACTGTCGTGGCGGAGCTTTCGACTCCAAACTTATGGGAACAGAATCAGTAGCTATTTTGCCGGAAGAAATGAGTAAAGAAAGATTTACATGGCTTCGCGATGTTATCGGTTCAGAAGTAATTGCCACTCCCGGTTGCGAATCAAACGTTAAAGAAATTTACGATAAATGTTGGGAAATCCGTCGTACAAGACCAGACTGCATAATCTTTAATCAGTTTGATGAATTCGGGAATTCAGCATGGCATTACAATACAACAGGAAGGGCAATTGAAGATGTATATAATCTGATAAAAACCCAAAACAGCCAGCTTGCAGCTTATGTGTCGGCAACAGGTTCTGCCGGAACAATTGCTGCCGGAGATTACCTCAGAACTGTTGCACCTCATATTAAGGTAGTTGCTTCAGAAGCATTACAATGTCCTACTCTTTTAAATAACGGTTTCGGAGGACACCGCATCGAAGGTATTGGCGACAAACATGTTCCGTGGGTACACAATGTTAAGAATACCGATGTAGTTACTGCTATTGATGACGAAGACTGTATGAGAATACTTCGTTTGTTCAACGAAAAGGACGGCCATGATTATTTAAAATCTTTCGGTATTCCACAGGAAATAATTAACGATTTACACCTTGTCGGCATTTCCGGCATCGGCAATTTGTTATCAGCAATTAAAACTGCAAAACATTTTGAAATGACAAGTGATGACGTTATTGTAACAATAGCAACAGACTCTGCCGACATGTACAAATCCCGTCTTGAAGAACTGACTGCCGAAAAAGGAGAATATTCAGATGTTCAGGCAGTTAAAGATTTCGAAAAATGTATGCTCGGAACCAGACCGGATTATATGAAAGAATTAACATATAATGATCGTAAAGCAATTCACAATCTGAAGTATTACACATGGATTGAGCAGCAGGCCAAAGAGCTTGAAGATCTCAATCAACTTTGGTACGACCGCGAAATCTGGGGTAAATTATTCTCTCAGGTTGACCGTTGGGACGAAATGATTAAAGAATTTAACGACAGAACCGGGCTCCTGAAATAAAACCGGGTTTCGGAGAAACCTTCAATAACATATCCCGCGCGAGTTTCTCGCGTGGGTCCTATGTTTTTTGGGACCTATTGTTTTTTTGCGGGTTTCCCGCGTGGAATCAAGTGGGTTCCACGCATGGGACCAATTTTTAAAGCATTATTATGTCCGAAGCCTACAAAGCACATGATGACTCCAAAGCATATTTTATGACCTTCACAATAGTTCATTGGATTGAACTATTTGGGAAGCAGGACTATGCTCAGATTATCATAGATTCACTGAAGTATTGTCAACAAAACAAAGGACTGGAAATTTATGCATTTTGCATTATGCCATCTCATGTTCATTTGATTGGTAGGAGTAATGTAGGAAAAATAAGTGAAATAATAAGAGATTTAAAGAAATTCACATCCGTGAAAATTATCAAAACACTAAAGGAAGACAGCGAATATCTTAAATATTTACCTGTCTTTTACAACGAAAGTTTAAAAATTAAAAGAAATTCAAAATATAAAGTTTGGCAGGATGGTTATCATCCTATTGAGATGTTTTCGCATAGAATTTTTCAACAAAAGTTAAAATATATTCATAACAATCCGATTGAAGCCGGAATTGTTAATTCTCCAATAGATTTTGAATATTCTTCGGCACGTAATTATGCGGAAATGAAGGGGGTTTTGGATGTGATTTTGGAGTATTAAAAATGTAATAGGCCCCACGCGAGTAACTCGCGCGGGATTTGTTTATGAGCGAGTCTGGTTCGATAAACTCACCAGCCAACTCGCACAGGATTATTTTATATGCGGGCAACCCGCATGTGATTGTTGTTAAAAATAATAATTTGTATATTTGCAAAGGACTATTGACAAAACCAGATTGATGACTAAAAATAATTCAAAATTCAAATATCGCTGTACCGATTGCGGCAGAGAATACGATGGCTCACAAACCTTGTATTTATGCCCGGAATGCAGCAAGTTAAATAATTCTTCAAAACCACCCCGTGGTGTTTTGAAAACTATTTACGATTATCAGGCTTTAAAAAATAACGGTTCGGACTTTCTGAATCTTAAAAAGCGTGGATTTATTGATTTGTTGCCATTTGATAATCCCGAAAGTCTTCCGGCTTTAAGAGTCGGGAATACACCGCTTTATAGTTTCGAGAAGTTAGACTCAGAGAAATTACCATTCACAATTTGTCTTAAGGACGATTCCCAGAATCCGACTTTCTCGTTTAAAGACAGAGCTTCGGCAGTTGTTTCGGCTTATGCTAAAGAAAAAGGATATGAAACAATTGTTGCTGCTTCTACAGGTAATGCCGGCTCTTCACTTGCCGGACTTTGTGCTTCTCAGGATCAGAAAGCTATAATTATGGTTCCCGAAGCAGCTCCGATTGCAAAACTGACCCAGATAATAATGTACGGAGCAACAATTGTCCCGGTAAAAGGAACTTATGACGATGCTTTTGATTTAAGCATTAAAGCTACCGAAGAATTTGGTTGGTACAACAGAAATACTGCATTTAACCCATTCACTATTGAGGGGAAGAAAATCGTTTCTTTCGAACTTTTTGAACAACTGAATTACCAGGTTCCTGACAGAATTTTTGTGCCGGTTGGTGATGGTGTAATTATTTCGGGTGTTTACAAAGGGTTTGAAGATTTACTCGAGCTGGGCATAATCGAAAAAATACCGGTTATTGTTATGGTTCAATCTGAAGGAAGTGACAACATTGTCAGAAATATGAATACTGACGATTTTGAAACTAAAGCCAGTACAACTATTGCAGACTCAATATCGGTTGACATCCCCAGAAATTTTTATCTTGCAAAACAATTCATTCAAAAATACGATGGAGAATTCCTGACTGTGCCGGATAATGAAATACTGGAAGCATCACAGTCTTTGTCGGGGAATTACGGAATCTTTGCCGAACCCGCTGCTTCAACAGCTTTTGCAGGTTTGCTCTCGTACAAAAAAAACGGGAAGCTGGCAGATAATTCCATAAATGTAGTTCTTCTTACCGGAAGCGGGTTAAAAGATCTTAAATCGGTAAATAAATTGCTGAATATTCCTGAGTCTGTTAAGCCGGATATTGAAGAATTGAAAAAAACGTTGACTTCGGCTACGCTCAGTCAACGTTAAAGAAATAAAAAACAGTAAAGATGATTACATTTAAACTCAACGACACCATTCAGACTTATGCCGGCGACCCGGAAAAAACTCTGTTAAGTTATTTGCGTCTCGACAAACACATTACATCTGTAAAAGACGGATGTTCAGGGCAGGCTGTTTGCGGAGCATGTACTGTGGAGATTGACGGGAAAGCAAAACTTGCATGTGTTATCAAGATGAAAACACTGGAAGGAGCAGAAGTATTTACTCCTGAGGGATTTCCGGAATATGTAAAAGATACAATTGCAAAAGCTTTCGTAAATAAAGGTGCTGTGCAATGTGGTTTTTGCTCGCCGGGTTTTATTGCCCGTACAAAAGTTTTGTTGCAGGATAATCCAAACCCCACGATTGAAGAAATTCAGAAAGCCATTAAGCCTCACTTATGCAGATGTACCGGTTATAAGAAAATCGAAGATGCCATTTTACATGCCGCGGAAACAATAAATAATAATGAATCTCTTGAAATAACCCGGACATCAGGTAAGATAGGGGTTTCCCAGCCAAAATACGATGCATATAAAACCGCGCTTGGTGAACGTCCTTTCGTTGACGATATGTTCTTTGACGGTATGTTGTTCGCTGCATTAAAATTCAGCGATTATCCGAAAGCAAAAGTTTTAAAAATAGATACCTCCGAAGCAGAAAAACTCGACGGAGTTACCCGTATTTTTACTGCCGGAGATATTCCTGCCGATAAAATTATAGGGTTGATTTACAAAGACTGGCATGTGATGATTGAAGAGGGGCAAAATACCCATTTTATCGGTGACGTGATTGCCGGAGTTGTTGCCTGTTCTGATGAGGCAGCAAGAGCTGCTGCAAAACTCATAAAGGTTGATTACGAAGTACTTGAGCCGGTAACCGATGTTTTTAAAGCCATTGACGGGGCACGCGTGCATCCTGAAAAACCTAATCATTTTAATACAACTCAGTTTACACTTGGGAACGCAGATGAGGCATTGAAAAAATCGAAATATACATCGAAAGGCCACTACGAAACCCAGAGAATTGAGCATGCATTTCTGGAAAAGGAATCTGCAATTGCAAGGCCTGACACAAATGGCGGACTGGAATTGTTCAGCCAAAGTCAGGGTGTTTACGAAGACCGCAGACAAATTGCCCTGATTCTTGGACTACCGGAAGAAAAAGTTAGGGTAACACTGGTTCCTAACGGTGGAGGTTTTGGTGGGAAGGAAGATTTAAGCATACAGGGACATACTGCGCTTTTTGCATATTTGCTTAATAAACCGGTAAAGCTTACTCTTACCCGTGAAGAGTCAATCAGACTGCATCCCAAACGCCATCCTGTTTTTATGGATATTGAAATCGGGGCAGATGAAAACGGAAAACTTACAGCTTTAAAACTTCGTGCAGTCGGGGATACAGGTGCTTATGCTTCTGTGGGGACAAAGGTTATGGAACGTGTTGCCGGTCATGCGGCAGGCGGTTATTTTATTCCTGAAATTGATATTGAAGCTAAAACAGTTTATACTAATAATATTCCATGCGGAGCAATGCGTGGCTTCGGAGCAAATCAGGTTGCTTTTGCACTTGAAAGCTGTATTGACGAAATATGCAAAAAAGCCGGTTTCGACAGGTGGAAATTCCGTTACGAAAATGCCCTTGTTGACGGCTTGAGAACTTCTACCGGACAAAAAGTTTTTGGTGTTGGTATCCGTGCTTGTCTTGATGCAGTTAAAGAAGATTTTTATAATGCAAAATATGCCGGATTGGCCTGCGCAATAAAAAACTCAGGCGTCGGAAACGGAATGATTGATGAGTCTAAAGTAAAAATCGAAATTATTTCCGAAAATCATATTCGCCTGCATCACGGCTGGACAGAAATGGGACAGGGGGTACATAATATGGCATTACAGACTTTGTGCGAAGAAACATCTGTCTCTCCCGATATAATAGAAGTAATTGTTGATACCGAAGCCCAGATAAAAACCGGAATGACAACTTCATCACGGGCAACTGCTCTTGTTGGCCTGGCAGTTATAAATGCTGCAAAAGCGATGAAAGAAGATTTGCAAACCGGCTCGTTGAAGGATTTGGCAGGCAAAACCTACGAAGGTCAGTTTGTCTGCGACTGGACAACAAAACCGGGAGTGACAGACCGGGAACCGGTAATTCACTATTCATACGGCTATGCTGCCCAGGTATGTATTTTGGACGACATGGGAAATATCTCCAAAATGATTGCCGCTCATGATGCAGGAAAAATAATGAATCCTATGCTTTTCGAAGGTCAGATACACGGCGGCGTACACATGGGATTAGGTTATGCTCTCAGCGAAGACTTGCCTATGAAAGACGGTTATCTTGTCAGTGATAAAATGAGAGATTTACAGATTTTACGTGCTCACGAGACTCCCGAAATAATAGTTAAAGGCGTTGAAGTTACAGATCCGGTTGGTCCTTACGGAGCAAAAGGAATTGGAGAAATAGGATTAGTCCCTACGGCCGGGGCGGTAGCGAATGCTTTCTATGCTTTTGACGGAATTAAACGCACAAAACTTCCTTTAAAACGAAAATAATAAAATAATTATAATGGCAATAGTTTTAAAAAATGCAAACTATATTGACTGGAAAACTCTTGATTTTTCAGTAACAGATATTATTGTTGAAGAAGGTATTAATGGTAAAATTAAATTAGTACCGCAAAACAGTCCTGAATCAGCAGAACAAGACAATCATATTATCGACTGCAGTGGCAAATATGTGACAAAATCTTTTGCCGTAGGACATCACCATGTTTATTCTGCTTTGGCAAGAGGAATGGGAGCTCCTAAGAAAAATCCCGAAAACTTTGTGGAAATCCTGGAATATATCTGGTGGACTCTGGACAAATGCCTGGATGAAGAAATGATTGAATACAGTGCGTTGACTACTGCAATTGCATGTGCAAAAGCAGGTTCAACTTTTGTAATTGACCATCATGCTTCGCCATTTGCAGTTAAAAACTCGATGGAGATAATAGGGAAAGCTTTTGATAAAGTAGGAGTTTCTCATTTGTTGTGTTACGAGATATCTGACCGTGACGGTTTGGAAATTGCAGAACACGGTCTTGAAGAAACAGCCTCATACATGCAGAATAATCAGGCATTGGTCGGACTTCATGCTTCTTTTACAGTTAGTGATGTTACGCTTAAAAAAGCTGTTTCTCTTATGAATAAAAACAAATCAGGTATTCATGTGCATGTGGCTGAAGATATTTCGGATCAGAACCATTGCCTGCGCACTCACGGGAAAAGAGTTGTGAACAGGTTAAGCGAATACGGGGTTTTGAATTCTTCAAAAACTATTCTTGGTCATTGTCTCCACTTAAACGAAGAAGAGCGCGAATTAGTAAGTAACTCTCAGGTTTGGGTAGTACAGAATATGGAAAGTAATCTTAATAATAAAGTCGGTTACTTTTCGGGAAAAGGATTAGGAAAAAATATCATGCTCGGAACCGACGGAATGCACAGTGATATGCTGCAGTCTGCAAAAGCGGCATTTTTTGCCGGACAGAACAACGATATTATCGATTATCCTTCTGCTTACCAGAGATTCAGAAATGTTCACAACTATCTGAGTCACAATAAGTTTGCCGGTGATGGCGAAAATAATCTTGTTGTGCTTGATTATGATTCTCCTACTGAGTTTAACAAGAATAATTTTTACGGACATTTCCTTTTTGGGTTAAACTCAAATCATATAAAACATGTTATTTCGGACGGAAAACTTATTGTAAAAGACCGCGAAATACAAACAGTTAACGAAGAAGAAATATTGAAAGTTTCTGTAGAATTATCCCGCAAACTCTGGGGAAAAATGCAGGCATAATTATGGTTGCGCTAACTCCGGTTATGTTTTGTAGCGGAGTTGTAGTAACACTCTTACACAACAAATATAAATTGTAATTTACTTATGGAATTGTCTTTAATGCAAATAATTGGCTATGTAGCCTCAATAATAATTGCTGTTTCGATGACTATGAGCTCTATTGTAAAGTTCAGATGGATAAATCTTGTCGGAGCAATTACTTTTTCAACTTACGGTTTTATTATCGGAGCCTATCCTGTTGGATTTCTGAACGGTTTTATTGTTGCGGCCGATATTTATTATCTGTATTTAATTTATTCAAAAAAAGAAATCTTCGAGATACTCGAAGTACGGTCTGAGAATAAGTATATGATACGGTTCCTTGATTTTTATAACAAAGACATTCAGAAACATTTTCCAGGGTTCAGCTATAAGCCCGAAATGAATACTCTTAGTTTTCTGGTTTTGCGTAATATGTCTGTAGCAGGAATATTTTTGGCTCACAGCATTAACGAAAATACCTTGTTTGTAGGATTAGACTATGTTATTGCCGAATACCGGGATCTTAAAAACGGGAAGTTTATTTATCGTTGTTTAAAAAACAGGTTTGTCGAAAACGGGTTTACCAGAATCGTTACTTCCGGAGATAGCGAAAAATATGTGTGGTATCTTAAAAAAATCGGATTCCGGAAGAATAACGAAGGGCTGTTTGAACTAAATCTTGATTAGATTTTTATTCCTGAACTTTAATTCGTGAAAGTTAGATAATTATCTATGCTGAGCTTCGGTTTGCGGCGTTGAGTTTTCCTTTGCGGCAAATGAATCTGAAATAAAAAGCATTTAGATACTGTTTATGCCATACTTAGCTGGTATTAGCGTCCAGAAGGAAGACATTTAATCTGAAAGATTGTAATCTGTTTGAAAGATCCGCTTAAATAGGCTGGCTCTTTTAAGTATATTGTAAGCGTCAAATAAAAAGTATGCGTTTGATCTGGTAAAGCCTTAGAAATAATTACCGTTTTTTAATTTTAATATGTAATTTTGTAGAAAATAAATCAAAAATGAATATTCTTATTCAAAACGGGACTATCGTTACCGCAGAAGCAACAATACAGGCAGACATTTTAACAAAAGACGGAAAAATATCAGATATAGGAGCAAATATCATTATTCCGGCTGACGCAATAACAATAAATGCTTCAGGGAAATACGTTATTCCAGGAGCTGTTGATCCTCATGTCCACATGCAGTTACCAACGCCTGCAGGTCCATCCTCTGATAATTTTTTATCAGGAAGCATTGCTGCTCTTTATGGTGGGACCACAACAATTCTGGATTTTGTAACTCCGCACAAGGGGCAATCTTTAACCGATGCTCTGGAACTGAGAAAGCAGGAGGCATCAAATGCACTGACTGATTACTCATTTCACGTTAGTCCGGTGGAATGGAGAAGTTCTACCGAAGATGAAATTAAAGAATGCATAAGCCGCGGAATTACTTCGTTTAAAGTCTATCTGGCTTACAAAAATACCGTAGGTTTAAAAGATCATGATTTATTTAAAGTTTTAAAAGTTGTTGGTAAAACGGGTGGGTTGGTAACAGTTCATTGCGAGATGGGAGATGAAATTGATTTAATGCGAAATAAATTTGTGTCAGAAAATAAAACCGGTCCCGAATTTCATGCTCTGTCCCGTCCGGCTATTTTTGAAGCAGATGCCGTACGAAATGTAATTGACATGGCAAAACTTGCACATTGCCCGGTTTATATAGTTCACGTATCTTCACATTTATCATTAAAACATATTGCAGAAGCACAGAAAAGCGGGCAAGCCGTTTTTGCCGAAACATGTCCACATTATCTTTTATTGGATGATTCCGTTTATAAAGGAGATTTTAGCCACATCGCGAAGTATGTTATCAGTCCGCCACTCAGGAAGAAAGAAGATCAGCAGGCTTTATGGGATGCCGTTTCGGATGGGACGGTAAAAACAGCAGGTACCGATCATTGTCCTTTTAATCTTGAGCAGAAAGCTGCCGGGATTGATGATTTCAGAAATATTCCAAACGGGGCAGGCGGAGTTGAGCATCGTCTGGCACTTATGTTTACTTATGGTGTTTTAACAAATAAAATAACTCTGAATCAATGGGTTGATCTTTGCTCGGCACAACCTGCCAATATTTTCGGTTTAAAAACAAAAGGAAATATTGCCGTTGGTTCCGATGCCGATATTGTAATCTGGAATCCTGACTTTGAAAATACCATTTCGGTAAATAATCACTACCAGAATTGCGATCTGGAAATTTTTGAGGGATTTAAAACCAAAGGATTAGCCGAAACCGTTATTAAAAACGGGAATATTGTAATTGAAAACGGAGAATTAATAGTGTCTTCGGAAACAGGAGTGTTTTTAAGAAGGTAAAAGCAAAAAAGATAATAATTTTTATTGCAATGTTTCTGATATTTTGTAGTTAGTTATAAAATATTCAACATATTCCGCAATTTGAGTCCCGAGAAAATAAGGCAGGTTCATCAGTAAATATTTTTTCCCTGATGGGGTTGTGCCTTCTTCAATGCTGAATTTGCCCGCATACATCCGAATAGCATAAGGATGAGGAGCCCTTTCCGTAAATTGATGCAAAGATCTTAAAGTCCCTTGTTTTCCTGATTTTATTTCTATAGGAATAATTAAAGATTTATAGTGAAATATTAAGTCAACTTCAGCGTTACTTTCTTTCTTTTCTCTAACCCAAAAGTGTGGCCGGAAATGCGGATCGTTTTGAGTGGAAATAATTTCCTGTGAAATTAATTGTTGAATTATTTTGCCACGGTAAAAGTCGCTAAGGTCTTCAATTCCAATCATCTCGTTTTGCAAACTTAGAATGCTGCAGAGCATCCCGCAGTCAAGAAACTGCAATCTGGGCATTTTTTTCCTATCCGGAATAACCGGAGGAATAACCTCTGTTACAGGATAAACAAGTTGAATTATTTTTGCTTTATCTAATGTGCGTAAAGCCTCACCAATCTCTCGTGAACGATAGTTGGAATTTCCTAAATTCCCGAATTTTATTCTGTCTGTTTCTTTTGGTGCAACATCAATTACAAATCTTATAATATCTTTCATGCTTTTGTTTACACCATATTTTTCAACATCATCCTTAAAACTTTGCCAAAGCGTTTTATAAATCATTAAGCATTGTGAAAGATTTTTTGTGTTGCTATAATGGCTAACAACCTCAGGCATTCCGCCAACAATTGCATATTCATGAAAAAGACCGGTCAAAATATTATGGGCATAATCATTAAACGGAATTTTGACAATTTCAGAAGCCGCTGTTGGATTAATAACAGAAAGAAATTCTATGAAATTTACAGGATGCAAACACATATATTGGACTCTGCCAACCGGAAATGATTCTACGTCTTTAAGAGCAAACTCCAGTAGAGATCCGGCCGCTATTACATACAATTCCGGCACTTTTTCGTAAAAATACCTTAGTAATTTTATTGCTTTAGGAGACTCTTGTATTTCATCAATAAAAAGAAGAATACTTAATTTTTTATCAAAGACTTTGTTTTTACTCAGGAATATTGAATTTAAAATTTCGTTTACATTATCTGTTTTTTCAAAAAATATTTTATCTGTTTCTGTTTCGAGATTTAATTCAACATAAATATCGAACTTAACAGAGAATTTACGAACTAACGTCGTTTTTCCAACCTGACGTGCACCTCTTAGTATCAGCGGTTTTCTGATAGAAGATGTTCTCCATTCTTCAAGTTTTGCCAATGATGTTCTTTTAATATTCATGTCCTGATTTTTTGCAAATATAACACATTTGTAACAAAGTGAGGGCAATTTTTGTGAATTTTTGTAACAAAGCGAGGGCAATTTTTATGAATTTTTGTAACAAAGTGAGGGCAATTTTTGTGAATTTTTGTAACAAAGTGAGGGCAATGTGCATTATAATACAAAAAATGCGGACTTAAAAATCCGCATTTTTACAATATCATAAATAGTATAAAATTTAAAATCCTACCCTCAATCTGTTTCTGTCCATAATGCTTTTTAAAACCTCTGCGGGTTTTTCAAAACGATTGGTGAACATCATAGCTGCAATAATATAAGGTTTATAGCCTGCTTCAAGATAAGTTCTTACGCGATATTTTTCAAAAACATCACCGTTAACTTCGCCTTCTTTACATGAAACTCCGCTGATGTCGGCAGGTAAACAGTGCATATACAATGCATCCTGATTTTTTGTCAGTTTCATTTTAGCTTCGTCGTATTCCCAGTTTTTATATTTTGCGTTGTTGGCGAGGCAAACCTGTTCCAGATCTTTCAAACCTGCTTTATCTGCATTTTTCAACAACTCTGTACGTTGCTGCATAATATGATAAGGAGCCCAGCTTTTTGGGTAAACAATGTCAGCATCTCTCATCGCATCTTCCATAGAATGGCTTACGTTAAGCGATCCGCCGCTTGCTGATGCGTTTTTCTTTGCAAGCTCAACAACTTCAGGTATCAAACCATAACCTTCAGGATAAGCCAGTTCTATATTCATTCCAAAACGGGACATAAGGCCGATAATACCTTGTGGCACTGAAAGCGGTTTGCCGTAACTTGGTGAATAAGCCCAGCTCATTACAATTTTTTTACCTTTAAGATTTTCCAACGAACCAAACTGATTCTGAAGGTGCATTAAATCGGCCATAGCCTGAGTAGGATGGTCAATGTCGCATTGCAGGTTTACAATACCCGGACGAACAGGAAGAACGCCTTTTTCAAAACCTTCATCCAAAGCCGCACCGACTTCGCGCATGTATTTGTTTCCTTCGCCGAGGTACATGTCGTCACGGATTCCTATAAAATCGGACATAAACGAAATCATGTTTGCAGTTTCGCGAACAGTTTCACCATGGGCAATCTGGGATTTTTCTTCGTCCAGATCCTGAACTGCCAGACCAAGCATATTGCTGGCCGAAGCAAAAGAAAATCTTGTGCGTGTGGAATTATCCCTGAAGTTTGATATTGCAAGGCCGGAGTCAAAAACTCTCGGTGAAATATTCTGAGCGCGCATTTCTTTAAGAATAGCAGCTACCTCAAGAATAATGCGCAGATCTTTCTCACTTTTTTCCCAGGTTAATAAAAAATCTTTTTTGTATAAACCCGATTCAATCTTTCCCAGGGCTTGTATTTTCTCTGATGTTGTCATAAGTTAATCAGTTATGTTTTTATTAATAATTATTGTTGCATTCGGCTCCGCTCAGTCAACGGATTTTCAGGTGACTGAGCGGAGCCGAATGCACCGTTTGTTTATTCCGCAAGTTCATAAGCATAAGCAGCATAAAATGCAGCAGCTACCACCAGGTCGTTTACCGGTACTTTTTCATTAGGAGCATGAGCCAAAACTTCGTTTCCGGGGCCAAATCCGATTGTCGGAATTTTATATGTTCCGCAAGTCATGATTCCGTTGGTTGAGAAAGTCCATTTGTCAACTTTGGGAGCACTGCCAAATACATTTTTATATGCGTTTACGCCGGTTTGGACAACTTCGTGGCTTTCTTCCATTTTCCATGTAGGATAATATTTTTCCATGCCATATTGTAACCCTGTGTAAGCAGTTTCGTTATAGTCGAGAACTTCAACTTTTGCATTCATTCCTTTTACAACTTCCTCAATTTCTTTTATTGCCGATTCCTTTGTTTCTCCCCATGTAAGGCGGCGGTCGAGATGAATACGTGCATAGTCGGCAACAGCGCACAATGACGGGCTGCCCGAGATAATTTCCGAAATGGTAACACTGCCACGACCCAGAAACTCATCGTAAGCAAGTCTCTCGTTCAGTTTTTCAATTTCGAGAGCAGCACGTGAAGCCATATAAATTGCATTTTTGCCACGTTCAGGAGCCGAGCCGTGTGAGGAAATGCCATAAAAATGAACATGAATTTCCATTCTTCCGCGGTGGCCACGATAAATATTAAGGTTAGTAGGTTCTGTACTGATTACAAAATCAGGAACAATTTTATCCTCTTCAACAATATATTTCCAGCAGAGACCATCACAATCCTCTTCCATAACGCTACCTACAAAATAAATAGTAAGATCCCTGTCGAATGCCAGCTCTTTAAGGATTCTTCCGGCAGTTACAAAAGCAGCCGGGCCGCCTTCCTGGTCAACAGTGCCACGCCCGTGAACAAAACCATCTTTAATTTCGCCGCCCAGCGGGTCAAAACTCCAGTTCTCAAGCTGTCCCAAATCAACAGTATCCATGTGGCCGTCAAAAGCAAGAATTTTTTTACCGTTTCCGATTCTGCCTATAACATTTCCGAGTCCGTCAATTTTAACCTCGTCAAAACCGGCTTCCTCCATTTGGCGTTTTAATTCCAGTTGCACATCTTTTTCCTGAGTGCTGAGTGATTTTATTTTAACTAACTTAGATAGGTTCTCAGCGGTGTAATTGCTATATTTTTCAGAGAGTTCTCTGATCTGTGAAAAAATGTTCTCCATACTATAATTTTAGAATTGAACTTGCAAAATTACAGTTTTTTTTACAATAATGTTTTTTTGCAATGAAAAGAAATAAAGTTTCTTATTTTTGTAACATGCGGAAATTTCTTCTTTACTCAAATGTGACAGTTTAAAATGTTCCGTAAATCATTAATTATTCTATTCTCAGCGGGTAAATTACCAACCGACTTTTTAGTATAGCTTAAATTTTGTAATTTTTATAAGCTTTAAATACTAACCAAGGCAATAAATTTAAATTTCTAGCAATAAAATCTAATAATTTTTATTGTTTAATAGAATAAAATTTATATTTGTAATTATAATTAGCCATGATAAAAAGTCTGGTTAACCATCGAAGATACGATGAGCAATAAGACTCTTAGAGTGGTATAAGTGAGATGGTAAAGATTATAAAACAGAAATTATAAAACATGAACACTATGAAAAAAATTGCATTTGTATTTTTAACCGTATTAGCTTTTCAGTCTTTTGCACAGGATTATAGCACCATTAATTTTGTTACAAATAAGTGTTCTAAAGATTGGAAATATGAGATTTATCTAAATGATAAATTTGTAAGTGATATTAATTTTGATGAAAACTTAGAATATAAAATATATTCGGAGGGTAGGGTTACAGTAACAATATTTGTTTATTATAATCGATTTAGTAAAACAATAGAAATTACTAATGGGAATACGTATTATTTTGAAATTAGTGATAAGGATAAGAAATATGATTTTATTGACGAATCAACAGCCAAACAGTATTTGGCTAAAAATCCGACCATGCGAAAGTTTGATGAAAACAAAACTGATCCAATTGTAAAATTGCGGGAATCTGATTCTGATGGTCCGAAGCAAGGCACATGCTTTCTTGTTAGCAAAGATGGTTATTTATTGACAAACTATCATGTAATCAGCGGGGCGAAAAAGATACAGATTAAAGGAATTGGTAATGATTTTAGTACAATCTATGCTGCTGATGTAGTGGGATACGATTTAGACCTTGATCTCGCATTATTAAAGTTGAAAAATCAAAATATTGTTTTTGACGATATCCCTTATGGATTTAGCACTAAAACAAACCAACAAGGTGAGAGTTCTTTTGTATTAGGTTATCCTTTAACGACGGCTATGGGGGAAGAGATTAAAGTAACAGAAGGGGTTATAAGTGCTAAAAGTGGTTATAAAGGAACTATCTCTCAGTATCAGTTTTCTGCAGCAGTACAACCTGGGAATAGTGGAAGTCCGCTTTTTAACGGGAATGGCGAAGTAATTGGGGTTATAAATGCGAAACTTCAGGGAGTTGAAGCCGCCGGTTACGCAATTAAATCTCAATATGCACTGACTTTTTTAGAATTAATTGAAAATGTCCAAATAACAAATAATAAAACTGCAATATCCGAAATGTCTTTGTCTGAAAAAATCAGTAAACTAAAAAACTTTATTTTTATAGTAATAACTGAGTAGATAAAAGTAACTTTTGCTAACAGCATCTAATTATGTTGGGGAAGTTGGTTATTGGAGATGAGTAACATTGAACCCTTACTCAAAGTTTTTATTTATTCTCATGCTTAATTATTAATATATTCTTAAAAAGGATTCGTGGCAAACAATGATTGTTAATTGGTTTTTGAGGAAGGATAAAGACAAAGCACAAAGGGGCGTCCCAAAATTGTTATAAATTACAACTGTTTTTATTGTTTTGTAGAATAAAGTTTATATTTGTAATGAGAATTGATCATGATAAAAAGCCGGTTGTACATTAAAATTGAGAGGGAATGTGATTTTTTTTCTACCTTCAGGTTTATCAGGATATTTGAGTTATGAATAAGAGACTTTTTGCAATTGGAGATATTCACGGATGTTTCGATTCTTTAAAAGAATTGGTAGAAAACAAAATCCAACTCCAGAAAGTTGACAAACTTGTTCTGCTTGGTGACTACATTGACAGAGGGGATAAAAGCAAAGAAGTTCTTGATTTTATAATAGACTTACAGGATACGGAATTTGATGTTGTTCCGCTGATGGGCAACCATGAAGCGATGTTGCTTGACGCTTATGAAAATGAAAAGAATATTTCAAAATGGATTCAAAACGGTGGGAATGAAACATTAAAAAGTTTTGAAATTAATTCTGCAAATGATATTGAACCAAAATACATCAGGTTCTTTAAAAGTTTAAAATACTATTACGCATTTGAAAATTATCTTTTTGTACATGCCGGATTTAATGATGATGCACTTAATCCTTTTACTGATTATTATTCGATGCTATGGAAATGTAATAAAACTTACACAAATCCATTATTGTCAGATAAAACTGTTGTCCATGGACATAATCCTGTAAATGTCACAAAGTGTGAAGAACGGGATCTTTCAAAGCATCGTGTAATTAATATTGATACCGGCTGTGTATATAAAGATAATGAAGGTTTTGGAAGGCTGACGGCTTACGATTTTAATAATCAGAGAAAACTTTTTGTTTGAATTGATTTTATAGGTATATTTGCAATTCGCGAATCGCGAATTAATGATTGTGATTATGAAAAAGCATAATGGAATGCGTCCGCAGGATATTGTAGTTTTATTGAAGATTATTTCAATAAGAGATGATAAGTGGCGAAATATTGATATTGCAAATGCAATTGGAATAAGTCCTTCTGAAGTTTCTGAAGCACTTAACAGGTGTAAGATTGCAAAGCTTATTGACAGTAAAAAAAGAAAGGTCAATATCAATTCTTTTTTTGAGTTCCTTGTTTACGGGTTAAAATATGTTTTTCCGACAGAACCGGGAGCTGTTGTTAAAGGAATTCCTACTGCTCATTCTGCATCGCCGGTAAAAGAACATATTTCATCTGATACAGATATTTATGTATGGGCCGATGCTAAAGGCACACACAGAGGACAGTCCATTGAACCGTTATACAAGACATTACCTCAGATAGTTCATGAGGATAAATTATTTTACGAGCTTCTTACCATTGTTGACACTATTCGGGTTGGTCGCGTTAGGGAAATACAAATTGCAACCGACGAATTAAACAAACGCCTTAAAAATGCTTAGCACGAATATTATAATGTTGCAAACTGTTGCGAATGGTTTGGGTGAGTTAAAAGATGAAATGGTTTTTGTAGGTGGTGCGGTCGCTGAACTTTATGCGGATAATCCGGCGGCTTCGGAAATCAGGCCAACAATTGATGTCGATTGTGTGATTGAAATTAGTTCAAGACTCCAATTTGCAAGATTGGAAGAAAACTTAAGAGCCAGAGGATTTAAAAACGACACGTCAGAAGGAGCACCAATTTGCAGATGGATATACAAAGACATTAAGGTCGATATTATGCCAACAGACTCAAATGTACTTGGATTTAGTAACCGTTGGTATGAAGAAGGCATTGAGGTTAAAATACAAAAAACGCTTTATAATGGAACTGACGTTTTTGTTTTTCCACCCGAATACTATCTGGCTGCAAAATTCGAGGCTCACAATTCCCGGGGTGGAAGTGATTTACGTCAAAGTCACGATTTTGAAGATATCGTTTACATTTTAGATAATTGCTCTGGTATATTGGATAATATCAGTGTTTCGAAGACAGGTGTTAAAGAATATTTAAAGAACGAATGCCGGAAGCTTTTAGAAAATCCGGACATCACAGAAGGAGTTGAAACTGCTTTACCTTATGGTTCCGGTGAAGAAAGCAGCGATATACTGGCTATGCTGATTCGTGATATTGCGGAGATTGAATAATGGAGAAAGGTAAACAAACATATAAATTGCCGGATAGATGGATTTGGACAACAATTGGCGAAATCGGAATTGTTGAAAGCAGGTAAATTCTTCAACCCGGAATAAATAGTTTTGGTGAGATAAAATTGCATGTATAACACAAACATATTTTACAAATGGAGAGAATAATTCAGCTTAACAAATCCAATATTGACAATGAGCATATTTGTTGTGCTTTCTCGGATAAAAAATGTAAAGAGAGTTATGAATTAAAGAAGGAATGGCTGAAAAAAGAGTTTGAGAACGGTTATGTTTTTCGCAGAATAGATGCCAGGGCAAAAGTTTTTATGGAATACGGCCCGGCTGAAAAAGCCTGGATTCCTGTTGATGCCCCGGGTTTTTTAATGATAAACTGTTTTTGGGTTTCCGGTCAGTACAAGGGGCAGGGTTACGCTAAGGAATTGCTAAGGCTTGCTGTTGAAGATGCGGAGGCTCAGGGTAAAAACGGTTTGGTTACGGTAGCCGGAACAAGTAAGTTTCACTTTATGAGCGATACAAAATGGCTTTTAAAACATGGCTTTGAATCGTGCGAAACAACAAAATCAGGTTTTAGCCTGCTTGTGAAAAAAATAAATCCTAAAGCAGACAATCCCCGTTTTAAAGAATCTGTAAAAAGCGGGACGTGTGAAGAGTCCAATGGATTGGTCGTGTATTATTCGAACCGTTGCCCTTTTTCAGAGTATCATGTAACAACATCATTAACTGAGACTGCTGCTAAAAGAAATCTGCCGTTAAAAATAATCAAATTAGAGACAATGGAACAGGCTCAGTCCGCACCATCACCGGCTACAATTTTCAGCCTGTTTTACAATGGTAATTTTGTAACTACCGATTTGAGCGTTTGTATGGACAGCAGGTTTGATAAAGTTGTGAAAGTATAATAATAACCTGACAAAAAATAAATAACCCGGAACGAATAACTAACCTAACCCTGAAAAAATGACAAACAAAAAATCTGAAGATAATCTTTTGAAACAAGTTTTTATAACACAGTCAAGAGGCTATATTGATATTTTTCCCAAGAGAGACCTGTGGGCAGAGTTTGCTGCGGAAACTAACGGGAGTTTTAAAATTCTGCATACAGTTTCGCAGGATCTTCAGAAATTCAATCTGAAAATTCCGTTTAATGATACCGTAATTGAGTTTGCAGAATCCGATACTCATCCTTTAAAAATAAGTTGCGGTTTAAAATCAGAAAAAGAAGTATGCTTTTCAATTTCCATAGAAGATGCTATTGAAAAAGTCCTTAAATTTTTCGGGCAACAGGATATTCAGATTAATGACCCGGTTTTTGATGAAAAATATCTGATAAAAGGCAGTGATGTTGAATTGACAAAAGAAATTCTTAACTACAAAAATGTCAAAAGTCTGATTCTTAAAACCAATGTTTTTTCTGTTGTATGCAAATACAACAAAAAAGATGAAAAGCTTGAAATCCACTGTATGGCCGGGCGATCTGTAAATTCCAAAGAATATATGAATGATTTGCTCTGCTTGATGACATCAGTTATCGAGAGGCTGGTAATGTGAAAAGAGAAGGACTTAAATTTATTTATGCAGATTAGTTGTTGCAGATAGTTGTAGTTTCCGTAATAAAAATTATTTTATTTTTCTGAATTATGGTTTCAAAACAAGATTTAATAAAGAAATATAGCGAATATTCTGATTCTGAATTGCTTAAAGTTTCTTCAAATATTGAAGACTTTACAGACGAAGCAAAAGGAGCATTGCAAATTGTTATCGAAAAGAGAGGAGGAATAGAATCATTTAATGAGAGAATCAGGATTCAAACTGAAACAGAAGATGAAATTGAAAGACTGAAAAGTGAAATAAGCAACTTGTGTTATGCAGGAATGGAGCCAAGTGAAATAACGGGTAAAATAGAATCAGAGTACTTATCTCAAAATGAGCTTGCTGAATTGGTAAAAGCCGAAACGGAAAACTTTAAAAAATCCGAGGCGGATAAAAATATTACATTAAGGACTATTATTGGCAGTGTTGTCGGGATGCTTATCGGAACTGTTTTAGGAGGACTTTTATGTGGGTATATTTTAGTTTACACCTCTCATTTTTATTTTTTAACTGTTGTAGGATATTATTTAATTTCTTATGTGTTTATCAGGTTGATTACAAAACAGTCAAAAAAGAATATTGTAGTTTTAGTGTCAAGCGGGATAGGAACTATTCTTGCAATCATACTCGGTTTTAAATTGTTTTACATGATTGGCTATCTGGGTTAACATAGTTAAAAAAGATTAATATTATTAAATCCTATATTGTTAGAGAAATTGACCCGATTACGTTTTGTGGGATATTTAGAATTTTAAATCACGATTAATTATACTGTAATTGAATTTGCAGAATCGGGTACGCATATTCGAAATATATGAACGATTTGTTATGTTTTATGTTATCAGTTATCGAGAGGCTGGAGATGTAGAAATTTCCGGTATGCCTGAATCGCTTTTTGACGAAATGCTTCTAACTACCAGATGCAGATAGCCTTTTTTATTTATATCTGATTCATAAATAAAAAATAATTGATAAATTATTACCTGTTTACATGGAATTTTACACTAAATTTACTCTTATAGCCGTTAATATTTTATCTTTATAATCATTATAAAGCAAATCAGATTGAGCAAAAAAGAGAAATGATCAAAAACCAATAATATGGAAACAAAACCGGTATTAAACTACAAAGCCCCGGAATACCCACGGATAGAACTCGTTCTTACAGAACCCGATATGCTGTTGAGAAATATGCCAAAAGCCTGGAAGGCAAATAAATTAATAGTAACGGCAATGGTTACATTTTCGGTGGCGGCATGTAAAGGTCAGACAAATAATGCTGTAGTTCCTTCAGGGGCAGACGAAATTGCATTTTATCAGACAGAGAATTCACATAATATATTTGGCAGGCAGATGTTTAACCCTGATACATCCAGAGCAGCACCGGTATTTGTTCATGGAGACGGAGTGGGAGCAAGCGGTTGTGTAATGATAGCCCCGCCTGTTTACCTTTCCGAAGAAGATGCTCTGAATATTATATTTACCGAACTTAAAAAAGAAGGTTTAAGCTTTAAGGACGAATATAAAGGAGATTCAATAAAGATTGTAAGGGAAAAGATTGATTATAATTATGACGAAAATATTTCCAACTGGGAAGACAGATACGTTAAGTCAAAAGAAACGAAAAATCTGTACCCCGATGCATATAATAAAGAACTTAACCTGATAATTGAATTTGTTTCTTTCGCAGACTATGCCGCATACGGCGATGAACAAATGGAAGTGAGCAGTGTTTCCGATTACCCTATTATTGATGCTGCAAATAAAATTCAAAAAGCATTTAAGGAAAAAGGAGAAGTCAACTCTGTTGTGTTTTACGATCCTGTTGGCTGGGGAGATTATGACAAATACCCGCGCGATTGGGATAAAATGGAAAAAGAAGGCCGTGATAAAGCTGTAGAAATGCTTAAACTTCAGGTTGCCGATTTTATCGAATGGTTGAAAAAAGAAGAATTATTAAAAAAATAATTTAAGTGCACGTTACATTACATCTTACAACTTCATGCAACTTTAGTTGCAGTTATTGTTATTCGGGAAGAAATAAGAACGGTATTTCAATGACCGGGGAAACGGCTTCCAAAGCCATTGATTTTTCAGTAAATTCCATTTCCGGTAATATCGGGGTTATTTTCTTCGGAGGAGAGCCATTATTAAAGAAAGACGTTATAAAAGATACCGTTTCTTATTGTAAATCGCTCGAAAAACAAAATCCGGTAAAATATCATTTTCACTATAAAATCACAACAAACGGTTTGTTGCTGGACGATGAATTTTTGCAGTATGCACTTGAAAACAACATTATAATTTCCATGAGCTTTGATGGTGTAAAAGAGGCTCAGGATATGCACCGGAAAACTGCTGACGGTAAAGGTACTCATGATATTATAGTGGAACGGGCAACAAAACTTTTGTCGTACCAGCCTTATGCCAATGCTATGATGGTTGTTTCTCCCGAAACAGTGGATTATTATGCAGAGTCTGTAAAGTATCTGATTGACAAAGGCTTTATTTATGTAATTGCATCTTTGAATTATGCCGGAAACTGGGAGAAAAAACATCTTGCGAAACTCAAAGTTCAGTATGAAAAGCTGGCCGCATATTATAAAAAACTGACTTTGGCCGAAAAGAAGTTTTTCTTCAGTCCCTTCGAAATGAAATTTTCGACTCACATCAAAGGAAAAGATATACTTTGTACCGATTGTCACCTGGCTCAAAAGCAGGTTTCCATTGCCCCGGACGGCGACATTTATCCATGCGTTCAGTTTGTTCAGGATTCGGTTTCAAACAAAGAATTTGTAATTGGTAATGTTTTTCAGGGCTTTGATGAAGAAAAACGCAAAAACCTTTATCTGAAATCACAATCATCAAACCGCGATTGTGACTTGTGTGCAATAAAGTCAAGATGTAATTATAAATGCTCATGCCTTAACTGGCAAACAACAGGAGTACTTAATCAACCCTCCGGAGTTTTGTGCGAAACCGAAAAAATTATTATTCCGATAGTTGACAGGTTGGGCGAAGATTTATTTAAACGCCGGGCAGCATCCTTTATCCAGAAACATTACAATACCGCATATTCCGTTTTTTCGCTGATGGAGGACGACAGGTGGAGGCTTTCGAAAGAAAATTGATCACGTGCAAAAAGAAAACCGTAAAAAGTACAGTTAACATTTACTGAATCGTAATAATTATATGTTTTTATTGTGGATTTTTTAATTTTGCCAAATATAAACGGTAATTATGAACAAAATATTTATCTCGGACATGGAATTTTTTGCCTTTCACGGGCATTATGATGAGGAGAAACTGGCAGGTAATAAGTTTTGTATTGATCTCACCATGTGGGCTGACACAGAAAAAGCCCAGAAATCTGACAATCTTGACGATGCGCTGAATTATCAGGTGGCTTATGCCATTGTTAAAGATGTAATTACCGGAACCAAATCAAACCTGCTTGAGAATATTGCCGAAAATGTTCTTAATGCAATTTTTAAAGAATTTGACGGGCTCAAAAAAGCGAAAATTAAAATACGCAAAATAAATCCGCCTATGGGAGGACAGATAGGTGCTGTGGGTGTTGAGATTACAAGACTTCGTTAAAGTTTATGTTTTACTGTTATCCCTCAATTACGGGTATTTTAAAATATTCTCTGTCAGATTATATTGTATTATTTTATTTTGTAAATTTGCTCAACACATTGAGTAAAAATACTCAGTGTATTGAGTAAAATTTGAAAACATGTACGAAAGGCACTATTTGCAAACTCTTGAAAAAAGAGTTAAAGAAAAAAATAATCATATTCAGGTACTTGTTGGCCCGCGGCAGGTGGGTAAAACAACAATAATTAAGCAATTATTGTCGAAAACAGACTTGCCATATATTTTTGAATCTGCTGATTCAAAGCAGAATTTAGAAGAGTTATGGATAAGGCAAATGTGGGAAACAGCACGCTTAAAATTGAAATCATCGGGTGGCACTGAGTTTTTGCTTGTTATTGATGAAATTCAAAAAATTGATAACTGGAGCGAGGAAGTAAAATTGCAGAGAGATTTTGACAAATTCCACGACATAAATATTAAAGTGATTTTACTCGGTTCATCCCGTTTGCTAATTCAGAAAGGGCTGACAGAATCGCTGGCAGGAAGGTTTGAGATTATAAATATACCTCATTGGTCTTTTGATGAAATGCACAGTGCTTTTGGGTGGGATTTGGAAAATTATATCTGGTTTGGTGGTTACCCCGGAAGTGCAGATCTTATCAATGATGAGAAACGCTGGAAAAATTATATTAAAGACTCTCTTATTGAAACCAGCATTTCAAAAGATATTTTAATGCTTACGCGTGTTGATAAACCGGCATTGTTGAAAACCCTGTTTGAGGTTGGATGCGATTATTCCGGGCAAATTTTATCATACACCAAAATTTTAGGTCAGTTGAAAGATGCCGGCAACACAACAACTTTAGCACATTATCTGAATCTGTTATCGGAAAGTGGCTTGTTGGGAGGATTGGAGAAATATTCAGGAAATATCGCGAGGAGAAAATCTTCCAGCCCGAAATTCCAGGTTTATAATAATGCCCTTTTGTCATCTCAGAAACAGGAATTATTTGATGAAGCAAGAAAAGATTTTAAACTTTGGGGACGGGTAGTGGAATCCGCCGTAGGAGCACATCTTATTTCCAATTCATTAATTTCAGGTGTTTCTGTGTCATATTGGCGTGAAGGTGATGATGAAGTTGATTTTGTTCTTACCAAAGGAGATAAAATTATCGCGATAGAAGTTAAAAGCGGTATGACGTCTAAGAATAAAGGCTTGATGCAATTTAACAAGTATTTTAGACCGTCGAAAGTGCTTTTTGTAGGAACAGGAGGTATGTCGGTTGAAGATTTTTTAACAATAAACCCTGATCAGTTATTTTAATCAGTATTTTATGAATATTACTATTGTCAACCCCTCAAAAATTCCGGCTCTGCTTTATGGCGGAACAGAGCGGGTTATCTGGTATCTGGGTAAAGAGTTGGTAAAATCCGGACATAAAGTAACATATCTTGTTGCTCCGGGTTCGGCCTGCGATTTTGGAGAAGTCAGAATTTTTAACCCTCAGTTGCCGCTAAATGAACAAATTCCTGAAAACACAGACATTGTTCATTTTAATTTCCCGGTCAAAGAGAAAATTTCCAAACCTAATATTACTACAATTCACGGGAACAGTTCCCCCGGTCAGGAATTTGATATAAATACCGTTTTTGTTTCAAAAAATCATGCAGAAAGACATAATTCAGAGAGTTATGTTTATAACGGGCTTGACTGGAACGATTACGGCAAACCGGAATATGACAATAAACGTACTTATGTGCATTTTCTGGCTAATGCAGCATGGAAAGTAAAAAATCTTAAAGGAGCAATGAGAATATGCTCTCAGGCTGACGAAAAACTTGCAGTATTGGGCGGGAAACGAATTAATCTCAAAATGGGTTTTCGTCTTACTTTAGATTCTAAGGTTAAGTTTTACGGAATGGTAGGAGGACAGAAGAAAATGAATTTAATTTCAGGATCAAAAGCATTGATATTTCCTGTTCTGTGGGATGAGCCTTTCGGACTTGCCCTGACAGAAAGTATGTATTTAGGTTGCCCTGTTTTCGGGACTCCTTACGGAGCCTTGCCCGAAATTGTTAAAGAAGGAACGGGTTTTTTATCAGATAAAAGCAGTGAAATTGCAAATGCATTAAAAAATGTAAATTCATTCGACCGGAAATTTATCTCGGAATATGCAGGAGATGAATTCAATTCAAAAAAAATGGCACAGGAATATCTGAAAAAATACGAAGCAGTTTTATCCGGTAAAACACTTAATGAAACCAGGCCTGTTTACCTTCCCGAAAAACACAGACAAACCTATAATTTCAGTTAATGAATATTGTTTTAGCCATATTGTTTGCGGTTTTATCTGGTGTGGCAATTTATTTCATCAGGTTTTTCAGGCACGAAGGAATAAAGAGAATTGTGTTTGTTGCTTTGTTTGTAGCGAAACTTGCAGGAGGACTCGGGGTTTACTCAGTTTACACATATTATTACGATCCGGCAATGTCTGATATTCATAAGTTTTATCGTGGAGGGCTTGCCTTGTATGATGCCGCTGACGATAATTTTACAGATTACCTGAGGCTTGTAACAGGTATTCAGGGCGATCAGCCGCAACTCCAAAAATATTATGATAATGCTGACCACTGGACACGCAAATTTGATTACGGGCTTTTTAATGACAACCGTACAATAATGCGCTTTAATGCAATTGTTTGTTTTGTTTCCCGCGGCAATATTTTTATTCATATTGTGATGATGGCATTTCTGTCATTTCTCGGTTGTTTTGTTTTGTTTAAGGCCTTTGCAAAAATGTTGAAAACCAACAGGTTTTTATTACTTTTTGCTTCTTTTCTGGTTCCTTCGTGCTGGTTCTGGACATCCGGCCTTATGAAAGAAGGTTTAATGATGTTTTCGGTTGGATTTGCTTTTTATTTTCTGATTAAGATTTACAACAAGTTTAATATTTTTTACCTTATTGGTTTTATCTTATCGTCAGCATTGATTTTTGCTTCAAAAATTTATGTTCTGCCGGCTTTTTTACCTGCTGTTTTGTTTTTGTTTATCAGCAAAAGAATGAAAATCAAATATCAGTTAATAACATTTTTCTCAATACTTGCAGTTTCGGCAATTCTGGTAATATTCAGCGGCAAAATTCTGGGATATGATATTATTCAGACCTTATCAGGCAAGCAAAACGATTTTATTAATTACATTTCTCTTCAGGAAGATCCGGGTAGCACATACAACCTTACCCGTCTGAGTCCGGATATCGTAAGTTTTGTAAAACTTATTCCTGAAGGTTTGGTAAACAGTTTTTTCAGGCCATTTCCATCCGAGATAAATTCTGCGTTTATGTTGTTTTCATTCCTTGAAATAGTTTTGTTTTGCCTTATTGCGGTTATGGCAATTATCTTTTTCAGAAAACCCGATGCCGGAACGCTGCGTTTTGTTTTATTTTCGGCAATGTTTATCCTTTTTCTTTATGTTGTTGTCGGCGTTTATACCCCCAACACCGGCTCAATTGTCCGGTACCGCACTCCTGCTTTACCGTTTTTGGTGGCTATGATGCTTGCATTGATAAATTGGGACAAAATCAAAACAATTCCTAAGTTTAAAGAATTGTTTAAAGTGTAATTCATAGTTTGTAATTATTTATATATTTATTTGCTTTTTTATTGCTTTTGTAAAATAATAATTATTAAATTTGAAGTCTGTTTAACAGTTGAGCTATTGTTTGTCCTAACACATTTATAATAATATTATGAAAAGAATTTTTCTTGTGGGTTTTATCACAATTCTTGCAATTTCCTTAAATGCTCAAAGTTATGTAATGAGCGGGCTCGATGGACAGAGCATAGAAGCCTGTTCGGGTACATTTACGTTAGGCAGTTACAGTGCCGGTCAGACATTTACGATGACAGCCTGCTCCAGTGACCAGCTAAACAGGCATGTGACGTTGTTTATTTCGTCATACAGTTTTCCGGTAAACACCTCATTATGTATTTATGACGGGAGTTCAACATCTGCCCCGTTGTTAATTTGTTATGACAGTTCAACCGTAGGTGGTACAATAGCAGTTCAGGCTTCAAATATGAATGAAAGTGGTTGCCTGACTTTTGTCTTTACGGGGACATCAACCGGAGCATCATGGGCAGGAACTTTTTCATGTAATTTTGTTTGTCAGCAGAGACAGGTAAATATAGTTTCTACTCTTCCTGAAATTCAGGACGATGGCTATATTAATATTTGTTGGGATGAAGATGCCGGTGAGTCAATGCCTGTAGAATTTACTGCGCAGGGAACCTACCCTAGTACAGCTTATACCTGTAATGATGCAACAAACACATTTTTCTGGGATTTTCAGGATGGAAGTCCTGTTGTATCTGGTTTGGGAATGACAACAGTTACACATACTTTCTTGTCAAGACAGGGACAGAATGTAACTGTAATTATTGAAGACTCCCAGGGCTGTGTTAATAACAACCATGTCGTTCAGCGTGTCAGGGGTTCATTGCCACCGGTTTTTAATCAAGCAAATACGGGGTTAAACCAGGAACAAATTTGTCTGGGGGCACCGGTTACAGCGTGCGCAGAATTTTCTCCCAACTCATGGACAAGAGATTGTGTCCCTGTAATCGGAGACACAATGCCAATTCCGGATAACCCTCCTTTATGTATCGAAAACAGAATTCAAATTGATTGCTATGAAGCTGGTCAGACCTTAAACTCAATAGATGATTTGATTGCTATACACATGAATATGGCCCATACGTATCTTGGAGACCTTACTTTTTATATTCAATGTCCCAATGGGCAGGAAGTTCAAATGGGGATACAGGGGGGTGGAGGCTGTAATCTTGGTAATCCGCCAAGTGAAGGTTATTGGTACAATATAACACCAACAGCTACAATTACAATGCAAAATGCTGCATCTGCTCAAACTACATTACCGGCAGGGAATTATGCATCATATGGGAATCTTGTAGGTTTGTTAGGCTGTCCTTTAAACGGCTTATGGAATATTCGTATATGCGATAACTGGGCTGCTGATGCCGGAACTATTTTTGGCTGGTGGATAGAGTTTGGAAACTCAATTTATCCTGATAATTGGGAATACACCCAAACCTATTCTGAAATTAATTGGTTCGGGTCTTACGGCTCTTCATTTACAGGTTCTGTTAATGAGAACTGTGCTACAGGAACATATTTAACAACAACACAGGATGATGTTGATACAGAACAACCTTTCATTTTAAATGTTACAGATAACTTTGGTTGTGTTTATGATACAGCATTATATGTAACGGTTCTTGCATCAAACAGTCCGGAATGTTGTGTGTCTTCGTCAACATCTGCAGGTCAGGATGCTGTAGTTTGTGGTTTGGATTTTCAGTTGAATGCGACCGGCGTTTCCGGAAATAACGGGCTCTGGTATATGGTTGATGGTCCCGGTGAAGCCGTTTTCTCAGATTTTGAAGATCCAAACTCAGGTGTGACTGTCTTTTCGTTTGGGAACTATAATTTTAGCTGGGCAGAGGTGTATATGGAATGTCTTACAGTGGATACAATGTCTGTTATATTTTACAGTCTTCCGGAACCCCCTGTTTGTCCTCAGGATCAGATCTTATATACATCAGATCCTGTTGTGCTTACAGGAGCAATGCCGGATAATGGAACGTATTATGGAGCAGGCGTGATTGATAATGTTTTATATCCGTCTGAAGCTTATGGCAATTATGAAATAACATATGTAATAACAGATGCCAATTCCTGTGAGAATTCGTGCGTTTTTAATATTGATATTATATCAGGAATTTTCGGGGATTCCAATACCATATTTTCGATATTCCCGAATCCTAATAATGGCAGATTTACCATTAAATATGAAAATTTGCCTGAAGATTTAAAATGTGAAATTATTAATTTAACGGGAAGTGTTGTATATTCGTGCAATCTGTTGAGGGGAAATGTTTTTTGTGAAGATATTAACATTGATGTCACTCCCGGTATTTATTTCATTAAAGTTTCCGATAGTGAAAAATCTGTTGTAGAGAAGATCGTAATACAGTAAAAAAATATAATTTGCTTCAAGTTTAAAGCAAAAAAGCGATGTCCATAATTTTATGGCCACCGCTTTCGCAAAATGCCCACACATTACTACTTTACGATCACTTTTTCTGTATATTTTTTTCTGTCATTTTTTATCATTACATAGTAAATACCTGAGCTAAATCCGGAGATACTTATGTCAGATTGCCCGGCGAAATTATTGCTTACAACCACTTTCCCTATGCTGTTGTAAATTGTCAGATTATACGTACCAATTACATCAGCAGGTAAAATATATATAACATCAGTCGCCGGATTCGGATATATTTCAAAACCATTATCCTGATTTATAGGATTATCTGAAATATTGGTCAGAATATATTCGTAACATCCCATATCAGGATTTGCATCACGGGGATTTCCGTTTATGTCGGTTGCCGGAATATAACCGAAAATATCCAACGCATCACTTGATGTCCCCTCATTTATTCCGGCAGAACCAAAAACAAGAGAATAATCCGAAGCACTTATGTCTGCAAATACAGGATTTTCATAACTCACACCTTCTCCGGAACTTGTAAATCCTGAACCTAAAATACTGTGGCTGGCATAAAAGTAATCATCGTGCCATATTCTTAAGTCCACCGGACCACCCCAATCAGCAGTATTTCCGCTCACAATACAGTTTATAAGAGTAGGCTCGTTGGATGAGGTTCCGTCTGCATTGTAGCTTCCGGTGTAAAGTCCGGCACCAACATCTGCCGAAGAATTATTTGTTATTGTACAATTTATAAGATATGGACTTGAAGATCCGTCAACACCAATAGCCCCGGCTCTCGAAGCGTAGTTTTCTGCAAATAAACAATTAATAAACACCGGTTTTGGACAAACCCAGTCAATATATACACCCCCGCCTTTTGCATCACAAGTATTGCCGGTAAATTTGCAGGCTTCTGTTATGGGTTCGGTTCCCAGATCAATAGCGAGTCCGCCTCCGCGCATCATAGCATGATTGTTAATGAATGTGCAGTTTCTTATTGATGCCTTGTCATTGTTTACAGACGGGAATCCGGTTGCTGACATAATATACATTCCTCCGCCTTTTCCTGCAGAATTATCCATAATAACACAGTTATGAATTGCCGGAGCAGATTTAAAAATCAAAATACCTGCTCCTGATATAGCATCACCATTGTTAAGAATTTCTGCCGGAGATGTAACTTTAGCTCCGTTTTTTGATTTTCCGATACCCACATTCCCACCTGTGATAACAAATCCGTCCAAAAGTCCGTTTGTCCAACTCTCAAATACATCGGTACTCACTTCGTTTCCGAAAGCAGTAACCACATGCCTTACCTGATTTGAACTTTCGGAACTCTGGTGTCCGTCAATAATAGTTGTATTTGTCCCGAAATCACGTTGCAATAATTCGGTTTCTGTTCCGTTAAAACCTCCGTAAATTTCAACACCTTCGAGCATATTAATTGTGTTTACATCGGAATTTACATACACATAATATGTTCCATGTTTTACCCAAACCTGAGCTGTTTCAGAGGCCGGATCAGTCAAACTTCCGTATGCGGCATTTATCCCTTCCTGAATTGTTTTAAAAGCTGTTGCCCATGATGTCCCGTTACCGGACGAACTTACAGCACCATCTACATAATATACGCTTTGGGCTGACATTATTCCAGAACCCAGAAATGTTATGATAATTGATATTATTATTTTTTTCATGATACTCATTTTAAAGATTCAACATATATTTTCATTTATTAAGGACAGTCGGTGCCTTCGCATGTACATGTCTGATCCGAATTAATATCCTGTCCGCTACCGAAAGTGTTATTATTTACTGTAAGATGAACCCCGTTGTCGTTAGCAATGGCATTACCGCCTGCACCTGCTGAGTTCTCTGTGAAATTACTTGTCGATATATCGGGATAATTGCCGGTATTGTTATAATTTGAAATTGCACCACCCCTGTAAGTAGCCGAATTATTCTGAAAATCACAATCTGTAACAAACCAATATGTGCCGCCAAGCTGAGATGCCATGTCATCTGTATAAATAGCCCCTCCGTTTCCTGAGGTTGTATTATTTGTGAATGTGCATAAGTTAAAACTTATGGGAGCAGTTTCAAATGCCCCGTAATCAATAAAAACAGCTCCGCCACGCCATTCGGCAGAGTTGGATGTAAATGTACAATTGCTTATATCTGAGCTTGCACCTACTCTTAAAACCAAAGCACCTCCGTTTTTAGCCGAGTTGTTGTTGAATTCACAATTTTCAATAGTAACAATATCTGTTGTGCCCGAAGTCGCTCCGTTTATGTTGAAGACATACATAGCCCCTCCTTCGTCTGCATAATTATTATCAAATTTGCAATTTGCAATGGTTGCCTTGTCGTTGGCAAGATAGATGCCTCCACCCATTCTTAAAAGTCTGTCGCCGTTTGCATTCCCGCCTGTTATGGTAAAACCGTTTATCTCTGAGTTTTTAGCAGTTATAATTACGTGATAGGAATTATCCGAAATATCCCCGGCAACACCAATATCTCCACTTAAAATACAAACATTTGTTTCAGGATCTCTTTCTGTAATATCGGTCTCGGTACCGTTAAACCCGCCGAAAATATGAACATTTTGCCCGGGAGTGAAACTTATTTCCCTGTCTGCTCCGGTTGTAGGTTTATAAGTCCCTGACTTTATCCAGATATTGCCACCTCCAAGATTGTTGGCAGCCGATATTGCAGCGCCGGGGCTGTTTTTTGCATTTGCCCATGAAAGTCCGTCGTTGGAGTCCAGACCCGAATCACCGTCAACATAGAAAACACTTAATGCTGCACCGATAATTTCGAATCCTTCACTCAGACTTAAATTTAATTCGGTTCCTCCACCAACGATAAACATTACAGTAACATCATAATTCCCGGAAATAGTTGCTGCCGGAATATCAAAACTTGCTGTAATACTTGTGTTTGATGTTCTGTTAAAGCTAACGGCTTCTGTAGTACCAATCTTTACCGATTCTGGCTGAATATCCGAAGGTGGTAAAGGAGGCATTACCGATGCATCAAGAGTAATAACCGTATTTACAGTTTCCCCGGCATTCCCGGAACCCGGACTTATAGAGATGATCCCTTGTGAAAACGCGAATACAGGAATTATTACAAAAAGAGAAACTATCCAAATTAACTTTTTCATAATGTTTTATGGTTTAATTGATACTTTATAGTGTGTAAAAGTATCGTGAGAATTAGTTTATTAAAACAATAATAAACGAAATGGGGTTTAATTCTTATAAAATCGGGCTCACGTTCTGTGAAAATGCAATATCATTGTTTGAAATTTTTTATGCTTCCTGCAGATCGGATTTTAATTCTTAATAAATAAACTGCTTTTTGAAACACTGGTTTTTATTTCATTTTCATCATGTTTAATTGTTATGTCTATTGAATCTGACCCGTCCATTAATTTACGAAACTCTGTGTTTGTTAACCCGGATGTTTCTATGCCATTAATTTCAATAATTTCATCGCCGGGTTTTATACCTGAATTCCAGGCCGAAGAGTTTTCCCAAACAAGAACTGTTTTAAATGTTTGATTCTCTGTTTTTATAGCAGAAAAACCCATCTCCCGAGGATTGTTGTCAAATTCCGGGTTGTCTTTAAAAGGAAACAGCACTATTTGTTTTTCGGGATAGTTTATCTTTACGTTAAACTGAGATAGAAAGTCATTACCGATTAATATTGTTTTTCCTTCAGTGGATTCAATAAGTATGTTTTCTCCGGTAAAAGAACCTATAGAAAAATTCTCAACTTCTATTAAGTAGTTCCTTGCAAAATCAGGAATTCCGAATGCCCCGCCACTGCTTGATCCTTCGGATATGATGTGATTATATTTCAGGAGCCCGCTTTTTTCAATATTTTCATTTGGGAATGTAATGTACCCGGAATTACCACAATCAATATAGGCTTTGGTTTCATAATCTCCGAAACGGCAATTTATTTCGGGAGAATATCCGCTTGAAATATTTTGAGCAAAATCCATTATATAATACTTATCCGAAGGAATGTCCCGTTCTGTTTGAGAAGAAAAAATCAAAGTACTATCCTCATAATTGATTGTGACAGCAAAGAATTTCAGAAAATTATTCCCGATAATTCCGTCAACTTCAGTGTCAATAATTTCTTCAATAAAAGACAAGTCCAGAGCTATAAATCCGGGATCTTTTACCGTGATTTCTCCGACTGATAATTTTTTTGATCTGTAAACACCTGTTTCAACCGACAAATTACCTGAATCAGTTGCTTTTACTGACGAAACCTGCTCAAGCCCCAGTTCTTTTGCAAGATTTGCATCAATCGCGTTGATAGCTCCTGTATCAAAAATAAAATTATATTCTTTTTCAGAACCGTCTATTCTTACTTTTACAAAAATGGTATTGTCAACTGCTTCGTAATGCACAACCCGGTCTCCTTTTAAAGGCGCGTTAATGTTTCCGCTGTTGATTGTACTAACCGTTTTTATTGTGGCGCAACCGGTTAAAATAGCAAACACGATAAAAAACAGGACTAATTTAACACGTTTGTTCATAACTCTGATTTTAATTATTTTGTTCAAAGTTAATAAAAAGTGAAATAAACTGACATCTGAAAAATAAAGTTTTACAATGTTAACTACCTGGCTAAAGACATAACTTATTATAAATAAATTGTAATAATTATAACGATACGGATCAGATACAGAGTACTTTAAATATCGTAAAGCATTAATTTTTCAATTCTGGTATCCTGAATTTTCAGGATTTTAAATTTATATGTTTTACCCAGATCAGTTACATTTATTGTGCTCCCTTCTTTAGGGAAATTCCCGGTATGATACAGAATATATCCTGCAATAGTTTCATATTCATCAGACTCGCTCAGGTCGAAGCCGAATTCTTCGTTAAACACGTCAACTTCCTGACGGCCTGATAATATAAAGTTTCCGTCATTTGTAATCTGAACACTTATTTCCGGAGCATCGTGCTCATCCTGAAATTCCCCGAAAATTTCCTCCAGAATATCTTCTACAGTAACCATTCCGCTGGTAGCACCAAACTCGTCAACTACCACAGCCAGTGATTTGCCGTTTTTAATAAGTTGCTCAAAGAGTTTTTTTGCAGACATTGTTTCCGGAACTATTAAAACCTGCCGCATTATATTTCTTAGTTTCTGAGGATTTTTAAAAATATCTTTTACGTTGATATATGCTTCAATTTCATCAACATTATCTTTATATACCAGTATGTTTGAATGTCCCGACTCAATGAACTTGTCCCTTAGTTCGGAAATTTCAGTGTTTATTGACACTGCAATAATTTTATTTCTCGGAATAATACACTCACGTAGTTTTATCGAAGAAAAATCCATGGCATTCTGGAAAATTCTCAGTTCGTGTGCTGCCTGTGATTCATTATTGTCAGATTTGCTTTTTTCGATTATATCGTCAATATCAATTTTCCCGAATGCACGTTCTTCTATTGTATAGTCCACTCCGGTTTTTGAAAACATGCGGATCAGTCTTGATGAAAACCATATGGTAATACTACCTATAGGGTAAAACAGATAGTAAAATATTATCAATGGCACCGAAAATGTTTTTAAAGCGGAATGACTTATAATTCTGAACAATGTTTTGGGAATAAACTCGGCCAGGAATAAAATAATAAGAGTCGAAATAAAAGTTTGGATAATCAGAATTGCAAATTCGTTACTAACAAATTCTCTTATGGGAGTTTCTAATATCTTGGCCATAAAAATACCATAGATAACCAATACGATGTTATTTCCGACCAGCATTGCTGTAATATATCTGGAAGGATTATTATTGAAAACAGTCAGAATTCTGGAGCTAAAGCCGGATTCCTTTGTTGCCAGCTCCAAACGTAGTTTATTTGAAGATACAAAAGCTATCTCCATCCCGGAAAAAAATGCCGATAAGATTATAGTAATAATTATAATCAGCCAATCCATTATTTAAATCTGTTTTTTCTTTTTTCTGCGTTTTTTCTTTGCATGCGTCTTACTCCGAACATTCCAAGACTTATTACACTCATGGCATAAACCATCCATGCTCTGTTAATGCCTATTTTATTATGGTAGTAAATTCCTGCTGCCAAACAAAACACAGCCATTAAAATCCATGCATATTCAATTACAATAATAAACTTGTCTTTATTCATCTTTTATTTTTATTGATCCTGTTGGTCTTAAAATCTTCCATTTGGTAAATTCCTGATTTGAAGTAAAACCTTCTCCGAATAATATTTCGTCTGTTCTTGTTATTCTTACAAACTTGTCGGAATAAATCGTTTCATTCTTCATATTCCAGAATAGTTGTTCAGTATTGATTTTTTCGGCATCGGCCTCGTTATTAACTTCAACATCTGATTTTGCTTCCCAGATCTCTTCATTAATAAGATATTTTGCATAGTTGCACTTTAAAGTTCCGGTTACCTCCATTGCAGAATTGAAAAACTCCACATGAATTCCTTTCGGATACTCGTCATATTGAACCTCGGCTTTGTCGTATCTGACCAGTTCGGGGGCGTAGATCTTAATCTTTACTCTGCCTGAATCACTAAAGTTTGTTTCAAGATCAGTTACAACAAAAGAAGGTAATGAGTTTGATTCTGTAATACGGTTAATAGTTTCGATATCGTTTTTACAACAAAGAAATATCGTGCTGACGATAAACATCAGCACGATAATATTTATTTTTGCTATTTTTATTTTAGATATCACTACTTAATATATCTTGCTGTAGTAGTTTCTCCTATCCAGCAGCCAATAGTAACAGTCTGGCCTTCGGCTACATTTACCCAGAATCCTTCTTCCTGAGTAGGGAAACTTCCTGAGTAACGTCCTATAAGTTCGTTTGCTTCTTCTGCAACAGAAGGATCAACATTTTTTGCTTTAATAAACTGATCAACTATCAGCCAGTTAACGCTTTTCTTTTCAAAAGCTGATTCTCCGCAATAACCGCCGGCAGCATAAACTCTTCCTATTAACAGATAAGCTTTTCCATAATTAGGATTGTTCGCGATAGCATTTCTTGCAGCTTGACGTGATTTCGGGAAGTTCTTCAGAATATTGTAATACAACAGTCCCAGCTCGTAGTACATGTCTGCTTTCTTCAAAGGCTCTTCTTCCATGTTGATAGCTTCTGAATAGAAATTTTCTGCATTCTCGCCATCGCCTCTTTTAAAATAGCTTTGTGCAATACTATGAGCAGATGAAGAACTTTTTTCAACATTGTAAACAGCAATAGCACAATTCATATATAAGTCAGAAAGTTTGCACTCGTCTGCTTTACCTCTGTCGAGTAAATTGAGGATTTTCTTTGCAAGTTCAATATTTGTAGGATCGGACTCAAATTTAGGCCCGAACAGACTGATTATTGCTTCACAATCAGCAGCTCCGCTATTGACAAACATTTCTTCAACAGATTTTGCTGTTTCTTCGATTTTAGCTCTTTTGTCGTCTTTTGTTTCATTTGCTATCTGATAATTGAGAACATCACTTATCTTACTATATATTTCAACAACGTTTTCTTTAGTCAGTTCACCTTTTCCGAAAAGAACAACAGTGGTATTCATATAAAATCCCAGGATAAAGTATTCAGAGTCATTTCCTCCGAGCTCAAATGATTCGGTAAGAACATCATAAGCTTCCTTAACGTTATCTGGTTTGTATTTAAGCATTGAAGTTGCTTTACGTCCCAAAACCATTGCTTTTTGTCCGAAATAAGTTATTCTGTTATCATAAACCATCATCAGAGTGTCTATGTAAGCTTCGCGTTTTGCGGCATCACTTTGTTCATTAATATAATATTCAATGATTGTGGTTCCGTGAATATAGATGTTTTTTGTAGCTTCCGGACAATTCAGGAAACACCATCTCCATGACGGCATAGCATCTTTATAATTCTTCTGATTAAAAAACTCGGTGTAGGTTGATAAATTTATTCTGCAGGATTCCGGGTCGTCTCCGTATTTTTCGTCCTGAGCATTTAAGCTGTAGCTAAGGATCATCCCTATCACTAAAACCGGTAAAAAAACTTTACTTTTCATAACTGTATTCTTTATATATTAGTCTAATCAAATTTACTTTTTACAAACCACATCTCAGCGAGATTAAAACTGACCCCAAAAATAGCATAATTTTCTTTTATCAGGTTATTTTCCAGAGTACCTCGTTGCCCTAACTCTAATGAGATATTAAAAGAAGTCTTAGAACGTTTCATTGGAAGTCCTAAACCAAAACTTATGCCAAAGTCGCTGACAGGGGTTTCGCCGGAAGCCAGTTTGAAATATGTTTCGTTGAAATGTACTCCTGCACGATAGCTTACACCTTGCCAGTATTTGTAAGCATTTCCGTTTATTCCGGCAGGGGTGAATTCTGTCCCTAACGAGAAGTATGACCCGTTGCTTAAAGTATCTGTAACTCCGAAAAACTGAGAGTTACTCCAGTCCTGTATGGTGTAATCAACTCCCATAAAAAACTTGTTTTCATGATTGTAGCCAAGCCCGACACCGATTTTCTGTGGTAAACTTATTATTCCTTCTTCTTTTTCTGATTGATAAATTGTATCTACAACAGCAGAACTACCAGTACTGAGAGTATTATAAATAACAGTATTCCTTAAACTGTTAAGTTCGGAATTATAACCGTAAACACCGGCGATACTTATGGCATTTTTATTATTTATATTAATGGTATAATTAAGTCCGGCATCAAAAGTAAAATCATTTACACGAATAATATTTTGTTCAATAACGTTTAAATATGCTCCGCTGTCGTCATCAAAATCAATTGCATTTGACTGGTATATTTTACCAAAAAGAAAAGAAGCATTAATTCCTACACTAAAGTTTTTTACAGGGGAAAAAGAATTATTCCACATCACACGGTTTACGCCTCCGGTTCCGGCATAAAGATAATCTTTACTTACATTTAAAAGAGTATCATTTGCTTTTATAGAGTAACCTACATTGCTGTAAGGCATTACACCAATTCCTGTTTTCCACCATTTTTTTACCTGAAACCCGAACAGAATATGTGAAAGCTGATAATCTGTTTTTGTTTGTGAATAAGCCGGGCTTTCGGTGCTGTAATTTCTGATACCTCCGTTAAGCCCGAAATCGAAAAGAAAAGTGAGACTGTCTATTCCGTTTGTGCCTGCAGGATTTATAAAATTTATGTTGTTGTTATAAGGAAGAGTATAACTCAGTCCTCCCATTGAGTTGTTACGGACAAGGGTACTGTTATTAATGTCGCCTATACCATATCTGGTGTAGGGTGATCCAACTCTGCCCTGAGCAAAAATTGCTGAAGAAACGGATAAAATGATTATCGCTGATAAAAATAGTCTATACATTTAGTTCTAAAATTTTATTTAAGCCAATTGCTGTTAAATCCGGCACTGCAAAAATGCGATTTTTTAACAACTTTTCAAAGAAAAAGCAATCTCCTCCTGTAAAAACTACCTTTAAATTATCAAATTGCGTTTGAAACTCAGCAATAAGCCCTTCGACTTCGTACAAAATTCCGTTCTGAACTCCGCAAACAATAGCTTCTTCGGTAGTTTTTCCGAATAAATTCTGTTTTCCTTCATTAATATTAAGTAACGGTAGTTTTCCTGTAAAAGTATGCAGAGCTTTAAATCTTGTTTTTATTCCCGGACTTATAGTTCCTCCGAGATAATTAATTCCGTTTTCAAGAATGTCGTATGTAATGGCAGTTCCGGCATCAATTACCAGTACATTTGTTCCGGGAAACATGACAGCCGCTCCTGATACGGCAGCAATACGGTCATGTCCAAGAGTCCCGGGAGTTTTGTAGTTAATTGATACTGGAAGTTTTAAACGGTAAGAAAAATCAATTGTTTTAAATTCCGAATGCAGGTAATTATCAAGTTCACAGGATATTTCCCGTACTTTTGATAATATACATACTGTATTTCTTGGAATTTTTTCTTGTCCTTTAATAAAAATTAAAGCTTCTTCGTCGGATTGAAAAACTTTACTTATGTCTGTTTTGTCATTTTTAAAACAAAACAGCTTTAGATTCGTATTTCCAATATCAACAATAAGCCTTAACATTGCCGGTTTTTTATGTTTGCAAAAATACTATTTTAATTATTTTAAATTCGTTGTTCGTAAATAATATTTATTTATTATATTCGCAGCCTGAATTAATTTAAAGAATTTTTATTAAGAATTTCACTAAAAATTATAGTAATGGCAGTATTACAGAAGATTAGAAACAGAGCAGGAATATTTGTAATTATTTTCGTAGGAGTAGCGCTGTTTTTATTTATTATTGACCCAACGACTTTTCAGGGATTATTTAATCAAAAAGACACGAGTGTTGCTGAAATTAACGGAGACGATGTTGACTACAAGGAATTTCAGGAGTTTTATGACAACCACCGTGAGTTTTTGTTAGTTGCACAGCGCAAAAGTAATCTTGATTCTGAAGAAGATCAGAGGATTAGAGAACAGGCTTGGAATGATGTTTTACAAAAGTACTTAATGGAGCCTTATTTCGATGAAGTAGGACTTTCTGTAAGTGACGCAGAACTGGAAGATTTACTCTACGGGTCAAATATCCATTATGTTATTTTACAGAATTTTACAAATCAGCAAACAGGCCAGGTGGATACAGCACAGATCAGATCTTTCTTTGAAAAAGCAGGTGATGATCCTGGTTATACTGTAATTGCCGAATACTGGAAAAATATTATTAAAAAGGATCGTTTGAGTACCAAATATAATAATATGGTAGGCAAAGGTTTTTATACGCCTAAAAAAATGGCAGAGATGGACTATTTTGAAAAAAACAATATGTTCGATTTTGAATATGTTTACAGACCATACAAAGCTATTGCTGACGAAGATGTGAAAATTGCAGACTCTGATCTTAAAGCATATTATGACGAACATCAGTATATGTTTATGGAAGACAAGGCAAGCAGAGATATTGAATACGTTGTTTTCAATATTATACCTTCTGCTGAAGATACTGTTGCTACCCTTGATGAAGTTAAAGATCTTTACACAGAATTTACTTCCCTTGAAGGAGGATATATTGATTTTGCAAACCGTTATACAGAATATAAATCACCTGAAACATTCATAGGAGAAGAAGGTTTGCCGGCAGGATTACCGGAAGGTTTCTTTAATATGCCTGTTGGAACAAATTCTGATATTATTCTTGATAACAATCTGTTTTATTTCACAAAGATTGTTGAAGAAGGACAACGTCCGGATTCTGTAATGGCCAGCCATATCCTTTTGGTTCCTAATGATTCTGTTCCGATTGAAGTATGTCGTGAAAAAGCAGACAGTCTTTTGGCTTTGGTTAAAAAAGGTGAAGACTTTGCGTTGTTGGCTGTTATGAATTCAGAAGATCCGGGTTCAAAATCACAGGGGGGTGACTTAGGCTGGTTTACTGACGGAATGATGGTTAAAGAATTTAACGAAGCTTGTTTTACAAACAAACCGGGTGATGTTATTATAGCTGAAACTCAGTTTGGTGTTCATATTATAAAAATTGCCGATCAGACAAAACCAAGAAAAAAAGTAAAATTAGCTACATTAAACAAAGAAATTCATTTCTCAGACAGAACGTCTAACTACTATTTCTCTCAGGCCAGTTCATTTGCTGCAGAAAATACAACAGCAAAACAATTTGACGAAGCAATTGTAAAAGGAAAACTTGTTAAGAGAATTGCATCTAAACTTGGGGAACTGGATAATCAGATAAGCGGTATTGAAGACGCAAGAGAAATTGTTCGTTGGGTTTATGGAGCCGAAACCAAAAAAGGAGACATTTCCACAGTATTTAATTTTACTGATAAATATATTGTTGCTAAGGTTTCTGCAATAAGAGAAAAAGGAGTACTTCCTCTCGAAGATGTTAAAGAAACTATTGAACCAATTGTTTTGAAAAACAAAAAAGCTGAAATACTTATTGCTGATTTTAACAAAGATATCGCAGCAAAATCCGATATGTCAGCAATTGCAGCAAAATATAATACAGAGGTTGATACTTTAAATAATATAAGTTTTAGTTCTTTCTCACTTCCTGGTGTTGGAATAGAACCTAATGTTAACGCAGTTGTTTCAAACATTGAGATAAATAAAATCTCTCAGCCGGTTAAAGGAAACAACGGAGTATTTGTTATAAAAGTATATAATGCAACCAAAGCGCCGGAAAAAACAGATTTCTCTGCAGAACAACTCGGAGTTATGAGGAATCAGGCATCACAGGTTTACAAAATTTTCGAATCTGTGGAAAAAACAGCAAATATTTCAGATTTCAGAGCAAAATATTTCTAAAAGAATATAACCGTAAGGAAAACGCCTCATAATTGGGGCGTTTTTTATTATTATCCGGTTTATTTAGATTGAATATAAATCTGTTGGATGTGTGAAAAAAACTTGGCATTCCCTTTTAAGTTTGGAAAATGTGATATAAGTTTGTGGGAATTAATTTAAATTTATTAATTAAAATTATAAACAAAATGGCTTATAAAATTAGTGACGATTGTACTGCTTGCGGTACTTGTATTGATGAATGTCCTGTTGAGGCAATCTCTGAAGGTGATATCTACAAAATTGATGCAGACGTTTGTACTGACTGTGGTGCTTGTGCTGATGTTTGTCCTGTAGAGGCAATTCATCCTGAATAGTCAAAGACATTGAATCAGAAACTGCTCTTCGTTTTACGGAGGGCAGTTTTTTTATGCAATAAAAAATAATTTTCATGTTTTTTTGTAAGTTTTTTTCTGGTTTTTGTTGCCATATTCAGGCGTTAATATCATAAACCTGTCATGTTTCCGTGTAATGCCGGAAAAGTTTGAAAAGACATGATTTCAGGTTCTTTATTTTGCGTTTGAAATTATGGAACTTTGTGTTAAATTTGGTGCCGTTTTGGGAGTAACCCGGATTTATTTCTCATTACTGAATATAAAAACAATATTTATAAGCAAATTACTATGTCAAAAAAAATTTTTATTTCGTTAATTACTTTCTTTTTGTTTGGAGTATTAAGTGTTAATGCCCAAAACTGGAATCAAATTTTTAAAGGGTGTGCATCAGACCGTGCTGCGAATGATAATTTTGGTTTTTCAGTTGCTGTTGACGGCGATTACGCGATTGTCGGAGCTTATCAGGAAGATGAAGATACACTTGGTGAGGCAACAATAAGTAATGCAGGATCTGCATATGTTTTTCAAAATGTTGGAGGAACATGGTCTCAGGTTCAGAAAATAGTGGCATCAGATCGTAATAACGGGGATAATTTCGGATATTCTGTAGCAATAAGCGGAAATTTTATTATCGTGGGAGCATATCATGAAGACGAAAATGCTACCGGTTCAGAAACTATGAGTAATTCGGGTTCGGCTTATATATTTGAAAATGTTGACGGAGAATGGACAGAAATTCAGAAAATTGTTGCCTCTGACAGATACACTGATGACTTTTTTGGAGCATCTGTTTCAATAAGTGGTGATTATGCGATTGTGGGAGCTCATCAGGAAGATGAAAATGCAACAGGAGATCAGACTCTCAGTAACTCAGGTTCGGCTTATTTATTTAAGAATAACTCCGGTACGTGGACAGAGGTTCAGAAAATAGTAGCCTCAGATCGTGGGGATGTGGATTATTTCGGATATTCTGTTTCGATAAGCGGCGATTATGCAATTGTCGGAGCTTATCTCGAAGATGAAAATGCAGCCGGTAGTGCAACATTAAGTAATCCAGGTTCGGCCTATATATTTAAAAATAATGCAGGGACATGGTCTCAGATAAAAAAGCTTGTTGCATCAGACCGTGCAGACGAAGATTTCTTTGGTTTCTCGGTTGCAATAAGTGGTGATTATGCTATTGTGGGAGCTTATCAGGAAGATGAAAATACCGGAGGCACTGACACAAAAGCTAATGCAGGAGCTGCATATATTTTTGGAAATAATTCAGATACATGGACTCAGGTTCAAAAAATTGTAGCTTTTGACAGAGGAGTAGGAGATCAGTACGGGTATTCTGTTTCAATAAGCGGTGATTATGCGGTTGTCGGATCAAGTCTCGAAGATGAAGATGAAAATGGTAACAATAATTATTTTAATGCCGGCTCTGCATACATTTATATGAATAATTCAGGAACATGGACTCAGGCCCGTAAATTAGTGCCAACAGACCGTGCCAACAGCGATTTATTTGGTAGCGCTGTTGCTGTTGGAGGTAATTATTGTATTGCAGGAGCATATCAGGAAGATCATGATGCTGATGGGTTGGCGTCGTTGAGTAATGCCGGCTCTGCATATATTTTTAAAAACTCTGTTGAAATAAATGTAAAACAAAACACTACAAACATAGCTGATGGTGGCAATTATAATTTCGGACATGTAAATCCGGGCGAAAGCAGCGAAATACTGGAGTTTACAATTGAAAATTCAGGTGCAGACAATCTGGAATTAAGCGGAACTCCGGTTGTTACTGTTTCAGGAGCAAATGCATCAGACTTTGTAGTGGATCAGACAAGTATAAGCAGTACTGTTTTACCTGCAGAAACCACTACTTTTACAATAGTATTTACTCCATCGGCTTCAGGTTCAAGAATTGCCGAAATCAGCATTAATAATAATGATGCGGACGAAAATCCATATAATTTTACTGTTACCGGAAATGATTCGTCAAATTTTGTTTTGGAGAACATCAGCGACAGTATAGTTTCTGTTTATCCTAATCCTACAAGTGGATTGGTGAATTTTGATTTTTCTGAGAATCAGGTTTATAATATCACAATCACCGATATAACGGGAAAAATTGTATTAATAAAAAATAACCCGGTTAATAATGAAACTGTAGATATTAGTAATTATTCAGAAGGAATTTATTTTGTTAGTGTTAAAACAAATGAACAGATTATTACCACTAAACTGGTGAAGAAATAGTTTTGTCCTCTCTGTATTTAAATTTATTCTTGTCTGAATTTACTGTCAGGCAGCAAGATTTAAATGGTAAAACACTATACTGTCATGTCTTTGCTAAGACATCTTAAGGTTGTACTTTTACAGTTTTCTCTCAGGTGCATTGCTCCACCATTGCAATATTTATAATCTTTGCATGTTTTGCAAACTCCGTTTTTCATCCATTTACGGTTTCGCATGGATTCAAATTTATTTTCCCATATACTGAGAAATGACTCGTTGTAAATATTTCCCTGCACAAAACTGTGATTGTTGTTAGGACAGGCAGAGACAGAGCCATCGGCTAAAACCGAGCCTATATTTATTCCTGCACGGCAAAAGAAAAGCCCGTCCCGTATTTCGTGGTCATAATCACCTGCATAAGCTTCGCAACTGAAAGATGTTTTGATTTTTTTGTCTGCACGGCATTGTCTGATGTACTCAAACAGTGTTTTGATTTCGCTTCCGTTAAGATGTAAATCCTCGTAATTTACGGCGCGCCCTATAGGTGCTATGGTAAATAACCGCCAGGCTTTTACTCCTGCAGAAATAAGTTTTTGTCTTATTTGTTCAAGCTCATGCAAATTACGCTTGTTTACACAAGTAACCACATCATGCACAACATTTTCGTTTGCTGAAATTATTTTAAGAGCTCTTTCTACTCCTGCGAAAGATTTATTGCTTCCACGCATCCAATTGTGGTTTTCTTCCAGTCCGTCCATGCTGAGAGTAATTGCCCGCAATCCAGATTTTACAAGAGAATCAAATCTTTCCTGAGTAAGCATTAGTCCATTGGTAACCATACCCCATGGGAATCCGGATGCCGTTATTTGTTTGCCACACTCTTCAAGGTCCTTGCGCATAAGCGGTTCTCCGCCTGTAAGAACAATCATAACTTCTCCCGGTTTGTATTTTGAAGATATTTCTTTAAGAATTTTTGTAAAATCTTCAACAGGCATATCTTTTATGTGACTTTCTTTTTTACAGTCACTACCACAATGTATGCAATTGAGATTGCACCTCAGAGTGCACTCCCAGAATAAATAAGTGAGCGGATATAATTCAGCCTGAGTTTTTGCATATTGAGCAAAAACTCTTTTTACCAAACGTTGCTTAATTGTTAATGGCATTAATTGCTTTTACTTAACTTTAAGTCAATAAGCTGATCTTCATAATCAATAGTGGTGTCAAGTTCAGCATACGAACCGTTTTCTTCCCCGTCAATATCAATTATATTAATCTGAAGCTTGTTGTTTCGGGAAATTATTCCGGTATAAAAATTCCCTGCTGAGTCTGTAGTTGCGGTAAGGGAATCTGTATCGCTGATAATATTTACACGCAAGCCGCTAATACCTTCCTGTGTGTCTTTGTCGGATATTTTGCCATTAACATCTATAAAGTTTTGAGGAGTTCCGTAACATGCCTGAAAAGTAACTAAAAATCCGGCAGCTCCAAATACTCCCAGAACCTTCCTGTAAACTGATGATTTTACTTTTGCTATTTTCATTGTTGTGTGTTTTAATGTAAAAATACTGTTTTTTTTGAAAATGAAGAAATAAAATAAAATTGTAGAAGAATCTCCAAATTATCCAAAAGTATGAATATTGTTTTGTATTTATTTGTAAAATAGTCTTGAAAACAATATTCTAACAGCAATATTATTTAGTTGACATTAATTGTAAATTAATCACTAAATATTAACACATGAAAATTATTGCATTTCAGGTAGTTTATATACTTTTGGTATAATTACATTTTAAACATTGTCTTATAACAGAATATTGGTGATGAAATATTTTAAGATTAAACGGGCAGGTGTAAAGAAAACTATTTTTTAGCAACATATAGATGAAGACGCAACATGTTAAAATAATAACCGTTCTTCTGTCTGTTTTTTGGATAGTCTTTGGAGGAATAATGCTGTTTATTGGAGTGTGGGCATATTACAATTATAGTAGGCCAGGGGTTCTTTTTTTAGTTATGATTCCGGAATATTTATCTGTAATACATTTAATACTTGGAGTGTATTTTATTTTATTCGGCATTCAGATATATCAATCTAATCTGAGAGCTTTGAATAAAGCTGTTTTTTTATTTGGTTTTATTCCTTCTATAGTAATTGGCAAAATCTGTGTAGACCTTATTTTGTATGGAAGCCCTTTGTTATGGATTGATTCTGTTTTTTACATGATAATTAATGTTTTTATTGCAATCACTATTTCGGTTTTGAGAAGTGAGGGGTTTGTATTTTATGGAGTGAGCATCGTCAAATTAATACCAAAACAAAAAGTTTCTACTTTCTGGACTATTGTAATTTTGATAATTTTAGCAATAATTGTTTCAAATACTTTTACATATGATTGTTTTATGCTTTTAAAGATAAGATTATTTGGCTAAAGATAAAGTTTATTGGTTAGACCTATAGTCTTATTAAAACAGTTTTTTTACACTTTGAGATTTTTAGGTTTTCAGAAATTTTATCAAACAATCCAAAAACTGCTGAGCCGCTTCCTGACATCTGTGCGTAAATCGCGCCATTGTTATACAGATCCTTTTTTATTTCACTTAAAACCGGGAAATCAGCAAAAACAGTTTTTTCGAAGTCGTTTTTTATATTTTCTTTCCATTCGCTGATTGGCAGCTTAATTAAATCGGCCAGACTTTTTCTCGGGATTTCAGGTTTACAGTTTTTGTATGCATTAGCAGTGTTAACAGAAACTTCGGGTAAACACAGCAGTAGATACTTTCCGTTCAGATTAAGGCTTATTTCTTCGAAAATATTTCCAACGCCATTTGCAATGACAGGCTTGTTCTTTATGAAAAAAGCACAGTCTGCTCCAATATGTGAGGCATAGTTCAGTAATTCCTGTTCTGAAATATTTAGTTTAAATATTTTATTCAATAAAATAAGAGTTTGCGCAGCATCGGAAGATCCTGATCCAAGACCAGTGCCGAAAGGGATATTTTTAAATAAGATTATTTTTACCGGTGGAATTTTATAGTGTTCTTCAATGATTTTGTAAGCTTTATAGCAAAGGTTTTTTTCTACCGGGCAATCAATCTGAATACCTTCATTTATAAGTTCGAATTTATCAGATGGTAATATCTCCAGAATATCGTTATAAAGCACAGGGAAGAAAACTGTCTCAATATTATGATAACCGTTTTCCCGTCTTGAAATAATGTCAAGGCCAATGTTTATTTTAATATTAGGGAAGCAAATCATGCAGTAAAGTTAAATTAATATTAAAATACAACAAATATTTGGGCTTAATTTATTTAAACGGATGTTAAAAAATATTATGAATTTTAATCTTAAAATGTTGTAATACAGAATGAATTTGCATGGTATTTGCTATGCCAAAATCTTTTCTCAAAAACAATAATCAATGAGTTTGTCTTTTTTAACATTAAATATAAACGCAATATAATTTAAATGAATATATTTGAAACCGAATTGTCCAAAATCAAACTAATATGAAAAAACTATTTACACTTTTAACTGTACTATTATTGTGCAATTTTTTATTCTCTCAGAGTATAACTGTGACATCTCCCAATGGCGGCGAAGTTTTGCCGGGATGTACTGTGAAAACCATTACATGGAATTCGACGGGGACTACCGATTATTATTCAATCGATTATTCTACCGATAACGGCAATACCTGGACTTCCATAACCAGTTTTTACAATACTGTTAGCGGAACATACAACTGGACTGTTCCCAATTCATCTTCGGGAATTTGTTTAATAAGGATTATTGATTCGAATAATTCGTCTATTAGTGATCTTAGTGATGCTGTGTTTGCCGTTACATCTCCGCTTACAATTATTCAGCCTAACGGGGGCGAAACATGGGAAGGAGGAACAGCAAAAAGTATAATGTTTAGTTCGAGCGGAACTTCAAATTATTATGACATCAGTTATTCGACGGATGCAGGCTCAAACTGGACTGCCATCGCTAACAATACTTACAATACAAGCGGAACATATTCATGGAATGTGCCTAATTCTCCTTCAACAACTTGCCTCGTGAAAATGCGTGACCACTCCAATTCATGTATGACAGATGTAAGCAACGGGCTTTTTACAATAAGTCCTGCCGCATCTTCGATTACTGTAACATCCCCAAACGGGAATGAAGTGTGGTATGTAGGCCAGACAAAAAATATTACATGGACAGCATCAAATACTACAAATTATTACAATATCGATTATTCAACCGACAACGGAACTACCTGGACATCTTTAGCCAGTTCTTATTATGCCGTTACAGGAACATTTAGCTGGACAATACCAAACACTCCATCAACAAATTGCAGAGTAAGGGTCACAGATTCCAATAATATGCCTGTTACAGATCAGAGCAATGCTGTTTTTACAATAGCATCTCCTTTTATAACTGTAGTTTCTCCTAATGGTGGCGAAAATGTGGATGCCTGTTACGGACAATATATTAATTTTCAGTGCGGAGGAACTTCAAATTATTATAAAATAGAGTACTCTGTAAACAATGGAATAAGTTGGACAACAATATCATCTTCTTACTATTCATCCAGTTCAAACCCGTCATATTTATGGAGTACTGTTCCTCAAAATAATTCTGCAGAATGTCTTATCAGAATTACAGACAACGGAAATGCTACAGTTCTTGATCAAAGTGACGCAGTATTTACAATAAATCCTAATGAAGAAATTATTTTAACGGCTCCAAACGGCGGAGAGTCGTGGGAAGTCGGAAGTTCGCACAGTTTGACATGGGTGGCGGCATCCACATCTACAAGATTTAATATTTATTATTCGGTAAATAATGGTTCAAGCTGGACATATATTGCTAATACTTATTCAACAAACTATACATGGACTGTACCCGATGCAGAATCAACGAATGCTCTGATAAAAGTAGCCGACTACAGCAATTCATGTATATTTGATGTCTCGGATGCCAATTTTACAATAGCTCCTCCTACTCCTGTGATAACAGTAACTTATCCGAATACTGCAGCCACATTTTATCAGAATAACTCATACAATATAACATGGACTTCGCAATATGTAGAGTCCCCGTTTGTCACAATTCACTATTCAACCGACAATGGAAGTACGTGGAACGAGATTGTGAGCGTTACCGAGAATGACGGAGTGTTCCCGTGGATAGCACCTGTTGTTGTCAGCAGTACATGCCTTGTAAGGGTTTCAGAATATAATAATCCGTCGGTTTATGATGTAAACAATACTACATTCAATATCGTTGCACAGTTTATAACAATTACATACCCTAATGGCGGAGAAATTTTTGGCGGATGCAACTCTCATACTATTACTTACACAAAAGGCGGAATAAGTTCGTACGTTAAAATTGAATACTCTGTTGATAATGGAGTTACCTGGGCTATAATTAGTTCAAGCACAAGCTCGTCAGGTTCATATACATGGAATCCGGTAGCAGACATTGGTTCAGATCAATGCCTGATACGAATAACCGATAACACAACTTCTACGGTTTCGGATGTCAGTAATTCTACATTTACAATAGAAGAAAATGAAGATATTTTTGTAACTTCTCCCAACGGAGGGGAATCTTTTGAAGTCGGGTCAACCTATTCATTAGCATGGGTTGCTGCATCGGGACATTCTCATTTTAGAGTGTATTATTCTACAAATAACGGATCTTCATGGAGTACAATTTCATCAAGCCTGTATTCAACTTCGGTAAGCTGGACTGTGCCAAATGAACCATCTGAAAATTGTTTGATTAAAGTGGTTGATTATGACAACTCCTGTATTTATGATATTTCGGATGCAACATTCAGTATTGAGCCGCCTCAACCTGTTATTACAGTTACAAATCCTAATTCGGGACAAACATTTTATGTCGGGAACAATTATACAATTACATGGACACATCAATATGACGATGCAGATTTTGTAAAGATAGATTATTCTGTTGATAATGGCAGTACATGGCAAAATGTTGTTGCAGTAACTGAAAATGACGGAGCTTATGCATGGCTTGTCCCCAATACTCCATCAACACAATGTCTTGTAAGAGTTTATGAATTTGATAATATGAGCCTTATAGACCAAAGTGATGCTAATTTTACAATTGCACCTCCGTATATTATTCTTAATCAGCCAAACGGAGGCGAAGTTATGACAGGCTGTGGTACTTATAATATTACCTGGACCCGTGGCGGGACAGGAAGCTATTTCAGGCTTGAGTATTCTTTGGATAACGGACTTAGCTGGAATAACATTACTTCAAGCTATTATTCAAGCTCAACAAACGGTTCATATACATGGTCGCCTGTAATTAATCAAAGTTCAGCCAATTGTCTGATAAGAATCTTTGATGCTAATAATCTTGCTACAGGAGATACAAGTAATGCAGTATTTTCAATAAATCCAAACACAAATATAATTGTTACTTCTCCAAACGGAGGAGAAAATTGGGAAATAGGAGATTCTCACCAGATTACCTGGGTGTCGGCCGGCAGTTCAACACAGTTCCGGGTATATTACTCTGTAGATAACGGAGGTAGTTGGAGTACCATTACATCAAGTACTACATCAAATTATTATAACTGGACAGTTCCGAATGTTCCGTCTTCACAATGCCTTATCAGGGTTGATGATTACAGCAATTCTTGTATAAGAGATTACAGCAACACAAATTTTACAATTTCGGAACCTGCACCTGAAATAACAGTAACTTCTCCGAATAATGCTACAACCCTTTATTATAATGCAACTGCAAATATTTCATGGACCAGTCAGTTTACTGTTTCGGAATTTGTAAATATAGAATTCAGTGCCGATAACGGCTTAACATGGACAACAATAGCTTCCCCGACTCAGGATGATGGTTCGTATAGCTGGACAGTTCCGGAAATTTCCTCTTCCGAATGCCTGGTAAGGGTCAGCGAGTTTGGAAATCCTGCGGTTAATGATGTCAGTAATTTTAATTTCACAATAGCTCCTCCTTATGTTACCGTTACATCTCCTAACGGAGGAGAAATTCTCGGTGGGTGCAACAGTTCAACTATAACATGGTCCAAAGGAGGTACCTCTAATTATTTTAAGATAGAGTATTCATTGAATAACGGACTTACATGGACTTTGATTTCCGGGTCATATTATACAACTTCCGGTAGTTATACATGGAGTCCGGTTGCTGATTTTGGATCGGATGAGGCTTTAATAAGGGTGTCAGATGCTTATTATCCTGCTGCTGTTGACCAGAGTGATGCAGTTTTCACTATACAGAAAAATGATGACATAGTTTTAATAAACCCCAATGGCGGCGAAGCTCTTGAAGTGGGCGGTTCTTCGTATCAGATTAACTGGGTCGCCGATGCTTCGGTTACAAGATTTAACATATACTATTCGGTAAACGGCGGAAGCTCATGGAGCAGCATCAGCAACACATATAATAACTATTACAATTGGACAATTCCGAATAATGTGTCAACTCACTGTCTTGTTAAAGTTGTGGATTATAATAATTCATGCAAAAACGATATAAGTGATTCTGAATTCAGCATCACTCCGCCAACACCGGTGATAACAGTAACTTCTCCTAATTCGGCTACAACATTGTATTATACCAAAACTGCAACTATATCATGGACTTCTCAATATGTGAGTTCATCTTTTGTTGTGATAGATTATTCGTATGACGGAGGTTTGAGTTGGAACAGTATCGTTAATGCCACGGAAAATGATGGCTCTTACACATGGACTATTCCTGAAACTATTTCTACTGAATGTCTGGTTAGAGTAAGTGAATATCAAAATCCTGCAGTTTATGATGAAAGTAATGTGTATTTTACAATTGCTTATCCTTACATTATTTTAAATTATCCCAATGGCGGAGAAATATTGGAAGGATGCGAATCTGCAACAATTTCGTGGACCCGTGGCGGAACAAGTAACAATTATAAAATTGAGTACTCAACAAATGGAGGGGTTGACTGGACAGTAATTACAAATAGTAATTATACATCAGGAACAACATATTCATGGTCCGGCATTCCTGATCTGACTTCATCAAACTGCAGAATACGAATCTCGGATGCAAGTTATCCCGCAGCTACAGACATAAGCGATGCTGCATTTACAATTAATAAAAACGAAGACATAATATTGACCTCACCTGACGGCGGAGAATTCTGGCAGGTAGGAACGGCTAAAACCATTACATGGGTTGCTGCACCAACAAGTACACAGTTTAAGGTTTATTATTCAATTGACGGGGGAACCTCTTATTCGTATATTAATACTGCATACAGTACAAGTTTAAGCTGGAATGTTCCTAATTTCCCGTCTTCATCATGTAAGATTAAAGTTGTTGACTATAGTAATTCATGCATTTACGATGTAAGTGATGATTATTTTGTAATAGTCCCGGCTGATGTAACACTTACATATCCGAACGGAGGGCAGACTTTATATTACGGTTCCTCTTACACAATAAACTGGACAAGTCAGTATATAAATTCAAACTTTGTAAAACTTGAATATTCAAATAATAATGGAGCTTCATGGAACGTAATTGCTTCTGTAGCAAATAATACAGGATCATATACCTGGGTAGTGCCTGAAGATTTCAGTACACAATGTCTTGTAAGGGTTAGTAAATTTAATGATCCCGATATATTTGATATAAGTGATAATGTTTTCTCTATTTCTCCGTCTATTGTGCTGACTACTCCTAACGGAGACGGTGGAGCCGAGGTCTGGAGGGTTTGTACCGAAACCAGTATAGTCTGGACAGCAAATGGTGACGGTAATTATTTCAAGATTGAATATTCGGTTAACAATGGCCTTACATGGAACACAATTGAATCTAACTATTATAATTCTTCTTCAGTGATAAATTACAACTGGACATTGCCCAATACTCCATCTAATCAATGTTTGGTTAGGGTTACAGATAATACATACCCGGTAAAGAAAGATCAGAGCGATGAGGTGTTTACAATTTCTCCGGCAATAAACCTGGTCACACCAAATGGAGGCGAGAGTATTACAGGAGGAACTCCTTACAATATTGCATGGACATCCAGCGGGGTATCTAATTATTATAATATTGATTACAGTATAAACGGCGGAGGTAATTGGATAAATATTTGTTTTAATCAAAACATTGCATCAAACTCATACACATGGAATGTCCCGTCTGTTATCTCATCAAATTGCCTGGTAAGGATTACCGACAATATTAATACATGTAAAACAGATCAAAGCAATCAGGTTTTTGCAATAGGAACAGCAGCAGTTAATATTACGGTTACATCGCCAAGCGGTGGAGAATTATGGAACGCATGTACACAAGAGACAATTAGCTGGACAAGCACAGGGACATCAGACAATTATAATATTTATTATTCTGTAAATTCAGGAGCGTCATGGGTATTAATTGCCGGTAACTATTCTACTCTTACAAAAACCTACGATTGGACAATTCCTAATCTTTCGGCAACAAACTGTAGAATAAAAGTCACAGATGCAGCAAACAGCAGTTATTATGGCGTAAGTCCTTCAGACTTTATAATAAATACAGTCGTCCCGTTCGCCGGTGATGACAGTGCAATTTGTGCAGGAAGTAGTTTAAATCTTAATGCAAGCGGAGGTGTAAGCTATTCATGGCTACCTACAACAGGTCTTAGTAATGCTGCAATTGCAAATCCTGTTGCTACTCCAACAGCTACAACTACTTATACTGTTTATGTTACTGATGTAAACGGGTGTACTCAACCGGATCAGATTACAATTACTGTAAATCCGGTGCCTTCAGCTCCTGTTGCAACAAGCAACTCTCCGGTAAATCTTAACGGGAATGTCGAATTAACTGCCAGCACCGTAAATATGGCGTTTTATAGTTGGACCGGACCTGACGGATTTACTTCTGCTGAACAGAATCCTGTTATTATGAATGCAAGTTCTGCAGCAAATGGTACTTATTCGGTAATAGCAACCGTCGCCGGTTGTCAGAGTGCTGCCGGAACAACAGTAGTTACTGTAACAGGTGTTCCTGCTACTGTTGAAATTGCAGGAAGTACATATACTCAGGGGGGATCTCCTGTCTCCGGGGTAGAATTAGTTCTCAGCGGAGATAGTAATGACACATATTTAACCGGTTTTGAAGGTTATTATGATTTTACTCTTAACACAGGAGGGAATTATGTTGTCACTCCGTCAAAGGATAATGATATCGTTACAAATAACGGGATAACAACTCTTGACATTATTCTCATGCAAAGGCATATTCTAAATGTTCAACAGTTGAGTTCCCCATACAGCCGCATTGCTGCCGACGTAAACAGATCCTCGGGAATTACAACTCTTGATATTGTACTTACCCGTTCAGTAATTCTGCAAACTTCAACATCATTCCCGAACGGCGATTTATGGGCATTTGTAAACAGTGACTATGTGTTTGCCGATCCCCAAAATCCATGGTCTTATGAACAAACCAGGTCATATAGCTCTGCTTCAGAAGCAGAAGATCAGGATTTTATCGCTGTTAAATTGGGTGACGTAAACGATTCATGGAATACAAATATTGCCAAATCAGAAAATTCTGAGTTAATATTCAGAAATAACGTAACCCAGACAATTGGAGGTCAGGTATTAAGTATGCCGTTTACCGCCCGGAATTTTGATAATATAAGTGGTCTTCAGATGACTTTAAGCTGGGATAATACTCTGTTTAGCTTTGAAAGTGTAAGTGCAGGTGTTCCGGATTTGTTCTTTGGCAATACTTTTGTCGAAGACGGAAAATTAACAGCAGTATGGAGCACAGGTAATCTTAGTGGTCAAACTTATTCTTCTGATGATGTGATATTTACTCTGAACCTTATTCCTGTTACAGATTTCTCAGGATTTACAGATATAAGTATAACCAGCGATGTCACTAATGCAGAAGCTTATGACTCGGATCTTAACGGAATGGATGTAGTTTTACAAAATACAACGATTGAGATAATAAACGAAACAACAAACCTTGAAGATGTTTATTCTGAATTAAATCTGAATTGTCATCCTAACCCGTTCTCAGAAAATCTTAATGTTGAGTTTTATAACAAAACTAACTCAGAAACTACAATACAAATTTTTAATTGTTTGGGAGGATTGGTTTATTCAGGTAAGTTTGCTATGCTACAGGGCTATAATAAATTTATCTGGGACGGCAGAGATATAAACGGAAATGTTTTACCGGCCGGTAATTATTATCTTAAACTGTTTACAACAGATGAGTTTAAAACTCAGAAAATTGTGATCTTCAGATAGTAATGCAATCATTTCAGAATAAAGACATGAAAAATATATTTATAATATTGACATTTTTAATGATCTCAACGGGAATAACTGCTCAGGCAGTTTATTTCCGGGTCGGGTCAGATTCGGATACTCAGGGAACCGAAGTGGTAATACCGGTAACAGTTCAGAACTTTGCAAGCATTATTTCGATGCAGGGAACAATTAGCTTTAATCCTGCTGTAATAAGCTATGTTAATACAGAAAATTATGGATTGAGTAATTTAAATTCTGCTTGTTTCGGAGCAGTTTCAGCTTCTGCCGGTAAACTTACATTTTCATGGTACGATCCAGGATTGCTGGGACAAAATCTTGCAGATAACGATACAGTTTTTTGCATTCGGTTTTTAATTGCCGGGAATGCCGGAACTTCTTCCGTTATTGAGATAACCAGCGATGTTACTCCAATAGAAGTAATAAACAGTTCCTTTTCGGAGAAAATCGTTTATACCCAATCAGGATTGGTTACTGCAATCGGGACTCCTTTACCCGGAGGACTGACCTTTACTTTGGCAGATGTTGAAGGACTTAACGGAGAAAACATTCAGGTGCCTGTTAGTGTTGAGAATTTTAATAATATGCTGGCTATTCAGGGTAGTATTAGCTTCGATCCGGCTGTTGTGAGTTTTTCGGGAGTATCAGGATTTGGATTGCCCGGAATGAATTCAGGAAATTTCGGAACAAGCTTTACCGGATCCGGTATACTGACATTTAGCTGGAACGATGCCGCTTTGTTGGGGGTAAGTCTGGCTGACGGAGCCGAAGTTTTTATCTTAAATTTTAATGTCATAGGTTCGTCGGGTCAGATAAGCCAGGTAAATATGCAGAATTCTCCTACTCAACTTGAATTTGTTGATTTGTCTTACTCCGTTGTGGATTATTCGCTTTCTCAGGGGTCTGTTACTGTCGGACAATCTTATATCGCTGATAATATCGGAATTTTTGCAGATAGTGTCGAAGGTGCAATTGGCCAGTATGTACAGGTAAATGTTTTAATAAATAACTTTACAGACATTATCGGAATGCAGGGTAGCATTAGTTTTGACCCGTCTGTAGCTCAGTTCGATCAGGTTTTAAACTATGGGCTTTCAGATTTTTCCGGTGCAAATTTCGGGCTTACTCAAACTTCAGCAGGCATTATTACATTTTCATGGAACGATCCCGATTTGTCAGGAGAAACTTTGCCGGATAATGCGCAGTTGTTTACTATTCAGTTTCTGCTGGTAGGAAATATTGGAGATGAGAGTCCCGTAAGTTTTGTTAACTCACCTACAATAATTGAATTTATTAAGAATGATTTCAGCGAAATTTCTTCTGAAAGCACTTCCGGAAATGTTAAAATTATTGATTTATATGGTCTTGAAATTACTTCGGTTAGCGATGCCGAAATTTGTGCAGGCAGTAATGTCAGTATTCAGTATCATGCAATTGGAGATTTTTTGGCAACAAACAACTTCATAGCTTTACTCTCTGACGGAAGTGGGTCATTTGCTTCCCCGATTACTATCGGAAGTGTCAATTCAAATGTGTCAGGTACTATTAACGCGACAATTCCTGCAAATTTAACTTCGGGATCTCAATACCGGATCAGATTGGAAGCATCTGAACCTTTCTATCAAAGTGACGATAACGGGAGTGATATAACAATTCATTCTTTGCCAATAGCTAATGCAGGTATAGATCAGGATTTATGTACAGGACTTTCAACAAGCCTATCTGCTACCGGAGGCAACACTTACGAATGGAACTACGGCCAGACCGATGCAACAATAACCGTAAGCCCTTTGATTAACACAGAATATATTGTCACCGTAACCGATTTCAACAACTGCGAAAATACCGATACCGTAAATATAACAGTCCACGAACTACCTGTTGTAAATGCCGGCGCTGATGAAAATATCTGTATCGGCTCAGATATCGACTTAACAGCCA
>QKHS01000050.1 GCA_003249955.1 Bacteroidales bacterium | reverse complement strand
GTAAATAGTTCCGCCTGAACCACCCGATGCAGTCAGAGTTGCACTTCCGCAATAAGTTCCCCCGCCACTGACAGTAACAGCCGCCGGCACTGCATTTATAGTTACTGTTGCCGATCCTTCAGGTCCCCAGCAACCTGCCGCAGAGAGAGCCCTGAAATAATAAGTTCCTGAAGAAGAAACGGTTTGCGAAGAAGATGCCGTAGCCGTACTTGTTCCACCGCTTGTAGTTCCCTGCCAGTAAATAGTACCGCCGCTACCTCCTGATGCAGTCAGAGTTGCACTTCCGCAATACGTTCCGCCACCACTTACGGTAACAGTTGCAGGTAATGCATTTACAGTAAGTGACGGAGAGGTGGCAGCAACAGTACAACCATTAGAATTTGTAACTGTTACAGTATAAGTTCCTGAAGAAGAAACAGAACCACTTGCATTATTCCCTGAAATCCCGGATGACCATGCATATGTAGAAATACTGCCTGAACCTGCAGTTGCATTGGCATTTAATGTTGTGCTGGTTCCGCTGCAAATAGGGTTAGACGAAAAGCCGGGAGAAGCACCAGGAGTTTCATATACGGTTAACGGAATATTGACAGTAGTAGAGTTGTTTGCCTGCCCTGTGCACCCGAATGCAGAATTTCTTGCAAGCAGGTATGTTCCTGGAGTGTTTATTACATCAGAAGGTAGGGCATAAGACGATGCAGAAGATGTCGCATAGTTTGTATAACCTGTTGCGGGAGCAGATGTCCTTTGCCAGTAATAATAATAAGTCGGACCGGAAGAAGCCGGGGTGCCGGTTGTTGCGGCAGTAACATTTGAAATATTTGTGGCTGTTCCCTTACATATAGATGCAGGCACGCTGATTGCTCCCGGGTTGTTGGCGGTAGATAAAACCGTTACGTTAACAGGTGATGAAACCGCAGCCGGGCAAACGCCGTTTGTGACTACTGCCCTTACATATAAAACACTTGCTCCGTTTAAGCCGGATGTCCATGTATGAGGATTTGATGTACTCCAGGAACCTGACCAAGATCCGCCTGTTCCGTTCCATTGATATTGAAAATAGTTGAATGTTCCGGTACCTCCGCTTTGTGTGTAAGTAACATTACTGCCTGCACAAACAGTACCTCCCGATGCAGGGGATTGTGTAACAGTCCCGGCATTAGACGGGGCATTAATTGTTACTGCAGCACTACCCTGAGAGCCCCAACACCCTGATGAGGAGCGGGCTCTGAAATAATAAGTTCCGCTTGAGGAAACTGATTGCGAAGAAGATGCCGTAGCTGTACTTGTTCCGCCGCTTGTAGTTCCCTGCCAGTAAATAGTCGGTGTTTCACTTATGGTTAAACGATAATTTACTCTGTTTACAGATGGTGTCCCTGATGTAGGAAGAGCAGAGTCACTATATGAACTGCACTGTAAGTTTGAGCCCTGTGCTGTATATGTAAAGTACGGATAGTTTGACGTGTATGCAGTATACCCATGTTGCCACTCAATAAGCAAGTTATCTGAGTCCCAGTTAAAATCCGTAATATCGAAAGTTACCCATCCTGTAGAACTAAAAGTATAGTTTCCACTCCATACCAATGTTCCATCTCCGGGGAAAGTTGAAGGTGCTGTAGTTTCCGTTGTTTTCTTTAGCCGTATCTGAATTCCTGTGAAGGCATGAGATCCGGCTGTTCCAACATAAACAGAAAGATGTGTGATTACTCCTGCATTAGGATACTCACTTCTTAATATTAATGAAGATGATCTGGAGTAATTAAACCATGAATACAAAGGACTTGAATTTGAAGTTGATGTCCCTGAACCAAAATAATTCTCGGATGAGTATGATGATGTTGAAGCACTTAACGTTGCCAAGTTACAAAATGTTCCTGCTCCGCTAACTGTTACAGCGGGTACTGTTTCAACATTAATTGTTGTTGTTGCGCATGCAGATGTTCCTCCGCACGAAGCTCCTTCGTAACGTACATAATAAGTTGTGGAAGATGCAGGGCTTACAGTCACGGAAGTCCCTGTTCCAATTAGAGTTCCACCACAACTTCCGCTGTACCATGTTAATACTCCGCCTCCGCCATCGCTTCCTCCCGATGCAGATAACGTAATTGAACTTCCGCTGCATATTGTTTGTGACGGAGTTATTGTTGTCGGAGCTGCAACACAATCTATATACTGAACTGTTGCATCCCAGCCGGAATAAACTACAGATCCGTCAGAATAAAAGAAAGCATATACAGCTTGTCCTACTCCGGCAATTATAGGGCTTGGAATAGTTGACCCAAGGAGTGTTCCATACGTATAAGCTGCATAGCTGGAAAGGTTCTTAGGATTTGTAGTACTGGAAGTCAATGTGTTGTAACCAGGTCCTATATAAAGCTTATCGCAGCAACTTTCTGTATTAAATGAATTAAAGGTAACTTTAATACATTTATTTGCACTGGCAGAGAAAGTATAAAACCCTCTCCAATAGTTGTCGTAATTGCCGGAGGAGCCTCCGGGATCAGTCCATGTAATTCCTGCAGCAGTCGGAGTAAGAGTCGGATAAATAGTATATCCGGGATAAGCGTTTTGGGCTTTGGTTATAAGTGAAAAAATCAGAGTAACACTCAGCAAAAGAAAAACTGCCTTTAAGTTTATTTTACTGCCTGATCTGATTACTTTAGTGAAAATTTTGTTTGACATTTCGTTTTGTTTTTATTGTTTGTTTCCTGATTATTTTATATTTACATTAAGTTCTTTTTTTATTTTGCCTTGCTCAATCACAATGGTTTTATATTTAAAAATTTCTCATAATATTTTGTCTTTTCTTGATTGTTATGAGTCTTGAAATAATTATATAGATTTTTTGCATTTTCATAATTGCCCGGATTTATTTCAAATGCTGTTTCATAATATAATATTGCCCCCAGGGTGTCTTTTTGTGTTAATTTGTAATTTCCAAGATTAAAATAAGGAGCTTCGTTATATTTATCTTTAATTATTACCTGATTATTATAATATATAGCAGAGTCCTCCAAGGAAAATCTGTAGAAATACAGATTGGCCAGCATTAACGTTGCATTATAAAAGCTACTATCTGTCCTCAAGCAGTTCAAATATGATTCCTTTGATTCTCTAAAATTGCCGATAGATTCAAATATCACTCCAAGATTGAAATATGCAGAAGCATTTTCGGGATTAATATTTAAAGATTTATTTAGAAAGTATATTGCTGAGTCCGGGATAAATAATTCTTCAACATATATGCGCCCTAAATTATTTAAAGATATATCATCTTCAGAGTAAATCTCAGAAGCTTTTTTGTAGTGTTTAATAATTTTTTGAAGTGTCTCAGGATTTCGGTTATTTTCATATTTTTCCTCCAGAAGAGAAGCATAAAATGAGTTGGCAAAAAACGAATTCTCCAAATATGGTAAATCTGCTTCAACTAAAGTTAATTTGTCTTTCCAATCTTTGTTTCTGTTTATTGTAATAAATGAGAAAGATGTGAAAATTGCTCCGAATACAATGAACATTAGCGTTTTTGATAATCCTGATTGTTTTATTTTTGAAGTAATATTATTTACAATATTAACAGAAAATATCTTAAAAAGGAAGAAAACTACAAATAAACAAAATCCCCATGAGGCAACAAAAACCAAACGCTCTCCTACAATACCGGCAATCGGTATAACCACATTAAGAACAGGGCTAAGCGCAATGAAGTAGAAAAGTACAGAATATGAAACAATATGTTTATTTCTGAGATATAATAAAGCAATTGCCATTAGTAATACAAGTACTATTATTGAAATAAAATATTTAAGATAAAATCCGGTTTCAACGGGAAACATATTATAGCCGTAGTAAAATAATAACGGATGTGGGTAAATAAGTTTTGATAAGTAGAAATAATTTGATTCAAGGAACATTTCTTCTCTTAAATTACTATCCATATATGCCGGATTCTGCCAGTTTTGAACTTCTGCTTTTGCAGGGAATTTATCATAAGGAATTTTAACAGACAAAAAAGTAACAATAATTGTCAGTAATAAAACCAAAGACAAGATAAGACTAAAATTCTTTTTGGAAATAATTCGGTTTTTGAGTTTAATAAAGCCAGATTTTATATTTTCAAATTTAAAGTTGTATTTCTTGAAAATGCAGGACAATTTTAAGTCAAACGACTTTTCAGAATCAGACCTGAAAGAAAAGAAATAAATCTGCAGAATTATTAATCCGGCAAATACAACTCCGCTCTGTTTGGTTAATATTGAAAGAATTAAAAACAGTAATCCTGAAATTGTGTTTAAAATAATTTTCTTTTTAGTGATATTTGAAAAGAAATACATCGAAGTTAAACCAAAAATAAAACACAATATTTCTTCTCTGTTCTTCAGACTTGCTACAACTTCGGTATGAATAGGGTGCGAAGCAAAAAGCAACACAGATAAAAACAAAAACAAAGAAGATTTTTCATTCAGATGGAAAATTTTTCTGAAAATCAGAAAGATTAAAAGACATAATAATGAATAAAAAATAACATTAAACAAATGATTTATTGACGGGTTTTTCCCGAATATTGAATATTCGATCGCGTAAGTTGCTTTTGTAATAGGCCTGTATCCGTATTCATGATCAAAATGCTCTACATAATAACTTGAAAATATTTCAGGAATACCTTTAATCCCTTTTGCAATTTGTGTGTTGTTTTCAACAACCAATTCATCATCTATTGCATACTCATTTGTTATAGTATTTGAATACAGAAAAAAGCAAAAAAAGACAATAGAAATTGAATATAAAATAATCCGGTCAAACAATATTTCCGTTATTTTTTTTAACATTAAAGATTTACAATATCCTCATACTCAGATGCAAATGTAAACATTTATTTAATTTCTTTTCACACAAATGTGAAAAGTTTATAAAAAAATATTACCAAATTATGATAATGGAAATAACGTATAAAACATAACATGATGTTTTAATTTGAAGGTTTATATAAAAATCAAAGTTGTAAAATTAAAAAGATTTATTTGTATGATATAATTTGATTTTTATATTATATAAATACTTTTTAGCAATTTGTTGATTGAGGATAATTTGTGAGGAATATTAGAAATAAGTACGGCCTGGTCGAAATATAAATTTTAAGCCGTACTTATTCCTTTTATTTTATTTTTTCACAATTTTCAGATTTATTACGCTACCTTCAGACTTGCTTCTTAAATTATAAACTGCCGGTCTCAGGTCTTTAAGACTAAGCGTAGTGTAGAATTTTGAATTTTCAGAAGTGAAATCCTGCGAGAAAACAACTCTGCCGAGGTCATCGTAAATCTCCAGAACAAAGTTTTTATCCTGTAAATTTTCAATAATAACATTCAATTCATCTTTAAAAGGATTTGGATATGCTATCATTGTAGGAGCAGATTCAGTATCACGGTCGCAGTTAACAGTAACGGCATCATATGTCGTGATTCTTCCATCAAAATCGACTTGTTTTAAACGGTAATAATTATCTCCTGAGAATAACTCCTTATCTGTGTAGTTATAATTCAGAACCTGATTTGAACTACCGGCACCATCAACTCTTCCTATTTCAAAGAAGTCAACCATATCTTTAGATTTTTCAATAATATAAAAATCATTATTAGTTTCTGATGCTGTTTGCCATGATAGGAGAGATGTAGAGTTGTCGCATTTTGCAGTAAAATAAAGTAATTCTACAGGCAGAGGATTAAGGTTTTCTTTTGTCGCCAGAGTTATAAATGTTTGTGATTTTGCACCAAAAGGTATTTGAAGAGAACTGCTAATACTTCCGTTATCGTGATTGCCTGCAGCACTTCCTCCTGCATCACGCCATAAGGTTCCTGACCAATATGCTACAGTAAGATCTGATGCTGTGTAGTTTGAAACAGTTCCGTCGCATAAACTGTGATTACAAACCTGTCCGGCACCGTGCGAATTATCTTTCCAGAACAATGTTACATTTGCAAAGTTTTCGGATGAGTTAACCATCCAGAATTCTCTGTCTGTTACATGATGAATAGAAGCATCAAGATTTGATCCGGTATTCCACCAATATGGCATTCCGGAATTGTCGAAGAAATATCTTACGCTGGTTGTTGTTGAGGCAACAGGATTTATTGTTATCGGAGCCCATATTCTATATGTAACATTACCGGCACCTATATCCCTTACATTTACATTCCCTGACGGTACAACAAAACTACCTGTCCCTGTCCGTTCTATCAAACCGTCAACAAAACTGTCAGAATTTCCCGGTGTTGAAGTGGCTCCTGAATTAAAGATTATTTTATTTGATCCCGGAGAAACAATACCGTTTGTAAACGTAGCATTATTTGTAATTGTAAGATTATCCGTCAAAATAATATTACTGTTACCTGAGCCTGAATTGTTAAATACGATATCGTAGAAACTGTTTCCGCCTGATAATATGGTTTGATTATTTGTCCCGTTGAAATTGACTTTTCCTGTTCCTGCATTAAATACTCCGGAATTTGTCCAGTTTCCGTAAACCAGAAGTTCTGAGTTTGCACCTAAATTTAATCCTGTTTCAATTGTAATATTTTTACAACTAACGGCAGAACTTACTGAAGTGGTCGCAATATTTGAAGCACAAGGGCTATAGTCACGTAAAAATACATTTTTGCTTAAATCAGGAATGGCTGAAGCAGTAGTAAAGCCTGAACCTGAGTAAACCAGCCAGTTTGACGGGTTCTCCCATGCATTGCTGACGTTTCCGGCCCATACATAATCACCGGTTGACAGAGAAGTAACAGGAGGAGTATTAACTGTCATTGTTATAGTATTGGAAGTTGCCGGTGAGCCGGAAGCACATGCCTCTGACGAAGTTAATACACATGAAATTGTGTTACCGGTGACTAATGATGAATTTGTATAAGTAGCAGAATTGCTGCCTACGTTAATTCCGTTTAATTTCCATTGATATGTAGGGGTACCTCCGTTTACAGGTGTAGCGGTAAATGTGTTTGTTAAACCATAACATATAGGATTGTCAGATGCAGAAATTGATACAGATACAGGAAGCATAGCGTTTACATTAATTAATAGTGTAACTCCTGTGGTTGTATTTGAACATGGAGAAGATCCTGTTCTGCGTACCCAATAAGTTGTGTTTGCGGCCAATGCAGGAGTGGTATAGCTGGAACTTACAGCACCGGCTATAATATTTGAACCGATAACAGATCCTGTTCCCCATTGATAAGAACACCCTGAACCTTCAGAACCTCCTGTGGCTGTTAAAGTCGTTGTACCGCCGGCGCAAACGGTAGATGTACCTGTGATACTTGTCGGAGCCGTTGGAGGATTGTTTACGGATATAGTCGCAGTATTACTTGTCACTGAACCACAACCATTACCCGAAGCCGAGACGATGCAATAATAATTGCTTGCCGCAGTCGCCGTATAAGATGAAGAAGTTGCCCCGCTTATTGCTCCGCCTGAGTTGTACCATTGATAAGTTAATGAAGGTGTCCCCCCCGTAGCAACTACAGAAAGATTTAAAGATCCCCCTGTACAAATAGTTCCACCAACAGGTTGAGTAGTGATAGCCGGATCTGCAACAACCGAAACCGTTACTGTACTACTTGTCACTGAACCGCAACCACTACCCGAAGCCGAAACGATACAATAATAATTGCTTGCCGCAGTCGCCGTATAAGATGAGGATGTAGCTCCGCTGATAGCTCCGCCTGAGTTGTACCACTGATAAGTTAGTGATGGTGTACCACCCGTAGCAACCACATAAAGATTTAATGATCCTCCTGTACAAATAGTTCCGCCAACAGGTTGGGTTGTAATGGCCGGGTCTGCAACGACTGAAACCGTTACAGTATTGCTTGTCACTGAACCACAACCATTTCCTGAAGCCGAGACAATGCAATAATAATTGCTTGCCGCAGTCGCCGTATAAGATGAGGATGTCGCTCCGCTTATTGCTCCGCCAGAGTTGTACCATTGATAAGTTAATGAAGGCGTACCTCCTGTGGCAACTACACTGAGATTCAATGAACCTCCTGTACAAATAGTCCCGCCAACAGGTTGGGTACTAATGGCCGGGTCTGCAACAACCGAAACCGTTACGGTACTACTTGTAACTGAGCCGCAGCCATTTCCTGAAGCTGAGACAATACAATAATAATTGTTTGCCGCAGTAGCCGTATAAGATGAAGACGTAGCCCCGCTTATTGCTCCGCCAGAGTTGTACCATTGATAAGTTAATGAAGGCGTCCCGCCTGTGGCAGCTATGCTGAGATTTAATGAACCTCCTGTACAAATAGTCCCGCCAACAGGTTGGGTAGCAATAGCCGGGTCTGCAACGACTGAAACCGTTACAGTATTGCTTGTAACTGAACCACAACCATTACCCGAAGCCGAGACAATGCAATAATAATTGCTTGCCGCAGTCGCCGTATAAGATGAGGATGTAGCTCCGCTGATCGCTCCTCCGGAGTTATACCACTGATAAGTTAATGAAGGTGTCCCCCCCGTAGCAACTACAGAAAGATTTAAAGGTCCCCCTGTACAAATAGTTCCGCCAACAGGTTGAGTAGTAATAGCCGGGTCTGCAACAACAGAAACCGTTACTGTACTACTTGTAACTGAGCCACAGCCATTTCCTGAAGCCGACACAATGCAATAATAATTGCTTGCCGCAGTCGCCGTATAAGATGAGGATGTCGCTCCGCTGATCGCTCCTCCGGAGTTGTACCACTGATAAGTTAATGAAGGAGTCCCGCCTGTGGCAACTACAGAAAGATTTAAAGATCCTCCTGTACAAATAGTTCCACCAACAGGTTGAGTAGTAATGGCCGGGTCTGCAACAACAGAAACCGTTACGGTACTACTTGTAACTGAGCCGCAGCCATTTCCTGAAGCAGACACAATGCAATAATAATTGCTTGCCGCAGTCGCCGTATAAGATGAAGACGTAGCCCCGCTTATTGCCCCGCCTGAGTTGTACCATTGATAAGTTAATGAAGGAGTCCCGCCAGTTGCAACCACAGAAAGATTTAATGATCCTCCTGCACAAATAGTTCCGCCAACAGGTTGAGTAGTAATAGCAGGGTCTGAAACTACTGAAACCGTTACTGTACTACTTGTCACTGAACCGCAGCCATTTCCTGAAGCTGAGACAATACAATAATAATTGTTTGCTGCAGTCGCCGTATAAGACGAAGAAGTAGCCCCGCTTATTGCTCCTCCGGAGTTGTACCACTGATAACTTAAAGAAGGTGTCCCGCCTGTGGCAACTACACTGAGATTTAATGATCCTCCTGCACAAATAGTTCCGCCAACAGGTTGGGTAGCAATAGTCGGGTCTGCAACGACTGAAACCGTTACGGTACTACTTGTCACTGAACCACAACCATTTCCTGAAGCCGAAACGATACAATAATAATTGCTTGCCGCAGTCGCCGTATAAGATGAAGACGTAGCTCCGCTGATCGCTCCTCCGGAGTTATACCACTGATAAGTTAATGAAGGTGTCCCCCCCGTAGCAACTACAGAAAGATTTAAAGATCCCCCTGTACAAATAGTTCCGCCAACAGGTTGAGTAGTAATAGCCGGGTCTGCAACAACCGAAACCGTTACTGTACTACTTGTCACTGAACCGCAACCACTACCCGAAGCCGAGACAATACAATAATAATTGCTTGCCGCAGTAGCCGTATAAGATGAGGATGTAGCTCCGCTGATTGCACCTCCGGAGTTATACCACTGATAAGTTAATGAAGGAGTCCCACCAGTTGCAACCACAGAAAGATTTAAAGATCCTCCTGCACAAATAGTTCCGCCAACAGGTTGAGTAGTAATAGCCGGGTCTGCAACAACCGAAACCGTTACTGTACTACTTGTCACTGAACCGCAACCACTACCCGAAGCCGAGACAATACAATAATAATTGCTTGCCGCAGTCGCCGTATAAGATGAGGATGTAGCTCCACTGATTGCTCCTCCTGAGTTATACCACTGATAAGTTAGAGAAGGTGTTCCACCCGTAGCAACCACAGAAAGCGTTCTGGAACCTCCGGTGCAAATTGTACCACCAACAGGTTGAGTAGTGATAGCCGGGTCTGCAACGACTGAAACCGTTACGGTATTACTTGTCACCGAACCGCAACCACTACCCGAAGCCGAAACGATACAATAATAATTGCTTGCCGCAGTCGCCGTATAAGATGAGGATGTAGCTCCGCTGATCGCTCCTCCGGAGTTATACCACTGATAAGTTAATGAAGGCGTTCCGCCCGTAGCAACTACAGAAAGTGTTCTGGACCCTCCTGTACAAATAGTACCACCAACAGGTTGAGTAGTAATAGCAGGATCGGCAACGACTGAGACTGTGTTACTTGCACATGATGTAGAGTTACAAGTACCTGATCTGTTTACATAATACGTAGTAGTCGATGATGGAGATACTGTGACTGAACTTCCCTGACCTACAGCAATTGATGATCCCAATGCAATATAATCAATTTCCATTCTTACTCCGCTTGCAGTACACCAGTCATAACGCCAGCCGGTAATGTTTCCTCCGGTTAAATAATCAGGGTCAGACCACATATCAATATTTAGTATTCTCCATGTTCCGTCACTGACAAGTGCTCCTGCAGCAGATTCTCCTCCAACTGCGAATCCATGACTTGCATTATAGAAGAATATTTCAGTATTTCCGGCTGTTCCGGAAACAACTCTGTAACGAACCTGAATATATCTGTACACGGACGGATCGAAAGATCCCAGACCACTCATGAAAATCATCGGGTCATTAGTTGTTGATGAAACATCAAGTATCCCGTTTACAGAATTAAGGCTTGTGCTTCCGGTGGAGTAGGGTTGAGAAAACCACTCCTGAATATATGCGGTTCCGCAACTTCCTGTGTACCAGTTTAAATTTGAATTTGTTCCGGCGGTGCCACCCGATGCAGTAAGAGTAGTTGAGCCTCCGGTACATATTGAAGTCGTTCCGGTTATCGAAGTAGGAGCTGTAGAAAGAGAGTTAACCGTTACTGTAGTACTTGCACAGGTTGTTGTGTTGCATGTTCCGGTGCGCCTTACATAATATGTAGTGTTGGAAGAAGGAGAGACTGTCAGACTTGCTCCTATACCCAGCACTGAGCCGGAACCACAACCACCTGCGTACCATTGATAAGAAGCTCCTGTTCCGCCAGATCCGCCTGTGGCAGTCAATGTAGTTGAATTTCCGCTGCAAATTGTAGTGGTTCCTGAGATTGATGTCGGTGCCGTAGATAATGTATTTACCGTTACTGTTACTGAAGTACATGCAGCACTTACATTTCCGCATGATCCTGTTGTTCTGGCGTAATATGTAGTTGTAGATCCGGGGCTTACTGATAAGCTTGTGCCTGTTCCGGCAAGAGTGCCGCCACAACTTCCTGTGTACCAGGAAATATTATTTCCGTTAGTTCCGATAGTTCCTGTCAAAGTTGAAGATGATCCTGTACATATGGTTGCAGGGCTGGCAGATACAGATGTGGGAGCACTTAAAGGATTGTCAGTAACAGATAGTACATAATTTCCAAAGTAATCGTCATATCCTCCTACAGATATATAGTAAGTTGTCCCGGAAACAGAACACCAACTGGTTTGAGATTGTAATCCGGAATAATCATCATTACAGGCAACTTCTGTCTGAGCTCCGCAACTACCTGTATATACATGAATTTCAGTATCAAAATCTGTGCTGCCGTTGACAAGACTGGCAGTTATACTATTCCCGGTACCTGTTACCCTGAACCAAACATTGTTGTAGTGATCGTCGCAACCACCATCCTGATTGACAGGAACGTCATTTGTTGCGCAATTGTTGTTCAGAATTCCGCTTGAATAAGGTAAGGAGCCTATGACAACAGCATTTGCACAATTGTCGTTTGAAGGATTAGGTGTAACGCTGACTGTAACTCCGGCACTTGCCTGTCCCCAGCAACCTGAAGAAGAATAAGGTCTTACATAATAAGTGGTTGTAGATGACGGAGATACTGTAATTGAAGTGCCTGAGCCTATACTTGTGCTGGTTCCTATTGATGATGTCTGCCAATAGTATGTTATTCCTGTTGCAGGAGTGCTGGCAGTACTAAGATTCGCCGAAGATCCGTTACAGATTGTAGTTGCAGTTACAGGAGTTGCAGGAACTTTCATTACAGTGAAGTTTGTATTAAATAATGTCCATCCGCGGTAATTATTACATTTATCGGAAGTGTACATTGAGATTTTATTTGTTCCGTTCAATTCAATAAAATCTGTGTGAGGTCTTACTGTGAAAGTAACTGTACGTTGATTCCCTGATACTGAAGTTACAGCACTTACCAGATCAATACGGCTTCCGCCCCAGGTGCTGGCTTTTGACACATATCCGCCTCCTGTACAAGCCATCTGATTATCTGTATGTACATACGAAGTAGGGTGCCATGCAAAATATCCTCCGGCATTTGGCTCACCAAGATTATAGTTTACCAAAGCCATCATCCCGTAGGAACCTCCGAACCCGCTTCGTGGTTCAGTTGAGACAATTGTTATTGTATATGTGTTGGTGCCGTTGGCAATCCAGCAATTATCGCTTACAGTTACATTGTCGTGAGTAGGGGCAGTGTTGTCAACTTTAACCCATAAGCCCATGTCAGTATAGCCTACTCCAAAGTTACAATGGTCATATAAATATGTGTGTAACTTATAATCCCAATCTGCACATGTCGTTTTTATGTTTGATACCCATCTTCTGGTAACGTCATTGTCTGTACACACACCATCCCCGTCAACGCAATTGGCAGAAGTTATGTCGATATATGTATTGTCAGCCATCCAGTCTGTAAATACATTGTTGGAATTATATGATTTTATTTCGTATGGAGCACCTCCGCAACTATTAGGGTTACAATCATCTTTATTAAATCCGAAATATTGGGTTTTTGCACTGATATTATCTGAATGGGTAATGTCAATGCTGAAATTATTACCTCCTTTAACCCAATAAACTGTAGCAGACTCCTGATACTGATATCCGCTTATGTTTGAATATCCTACATAAGACGGATTTGTAACATCAATTGTAACATCGGTATTTGCAGATGTTGTACAACCTGTGGGGCTTGTAATTGTTACGATGTAGTTGCCGGTCATTGTTCCGTTTGCAGGAGAAAGTGACGGGTTTTGATCTGCTGATGTGTAAGATGACGGTCCCGTCCAGCTAAAAGTTGAACCTGCCACTCCTGATCCTGTAAGGTTCAGTGTTGATCCGTTACATACGGGAGTATTGCTGCCTGCAACCGGCGTGGCGTAAGGAGCAGCAGTTACGGACAGTGTATATGTTCCGAAACCGGTACTGCCATATGCTCCTACTGAAATATAATAAGTTGTCCCTGCAGTTGTACACCATGATACTGACGACTGAAGTCCGCAACCTGATCCGTCATCATTACAGACAACTTCGGTCATGCTACCGCATGCTCCGGTGTAAACATGAATTTCGGTATCAAAACTTGCTGCACTACATGTTGATGCAGTCAATTGGTCACCAGTTCCGGTTACCCGGTACCAGACATTGTTGTAATGAATTCCGCAGCCTGCAGTCTGACTGGCAGGAACATCATTTGTAGAACAATAATTATATAATGATCCGCTGGAGTAAGGGAAGCTTGATATTACCGTTGCATTAGCACAATTATCATTTGAAGGTGCTGCTATCGATTGAACCACAGCACTTTCTGTCCATTCGCATCTTCCTATTGCATCAGTAACAGTGACGGAGTACGATCCGCCGGGAAGTCCTGAAATGGATGAAGTTGTTGCGCCTGTACTCCAGGTGTAATAGTATGGGGATGTCCCTCCTGATACCCCTGTTACACTTAATGCTCCGTTTGAATATCCTGCACATGTATGAGTAATGTTCATAGTTGCCGAAAGTGCTGTAATTGAAAACGGCAAAGTTGAGGTTGAACTGCTTGGCATACCGTTACCGCAGACATCTGTCGCACAACCATTTGTTAATGAAACAGTGTAATTCCCTGCATCCATAATGTAATCGCCAAGGTCAATTGTCCAGATATCATCATAAAAAGTTCCTGATGAGTATGTGTTTCCGGTAGCTCCTACACACGTGCTGCTCCAGATGTTATCAACAGTCAGAGATCCGTTTGGCCCGGTTACTGTCATACATGAATTTTGCATACTTGTACATGAAACAGCTTCGCTGAATTGCACAGTTACAGATGAAGACCCGCATACCGGAGGATAAACTATGCTGCTTAGAACAGGTGCTGTCTGGTCAAAAACACTGGCTCCGCTAAAATTAATTGAATAACCGTTGGTGGTAGCTGAAAAATTATCAATAAACAACATATAATGACGGCCGGCAGTAACGGATAATGAAGAATTAAACCGGTTACACGAAGGATCGTGTTGTGTACATCCTGCCGATCCTCCACCGGCACCTGTTGTTCCGCCGATTCCGCAGTAATTACAGCTTATAGGATCGGGGTATGTGTTCGCAATAGGCCGCGATGTACCCCATGCCGATCCGGTTGCAAGGTCGCTGCATTCTCTCCCGGTCATATCCCATACGGCCCAGTCAAAATCCTGTGATGCCACACTTGGAGTTATAGTAAAATTTAAAGACCCTGTTTGTGTTGCGTAAAAAGAATACCAGTTTGAATAATTTTCACCCTGAATTATACAGTCAGGGCAGTTGTTATCATTTACAGTTAATCCGTTATTAAGGTAATTGTATAAATCATAGTAATGTCCGCTACCGGTTGATTCTAGATTATCAACGGTATTGTTTGCCTGGCATAATGGTCTGGCACCTAAACAGTCGGCTCTGGTAGGAGTAGGCAGATATTGATATGCTACAGTTCCCAGTGCTGTTCCGCTAGTCTGGCAGTTATATTCATAAAAGGCAACCCTGTATGTTCCTCCTGAAGGGCAAACCCATATCAATTCAGATCCTAAACCGCAGTGGTCGTCATTGTATGCTCCCACTATTGCAACGCCTGAATTGTTTAAAATCTGAATTTGGGGATCGTCAACATATGAACCTCCGCCCTGACAAAATGAAAACTGATATACCCTTCCGGCAACACCTGCAAATGTCCAGTATTCGCCACCTTGTATTCCCGACATGGTTTGCCATGCAGAAGTAGGGACAAGACTTCCCTGTAATGTTCCTCCCGTACAGGCGGCAGCGTTATTGAATGTTAAAAGCCCGGCTGATAAAAGCAAGGCGGTAATAAATAGTTTTATCTTTTTCATGGTTGATTTTCTTATTCTTCAATTATAAATATCTCAGGATGGCTGAGTATATGTTGTCTCTTTTGCTCGTTAAAAGAATTCAGGTCTTTTCGTTTAACAATTACAGTTGTGCCGCTTTCTTTTTTAGCTTGCTTATATAAATCGGGATTGTTTTTTACCCATTCTTCTTTATTTTTTGCATAGTGCTCTTCAGCAGAGACCGAACTGTTATTTATATCATAATCTTTGTATCCGTCAAATCCTTCAAAGAAAGAATGGCTTTCAGACTGATAAATTCCCGCAGGCCTGGACGGGATAGCGGCACTAACACTGGAAAGATCAATGTCGTAACCTGTTGTCTGTAATAAGTTTCTCAGGTATGAAACTGTAACCTTATAGTCAATTTCGAGCTGACAAACCGAAGATACTCCGTCCTGAGAATAAATATTCCCGTCAAAAATATTACTGTCGCTCAGGAGAACTTCTAATATTTCGTCCTGTTCTGACTTGTCATCTGGTAATTCTGCAATTTTAAAATATACAACCTGTTTGTCTCCCAAAGTCTTACCATGATTAAATCTGTATTCTTCATTTTGTGAAAATAAAGATAGGTTGACAAATATTAAAGTTAATAATGTCAACAAAATTCCGGCGGCATTAAATTTCATAATTATATTATACTCAAACGTTTAAAACTCAAACTCCCGGAAACCCCTGCATGTGCAGACGTCTCCAAATGTAAAATTTATAATGTAATCCTCTAATTTGCTAATCCACAAAAATAGTATTCAAACAATCAATTGTAAGTAAATGTGTTGTTAGAAACTATTGACCTCTTCCCGCCACAAATATAAGGATTATTTTTTTTCGTTCAGAAAATTACTACAGTTTTTTTAACAATTTATGCACAATTTATCTTTTTTTGTATTTCGTCTGAAAATAATGTGCTAATTTGAATATAATTATGCTTTTGGTGAAAAATAAAAGGCTGAGGAATGATGTGAAAAGATTTTAAATAAGCGTAAATAAATACTGCAATAAAAAAACCATACATTAACCTGCATGGTTTTTCGTGATAATTAAATTTTTTTTGTTAACCTGAATGTATTATTCATCTACAGGGAATACATTATTATCCAGATATAATCTCAGGGTTTTTATTTTGTTCATTTCAGGGCTTTCTCCTTTCTGAATTTCTTCCAGTTGTCTGGTAAAGTCAGATTTCCATGCATCATCGGCAAATGTAAAAACTCTTAATATGGTACCTTGCTGCGGATGATCTTCTCCGTGATAAACAGTCCAGGCGTATTGTTTTCCTTTTATGAATTTTGAATCATCAAATTTGACTGTGTATGTGCTGTCAGTTGTCATCAGATTATATGGTTGTTCCCATGTTTCGGCATCGTAGATCTTTAAATAAAGAGTTTTGCCGTTCGGATTAGCCCAGTCAAGTTTAATTTCATCATTAATTACAATTGCTTCGTCAAAAGGAGTTTTAAGTATATCTCCTACAGCTCTGTAAACACCTCCGCTTCGTCTTACTTTCTGATCTTCCTGAATCATGTTATTGGCAATATAGTCGAAAAATTCCTGTGTAAGATTGCTGTTTCCCACATTCTGGTATATCTTGTTAAGATCTGTAACAGAGTAGGAACCGGGATTACTTATTCCCATAGGAACTTCTTTTTTGTTTGTTAGTACAACATAAGAATTTGCAGGAACCTTAAGGACACTTTTCGAAGAAATATAGGTGTCACGGATCAATGCTGTTTCTTTACTATTATTTACAACTTTAGGATTTCCTGAAAAATAGAAAATCTTATATTCACTCTCCTGAGCGCTTAGATTTACGCTTAAGAAACTCAAAACGAGCAAAACTGCGAAGTACTTTAATTCTTTCATCTTTTGTAAATTTAAATTCTTTGGTTAAGTAGGTATTAATTTTAAATAATTCCAATGTCTCTTCATAAAGATAGAGGACTTCGATGCACAAAATCAATGCCAGAATGCTTGGCATCATGTCGATTTTAATTCCTAAGTTGCTGAAAATCAGGAATGTTACCCACAGGACAATTACTATAAGCACAAATTGAATGGGTTTGGATAAAATGTCAAAAAGTTTGGCTCCGTTTACATAGTAATACACAAGCCACATCAAAAATAATTGTGTTAAAATAAAAGCAATCAGATAATTCTGCCAGTCAGGCAACTGATCAATATAGTTTTTGTTCAGAATCATACTCAGAATGTGGGCATGAATTTCTATTCCTTTAGTATCGGCATAACCGTAAGACGATCTTTTCAGCGGGGTGAAATGGCTGTCGATAGTATCGGCAGGGGCTCCTTCAAACATGCGGACATATCCCATCAAAACAATTTTATCCCGTATAATTTCCAGATTCGGATTACTGTCATTAACCTGTTCATAATCAAAAACTATAAACGGCATGCTTCCGCCCCTGTAATTAATTAGTTCGGTCTGGTATTTTCTTTTTGCAAAATCAAGGAATAACTTATCGTTATATTTACTGGCAATTTCAACTGCAAATGCGTTTACAATAGTATCGTTAAATCTTATAAATTTATCAAATTCCCTGACTGTTTTTGGATCTAAAATAAATTCCAGATGACCGGTTGGTAAATCCCCAAAAAAAGGATCAGACTTAATAATTCCGGTTGGCTTATCATTTTCAAAAACACCAAAACCTCCTAAAACTATGTTGTCACCCGAATTAAGAGCCTGCTGAAGAAAAAAATCATCCATCCCGCGTCTCTCTGCAAACACAGCATCTATTCCTATTACTTTAGGTCTAAATTTTTGCAGGGTAATAATCTGCTGTGCCAGCTCTTTACGGTTAAGGTTCCCTATGTTGACTATAAAGATGTTTGTATCTGTGGGCATTTCGTCTTTCATAAATTCCGAATAATACAAATCGGTATAGTCAAAATTGTTGAAGAATTCATTAAACGGGTTAAATAAATCAATAGAATCAATAATTGCCCATAAAAATATCAGTGTAAGAAAAGTAAAAATATTAATCCGTAGTGCATCAAAAAAAATAAAATGTTTCTTCCCGTTTTTCATGGTAAATACTAATTTCAACAATTATACAAAGATACATTTTTACTAAACAAACGATGATAATAATGTGAAAATTTTTGTAATTCCGGAGATGTTTTGAGAAACAGGTTATGCTTTTGCAGGTTGAAATTATAATGTTGATCCCTGTTAACCGGAATTATGATCCGGAAAAAGATTGTTTCTGCCAAGCAAAACAAACAGTCTGAGTTTATATTATCTGAATTATTCCGTAAATACCGTTTGTATGTAATAATTGCACTTGTGCTGATTATTGTTATTGTTGTTTTCAAATTGAACAAATAACTTAGACGAAATACAAGTTATTAACAGGTATTAACCATATCTGTAATATCCATGTCAGAAGCTCCCTGATAAATGAAACCCTTCTTACTGTAAAGATTTCATAAAAAAACACCCTCATATTATCGGACAATATTTATCATTTGTATTATAAAAACCGTTTTCAAATTGAAAATATTTGTTAATAACTCATACCTGCATTAATTTGCATATGGTTTTATTAAGTATTACGTTTGGCGTAATTATTTAAATCCAATATTCTATGAAAACAAAAGTATTATTATTGATTTGTATATCCATGCTTGCGGGATATATAAGCGCACAGTCAGTCGTGCAGGTTAAAGACATTCTGGTATCACCTGTTATGGAGATTGACACAATCACAAACCTTCCGCTTGAAAGCAACTTTGAAAAGCTTTCTGTAATGTGCAAGATTAATGATGTTTCATCTGCTGAGACAGTCCACATTCTGTTTGGAACTGCCGAAGAAAGCGGGGATGTTTTGTCTCTGGAAGCAGACATTATTAATGAAAACGGGGTTTATTTCATTTCATTAAACGGTGAAGAGACGCAAATCTCAGGTAACATTTTAGAGGCAGATATTGAACTGAGCCAGTCACAAACTGAGTTGTTCAGCTTTATTACCATGTATGTTACGGATAACCAGGATCAGGAGAGTGAACACTTAATATTTACCAGATAACAGGGAACTTATGAAAAAGACATTTTTATATATTATACTGATGGTAATTACAGTCAGTGTGTTCGGACAATACACACATGTCGTTACCAAGACAACGGACCCTAATCCTTTTACAGATCCTTACAACTTTGTTGACAGTCTTTGCGATCCTGACATGTACGGGACTTTGCAGTGGGCAATCAGAAAATCCAATGATGACAATGGCATATCAGTTATTCAGTTTAACATACCGGGTAACGGGCCTCATGAAATTTTGTTAAACGATTATCTGCCTCAGATAACAGCACAGGTTACAATTGATGGCGAAACCCAGCCCGGTTATACAACAGGCAACCCGGCAATTATTGTTAACGGCCAGAATAGCGTCAAGACAGGCTTTAATGCTTATAACGCACGTACAACAATAAGTGGCATCCACATTAAGAATTTTGTAAATAACGGTATTTATCTCAGCGGATCAACTTATTCCAGAGTAATGAACTGTGTAATAACCGCTATCGTTAATAACGAAACCAGTAAAGTTCCGGCCATCGGAATTAAAGTCTCAAGTAATTATGTAAGCATATCGGGAAATACTATAATGACAAGAGAAGGAACCAGTAGTTCTCTTGCTCCTACATACGGGGTGTATATAGACAAATCTTATTACTGTACTATCGGTGTCGGAGTAAATCTGTCCGACGAGCCAAATATAATATCAGAATGTGGCAACGCCGGTGTAGCTGTAAATACAGGGACTTACAATAAAATATGCAGAAACAGCATATACGGAAACAACAATGCAATTCTGCTGCTTAACGGTGGGAACGGTGGAATTCTGCCACCTGAAATTACCTCTCATGAAAGCGGAATTCTTTCGGGAAGAGGCCTGGCGAACAATACGGTTGAGATTTTCGGCAGTACCGGAGCAGAGAATGCCGAAGAGTATCTGTTCAGTACTGTTGTTGATGCTAATGGTTACTGGAGTGTTGAGGCCGCTGCGGAATATGATTATTTTATTGCAACACAAACTAACGGGCTTAATAATACATCAGCTCTCAGTAATGCTTCTTTCAACAATAACGGAAGTACCTGTGGACGGGCTTTTTTAATTACTCCTGATAACTATCTTTATTTCTCTGACTTTACCATATATGAAAGTGAAATGTGGTTCAGATTCACTGCACAGGCTGATACCGGCGGCGTTTTTATATTACCTGACACCAGTTCTCAAAACCATATAACAGACATATCATTATTCGAAGCTCCATGTGACAATATGACTTTATTGGGGAACTCTGACTATGCCGACAGTCTTAGTGTCTGGACGAATAATATGGCAGCGAACCATGAATATTTAATCAGGGTTAATAATCAGAATGCAGACAGTGTTGAATTTACTTTAGGAATTTATTTTAAACTGGACGTAGCTTCATTTGAATGCCCTGTGGTATGTCCTGATCTTATACACAACGGGGATTTTGAAGTTTTATCTTCATCCGTGCATCCTGATTATCCGTTTCACTATAGCCAGGGAGATGTCTGCGGTTGGAGAACTGCTTTTGGCAGCCCGCAGATAAAGTCAACGTACCCATACGATCCTTTGGCTCCGCATTATGCATTTATGTGGGCTCAGACTAATACGTCAGGTTCATATGGAGAAGGCATATGTCAGAATGTTGACATATGTAAAGGTGAAACTTACCAGATTTCTTTCAGATATAAAGCCCTTGCCGGGTCAATATATCCGATTAATTTTGACATCAGGGTTCTGTTTACAGAAAGTAATACTTTTAATTATGCTGAAACTGAAGACGGGGCAGATTTGCCGGACTTTGATGATTTTAATAATGATCTTTTTCAGATAGCTGGAAATCAGACTCTGGCAACGACCGGACTGCCTTCAGATACTTCAACAGCATGGATTTATAAGCATTATGTATTTACAGCAGATAGAAATTACAGCAGGTTATTGATATATCCTTTTAATGTAGATGAAGGGACTTATCTTCATTTCAGGATAGACAAAATTTCTTTACTCAGGCTGGAGACGGATGCCGGGGAAGATCAGTCAATTTGTGTAGGAGAAAGTACACAGTTAGACCCCGCGGACTGCCATCCGCATTACACATGGGCTTCATCTCCGTCCGGATTCAGTTCAGATTTAATGACTCCTACCGTATCTCCTGTTACCACTACTGATTATTATCTTATAATTACTGATGATAACGGGTGTACGGCAAATGACACTGTTACTGTTTATGTTTATCCTCAACCCGATGCCACTATTAATCCTGTAAGCCCTATATGTGTCAATGCCAATTCAATATATTTATCTGCAGCAAGTATGGGATCTGGCAGCTATTGGTCTGGCAACGGAATAGTTGACCACCTCAGCGGATTATTTGACCCGTCTGTTGCCGGCGCAGGGACTCACACAATTTCCTATTTTATTGATAACGGGGCTTGTGCTGATTCTGCAACAATCAACATAGAAGTTTTGCCTTTACCGGACATCACTGCAAGCAACGACGGGCCGGCTTGTGAAGGAGAAACTGTTCATTTTACAGGTTCTTCAACGTCTGGAATAGCAGAATATCAGTGGTTTGGTCCTGGCGGCACGCTTGGGTCAAATCAGAATTTCACATTATCGTCCGCTCAGCTTTCCGATGCCGGTGAATATATGGTAACTGTTACCGATGTAAACGGATGTACAAACGAGGCAGAAACAACACTGGAAGTATATCAGAACCCTACTGTTACAATTACACCGGAAAACCCTGTAATTTGCAACAATACCCCGGTTACTTTAACTGCTAACGGGGGCGTATCTTATGTATGGAATACCGGTGCTGTAACCCAATCAATAAATGTAAGTCAGGGTAATACTACATTTTCTGTGGTTGCAACAGACATCCATGGATGTACAGGTCAAAGTTCCGTTTATGTTAATGAAAGCAATATTGTAATTACAAATTTAAATATCAGCAATGCTTGTGGCAATGATAACAACGGTTCAATATCTGTTTCCGCATCCGGTGGGGCAATTCCTTATGCTTACGCATGGACAGGCCCCGGAACTTTAAGTGCAAACACTCCGCTTATCAGTAACCTATACCCGGGAACATATAATCTGACTGTATCTGACGACAATCTTTGTTCAGTAACAGCATCTTATATTGTCGAAGCTATGGAAAGCCCTGAACTTGCAATAACCGGAGATACTGTCTGTGTTGGTGAAAATACTGGCAGTCTCAGTGTTTCTGTAACAAACATGACTGATGTCTTTACATATGACTGGTCCGGTGGCCAGCATACAAGTACCGTTTCAGGCCTTTCTGCAGGCAGTTATACTGTAACTGTAACGGCTTCAAATTCCTGTTCAAACAGTATTAGTTCCCAGGTAAGCAATTATCCTGTGCCGGTTGTTAATATAACACCTGCAGATCCTGTGGTTTGTAATCAGGAACCTATAATACTGGACGCAGGATTTGGATGGGTATCATATCACTGGAATGCCGGTGAAACAACACAGCAGATTGTAACAATAAACCATGATACTGATTTTTCGGTTACTGTTACCGACAATAATGGTTGCGAAGGATATGCATCAATTCATACCACAGGTAGCAATATGGGAATAAAAGATACATTAATTGTTAACACATGCGAAGGCAGCAATAACGGATCAATAAGCATAGTTGTTGCCGGCGGGGATGCTCCGGTAAGTTATTCGTGGGTTGGACCCGGTACATTTACCGCAACTACCGAGGATATAAGCAATCTTTTCGCCGGGATATATTCTGTTACAATCACAGATGCAAACGAGTGTGAAATTACTGCTCAATTTGAAGTTCTGGCCGGCGAAATTCCTCAGCTTACTGCTACAGGCAGCCATGTATGTAACGGTGCTGCTACAGGCGAAGCCGGGGTTACAATTAACAACCCATCGGGTACATATACTTACCTGTGGAGCAATGCGGCAACAACTCCTGAAATAACAAACCAGTTACCCGGCGATTATTATGTTACTGTAACTGACCAGTCGGGGTGCAGTGCTGTTGCAGAAGCTATAATTGAAGACTATACTGTTAATGCAGAATTTAGTTTTAACAGTGATTGTCTGGATCTCGACAGAATTTCTATAGCATGGTATTATAACCTACATTTTGATTTTGAGTACAATGCTATAGACTGGCAAAACTATGACTTTTACTGGGATCTCGGAAACGGGACAACAAGTACCGACCTTACTGTACCTGTTGATTACACGATGGACGGTTATTATTGTGTATCGGCAGTTGTAAGTCGCGAGGAATGTGTAAGTACAAGTTCTGATGTGGTTTATGTATATCCTCACAGGTGTTATTGTGAAGGAGAGCAAGGCGAAACAGTATTTGATGATGGATTTTATGATGACTATACTATAAGTTCTTCAGGAGAGGAATGGATAGGAGAAACAAAAAAAATACGTAAACAGGTTATTGTTCCTTCCGGAGCAACTCTATACATACACAAATGTGTGTTGCATTTCGGCACAACCGGTGGTATTACAGTAGAACCGGGAGGAAACCTTATTGTAAGCCAGACAGAAATGACATCTACGGAAAGCGGTCCCGGTTGCAATGATATGTGGCAGGGTATAGAAGTTCACGGACAATGGGGTCTTAGTCTTGAACAACAGGGCAACGTCCGCTTTATAAACGGAGAAAATATAATTAAAAAATGCGCATATAGGGGTACTTCTCGGCAAACGTAATCTTGACTATGTATGTGACCCGCATATTAATCCTGAACTCGGGCCGTTTGATATCTCCGGAAGTTGTGGCTGGATTAAGGCTGAGGATGTTGATTTTGTAAATAACGGTACTGATATCCGTTTTGTAAAACCGGTATTGAATTACACTTACCAGAATCCGAGTGCTGTTATAAACTGTGACTTTACCTGTACAACATTGCTTGATGCATGTTACCTGAGTACACACCCAAGCCATTACGGTAATTCTGTATCAACTACAGGAACTGCTATAATAGCAAATACCCGTAACCCCTGGGCAGGTGGCTCTAATCCTGATCAGCGTTCACCGCAATCTATCTGGATGCAGAAGCAGAAATTTGCTACTTCTTTTGATAAAGACACTGTTGTTAATAAGCAAAACTGTGTAGAATCTTACGATTCAAGATATAATATATACAGGTCTTCTTTTGACTCTGCTGCTTATGGAATAAGGATTTTTAACACTCTCAGCACAGCAAATAATTCACACAGAATATATCAGAACACTTTTGACAAAATTCCTTTTACTACAAGTACTACAGGTGCCGGTATTTTTATAACCGGTGGCATTCTCGACAGAATCAGGGATAATCAGTTTGGATTTATTTATTCAATTCAGGATCTGTCAAATACCGGAGTTCAGATTGCAGGAGCTTCACGCTTTGTGGTGGAGGAGAATGAGTTTTACAACCTAAAGAATGGGGTTTTGGCCGGTAATACGGGTAACCAGTCTTCTGATATAAGGGCAGGTACTTCTGACCTGCATGACAACTGGAGAGGGAATAACTTTCAGCGTTGTAAAACAAATATTTATACCAGGGGCAATAACCCCAGGTTAAGATTAAGATGTAATAATTGTGAAAATGATGCACCTCTATTGTATTATGTTAATTTCCAGAACCAGGGAGTATTGGCAAATCAGGGAATATATTTAAGTGCTGCAATTCAGCCAACATGGGGGGCCGGCAATGAATTTTTTGACGATGAAGATTTCCCTTCAGATCAGTCAAAATATATCAAGTCTGATTATACTTACGGATATGTTTATCATTCTAACCCAAAAACTATTCCTGTAGTATATCCGGGAACCACATTGAACCTTCAGGCTCTTAATATCCCAAAAGGCGATAACAGCATTGCCTGCGTAACACTGGAACTTCCTTTCCCGTTCCCGTTTACAAACGGCATACCTGCAATAGGTGATATTATTCCTATACGTTCCGATATATTAAATAATATTGATTCCTTAAAGCAGGTGTATTCAGACATTAAAGATATCGAAGATGGTGGCTTTACCCTGGAACTGCTGGCTGACATAAGTAATCAGATCAACGATACGGTATTAAGGGATGAGCTTATTGCAAATTCTCCGCTTTCCGACACTGTTATTACTTCTCTGCTTATTGAATATCCTCTGTTACACAGTAGTTTTATAAGTGTAATGCTGTTAAACATGCCGGTAAGCAAAGCGGTTGAACCATATTTGTTTGCAAGGATGGAAACCCTGCCACAGGAAGTCAGTCAACTGTTAATACCTCTTCAGTCGTATAATCCGGTAATTAATACTGCAACTTCTGTTACCCGTGTTATTGATTACCTGACTCAGGAAAGGGAGCTTCTGGTTAACGAGGTTCTTATGATTTTTACCGACTCTGCTTATTATAATTCTGATTATGTAAAACAGATTCTTGCTGCAGAGAATAATCCTGAATTCGACAAAAACCTTGCTGCCGTTTTAATTGACGAAGGTGATTATACAGGGGCACAGCAGATTATTGACAGTATTGTTCCTGTAGATAAAGAAACTTCGGATTGGATTGATTATCATGAGATTTTGTTATCTTTGTATCAGGACAATAAAACAATTTACCAGATGGACAGTTTACAATTGGCGTTTGTTACCGAAATGGCATATAAATGCCCTGAAGATTATACAACTGCAAATGCTCAGGCGGTTTTGCACCTGCTGTATGGTACTGAGTTTGAAGACTGTGTGGAAATGGCCAGCCGGCGTTCGTTCAGCCTGGTTAAGGATGTTGTTTTTAAAGAACCTGAAAACAAAGCTTGGTTTACGGATAATTTCCCTGATCCTTTTTCTGATGAAACTTCAGTAAATTATTATTTACCTTACGGAAGCACCGGAAGCATAGTTGTGAACGATATGTACGGACGTGTGACTGCTGTATTTGATTTACCTGCAGGAGAAAATACTCTTGTTATAAAGTCTGACAGGCTGGCTCCGGGTGTTTACTCATATGGCTTTATTGTTGACGGAAAGAGCATGGGGCATAAAAAAATGATCATTACTAAATAATTATTAACTCTCCGGAATCCTTCGGGATTCCGGATTATTTTTACCTGTTATGAAAAAACTTGTATTGTTAAATATTCTGGCTACATATTGCTTAATCAGTTTTGCTCAGGTATGGTCAGACGATTTTGGAAATTTAGACAGTTTACATGTTGGTGGATACGTTGCAAATGTAAGTGATTTATTTAATGACGGAGATTCTGTTCTGTACATATCAGGCGCATTTAGTTATGTTAATTCCCAAAATACATATCAGGTACTAAAGTGGGATGGGTACAATTACTTTTTATTACAGAATGGTATTCCAGGAGGTCCCGTAAATGTTATTGCCAGATTTAATAATAATATACTTTTTGGCGGTGACTTTACTCATGTT
>QKHS01000035.1 GCA_003249955.1 Bacteroidales bacterium | reverse complement strand
TTTGCTGAGTATCTTTCTTCTTTGATAGCATAATATATTTGCAAGATTTATGCATCAAATATACTAAAACTTGCAGATATACACAACACTTTTAAGATTTATTTTACTGATAATCTTATGTTTATGGACTTTTTAAGGGTCGACAATGTAGCTAAATATAACAAAAAGAGCAGAGTTTCCGTCAACGGAATTCCCTGCTCTTTGATTAAGAATGTGTTGGTTTATTCGTATTTGTAAGGTTGATTATTAGCCGTGCTTATGAATACAAAACGCTGACCAGGGTTATTTTGATCCCAATCCCACAGCTGTAGATCAGAGCCATTATCATTTATTTTCTTTCCACTCACATCAACTGCTCTACTGCCCTCAACTTTAGATAGAATAGAGAATGTATTATTTCCTAAATATACAATTTTAAATTTCTGAGCATCATTATTTGTAGATTCATAACATTGTAGTTTTGCTCCTTTGTCTTTTTTAAGTTTAATATCGCTCGCACCTGAACGATATTTTACCTGATCTGTCATACTTAGATCTGTTAAATGCCATTTCCCACTAACATCCAAATACTTTCCGTTGTCAAATTTAATTTTATAAAATCCTGTTTCACCATCACAAGGTTCAAATTTTACTTTGCGATCTCTGCCGCCATCTAAATCCCAGATTTGTGCTCTTGTTCCATTTTTTTCACTTTCCGGATCTTTACCTGCTAAATCCAAGTATTTATTGCTTTGTTCACATTTTACATAATATGTTCCTTCATGTAATGGAGTTTGAGGAGTGATAGGATGTAAAATCCATCTTTGATTCCGTGACCCTTTAAATTCAGAAAGTAATATTGGTGACTCATTTTTAGAAACTTCATCTACAGAGAATACCATTTTCTTAGTATTGCTTGCCATGGTTGATACAATATAATACGACAGTGGTTCTCCTGCATATTCAAATTTAAATTTTTTATTGTCTCCATATCCTCCGGTTTCAGCTACAATTTGTTTTTTTTCATTAACAGTAAGGAGTTCTGTTCTATAATTATTTGGTCTCATAATAGTACAGCCATCTTTAGGTCTGATATTTATTGTTCTGTCTCCAATAGCATTACCTCCTGAATATATTTGCAAAGTGTTTTTATTTACAGCAGGATAGGTGCCGGGCAAATCCCAATAGTTATTAGAAGCTGCACATTTAACAGTATAATAATTATTTGGCTGAATAATATTTATTGGATCAAAATCTTCAAGAACCCACTTCTGGAAATCGTTTTTTCTGAATGGAGCTATAGTTACTTGTTTGCTTGTCTGATTGAATTCAATACATAAATCATTTTTTGTTTTAATGAAATAGGTGTTTGATTCGCCATCAACGGGCTCAAGCTTAAACATCTGTGATACATTTCCAGGTGTGTTTCTAAATAGTTGAATTTGGACACCCGGAGTAAGTTTGTCCGAAGCAACGCCCAGAATCATGTTGGTATGTTGTGGATGAATATTTACAAATTGTGGATCAGTGTCAACCGTTTCAAGCAGATAAACTCTATCAAAACCCTGGTTGGCTTTTGTATTATTATCATAACCATATAAACCTAAAATGTCACCCTGTTTTGAGCTTGTTGGATTAACTCCAGGAAAATCAAAGAACAAACCGGTTGCTTTATTTTTGATCATGTATGCTTTGTCTTTTACTTCATTCAGATTGGCAAAGGCAACAGGAAGTGGATGTTCAGCACACATTTTTTCAAATTCGGCCTGAAGTTGAGCTTTTCTG
>QKHS01000034.1 GCA_003249955.1 Bacteroidales bacterium | reverse complement strand
AACCAAAACCGCAACCATTTTAAATCTGTATTTTGCATTTCACCTATATTTACGGGGTAGCCTTGGCCAATGTGTTGCCGGGTTTCAGTACGGTTAATTTTTAAAAAATTGTTTTTTGTTTTTTTTAGGGCAGACACAAGATATAGTCCTGAATAATTTTATGAAAATCAGTTCAATCATACCATAAAGGCTCAGTCAATTTTATCCCCCGTAAATTTGAGTATGGAAAAAGTTTGCTATTGAAATCTTGTATAAAATTAGCCTAATGTCCAACAAAGTTTATGGTAGATGGATATTGAAGAACATTAATTTAGTGTCGACTTCACGAACATTTTTTATAGAATTTCTTGAATTCTGTATAGCATTATATATTAAGCAATAGACAGAATCTATCTATCACTCACTATGCTCGGTCGCTGTAAGATACTGCTATAAAAATACAATTCAATCAAAAAATAATGCAGGGAATTTTATGAAATTAGAAAAACTTTCTTTTGAAAAAATTGTTGAAGATCTTCATGATGGTCTATATTTTGTGAACAAAGACAGAGTAATCACATATTGGAATAAAGCTGCCGAACATATTTCCGGATTTTCAGCTGATGAAGTTATCGGGAAATCCTGCTCCGATAATGTACTCACCCATGTTGATAACGATGGGAACTATCTTTGCTCAGGGATGTGCCCTCTTGCAGCAACGATCTCTGATGGGAAGCCCCGTGAAGCAAATGTTTATATGCATCACAGGGACGGACACAGAATACCTGTTTCGGTTCGCGTCAGTACTTTAACTGATGACAAAGGCAGTATTACCGGCGGAATAGAACTGTTTACAGATATCAGTAATCAGGCAGCCAACGAATTAAGAGTAAAAGAACTTGAAAAGCTGGCACTGCTTGACAACCTTACTCAATTACCGAACAGAAATTATATTGAAAAAGAATTTCATAGCAGATTTGAAGAATTAAAACGTTATAAAATACCTTTCGGTGTTTTGTTTATAGATATAGATCATTTTAAGCAATTTAATGACATATATGGTCATGACACAGGAGATGATGTTCTTAAATTCGTTGCTAAAACTTTTACAACAAATTCCAGACCGTTTGATGTTTACGGACGCTGGGGGGGAGAAGAGTTCATTGGCATTATTCGCAATATAAATTACCACGATTTCAAAATTATAGGAAATAGAGTTCGATATCTTGTTGAAAATTCATATATTATTCATAAAAATATAAAACTAAATGTAACAATTTCTATCGGAGCAACACTTGTTCAAGAAAGTGATACTATGGAAAGCCTTATTAAAAGAGCTGATGAACTTTTATACAAAAGCAAAGCTAACGGCAGAAACTGCCTGACAATCGGTTGAATACTCGGACGCAAAAGGGTTTCGGCTAGTGTAGTATTACACTTTACTCCGAAAAAAGTTTAATTTTACTTTTGTAGGCCATGAATGATTGTCTCGAATACTCTTGATTCCTGGTCAGATATTCAAAAGCGTCGGTTATGCTATATGTTGTGGCCTGGGAATTTCGAAAAAACGGTCAATCATACCATAAGTACTTAGGTTATTTTAGATCACAAATAGTCGATTTTGGACCGCCTAAAAGGAAGGAGTATGTTCTATTAACTCAACTTTCGGTGATTAAAAAAGGCAGCAAATAAAGCACAACGAGCTGAATTTATTATTTAAATTGACGAATTCCGCTTTGCATGATACGCTTTGTTTACCACTAAACAAACATTTCAGACAAAGGAAATTCGTCAAAA
>QKHS01000084.1 GCA_003249955.1 Bacteroidales bacterium | reverse complement strand
GATAGCAAAAAGCGTTTGTCTTTTTTCTACTTTGTGCTCTGTGAATTCAGATGAAGATTCTTTGCTTACTTGTTTCGATCCTTTTTGAATTGGAATAAGGAGAACTTGCCCAAAACGCAATCCATCTTTTACTTCCGGATTTGCTTTGACGATTTCGTCTTTATCTATGTCAAATTTCCGGCTTATGGCATAGAGTCCTTCGCTGGCTTCAACACTATAAATGTAATATTCGGTTCCGTTTAATTTTTTTGTAGGATAACTGTTCTTTTGGGCAAAAGAGAGATTGGTGATAATAACTAAACAACTTGCTAATATCAAACGAAATAACTGCTTTTTCATAAGTCGACAATTGTAGTTTTTGTTTTAACAACAACTGCAAAAATACAAAAAATATGCCTGACAGAATTCGTTACCGTAATAATTCACGTTTTTTTTTGTTATTGCTAATAAAGATGTACATTTGCAAAAGCATAAATATATTCCCCGTTTTATGAAAAAAAATCTTTTGACTGTTTGCTTTTCTCTCCTGACTTTCGCACTCTCTGCACAACTGTCTGTTACAGGTAAACATTTACTGATTGAAAAAGATTCCATAAAAGTTATTGTTTTTGATAGTATTGCTTCCGATTATAGTATTAATTATACCGGAACAAATGTGAGATTTTATAAGTTTCAGGATATTAACACAGCTAATTATAGTACCGGTTTGTTTCCACCTGATGATGCTACCGGATATTTGATAGAAGAAGATGGCGTACCAGTTGATACGATTTGGGTAATTGATTATCATAATTATTTGCCTACATTTAATTCGATAAAAGCGGGGGGTGAACCAGCCGAACAATGCGAACGGTTAGATGTTTTATTTGATGTTTCAGTCCCAGAACTTACCTACAAAACTTTATCAGGAACTGTTTATTCATTACCTTGCGAGTATAAATTTACATACAATACATTGGAATGGTCGGGCTCTTGGCAAACAGTTGAAAAGGATAGCACTCTGACGACTCCGTTGCCAACCTCAATAAATATCGAGGCCCCGCTTTGCAATACCTATTTTTCTTTGTCGGGCGATCAGTATGCCATTGATTTAAATATAGAGAAAACTTACCAAGACTCGGTTGAATATAATGCGGTTGCTGTAAAAAGTAATTTGATTTCAGTAGTTACAACACGCAACGAAAAAAACGAAAACGAAAGACCTTCAGTATCCAGTCAGGTAAGCGGATCGGCTCCACTTGAAATGCAGTTTTTGAGTAACGCAAACGAACCGGTGACAAAATTTTATAACTGGACTATTTACAAAGGAGCCGACATGATTATTAACAGAATAGATAAAGATCACCGCTATACCTTTACCGAAGCAGGAGTGTATACTGTGAAACTGACGGTTAGCAATGATGTTACCTGTTCATATTCCGACTCAATAACAATTACGGTTTCAGAATCCAGAATTGAAGTGCCAAATGTATTTACTCCGAATGGCGATGGATTGAATGATGAGTTTCGTGTAGCTTTCAAATCGATAATAAAATTTGATTGTTGGGTGTATAATCGTTGGGAAAAATTGGTGTATCACTGGAGCGATCCGACAAAAGGTTGGGACGGAAAAATAGGTGGAAAAGATGCAGTTCCCGGTCCGTATTTTTATGTTATAAAAGCTTATGGTTCCGATTATGATCCGGAATCAGAGCCAAACAAAGAAACGAAAAGAAGGGTAGGGGAATACATTCTCAAAGGAGACATCAATCTGTTGAGAGGTGTGAAATAAGATAAGACT
>QKHS01000011.1 GCA_003249955.1 Bacteroidales bacterium | reverse complement strand
ACTGCAAGATTTTTACTCGGGCAATCAGAAAACCAGTAATATATATCGGTTTAACGGTTAATCAGTTCAACAGATTAACCTTCAGTTATTCCTCTAAATATCTGTTTTTCTGCCAAAAGCGAGATCCCCTGCATCACCCAGACCCGGAACAATGTAAGATTTTACCGTAAGCTCATCGTCAATAGCTCCGACCCAAACGGTAATAATGCTTTCGGGTAGTACTCTTTCGATATAGTCCAGACCATCTTTACTGGCAATAACTGCTGCAATATGAACATGTTTCGGAGTCCCGTAATCCAGAAGGCCCTTAAAAGCCAGTTCTATGCTTCCGCCACTTGCCAGCATTGGATCGTTTATAATTAATATTTTTTTATCAAGAGGAGGAGCTGAGATATAATCAATTTTTATCTCAAAATCACCACTTTTGGCATATTTACGATAACCTGCGATAAAAGCACTTTCACAATGATCGTAATAGTTTAAGAAACCCTGATGAAATGGTAATCCTGCGCGCAGGACAGTTGCTATTACCGGCTGTTCCTTTAAGGTGGGTACGGTTGCAATGCCCAGAGGAGTTGTAATATCTTCGTCTATAAACGGAAGAGTTTTACTTATTTCATAAGCCATAACTTCTCCAACCCTTGCAAGATTGGTTCTGAATCTTAACCTGTCCTGTTGAATCTGATGATCGCGAATTTCTGAAATAAACTGATCCAAAAGAGTCCCTTTACCACCTAAATTGTAAACTTTCATCGAATATGGTTTTAAATAAAATGTAATAATACAAAATTTTTTCAAGAAATCAACCGTACAGCATATTTTTCCCTACAATGCCGGAATTATTAAAGTAATAATGACTTGTTACGTAATTATATAATTAAATAGTGTTGTACGGATATCTTTCAAAGTGTTTCTTCTTTGCCATCTCAAACAAAACATCTCTGAATTCTGCTACATTTTCCTTGTTTTTTGCTGAAATAAAAACACATGGCATCGAGAGTTTCCCGAAATAAGTGTTTTTTAAATCTTCGAGAGAATAGTTTTCTTTGTTTTTAGGTGTCAGGTCATCCTCGTCTTTAGGAACAAAACTGAACGCATCAATTTTATTAAACACCATTAAAACCGGTTTGTCGTTTATTTTTAAATCCTTCAGTGTTTCCTCAACCACGCTTATCTGATCCTGAAACGATTTGTGGGAAACATCCACAACATGTATTATTATGTCCGATTCCCTTGCTTCGTCAAGAGTTGATTTAAAAGATTCAACAAGTTTATGTGGTAATTTACGTATAAACCCAACGGTGTCACTTAAAAGAAAAGGCAGGTTGTTAAGTACAACTTTGCGTACTGTTGTGTCAAGTGTTGCAAAAAGTTTGTTTTCAGCAAGAACCTCTGATTTGCTGAGAAGGTTCATTATTGTGGATTTACCAACGTTGGTATATCCTACTAATGCTACCCTTATAACCTGTCCGCGTGTTTTGCGTTGCTGAATCATTTGTTTGTCGATAGACTTAAGATCCTCTTTAAGTTTTGCAATTTTTTCAAGAATAATTCTTCTGTCTGTCTCTATCTGTGATTCTCCGGGACCTCTCATTCCTATCCCTCCACGCTGTCTTTCAAGGTGTGTCCACATTCTGGTCAGACGGGGCAATAAATATTGATACTGGGCAAGTTCGACCTGTGTTTTCGCGTGAGCGGTTCTTGCCCGTTGTGCGAATATATCAAGAATAAGGTTAGTCCTGTCGAGAACCTTCGCTTCGAGGATGTTTTCCAGATTTCTTAACTGAGTAGGAGATAATTCATCGTCAAAAATAACAAGCTTAATTTCCCGGTCTTTAATAAACTTATCTATTTCCTCCAGTTTTCCTTTGCCAACGTATGTTTTTGTATTAGGAACAACTACATTCTGAGTAAACTTTTTTACAGGTTCCACACCTGCTGTTTCTGCCAGGAATTCTAGTTCTGCCAGATATTCATCAACCTGTTCTTTGGTTTGATCCTGATTTATTACACCAACCAAAACTGCTTTTTCAATGCTTGTTTCGTTTTGCAGCATATACTATATATTAATAAAAAGACCCCACCTAATCGGCAGGGTCATATAAAGCTAATCTGATTTTTTAGTACAATTTAAAATTAATCGGAACCACGAATGTTACAGGAACAGGTTTTCCCCTTTGTTTGCCGGGAGTCCAGTTCGGTAACATTTTTACAACTCTTTTGGCTTCTTCATCAAGATAAGGATCAACACCTTTTGCAACCGTTACTTTAGTTACGTTTCCGACTTTGTCAATAACAAACTGAATAAAAACTCTACCCTGAATGCCGTTTTCTTTAGCAATTTCAGGATATTTTGTATTATCAGCAATAAATTTCATCAATGCAGCGTCTCCACCAGGGAATACAGGTTTATCTTCAACAACTGCAAATGCGATTGGTTCAACTTCTTCTTCAACTTCTACTTCGAATGTTTGAACAATGCTAGTGCTGGTCTTTGTGTTTTCATCAGCTTCAGAGTTAATATTAACGTCATCAACTTTAACGTCATCTTCAACAATTGTGAGCTCTTCAATTACAGTTTCAGGTTCTTCCATTGGCGGTTCAACTTCTTCCGGAGGAGTTTCCTGAACGGTGTTTTCTATTTCTTCTTCAAAGACCTCATTCATTTGTAAATCTCCGAGGTTTGAATCAGTTACCTCTGATGAGGTCCATTCAAATGCTACCAGGCATATTGCCAATGATAATACCAAGCCTATTTCAAGAAAAATCATTTTTTTCTTTTCAAGGTTCGCCTTGTCTGTCTTTTTAACTTGCATCGCTTTAAAATTTTAAGTGTGTAAAACTAATATTTTTCTTAATTACCACAAAACTTTAGTAAAAATTTTTCGCGCATTTGATACTTTGTGCATAAAAATTCCATAAAATCATTAAAAAAAATATTATTTCTTATCATTAACGAAAAAACAGCAAAGTTATTGTTTGTCCTTTATTTAAAGAAACCTAAGAGCTAAAAGAGTATAATTGTCAAATCCGGTATCAGAAAATTGCCAATTAATTTAATCTGCATAAATCCGGATTTTTATGCTCTACAGTCAAATTTATATGAAAGCATAAAAATTTTTACACAATAATAAATAAAATATTATCTTTGCAGCCCGGTTCGGGAAACCGGAATAAGTTTAATAACTAAAAAACAATTATTATGGCAGTTAAATTAAGACTTGCAAGACACGGCCGCAAAAGCAGTCCTTTTTATTACATCGTTGCTGCAGACAGTCGTACACCACGAGATGGTAAATTTATTGAAAGAATCGGATCTTATAATCCGAAAACCAATCCGGCTACTATTGAATTAGATTTCGATAAAGCTTTAAATTGGGTTATGAACGGAGCTCAACCTACTGATACGGTTAGCAGAATTTTATCTTACAAAGGCGTTCTTATGAAAAAACACCTTTTGGAAGGAGTAAGAAAAGGAGCTTTTGATGAAGCTGAAGCAAACAAACGTTTTACAGCATGGGAAACTGAGAAATTATCAAAAATTTCTGCAAAGATAAGCGGTTTGGATCAGGCTAAACGTAACGAAGAAAAAGCCAGACTTGAAGCTGAAAAATTAGTCAATGCCCAGAGAGCAGAAGCTATTGCAAAAAAATACGCAGAAGCTGTTAAGGCTGAATCAGAAGAAGCTCAGGAAGAGGTTGCTGAAGAAGCAGCAAATAATGAAGCAGAGGAAAGCACTATCGAATAATTATGTTTTTTGAAAATGATGAATTAACTCAGATTGCAATTGTCGCCAAAACTCATGGGTTGACAGGGCAACTAAGTTTTAAAATTCATCAGGATTTTTCAAATGACATCATAGAAGATAAAATGCCGGTATTTCTTTTAACACAAGGAATACCGGTTCCTTTTTTTGTAGAATCCGTAAAAAATTCGGGCCCTTACAGAGTAGTAAAACTCAGATATGTTGATAGCGAAGAAAAAGCCAAATCATTGATAGATTGTAAAGTTTATATCCTTTCGTCAGATATTGAAGAAGAAGACTATGATGATGAAGATTCGGAATTTGCCGGATTTGCAGTGTATGACGAGAAATATGGCTTTATAGGAACCTTTAGTCACTTCAACATGATTCCCGGAAATCCGGTTTTTGAAACCTGCCTTGACGGTAAAACAATAATTATTCCTTACACAGAAGAATTTATAGTTAGTATAGACGAAGCAAGGAAAGAAATTCATATTAATGCCCCCGAAGGACTTGTAGAATTATATCTTTAATTTATTATTTTTCATATTCTTTTGAAAGATAGCCCGACTTTTTTAATGAATCAATGCTATAGTAAGACATTAATCAATATATTTGCTGAAATAATGCAACCTTTTGTTTTATTAAAAAGTCTGAACGTTAAATTAAGATGCTTGATTTACAGGAAATAATTGCCGGCTGCAAGAAAATGGAGAAAAAAGCGCAACGATGTCTTTATGACAGGTATGCGTCTTTATTTCTTGGTATTGCATTTAGGTACAGTAAGTCGAGAGAAGACGCTGAGGATATTTTGCAGGAAGCATTTGTGAAAATTCTTACCAGAATAGACCAGTACAGCGAAACAGGTTCTTTTGAAGGGTGGATGAAAAAAATATTGGTTAATACTGCCATAAGTCATTACAGAGTTTCGCAGAAACACGATTTTCATAAAGACTTTGACAGTATTGCCGAGATAACAATTGAAGATTATGAAATAGACTCAAATGAGTTTACCCGGGATGAATTATTGCACAGCATTAACGAATTGCCTCAGGGATTTAAAATAATCTTTAACCTTTATGCGATAGAAGGGTATAAACATCGCGAAATTGCAGAAATGCTTGATATAAATGTCGGGACTTCAAAATCTCAGTACAGCAGAGCAAGAGCATATTTGCAGGTTAAATTAAATGAATTGAAAGCAGAGAGAAAGCTTACGCTTGATGAGCAGTAAACAGAACATAGAAGATTTATTCCGGTCAGGATTGGAGGATTATTCTGTAAATCCATCGGGTAAGGTGTGGTCTGGCATAAATAAAAAACTTGCCGGTCCCCGCTTCGAGGCTCTTTACCGTAATGCGTTTAACGGATTTAAAATATCTCCGTCAGAGCAGCTTTGGAGACGTATTGCTGCTGTTGTGTGGTTTAACAAATTTATCCATTTTACCCCGTTCAGTTTTAATATCTATTATCTGGCAATTATTACATCCGCTGTAATCGGAACTGTAGTAACTGTAGATAATAATACAGATCTTGATTTTGTTCATTTTGAACAGAAAAGTGTAATCCCGGTAAATTCAGAAAAAGACACTGCAAATTTTATTAAAATGCCTTTTGCAGAAGTTCTTGCAGAAAATTACACGGAATGGGAATTAACATATAATCAAAAATATTCTGAAAAAAATGTAGAAACAGCAGAAGTTGTTGTTAAGGATGAGAAAAATGGTGAAAAAACAAAAATCCCGGTTTCTGTTACTGTAAATAATAAAAATACGGGTAGCTTACCTGATGAAATAACTTCTCAACCTTCAGAAATGCCCGCTGAAGATAATTCTTTGAAAAACACAATGCTTAACAGAGGAGTGTTGGGAGAGACAAAGAATAATGAAGCCGTAAATATAGCGTCATCTGAAGCTGGCAACAAAGCGAATTCAGAAACGGGGGAAATTACAGATTATAGTACAGAAAAGACAACTGATCCCGGGAATAACGAAGTTAAATCTGTAGCAAAATATCTTATTCCACCAAGGTTGAAAGTTACTTATAACCATATGCTTACGTATAAACCCCAGTGGTCAGAACTTGCAGATATTGCATTTGAAGGAATTCCTGAGCTGGATGTTATAACTCATGATACAATAGGATATAATTATCTTGGTGATCCTGTAGTCGTGGAAAAATCGTGGTTTACTGCAGAAGCATTTTTCTCTCCGTATATGTGTGATTACAATTATACGTTACTTAATCAGGAACTGGAATCTAATTATGACTTTTATTCTGCGAATAAAAAGCCCGGCTTTACTTATAGTGCAGGATTAGGATTTTCATACACAAATAACAGGTTCAGAGTTGAAACCGGAGTCGCTTATCACATACTTAACGGTAATATTAATCAAGAGACAGCATGTTACGATACCATTACGTCATATACTTTTAATTATTTTGAAGCGGAGAAATGGAATTACGACACCACAATGATTCTGGATCTTGACGAATATCTTCAGGGAAATATTGTTTATATTCCCTATGTTGACTCCACACTTGTTACTTATACAGATTCGATAGAAACAGCTTATCAGGATTCCGTATTGGTTAACAAACTTATACTGGCAAATAATACATATCATATAATTGACATTCCGGTTATTGCCGGATATGAGTTTACTTATGGAAAGTTTTCTGTTACTCCAAAGGCCGGAATAATAACAGGCCTTGTGGTTAAAAATTCGGGAACGGCTTTTAATATTATGGACGGTAAAATATATGACGCATCTCTGTTACCGGCAAACAGGGTATTGTTTGACTATTATGCTGCAGTAAATTTACAATACAGGATTTCCGAACATACATCAATATTTATTGAACCACATATCAGAGGCGATATAAATTCAATGTACAAAGAAACATATGCTATTTCAGAGAAAACCAGAAAATACGGAATAAAAACAGGTATCAGTTTCAGATTCTGATGAAAAAGAATGTGTTATATATTGCAATTACAGTTTTATTTTCACTTGTTTCTTCAGGTCTGTTTGCTATGTGCAGTTCAAATTTTCAGTTTAATGAAGTAAGTCCGCTTAATGTCCAGTTCCATAATACATCTGTAAGCTATAATGAAGGAAACGTTCATTATTACTGGGATTTTGGAGACGGACACACCAGCTTTGATGAAAATCCGCTTCATCTGTACAGTGCTCCCGGAATTTATAATGTAAGCCTTACAATAATTACTACAAATTTATGTTATGATTCCAGAACAATAAGCGTATATATCGGAATTCCGCCTAATTCTCCTACTTGTTCTCTCGAAATTGGTTTTCAAACATCTAATGCTACTGCACCTGATTACAATAACGGGTCTGCAACTGTCTTCGGTTTTTCTGATGTGCCATGTTGTTATTATGCTTTCTGGAGTAACGGAGCAGAAGGAGAGAGTGTTGACGGACTTAGCCCCGGAACTTATTGTGTTACGCTTACTAACGGAGAATCGTGTTATGGAACCAGTTGTGTAACCATAGGATATAATAATAACTGTGTTGCCTCATTTTCAATAGATTCGCTTACTTTTTCCCATCTTGACGGGGCTTACCGTTTTATTAATAATTCTCACGGAGAACAGGATTCTTTTTTCTGGAATTTTGGAGACGGGACAACTTCAAATGCTTACAACCCACTGCATGTATATGCGGATACCGGAACTTATGCTGTTTGCCTTACAATACAAACGCATTACGGGTGTACACACACATTCTGTAAAAACCTTAAGGTTGATTATATCTCTCCTCAGCTTGCTAACTTATACGGCATTGTAAAAGCCGGTGAAACATTATTGCCTCAAGGCATAGCAATTCTTTATGAGTATGATGATGGGAAATATAAAGCAATTGATTATACTGTTTTTGAAAATGGTAACTATTATTTTGACAGTCTTCCGAAAGAAATGTATTATCTTACACATATAATCCCGAATTTTGATTTGAGTGAAGTGTATTTTCCGAAGTACACTGCTACATATTTTGATAATTCTGTTTATTGGCAGCAAAGCGATTTTATTAATTTATTCAGCGATACTATTTACAATACAGACCTGAACTCTTATAACGAAATCTATCTGAACAATGGTGTGATTACAGGGACAATAACATATGCAGATACTGTTTCATATGAAGAAAATGTTTTTCAGAGAAACTGGTTCGGCGAAAATAATTTTAATCAGGGATATGCCGGAAACATCGTTGTGTTGTTAAAAAATTCATCTCATGAAATATTGGATTTTTGTCTGACTAAAGGTAATGGCGATTTTCGTTTTGAAAATCTTGAATATGGCGGTTACTATATTAGTGTGGAGAAACCTGGATTATTAAGTGACGAAATTTATATTGAAATAAATGAAGATATTATTGAGGTTCCTCAAAACAACTTTAATATTAATCAAAGCGGAATCAGTCTTATCAAGAAGACTGACGAAATCACAGATAAAAATATTTTCCCGAATCCGGCTAATAATAAATGTTTTGTTAATAGTGATAACGATGATGAAGTGATAACTATAATCGATCTGCAGGGGAAAGTAATAAGCACATATAAGCTGCACTACGGGCTGAACGCCGTTGATTTAAGTTCTGTTACCTCAGGAATATACTTTGTTGAAATTAAAAGTAACAAAGCCACATTTACACAAAAGCTTATTATACAATAAAAAAAGGAGATTGCTCCCCTTTTTTTGTTACTTTAAAATTGAACTTTATAATTCTGTTAATGAATTATTTGTGTTGGCATTGTAAACTGTTTGGTATGTTTTCCCTCCGTAGCTTACAAAGAGAGTATCTCCTTCAGGATAAACCCCTATGAGTTTATCTGCAGGATATGACCATCCGTCATTATAGGTAAACGAGAATGAAAAATCGTTGAATGCAGGTAAGCCCTGATATTGGCTCGGATCGTTCCATACACCTGTCAGAGGGACATGTTGATCATCACGGGTCGTCCAAACTTCAATCTGTTTTGTTTCAGAGCCGTCATATGAGTATCCGTAAAGAAAAATAGTTGCACTTGAGCTTGAACTCCAGAATTGATATTTAAGAGATTCTGCTCCGTCAAAGTTTATTGTTTTCTCAATGATATTGTCGCCGACAACTATTTTTATTACATCCCCTGCAAAAGCCACCTTTATTCTTTTAGCATCAGCGTCAGTATGATTTGCAGCGTTGACAAGACCTGTAAATCTTTCATATAAATAACGGGTTTTACCGTCAACATAATCTCCTGCTGTAGTACTAACCTGCATTTCGAAACCTGTCGGATCTGCATTGGATGTTACTTTGATAGTAATTTTTCCGTCGGTTACATCTTCAGGGGCAACCTGTCCGTCAAAACTCATAGTTTCATATGACGTAGTCAGGGTATTAGTCCCGGTTATATTGTTTTCAACATCAAGAACAGCTTTTTCAATGCTTTGTTCTTCTTTTTTACAAGAGCTGAAAATTACAGCCGTTGCAATTGTTACACCAATAATAAATGTGATTTTTTTCATAAAATTGTTTTTTAATTAATAAATATTTGTTGCGTTTATTATTTTGTATTGAGGTTGCATTTCATCTTCGAATATTACGGTCTTTTTTGAAGTAATATTTTCGGTATGTATCCACTTGGGATTGTATAAAGGGTAGAAGGAATTTTCATAATATCCTTTGTCATAAGAAACTTCTACTTTGCGTTTTACAAAAACTTTAACATTTGTGTAAACATACTGGCTCAGAATGGTTTTTCCTACTGATTCAAGAACATCCAGAACTCCTCCGCTGGTACTTCTTTCGTTTTCAATAATAAGATAGTAATTCATTCTGTGATCAAGAATTTCAAATTTTCCCTGAGCATATCCGTTTTTCCCTTCCTGTAAAACAGTATATGGCTGACCAGCCAGATATTTCTGATATTCGGGTTGAGTAAGTACTTTATAAATTACCTGATCTTCAATTTTAGGGATAAAAGATCCAATAGCATTTCCGGCAAGTTCACTCAATCCTGTAAACCCGGTTATAACCTGAACAGCATCACTGGTAACAACAACTGCCTGATTTCCGCTTTGTTCTCCGATGTCTCCGGTAATTCCGGCAATAGCATTTGCTGTCGAAGCTTTGTCAAATACTTCGTAGGCTTTTTGGGTTTTACTCACGGCGCCGGCAGCATCGCTTGCTCCAGACATAGCTTTACCAACACCTGCATCTATAGCAGCGGTAGCAATTTGAGCAACTTTTTTCTGCAAAGCCTTGTAAACTTCGTCCCCTACAGAAATTGTAAAACCCCATTCAATTGATTTTGCGATTTTATAATCTGTTAAAATTTCGTTTGGCATGACAATCGGAATAACATATTTATTATCAATTCTCAAAGCATAGGCAACATCCATAAATACCTGATCTTCGGTATATTGAGGTGTGCGCTGCTTTTTTATCTGAGGCCTGCAGACCCTCATATAATCATAAATTACAGAGTCTTTTGTGTATAAATGTACTGTATCAGGTATTTCAACCATTATGGCTTTTCTGTCTTTTGTCATTTCTGCTGCAGCTTCCGAATCGCAATGTATGGAAAGTTCTGAAGTGAACTTTTTCATACCACCTCTGTCCAGTACCAATGTGTAAATACCATCGCTCGGAACAGTAATTTTAAAGTTAAATTCCCCAACTTCGTTTTTGTCTATAATATATTGGAATGACTCGTCAGCCTGTTGTCTGAATAATTTTACATTGTTAAAAGTATAGACTGTTCCTTTTTTCTCATTCTTTATTTCAGGCTTGATGTTTATCCATAGTTCTTCTCCTTTATATGCTCTTATATGAAATACATCGTCTTTAAATTCTTTATTTTCATTATACACAACCCTTACGTCTTTTTGTGCATTTAGGGCTAAAGAGGCTAAAACAGCCAGGGAAATTATTATAAATTTTCTCATATAAATTACTTTTTTGAGGATTTAGCGCTTATTTCTGAAATCCGTAGGTTTTTTCATTAATTATTACTTCTCTGCTCATATCTAATTTTACAACTTTGGGTTTAATTGTAACAATATCCTGATTTATTTCAGACCATGTTGTTGACTGGTAAATTGCATATGTAGCAAGACTTACGTCTATTTCGGCAAGCATATTAAGGTTTTGCATTCCCACTATAAGAGTGTCCATCGGCATCCAGTTGCCGGAATAACCGGTTGCCAGACCTGATTCAAAAACCATAGGATTTGTATTGTTGTCGTTATCCGTAAACTTATTCAGTTCAGACTTTTCATTCATTATAATGAAGTAAACAGGTTCGCCGCCTTCCTGAGGAGCTATCATAGAAAAAGCAGTTTCTACAGCTAATGCGGCAACAGTCCCTCCTGCCGGCAGGAATAAATTCAGTGCGAGACATCCGACATCTACACCTATTTTTATAGCATTCCACATAGATTCTGCTCCTGCAGCCGAAGTCAGTATAATCTGATAACCAACCAAAACCATTTGTTTGTTCTCAGAAACAATAGTGTCCTTTGGTTTTACAAGCATGAAGTAATCTTTATTCCCTCCTTTGAGATTATATTTTTTTGCAGACATCTGAACACTTTCATAATCAACATTCGAGATTACCTTGAAATACGCGGGATCCCGGTATTCTTCGTATCCGTCAACCTGATCAATCTGATAAACCATAGTTACGGTATCATAAGTTTTATATTGCTGAATTGCAGTGTTAAAATACCTTCCGTCGAGATATTCTGATTTTCGCATTATCCGTATTGAGATATCCTGACTGAATGAGCGCTTGCTAAATGTAAATTCAACTATCCCTTTTTCGGTAATATTAAGGCTTATAGGTAAATCGGGATTTACATCGGATTGATTGAATAACACCTTTGAATTTTGTGTAATTTTAAGCCCGTCAATAGGCTTACTTTTATTTGTTGACATTATCAGAGTGACCTCATCTCCTTCATTAAATCCGTACTTAAGCACTGTCGGGCTGTTTTTACTGATGCTTATGTCGCGCATTGTAATTAAATAGGCATCGTAGGATAAATCCATTTCCTGTGAAAAAGATATCCCGGAGATTAATACCATAAGACCCCACAAAAAAACTTTAACTCTGTTCATTTAATACAATTTAATCAATTAGTAATTTAAAATATTAACATTGGTAAGCATTCAAAAGAATGTCACAAACATATAGTTGAATTTCACGGTTAAAAATGAAAAAATATTTTTTTATTAATTATGATAATTTACAATCTGCTCCGGAAATAATACGAATAGATTGATAAATGTGGCTAACCCTTGTCCTACAACAGCCGGGTTTTACAATTGCCACAAATTTTTCAGTTATATGCAAACTGCTTATTCAACAATAATTTTTCCGCAGAAAATGAGATCAAAGTCCTCATTAAAAAGCTTCCAGTAATACAAGCCCGGATTAAGTTTTGATTTTATAATATAAGAGCTCCCGGAAATTTCTGCGGACTCTGTTTTAACAAGTACATTAGTGTATATTTCAACATTTAGTTTATTTCCGTTATTGTTTTCCCATTCTAAAGAAATATCCATGCCGGTTTGTGACCTGATTTCAAACCCTGAAATGACTTCAATCTCATCAGATCTCATATTTCCTTTAAGATTTTCTATAATCTTTTCTGTTTCAGGATCTTTAGCAAAATTTGAAGCCAGCATTTCATGTTTATTGTCAACAGGATTTTGTATCTCCTGAACAGAAGTGTCCGAAACAATGGCAGTATCATTTATTACAGGAGGATTTTTACCGGCAATTTTTATGTCGTTTTTATTTATCCGGAGTTCAAATATTTGCCATACTCCGTAAATAAGCAGTAGTGTTGCTGCAATTCCGGCAATGGCAAAAAGCAAACTTCTTTTTTTTGCGACAGGTTTTTTATCCGAGAGTCCGGTTAAAATGTTTTTACTAAGCATGCTGAATTCAACAGCTTCGGATGCACATTCGTCACATTCATTAATGTGAGTCAGGATATCTTCAGCTATTTCTGTTTTTTCCCCACTCTGAACATATTCTGCATAGAGTGCCAGTTCTTCAGCGGTTAAGTGTCTTTTCATGGCCGGTAACTTAAAACATATTACAATTAATTTTTCTGATATACCATCTCCATTAATATCCCGAGACTCTCTTTTGTGTAAAAAGCTCTGTTATACTTTCCGTTCATCCTCGCTATCAGTTTGTCTGTTATTTTTTTCAAATACATTCTTATTGCATCCGGAAAAATTTCCTTATTTTCAGCATAAAGACATATTTTGCACAAATATTCATAGGTTTCTTTATCCGTCAACCTTTTATCCGTACCTGAATAGTCCGGCAATATGTCTGCATTTATTCCACTGCAATAATTATTAATATCTTCAGCCGTATAATTAATCTGAAAATAAATTTTTAAAAACAGGAGAACCTTATCCTTTTCTGCCCCGAAAGTTTCTATAACTCTTTTAAGATATATTTTCTCATCTTCAATTATAAGAATTTCTTCCGGACTTAAAGTTGTTTGCCTGTTGTCATCATTAATAACATTCTCAATTCTTTTTACTCTGTTTTTATAACTATATTGTTCTCTTATAATTTCAAGAATCATTCTGTAAATAACAGCCGAAAGATAAGTTTCTATTTTCGATTTATAAGTAAACGCATCTTTTATTGAGTTTTGTTTACCTAAATATTTTTCGACCAGAATTTGTTTTATTTCATTAAAATCTTCCCGTTCTATCTGTTTGTTTTTAATAAATTTCTTAATCATAATATCCATTATCTTCATTGTTTTATCCAATGAGAAATTGTGGATGTTATTGCTTTGAACAAGTTGCATTTTTAAAATTTGGTGTGCAAAAATACAACTTCTATGCCTAATTAGTTGCATGTGTAAAACGAAAACGAAAAATTATTATCCGTTTACTTGTCAGAATATGGTCCTGAATATGGATTCAGACTTTTTTTAAAATTTGGCGGGAAGTAATAAAATAGTTAAGTATAATATGATTTTTGTATTTTTGCATCGTTTTTGCCATAAGAGGCAAATTGATTTTTTATGAGTAAAAAATATGTTCTTGTTATTGTGTGTGTATTGCTTGTTGTTAAAGCATTTTCTCAAAATTACTACGAAGACTCATTTAATGACTTAAAAGATGACAAGTATTATCCGCTGATTGATAAATATCTCGGTAACGGTGATTATGACAGTGTCGTAAATCTGGCAGAACCGGCATTTGATTACTATTTTGAAAGAGGAGAAACAGACCGTGCTGTATATTTATTCAATGTGTGCATGTATTTCCCCACGGCAATGGGGTTTTCGGATATTACAATGCCGGCAATGTTAAACAAGGTCGAATTTCTGGAAAGCAAAACAGATACACTTAACATACATTATGCTACAACATTGCATATTCTGGCTTTCGGGTATAAGTATTACAACGAAATTGAAGAATCCGTCCCGTACTTTGAGAGAGCAATTGCTATTTATGAAAAAACCGAAACTCCCGCTTTGCATTTAAGCAGTATTTATCAAAGTTTTGCTCCGCTTTATGTCTATTCCGGTGATTTCTGGACCGGATATCAGATGTACCAGAAAGCACTTGATATTTATAATTCAGACACATCATCTTATGAGAGCTTTGTCTGGAAAAAGAAACACGATATTGCGACTGTTGAAATGGGAATTGCTCTTGCTATGGAGGAGACGGGACAGGATGAGTTTTCATATTTTTTTAATAAAAAAGCTTTTGAAATCTTTTGCGAATATTATCCCGAATCTGTAAATACTGTGGTTACTGCAATTAATATAAGTGCTGCCTGTAACCGTATGGGAAATTACAAAGAGGCAGACTATTATGCAAATAAGGCTGATTCAATTCTTAAAGCAGATTACAGCATCGATGAAATGTTTATGGTGTATTACTATATTTTGTCGGAGTCAGGTACTGCCAGGTCAAAACTCGGGGACTTTGATTCTGCCGAAGCTAAATTCAGAGAGCTTATTCAGCTTACAGAAGAATATTATCAGGGCGATAATGAATCAATGGCATCTCCGTTTGTTAAACTTGCCGAAAATTATTATGACCGTAATGAGCCGGACTCTGCGTTATTATATTACCGTAAAGCAATTGAACTGAATCCTGAGAATGTAAATTATCAGATAGATATTGCAAAAGTGTTAAAAGCTGTAAATAACTATCCGGAAGCAATTGCATATTTACAGAATGTGCTTAACACTATAAGCAGTAATAATGATGAAGGAGTTTTGAGTATTGCCGTTCCCTGTGCAAAAAGCATAAGTCACAACGAAACCGGATTTGAGGCAACGGCTCTGCTAACCGGGTACTTTTTTGAACTGGCAAAGTCGGAAAATAATCCTGAGTATCTTCAGTTGGCTGTTAATTACTCTCTTCTTGCTGATACTTTAATATTAAAGCAGATTGAAACTACGATATCAGGAGCAGACGATCAGACAATTGCAAGTAAATATCATGATTTTGCCGGAGTAGCAATAGATGCTTCATACCTTGCCTGGACCCAAACCGGTGATGTTAAATATCTGAATAATATTCTGGAGTTTATTTCACAATCTACATCTGTCAAGCTTAATTCGGAAACCAATACTAACGAACTTACAGAAAAGCAGTTGTCGCTTTATAAACAAACCAGAGAAGTACAAAATGATTTGTTCGTGGCTGAAAATTCCGGGGATAAAGATTTATCTTTAGCAAAGAAAGAAGAATTGTTTAAATTAAACCTGCAGTCGTTCGAGTTATCTCACGAATTGCAGCAGAATAAAACCCTGATGTACAAGGAAGATATCAATTCGCATCCGGATATCGCTCATATAGGGAATTTGTTAAATGATGATGAAGCAATTCTGGCTTATCATTATTCTGATACAAAGCTGTTTTGTTTGTTTATCTCAGGTAATGATCAGGAGCTTGTGGTTACAGATATTAATGATGAGTTTTTCTCAGTTGTTTCAGATTTTTATAAGGAAATAAAAATTGCAGACCGGCAATTCTCCGTTACATCCGCCCGTTTATACGATTATCTTATAAAACCGGTAGCCGATAAGCTTGATGATATTAAAAAACTGGTAATAATTCCTGACAGAGAACTAAACCAGATTCCTTTTGAGGCATTGGTAACTGAAAACAAAAGTGAAGAACGTTTTTTAATTGAGAAGTTTGAAGTGTCGTACAATTTCTCTATAAGCATCTGGTCCAGGAATAAAGAAAGGGCTGCAGATTTTGTCGGGAATAAAAATTATAATTTTCTTGCTCTTGCTCCGGTATTCGGTGAAAAAAATACAGATATAAGTGATACCAATCCTTTGGCATATGACAGCGGGCTAAGGAGTAATTATTCCGATATAATGGATGCTTCCAGACTAAAACCATTGCCTAAATCGGAACAGGAAGTTAATGAAATAGGCAGGTTGTTTAAGAATAAGAAACTTAAGTCAAAAGTTTTTACCTATGAGGATGCCAATGAAAGAAATCTTAAAACAAATATTTCAGAATTTTCCATTCTTCATTTTGCAACACATGGTTATTCTTCTTCAACAAATCCGGAACTGTCAGGATTATTTCTGTATAAAGAAGATAAAGCCCCGGATTATGGCACAGATATTCCAGTTACAGATGACGGATTCCTGTTTGCCGGAGAAATATACAATCTGGATTTAAATGCCGATCTGGTCGTTCTTAGCGCATGCAAGTCCGGTAGCGGCAAAATTGTTCAGGGTGAGGGAACTCTGGCATTGCCGAGAGCTTTTGCTTTTAACGGGGTTCCGAATATTGTGGCATCTTTGTGGAAGATTCATGATGCCAAAACAAAAAATCTGATGATTGATTTTTATAAAAATATTCTTGACGGGAAATCGTATTCAGAGGCTTTGAGGCTTGCAAAACTGCAGCAGATTAAAAACGGCGAATTACCTTTGGATTGGGCAGGGATTGTGCTTATAGGCTTATAGTAAAAACTTGTGTTTAAATTAAAGGCTTTGTTTTATCCCAGGATATTCTTTTAAAAATTCCGCTTTATTATATTATATGGTTTGCTATGCCCGTTGGTAAATCATAAATTGTGAATAATTGTTAAATGATATTTTTAACGTCTTTTCATTTTTGTTAAATTTTCTTTTTCATTTTTTCATTCCGCAATCAACTATATGTCCGATGATTAAATTTAAAATTAATTTTATGATGAAGAAAGTTTTTAGTTGTTTGTTAATATTTTGCTTCGCTGGTATTTTCACAGGAGTTTTTGCTCAGGAATCGGTAAAAGAAGCTGTTGAACTTGCGGATAAATTAAGCAATAAAGTGAAGAAGGGGACCTTTAACGACTTTAAGGAAGTTTATGTTAAAGCAATTGCGGAAATAGACAAAATAATTGCCGATGCCCCAAATAGTGAATTCGGTTATGATGCAATTGCTGCAAATGCTCCGGACTGGATAGAGTTAAACAATATACTTGCAACATTCCCGGAAGGTAAAATTGTATTTAAAGAAGAAAGCATTGATCTGCATGTTGTTGACTATAAGCCTGTTCTGGCTGATGCAAAGATAAAAAGCTGCGATGCTTATTTTGCTGCAGGCAAAAAAATATTGAGCAGTGCTTCTGATTATGACGGTCAGTACGAATCTTTTAAAATGTTTTTAAAAGCAAATGAATACGGGGATCATCATAAAGACGAGATTTTAAATCTGCGTGCTGAGGTTTATTACAATGAGGCTGTAAGATTATCGTCATCAACAGATCTTACAGATTTAAAGAAATCTGTTAATCTTTTTTATGATTCAAATAAAATGGTTGATGGTTACAAGGATAATAAAGCAAAACGTGAAGAGTTATCCCCAAAAGTTGCCGAGGCTGTTTATCAGCAGGCTGTGCTTGAATCTCAGACAGAAACTCTGGAAGCACAGCAAAAAGCATATGATCTGTTTATTGAATCGGGGCAGTGGGTTAAAGATTATAAAGATTCCCGCGAAAAGGCAGATATGATTTCTGCAGGAATGGAAATCCATGTTTTTGTGGTTGATAAAAACGGAACCGTGTTTTTGCCGCAAAAGTTTGAGTATGAGCTTCAGAGCAAAACAAAAAAACATGTTGTTACTCCGGGCGAAATCAGTGCTTTTGAAGGTCTTGACATGAACAATCCGGCAAATTATTCTGCTGCAGTTAAAAAATATGGTAAAGGCATTGTAATTATTAAAGCAGATATTAGTGCTGTTAAATATGATTATCAGGCAGGTGCACCTAAAGTGACAACTGAGACAAAGAACTATTACACCTTGAAAAAAAGAGATGAAAAGGAAGAAGAAGAAATAGACGAACAAACTTACAAAGCATCTAAAAAGATAATTGATTTCGGGATTAATAATAATGCCGATCCCGGTGACAGAGTGTTTATTTATACAGGTGAGTTAACCAGAACCGTAGAGTCTGCAAGTGTTACAGCCGATATTCCTGTCGAAATATGGGATTTGCGTAATCCGGAAAAACCTGTAAAAGTATTCCAGATTGAACTTTATCAAAAAAGAACTGATTCTAAAACAGTTGAAACATATGATGGCGATGTCAGGGCTCAACCTAAAAAACTTACAGTTGAAAACAAGACTATTGCTACAAAAGAAGAGCTTATCGCAGGAATAAAAACACAAGAAGTTAATGTGGCAGCTTTTGTTAAATCACATATTAATGAATTTGCTGCAGAACTTGACAAAATTGAATACCGTCATCCGGTGAAATAGAGTTTTTTGTTTGAGTAGGGGTTTGAATTTACATCTGCCGGAGAAAACGAAAATTTTAATTCCGGCAGATGTTTTTTGTTAAAACAATATCTTTGTTGTCTCTCAGAATTGTCTTTTAATCAACCTTTTCTAAATTGAAGAAGAATTCTGAAATGCTCTTTGCGTATTTTTTCTATCTTTGACCAAACTCAAAAAAATGAAAAATAAAATTTTCTTTCTTGATGCTTATGCCTTAATTTTCAGGGCTTACTATGCATTTATAAAAAACCCTAGGGTAAATTCAAAAGGACTCAATACATCTGCAATATTCGGATTTGTAAACACTCTTGAAGAGGTTCTTTCCAAAGAAAAACCTACACACATTGGTGTCGCTTTTGATCCTTCGGGGCCGAATTTCCGTCACGAAATGTATCCTCAATACAAAGCAAACCGCGATGCAACCCCTGAGGACATAAAACTTGCTGTGCCATATATTAAACAGATACTTGAGGCATACAGAATTCCTGTAATTCAGGTTTCGGGTTTTGAAGCTGATGACGTCATAGGAACATTGGCTAAAACTTTTGCCAATGAAGAATCTGTAGTTTATATGATGACTCCGGATAAAGACTATGCACAGTTGGTTGAGGATAATATTCTGATGTATAAACCGGCACGTTCAGGTAATGCTGCAGAAATTCTGGGTGTTAAAGAAGTAAACGAAAAATTCGGAATAGACGATCCTCTTAAAGTGATAGATATTCTCGCTTTATGGGGAGACGCTTCTGATAATGTTCCTGGGGTTCCCGGAGTAGGAGAGAAAACTGCGGCAAAACTTATAGAGAAATTCGGCAGCATTGACAATATTTACAATAATATAGGCAAACTGGCGGGAAAACAGAAAGAGGCCATAGAACAAAACAAAGATCAGTTGTACCTGTCAAGAAAACTGGTTACAATAGATGTTAACGTGCCGCTTGATACCAAACTCGAAGAACTTATTCATGAAGAACCCAACTATGATAAATTAAACCAATTGTTTGATGAACTGGAATTTAAAAATCTTAAAACCAGGGTGTTGGGAGATAATATTAAAACAGAAACTTCAACTACTCAGAATGCTGCTGTAAAAAATACAGCACCCCAGGCACAGTTACAATTCGATCTTTTTGGTAATGTCGAAGGAGCAGAGTCCACTCCTGTTGTTCAGGACGGAAGAGACATATTTGAAAAAGAAAACGTACAATATCACCTTATAGAAACAAAAGCAGAAGTTGAAGTATTGGTTGGTAAGTTATTAGAAATAAATGAAATATGTATAGACACTGAAACAACAGGTTTAGATACTTTAGATGCCCGGATTGTAGGACTTTCAATTTCATTTAAAGAAAAGGAAGCCTATTATGTAATGATGCCAGAAGATTTTGAAGAAGCCGGATCTTTATTGTCATTATTTACAGACATTTTTAATAATCCGGATAAATTGATAATAGGTCAGAATCTTAAGTATGATCTCGGAATTCTTCTTAATTACGGAATAAAACCAAAGGCAAGGCTTTTTGATACTATGATTGCCCATTATCTTTTGCAGCCGGAACAAAAACATAACCTGGATTTTCTGGCATCAAAATATCTTAATTACAGAATGATTCCTATCGAAGACCTTATTGGGGCAAAAGGTAAGGGACAAAAAAACATGCGGGATATTGATCCGGGAATAATTTGCGATTATGCCTGCGAAGATGCGGACATTACATTGAGGCTTAAAAATATCTTCGCCCCGCAACTACAGGAGGATAACCTTGAAAAATTGTTTTTTGAAATTGAAATGCCTTTGGTGAGTGTTTTGACAGAAATGGAACGAACCGGCGTTAGCATTGACAGTGACACAATAAGGGAACACTCTGCAAATCTTAAGAAAGAGCTTGTTGACATTGAAGAAAAAATATTTGAGTTGGCAGGAGAGAGATTTAATATTGCATCGCCGCGACAGTTGGGAGTGGTTCTTTTCGAAAGACTAAAGGTTATAAGTAATCCCAAAAAGACTAAAACCAAGCAATACAGTACCGGAGAAGAGGAGTTGGTTAAGTTGGCGGATAAGCATCCTATAATTAATGAAATACTTGAATACCGGGGGGTTAACAAATTGATTAACACGTATGTGGATGTTTTGCCGGATTTGGTTAATCTAAAAACAGGTAAGATACATACCAGCTTTAACCAGACAATTACATCGACAGGACGATTAAGCTCAAATAATCCTAATTTGCAGAATATTCCTGTGCGCGATGAAAGAGGACGCGAAATAAGACGCTCTTTTGTAGCAGGAGGAGAAGATTATACATTTTTATCTGCCGACTATTCACAGATTGAACTTAGATTAATGGCACATCTCAGCAAGGATGAAAATATGCTTGACGCGTTTAATAAATTCAGTCTGGATATTCATACCGCTACGGCTGCAAAAATCTTTAAGGTTGGTGAGACGGAGGTTACCAGGGAAATGAGGTCGAAAGCGAAAACAGCCAACTTCGGAATAATATACGGAATATCGGCATTTGGTCTGGGACAGCGCCTTAATATTCCTCCAAAAGAAGCGAAGTTGCTTATAGATAATTACTTTGAAACTTTTCCGGGGGTAAAGACTTTTATGGACGATTGTATTAAGCTTGCCCGGGAAAAAGAATATGTAGAGACAATTTTCGGACGTCGCAGGTATTTGCCGGACATTAACTCACAAAATGCCGTTGTACGTGGTTTTGCGGAAAGGAATGCAATCAATGCACCTATTCAGGGATCAGCAGCAGATATTATCAAACTTGCAATGGTCAATATTCAACACCGTTTTGAAAAAGAAGGAATAAAGTCTAAAATGATTTTGCAGGTTCATGATGAGCTAAATTTTGATGTATTACTATCAGAACTTGATGTTGTAAAAACTATTGTTACTGATGAAATGCAGAATGCTGTTAGCCTTGATGTTCCTTTACTTGTTGAATCCGGAACCGGCAGAAACTGGCTCGAAGCCCATTAAAAGAAAAAATGATAAATAAAAAACGGGTTTCGGGTACCTGTTACTGAAGTTTGTTTTTGCAAAGCAAAAGATTATGTGCCTGATTGTTTTTCTTTTGTTTTAATAATTGCTGTTTTTGCAGGATAAAAGCATGGTTCTGCTTAATACTTTTTGATAAAGGACATTCAAAAAATAACTTTGTTGAAATTAAATTTTTTAAGTTATGAAAACCAGGATTTTATTGTTTCCCGTTGTGCTTGTTTTTTTTAGCATTAATGTGTCTGCCCAGCCGGACAAAGGCCGGAATGAGCCAAAGCCGCCATCTATAGAAGAAAGATTGAAAATGATCTCGGATAAGGTTTGTAAACCGCTTGAACTTAGCGAGACCCAGACAGAAGAAGTCCTTGCCGCATTTAAAGATTTTTTTGTGGAAATGGATAAAGTTATGAGACCTGGGCCCAAACCTGATGGTGAAAATGCCGGACCTGTTCCGGGAGACGGACCTGATAATCATGGAGGCCCGGGAGTGTTCAATAAAACAAAAACAGAGGCACTGGAAAAAATCAGAAACGAGAAAGTGAAAAAGGCTATCCCGTCTGAATTATATCAGGAGTATCTTAAGTTGGAGAAAACTACAAGACCGGAACCTCCTAAAGGAGAAAAACCGCCAAGGACGGAGTAAATAAAAAAATATCCCCGACAATTGCCGGGGATATTAACACATCACTACAAAGATCTGTAACAAAATTATTTGGTATTGTCACGATTACAGATCAATCTTTTTTATCATCGGGGTCTGACTTACCTAACCTTGCAAGTATTATTACCGGGATTGCCAGCATTAGAAAAATCACCAGACCCATTATTAAACTGGTGCTGTCCATAATATTTTGAATTTTATTATTAATAAAAAATGTTAAGAGGGAGAAAATCTCCTTTTGAGTCGGGAAGTATTGTCAGACTCAGAAAAAAAAGTGGAAAGGAAAAATCCGCATAGATTCTTTAAAAATGTTCCTGCTTTCAATAATTGTAGTATAAGATTTTAAAGATAACCCACCGGGAATTCCGATGCTTATGTGAAAATCCTTCAGCCATTGGGGAGCAAAGGTATATTTAAAATCGAATTTGTTTAATCTGGATAAATCAGGATATGTGATTTTGGGAGTTGATACATATATGCCATTGTAAAGATCGCCGGCAAGTAAAACTTCTTCTGATCCGAAACTGTCAGAAAGGCCGGAAACTGAACCTGTAAAGCGATAGGCAGATACACTTACAAGCAGTATCCACATAGTTAATAAAAATAATATCGCTTTTTGTGTTCGTTTCAAAACCAGTTGATATTTTTTAAAATGACCTGCAAATATATGTATTTTTATTAAAAAAAATTATTGCCGGAAAATCTATTCTCAGAAAGAGGTTTTGTTACATGGTTTTATTAACTTTGTTACCTTATTGAAAACATTTTTAAAACAGAACAATGAGTTTATTTCAGCAATATAACCTGAAGCTTCACCAGAAATCTGCCATTATTATATTTTGTATTTTCATATGCTTTGTTGCAGGTCAATTTATAAATGTTGTTATTTCCCAGAATTTTGCCCCTGGGATTTTCGAAAGAACAGGAACTCTGACAAAAAATGATATTGCCGAAATCAATGTTTTAAAGATACTCCAGTTCGTTTCTTCTTTATTTAGTTTTATTATTCCCTCGTTAATTATAGGTTTTGTTTTTAATCAGAGCGGTAAGTCTTTTTTAAATCTTAAAAAAAGTCCGCCTTTGTGGTATTATGTTCTTATACCGCTCTTTCTTTTTTCGCTTATGCCATTAATGAATATTATTATTCAATGGAATGAGTCTTTGTCTCTTCCCGAAAGTATGACCGGAATAGAACAAAAAATGAAAAGTATGGAGGAGTCTTCAAAAAATCTTATTGAATTAATGATTTCAGGAACTACCGGATTCGATCTTTTTATTAATGTTTTGCTGGTAGGAATGTTACCTGCTGTGGGAGAGGAGTTACTTTTCAGAGGCGTTTTGCAGAAACATTTCGGCGAATGGTTTAAAAATCCTCACATATCAGTATTTTTGGCAGCATTTGTTTTTTCAGCCATACACTTTCAGTTTTACGGGTTTGTTCCACGGCTTATTCTGGGTATGATTTTCGGCTATCTTGTTTATTTTTCAGGATCTATATGGCCGGCTGTTTTTGCTCATTTCTTCAATAACTCAATGGCAGTTGTGGCAATGTATTTTACAAATACAGGCAAGCTTGGCAGTGATGCAAACACTTTTGGAACACAATCTTCGGATATTTATTTTGTAATAACAGGTCTGTTGTTTGCCGTATTAACAGGTTTTTTCCTTTTCAGAAAAAAAATTCAGACAAATTAATTTTCTCAGAAGTTTATGTATTTGCAAATAATTTAATCAGTTTCTGATCATATCAGGCTGCTTCAGATTTTAGGTTTTTGGCAACCAAAGCAAAATCATTTCGTCATAATTACGAATAAGATTAAAAATCCCCAAAAACCAGAGAATATGAAAAAAAGTATTTTAATTATCACAATATTGCTTACGATTGGAGCCTTATGTAAAACGTATTCCCAACCGATAAGCTACGAGGAAGCAAGATTAATTGCACAGAAATCCTTCGGAGAAATTCTTTCAAAAGACTTAAAGAGTGTAAGCATAGACAATCAGTATTATGTGAAAACGAAAGACAATCAACCTGTGGTTTATATTTTTAACGAATCAGACGGCGGGTTTGTAATTGTTTCAGGAGAAGAACGTACTGTCCCGGTTCTTGCTTATTCCTATGATGAATATGCTGTAGTTGAAGAAGAAAACTGGAATCCTGAGTTTGCATATTGGATGCAGAATTATTTTGGTCAGATTGATTATATAAGAGAAAATGATCTGGCAGCTTTACCCGATGCAGTTGAACAGCGCGGAAAATTTCAGAGTGGCGGGGATCTTGGATTCAGACCGGCTAAAGATGTTGCTCCGTTGTTGTCAACCACATGGAGTCAGGGATGCGGATATAATGCCCAATGTCCTGTTGATGCCGCAGGCCCGTGCGGGAGGGTTTATACAGGATGCGTTGCCACCGCTATGGCTCAGGTGCTGCGTTATATGGAATACCCGTCAGTCGGAGTTGGAAATAAATGCTATACCCATTATGTTTATGGAGAACAATGTGCCGATTTTTCTGCAGCAACATACAGTTATTCAACAATGACAAACAGTAGCGGAAATTCCGAAGTTGCAGAATTGATGTATCATTGTGGAGTCTCGGTAAGTATGAATTATTCACCTACAGGCTCAGGTGCATATTCTCACAACGTGGTTACAGCTATGAAAAACTATTTTGATTACAAAAATGTTGTATTACTGTCAAAAGGCTCCTATTCAAATGATAACTGGAACCGGATACTAAGGCATGAAATTGATAATAACCGGCCTTTCTATTATTCAGGAAGCAATAGCAGCAGCGGACATGCTTTTGTGTTTGACGGGTATCAGGGACTTGACTATTTTCACATTAACTGGGGGTGGGGAGGCTCATACAACGGATATTTTTATTGTAACGATTTAACTCCCGGCTCATATAACTATAATAGCAGCCAGACAGCAGTAATAGGAGCGATACCTTCGCCTTTATTTACAGATCTTGATGTTTCTTCGGCAATTGAATTGAGTTGTGCTGCTCCTTTAAATCAGGATCTTGCTACAGGAAATGATTATATAAACTATTACAAAAATACTTATCCGGTTGCCCCGGGCAAAGAGCTTGTTTATTATTTTACAACAACATTGCCGGGAAGAATCAGAGTGAAAATAAATAATGTTTCGGATGGAAGCCTGAATGCATTTCTTTTGAGCCATCCCCATCAGGATTCATTAATTACTTATGGAACAAACGGATTTATACTTGACGATACCGAACCCGGGACATATTGGCTTGCTGTGGAAAGTAGTTCGGCAGCAGAACCGGTTTTTGATATTGAGGTTATTTGTCCTACAATTGATGCCGAATTAATAATTACAGGGGCAAGCGTTACACCGCAGTATCTCGTTTCAGAACAGGAAAATGTAAACTTTCTGTGTCAGGTTAAAAACATAGGCAACACTACTGCAGTTGCAAATACTATCAATTATTATTTATCAGATGATAATGTTTATGATGTGGGATTTGATACTTATCTGGGCACAGACCTTGTGCCGGAACTTACTCCCGGGTCTTCTGCAGTAATTACCACAATTCTTGACATGCCGGCAGGGTTGACTCCCGGAAGCAAAAACATTATTTATGTTGTTGATGAAGCCGATATTGTCCCTGAGGCAGATAACCAAAACGAATACTTTAGCTGGGTGACAGTCCCGGTTGCCGGTCTTCTGGATTGTTCTTCTTCAGTAAGTCTTGCCGATGGCGTATGGTATTATGATAATACAGAACTCAACGGAGTAAACAATGTTGAAGATCATTGGACGGCAACCGGCATGACAGCTCCTGAAATAATCCATAGCTTTGTTGCACCTTATAATGGTATGGCAACAATTTCTTTTACAGAAAAGATTGCAGGAGAAATGAAATGTATGGTTTATCCGGTTTGCAACGAGAATACATGGCTTGCTTCAACCTGGTTTGCCAATTTAACAGACACTTTAGCCACTACAGATTTTTATGTTACTGCAGGTACAGAATATTTTGTAGTTGTGGATTCAAAATTACCGGTTCAGGGAGAATACGGAGTAAAAGCAGACCTGCCTGCTCAATGCCCGGAGCCGGAAATTCATATTTCGGGAGGAACAGGGTTGTGTGACGGAGATCCCTTCCCGAGCTTCTGGACATCATGGGGCTTTTCTAATTATCAATGGTACAAAGACGGACTTGCAATTTCAGGTGAAAATACGAGTAGTTTCATTCCTGATTCTCCCGGAACTTATTATGTGGAAATTGTCGAAAATTCCTGTGCCGGACAATCAGATCCCGTTACGGTAAGTATGAGCTTTCCGCCGGATACGGCACAAATTGTGAGCAGTGGTCTTACCGAATTCTGCGATGGCGGTTCTGTGATGCTGGAACTGGATAATACCGTTTTATATCCTCTTCAGTGGACGCTTAACGGAGAAGATATCCCTGGAGCAAACGGAAATACATACCCGGCAACAGAACCCGGAATTTATGCGCTTAACACCATTAACGGCTCATGTTCAGTTGAATCTTTAAACAATATAGAAGTTAGTGTAAATGCTCTTCCCGTAGATATCGGAGAGAAAATTCCGGTTCCCTCTGACTCTGTATCATTTTATTACACATTTGACGAAAATAACACTGATGTAATTAATAACTATGCTTTTAATTGCTGGGATTTCTTTCCTGCTGACGACAGAAACGGAAATTTCTGGCAGGCAAGAGATTTTACTTCGGCTAATGTTATGGGATATTCTGCAAATTATGATATGATGCCATCTGAGTTTACCCTGGAATATTGGTTTAAAACCGGGACAGATGAAGGCGGAATGCTGAGTTCATTTGTGAATAATCCGTGGAGTCCGGCATCTCAGGAAGCAGTAGTCTATATGTCTGATGACGGAAAAATTCATTACTGGATGAGCAATGGCGGAAGTGATGCAGAGCTTACTTCTGCGGATTCGTATAATGACGGAAACTGGCACAGTATTTTAATCACACATGATACCGGGATATTAATGGAAATTGACAACGGATCGGAGTTTTTAAGCATAGCAACAACAGTAACACATCAGGATTTTAACGGCTATTGGACATTTGCAGGGCCTGTTATACCGGCAACTGTTTCCTCTATGCCAACTTCTCAGTATTTTAATGGAGCTATGGATGATATCCTTTGTGCAAACGAATCAAAATATTTATTAAGAAATTATCTTGACGATGCCCCGGAACTTAATATTTCGGTAATCGGAGATACATTATACTGCGATTCGGGTCTGGTTTATTTCAATGTTGAAAATTCTCAAAACGGCATAGAGTATAAAGTCTGGAATAATACTTTGTCAGCATGGCATCCGTCTTCTGGAACAGGAAACGGAGGAAATATTTCTATAGGCGGAACTGTAATAAATGAAACTACAGAATTTCTTTTCTATGCCGTAGATCCTGTTACACTGTGCGAAACACTGCTTGATACAAGCATTACAGTCAGCGTATATCCAACATTAAGCCCTGTAATTACAATCAGTTCAGACGGTGTTGAGCCAATGTGCGAAGGGACTACTATTAATTTTTCAGCAACGGTTTCAGATTCGGGCTATTATCCATATATAGAATGGTATTTTAACGGTATTTTACAGAGCGTTCACACAGAAAACTTCAGCTTTGACGGCTTTATTGATACCGATACGGTTCGGGCTATTGTTATCAGCGATTATTATTGTGCAAATCCTGTTTCCGATACTTCAAACGAAATTGTCCACACTGTTCTGCCGTTAACTGATCCATCTGTAAGCATTGCTGGCAGTGAGCCAACATTTGTGTGTCAGGGGAATCCTGTTATTTATATGGCTACACCTGTAAACTGTGGGGCAAATCCGTCATATCAATGGTATAGGGAGGGCTTGCCGGCCGGAACAGATTCGGAAACTTATTCGGATAACGATTTTGATGATAACGAAGAAATTTACGTAGTCGTAAGTTCAGACTATTATTGCAGTAACTCAGCAACGGCAGTCTCGAATTCCCTTTATACATATGTTTCAATACCTCCGCAAGCCGGTATGCATATTACCGGTGGGCATTGTATCGACGAAGAAGTATGTGTTACATATACCGGCGAAACGGATGGGCTCGATCATGTTGAGTGGCAAATATCAGAAGGAGGTCCTGTTACAATTCTGACAGGTCCAGGTCCTCATTGTTTTACCCCTTCGGGAAGCCTTTTGCAGATATCTGTTTGGGCATATAATTCTGACGGATGTGCCGATACCGTTACTTTTTACAATCCTTTGCTGAATTCAGCTATAACTCCGTCCGTATCAATAACAAGCGATCAAACCGGTACTTATTGTCAATGGGCTACTGTTCATTATACTGCTAATCCGGTAAATTGTGGCTCAAATCCTGTTTATCAATGGTATCATAACGGAGTGCCTGTAGGAACGGATTCAGATACCTATACTACTGTTAATGCCGGGAATAATGAAGAAATTTATGTGATTGTAACAAATGATTTAAGTTGTACAACCAGTTCTACTGCAGAATCAAACCACATGTTTACAGATGTTTATGATGTGCCTCAGGCCAATATGATTGCAACAGGCGGAGTTTGTCAGGGAGATGAAATATGCCTTACTTATTCAGGAGAAACTGCCGGTGTTGTGTCAATAGAATGGGATATTCTGGATGGCATGGAAAGCCACTACTATGGACCCGGTCCTCATTGCTTTATGCCGGTAACAAATCATATTCAGGTTGCAGTTTATTCTTTTGATGTTAACGGTTGCCACGACAGCGTTACAAGTACTATTGATATTACAGGAGTAAATCCTGAAATAGATATATTTGACACAATATATCATTGTCCGCAATCATATGCAATTTTTGATGCCCCTTCAGGTTATGATACCTACCATTGGTCTGACGGACAAAATACAAGTCATTTTAACACCGGAACAGACGGGCTTTATTATCTTACAGTTGCCAACAGTATCGGTTGTTTTGATGTAGATTCACTTATTGTAATGAGTTATGAAGACCATGGATTTGAATGGCCGGAAGATACTACTGTTTGCCTTGATGAGACTCTGTACCTTGGTACTGATTATACATATAATTCATACGACTGGTTTGTGGACATCTGGCATTATACAGATACCCATGTTGAAATAACCTACACAGGATTAAATCCGGTAGAAGTCGCACTATTCGCACATGACGACCATTGTTTTTATGCCGATACCATGAATGTCTATTTTGAAGTCTGCGATTTTGTCGATCTTGCAGAAAATTACAATATAAGTGTTTACCCGAACCCGGTTTCAGATAAAGTATATTTTGAAGCTGAGGATATTGTTGAAGATCTTGTAATATTTAACCTGAACGGAAAAGTTGTTTATAAGCTTGACAAAGAATCAGACAGGATATTGATTGATGTTGACAACTGGGCCAAAGGGGAATATTACTTTATAATTACCACTGTCGGGAAAAAGACCATAAAATCTAAATTCATTAAAATATAGCTGTTTTGGCTTTTTGTTCGCAACAGCCGGGGAGGAAACTTTCCGGCTGTTGTTTTGTTAATCTTTTGTTAATACCCACAGATTTTCGGACGGTAATTAAAACTTTTTCTAATTTTAAATCCTAAATTAAAACTAAGCATTATGAAAAAAATTCTGATTCTTTTTCTTGGAGTTATTTTGCTGGCAAGTTGTGTAAATAAAACACGGACTAAAACAGCAAAAGATAAAAACGGATACTCATACGAATATGTAGAAGGAGATCCGACAAATGCGAGAATTTACACACTGGAAAACGGTCTTAAGATTTATCTTGCAGTAAACAAAGATCAGCCACGAATTCAAACCTTTATCGCAGTTAAAGCAGGTGCAAAAAATGATCCCCGTGAAACAACAGGACTTGCTCATTATTTTGAGCATATGATGTTCAAAGGAACAGACAAAATTGCAACACAGGATTGGGATAAAGAGAAGGTGTTAATTGCAGAACTTTCTGATTTGTTCGAAGAGCGTTGTGCTACTGATGACCCGGCTGAGAAAGAAAGGATATATGCACAGATTGACAGTGTTTCCCAGGTTGCATCAGGTTATGCAATTGCTAATGAGTACGACAAAATATGTTCACTTATCGGGGCAACAGGAACCAATGCATGGACATCTTACGAAGAAACTGTTTACGTAAACGAAATTCCTTCAAACGAAATGGAACGCTGGCTTACTACAGAAAGAGAAAGATTTGAAAATCTCGTATTAAGACTTTTCCATACAGAACTTGAAACAGTTTTTGAAGAATTTAATATGAGTCAGGATCGTGACGGCAGAAAAGTCAGTACAAAGATAATGGAAACATTATTTAAAAACCATCCTTACGGAGTTTCGGTTTTGGGTAAAGCCGAGCATCTTAAAAATCCTTCCATGGTAAATATTATGAAGTTTAAGGATAATTACTATGTGCCGAACAATATGGCAATTTGTCTGTCTGGAGATCTTGATATGGAAGAAACCGTTAAGATGATTGATAAGATTTGGGGCGATATGAAACCAAATCCTGAAATTCCGGAATTTAAATTTGAACAAGAAGAGCCCGTTACAAAAGTTGAAAAATTTGACGTTATGGGACCGGAACGCGAATTTGTTTCTATTGCATACCGTACTCCGGATAATAAATCGAAAGAAGCAGATTATCTGTCACTTATAGGAGGAATTCTTTCTAACGGCAAAGCAGGTTTGATGGACCTTGATCTTGTCAAGAAACAAAAAGTTATGTCAGCGTATGCTTATGCATGGGCAATGAATGATTACGGAATGTTCCAGATGGGCGGTACTCCTCGCGAGGGACAAACTCTCGAAGAAGTAGAAAGCTTGCTTATGTCGGAAATTGATAAAATCAAAAAAGGCGAATTTGACGAGTGGTTGCTTGAAGCTATAATAAACGAGATGAAAATAAACCGTATAAGAGATATCGAAGGAAACTATGTGGCTTATTCATTTGTTAATAATTTTATCAGTGGTGAACCTTGGGAGAACTGGGTTTATGAAATTGATGATTTGCAAAAAATCACAAAACAGGAACTAGTTGATTTTGCAAACGAATTTTTTGCTCAGAATTATGTTGTTGTTTATAAAAGAACAGGTGTTGACGAAAATATTTTCCATATTGAGAAACCTAAAATTACGCCTTTAAACATTAACAGAACTACCGAATCGGCATTTGTTAAAGAACTCAAGAAAAAAGAACCGGAAGCCGTTTCTCCTGTGTTTATCGATTTTAAAGAAAAAATTAAAACCGAAGAACTGGCAAAAGGACTGGAGTATGATTATATTAAGAATGAATCAAATGACCTTTTCAGCTTGTACTACATATTTGAGATGGGTAAAAAGCACAATGCCGATTTACCGATAGCAGTAAATTATCTTAAATATCTGGGAACAAACGACAAATCCCTCGACGATCTTCAGAAAGAATGGTATCGTCTTGGTGTTGACTTTAATGTTTTTGCAGGAGAAGACAGATGCTATGTTTATATCAGTGGTCTGGACGAAAATCTTGAGCCTGCAATGAAACTAATGGAAGAGATTTTCAAGGGAGTAAAATCCGAGCAGCCTGTTTACGATGAGTATGTTAACGGAATTATCAAAAACCGATTAAACAGCAAGCTGGACAAAAATTCGATTCTTTGGGGAGGGCTTTACAATTATTCAGTATATGGAGAAAATTCTCCTTTTACAAACATTATAAGTGCAGAGGATTTAAAGAATGCAAATCCTGAAGAACTTACAGCATTGATTAAAGATCTGAATAACTATCAGCATAAAGTATTTTATTACGGACCGCGCGAATCAGGAGATGTTGCTGATTTAATCAAAGCCAACCATAATGTATCCGGTAATTACAAAGCTATTCCGGAGGCTGTTACTTATAAAGAGAAAGATTACACCAAACCCGAGATTTTGTTTGTCAATTATGATATGGTTCAGGCTATGATTGCAGTTGTTTCCAAAGATGTTCAGTTTGATAAAAACCTGATGCCGTCGGCAGCAATGTTTAACGAATATTACGGAGGCTCAATGTCAAGTATTGTTTTCCAGGAAATCCGTGAAGCAAAAAGTCTGGCTTACTCCTGTTATGCCGGATATCGTCAGGCTTCAGAAGCAGGAAAACCAAATTTTGTAACAGGATTTTTAAGCACACAGCCTGACAAAATGAAAGAAGCTCTTGATGCTTTAACAGGTTTACTTAATGAACTTGCCCAATCGGATGAAGCATTTGCAAATTCAAAGGACGCTCTCATAAAACAAATGAGCACGGAAAGATTAGTTAAAGAAGATATTTTCTGGACCTATGAATCAAATAAAAAGAGAGGAATAGATTATGATATCCGTAAAGATGTGTATGAAAACGTTAAGAATTATTCGCTTAATGATGTGAATAAGTTTTTTGAAGAACACATTAAAAATAAAAATTACGATATTTTAATAGTAGGAAATAAATCTGATATTGATTTCAATTTGCTCAGTAAATATGGTAATGTCAAGGAGCTTACACTTGAAGAAGTTTTTAATTACTAGGAAATAAAAAGATAATTTTATAAAATAAAAGGAGCCGGAATTTATTCTGGCTCCTTTTTTGTATTAAGCGGTGGGATTTTTAAACAAAACAAAATATTTTTTGTTTTGCTATTTAATATTTTGTTATTTTTGTAAATCTCAAAACTATGTTAAACTTAAAAAAAATTAATTTATGAGAACAGTAAAAATTTTATTGGCAGTACTTGCCGCAGTAGTAATTTTCAACAGTTGTAAGAAAGATTACGCTGAACCAACTATTACATGGACCCCGGACAAATTATCACATTTTGTTGTTTTTGAAGATGCAACTACTTTTAACATTGACCTCAATATCACTTTTGCTGCTGAAGCAGGAATTTCAGAAATAGTGATCTGGAAACATGTTTACCATTCAGAAGAAACAACTCCGGTTTCTACAATTCTTGATGCACCTACAGGATATGATGCATTAACTACTTTTGATTATAATTTTGTTACATCAAATGTTGCTGATGATTTCAGCGGAGGCGTAACCAAAATAGTTTATGAATTCGAAGTAACTGATGCAAGCGAAACTCCTCAGACAAAAAGTAAAGAATATTCTTTAATCGTATCAAATGAAGTTTATACTGTTACCTTTGAAGTAGAAGACGAACAGGGTAATGCAATTACTGATGCTACTGTAACTTTTGGTGGTGTTGAAATGACTTCTGCTCCTTATGAGTTTAACTACATTCCTGCTGACGAAACTTATGCTTATACAGTAACAAAAGACGGTTATACCGGTGTAAGCGTTTCTGATTTTGTAATGCCTGCAAATGATACAACTGTTAGTGTTGAGTTAGCATTAAATATTGCTTCTACATGGACTGGTCCTATTATTATTGCATTGCAAACACAGATATCATGGGCTTCTTATAATGGAACTCCTGTTACAATCTATCAATCAGACGAAATTGGTGTTGCTTTCACATACACTGATGCTGGTATCGGTAGAATTACTACTACTGCAAACTGTACAGGTTGGGTATTAGTTGATGATATTAATTCAATTACAACAGTATCTGATATTGCTGTTGCTTATAACGCAGGAACACCTGTAACTCAACTTGACCTTTTGGTTGACGAAAGAGCTTATGCAGAAAAATATTTTGTTGCTAAAATCGGAACAACTTACAAATTAGTTCACTACAAATTTGGACAACGTTCTGCAACTACAGGTAATGTTTTAGGTTTCGAATACAAAATGTAATTTGAATCTGTTATAAAATAAAAAAAAGCTGCTTTTTAAGCGGCTTTTTTTATTGTCTGATTTTGCATGATACTATCTATAGAAAGTCTGCAAACAAAATTGTTCTGGTTAACAAAATCCAAAACAGGAGTAAGCAGATTTTAGTTTTTTTATGAAATATTTTTATTCCTGGATTTGAGTAATCCCCCGGAAATTTTTCTTTATCCGAAAGCAACTGCTCACAAAAAAAGGCTTCACTTTCGTAAAGCCTTTTTTGAGGGTGAAAGATGGGGTTCGAACCCACGACCCCCGGAACCACAATCCGGTGCTCTAACCAACTGAGCTACATTCACCATTTTGAGGCTGCAAATATACAACCTGTTTTTTTATTCTGCAAAAGTTTTTTTTAAATTTCGTAAATGTTGAAATCGTAAGATTCAATAATAGGGTTTGTAAGGATTTTTTTACACATTTCGTCAATACGTGACGCTGCTGAATCCTTTGAATCAGCTTCAAGTTCTACGTCAATGTGTTTGCCTATACGAACATTTGAAATGTAATCAAAACCTGTTTTCTGAGCTGAATTCATTACAGCTTTCCCCTGAGGGTCAAGTAATGCCTTTAACGGCATAATGTTAATCTGTGCAAGAAATTTCATTTTTTTATTTGTTTTTTGTTATTTGAGCATTGTCTTTTGTCTTAAAACTTTGTTTCAAAATTGAAAGGCCAAGATATAAAATTATTGTTAATGCCAATCCCGAAATTCCGAATATTATTAACAAACTTATCGCAAAAAATGCAAGTATTGTTTGCCATATGTTTTCTTTGATGCTGAAAGATTTTATTTTTAAAGAGAATAATTTTATGCGCGAAACCATTAGCAAGGGTAATAATATTATTACTGCAGCAACAAAAACCGGATTGTTAATTATCTGGGCCAGGTCGATAAAACTGTTGCCGGCAGGGAATAACAGAGAAACAATAAACAATGCAGATGCTGGTGTGGGTAATCCGCGGAATTCTGTTTTTTGCTCAGTGTCAATATTAAATTTTGCCAGACGCAAGGCCGAAAAAACAACAATTAAAATTACTGAAAAAGCAAAGTATTCAGGGAAAATATTGTTTGATTCTATGTGATAATACAAAATTGCAGCAGGTGCAAACCCGAAACTTATTAAGTCGGCAAGAGAATCCAGTTGTTTGCCAAATTCAGAAACAGCTTTAAGCATTCTGGCAGCGAAACCGTCAAAAAAATCGAAAACCGAAGCCGCCAGAATAAGAAATACTGCTGTTTTGATTTCTCCGTTTAATGCAAATACCGATGCGGCTGTGCCACAGGCAAGATTCAGAGAGGTTATTACTGATGGTATGGCTTTGGTTATTTTTGTCATTTTTATTTTTAGCTTTTTGTCCGGTTTTCTGCAGAACTTTTTAATCCTGTAAAATTGCCGGATTTTTCTTACTTTTTGTGTTTGATCCCGATTTATTTAAATAAGTTGTTCTGACATAAATATATGAGCTTCGTTAAACTTTTTTCCGTATTTTAGCAATATTTAACAATTAATACTGTTATTTTGTTAATTGAAAAAATTCAAGTATGAAACTGACGACAAAAATACTAATATTTATTTTATTTGCATCAAATTCTTTATTTGCTCAGGTTGCCCCCAAATATAGTAACGAATTTCTTGCAATAGGTGTTGGTGCCCGCGGTCTTGGGATGGGTGGTTCTGTAGTGGCATCTGTTGATGACATAAATGCTGTTTACTGGAATCCGGCAGGCCTTTATAAACTTGATAAAAAGATTGAAATCGGGGCGATGCATTCCGAATATTTTGCAGGAATTGCCAAGTACGATTTTCTGGGAGCATCCTACAAAATTGATGATAAGTCGGCAGCCGGAATATCAATGATTCGTTTCGGTGTTGATGATATTCCCAATACCCTTGACCTTATTGACAGTGACGGAAATATCCGTTACGACAGGATTTCGTCATTTTCTGTTGCAGATTATGCGTTTTTGTTCACATATTCCAGAGTTTTACCGGTTGACGGATTGAGTATCGGCGGTAATGTGAAACTTATTCGCCGTAATGCCGGTGATTTTGCTGATGCATGGGGATTTGGTTTTGATGTGGCAGCACAATATCAGTTAAAAAACTGGAAATTCGGAGCAAACCTGCGCGATGCAACATCTACTTTTAACGCCTGGCAGTTTAATCAGGAACTATTGCGCGATGTGTTTGAAGCAACAGGTAATGAGGTTCCCGAAAACGGGCTGGAACTTACTTTACCCAGACTTTTACTTGGTGCCGGATATATGTACAATATAAGTGATAAATTTTCATTGTATTCCGAACTAGGATTGCAAACGACTACTGACGGAAAGAGAAATACTCTTATCAAAACAGATGTTGTAAGCATAGATCCTTCATTAGGATTGGAATTCGGATATAAAAATATGGTATATGCCCGTGCAGGTGTAAACAACTTCCAGCAAATACCTGACTATGATAATACCAGCACTTTCTCATGGCAACCCAACATAGGAGTAGGGCTTAATCTCTACGGTTTCAGACTGGATTATGCTTTGACAGATATCGGGAACCAGAGTATTGCTCTTTATTCACACATATTTTCTCTGAGTTACAGATTTAATTCGGCAGGGTTTTTTGCATCATCAAAATAATTTTACTCCTGCTTGTTTCATTATTTTTTGTATCTTTATCAAATGAAAAAGGCGGTTAAAAAATTTTTCACATTAATTTTGTTTTCGTTTGCTTATGTCTTTGTTTTAAATGCTCAGACTGTCGGAAACGAGTGGATAAATTATGATCAGCAGTATTTTAAAATTCATGTAAGCAAAGATGGAATTTATCGTATATCCTACTCTGCATTGCTTGCCGCCGGAGTGCCGGTGAACCTTATTGATCCAAGGGGAATTCAGATTTATCATAACGGGGAAGAACAATATATTTATATTCAGGGCGAAGGTTCTACAGGAATATTTGATCCAAACGGATATGTAGAGTTTTACGGACGACGAAACAGAGGCGAGCTTGATCTTGAGTTTTTTGACGATCCTTCAAATCAGGTAAATCCTGATTACAGTTTTTACAGTGACACATCTGCTTATTTTCTTACATGGGATTTTTCCACAACGCATCGCAGGATGACTTCTCAGAATTCTACGGATTATTCTCCATATTTAAGTTCTGCACAATCGTTTTGTTATAAAAATATCCGGGTAAATTACACAGGTTCATGTTTCTGGGGATCAACCCAAAGCATGTTTACCGAGGGTGAAGGTTGGTTTGATGCATCTGTAATTACAGAAGATTCTCCTGTGTCAAAAACTATTTCTGTCCCGAATTTTTTCTCAGGTTCTGCAAATGCATACTTCGAAATAGCAGTAGCAGGAGTTCCAGCAAATCTGGTCACATCTTATGTGCCGCATAATCTTAAAGTTACATTCCTTGGAGAAACACGTATTGACAGGACATACACAGGATATGAGTTTATTCGCGAAAATATAAGTTTGCCGTCTTCACAGTTAAGCAGTTCAATCCTGTTTGGCTTTTCATCTGACGATAATACTCAGCCGGATGTCCCGGACCGGAATGCAGTTTCATACATTAATATTAAATATCCGCATACATGGGACTTTGAGAATCAGAATTATTTTGAGTTTTATCTGTCTGCCAACCCGTCTGCAACCAAAGATTATCTGGAAATAAGCAATTTTATTTCAACCTCTTCCGTATATCTGTATGATATTACAAATCATGAGAGAATAACAGTGCAAAATTCCGGAGGAATATTGAAAACTTTGGTAAACTATACCGGAGCAGAGAGGCTTTTGATAATGAGTAATCAGTCCGGGATCAAATCTGTTGACCGTATAACCAAAGTAAGTCAGGATAACAGGTTTACAGATTATGCAAGCTTATTTCCTACAGCCGATTACCTTATAGTTACACATAACAGTCTTTTGCCGGAAGCACAGCAATATGCCGGTTACCGGAGTTCAACAGGATATAATGTTGCACTTGTAGATGTTGATGAATTGTATGATCAGTACGCATACGGAATATGTAAACATCCTGCCGCCATAAGGCGTTACTGCATGGAGCTTTATTCCATATCAACAAAACCCAGAATCTTATTTTTGTTAGGTAAATCAATACATTACCGTTTAATCAGAAATTCGCCGGAAATTTATGCAGAATGCCTTGTCCCTTCTGCCGGAAACCCATCGAGTGATAATTTAATAACTGCCGGTTTGGGTACAACTATTTATGAGCCGCTTTACGGTACCGGTCGTCTTAGTGTTTCTTCAGGAGAGGAGGTACTTAATTATCTGGGTAAAATTATTGAATATGAGTCAAATCCTGCGGAAGAATGGATGAAAACCATATTACATTTCGGAGGAGGAATAACATCTTCGGAACAAACCAGTTTTGCCGGTTATCTCAATAATTACAAAACAACAATAGAAGATACTCTTTTTGGCGGCAGAGTAAGTACATTTCTTAAAAATTCATCAGAACCGATTCAGATAACCCAGTCAGATTCCATACGTTATCTGATAAACAACGGAGCCAGCCTTATGACATTTTTTGGACATGCCTCGGCATCCGGTTTTGATCAGGATATTGACTATCCCGAGAACTATAATAACACAGGGAAATATCCTTTTATACTTGCGAATTCATGTTTTTCCGGCGATATTCATCAGAGATATTCTTCAAGTATCAGTGAAAACTGGGTTAATTCCGAAAAAGGATCAATCGGGTTCTTAGCTTCTGTCGGTGATGGTATTGCGACTTATCTTAATATTTATTCATCTGAACTTTACCGCAATTTTGCTTATAAAACATATGGTCAGCCAATCTCTATGCAGATGGTTAACACAATGAAATATATAGAGACTCTTTACCCGGATAATGTCAGAATGGAAATCACATGCCACGAATTTACATTACATGGAGATCCCGGGTTGGTTATAAATACACAAGAAAAGCCTGATCTGACAATAACCCCTTCTTTGGTAAGTTTTCAGCCGGATAACATTACAACACTTATTGATAGTTTTGATGTCAGAATAGTTATTAAAAATATAGGGCGTGCAACCAGTGATACTTTTTTGGTCAGCGTTTCCAGAACATTACCGGACGGAACTGCAAACGAATACAATATCCCGGTTTACGGATGCAATTACCTTGACACTGTTTATATTAAGCTTCCTGTTAACAGGCTTGAAGGGCCCGGGTTAAATTCATTGAGAATATTCGTGGATGCAGCCGCACAGATTGAAGAGCTTGATGAAAATAATAATCAGGTAACGCTTTCATTTTTAGTAAAAACAGGAGATTTGTTTCCTATATACCCATATAAATACGCTATTTATCCGTCAAAAAATGCAAGCCTTATTGCTTCAACCGGCGATCCTTTTCTTGAAGGAGCCGGATACAGGTTTCAGATAGATACAACCGATCTGTTTAACAGCCCGTTGCTGAATCAGACAACTGTTTACAGCGACGGAGGAATTGTTTCATGGGATCTGCCTTTTGATCTTACCGAAAACAGGGTTTATTTCTGGCGTATTGCACGCGACCACAGCAATGCAGACAGTCTGGTATGGAAGGAATCTTCTTTTGTTTATATAGAGGGAGAAGAAGGTTGGTCTCAGGCACATTTTTTCCAGTTTAAAGAAGATGATTTCAGTTTTATTGTTTATGACCGTCCTTCCAGAAAATTCAGCTATGTTGATTATCCTAAAGAACTACACTGTCATAATACCGGAAATTATTGGGCTGAAAGTTACACTGCGGTAAACTGGTCGCTGGACGGTTCCATAGCAAACGGTTTGGGCGATTTTGGTAATTGCGGTACCGGAGCATCTATGCTTGTTGCTGTGATTGATCCTGAAACAATTCTGGCATGGCCGTCAGATATTCAGGATTTCGGGCACAGAAACTATCCTCAGTGTCCTACAGCTAACAGGGCAAGTTACTATTTTACCTTTAATACTACAGATACTGTAGGCCTGGATTCAATGAACAATTTTATCAATTACGTTCCTGATGGCTATTATATTCTTGCTTACTCGTGGGGAAACGGGAATTTTTCCAATTGGCCGGATGAACTTAAAACCACTTTTACAAACCTGGGAGCTTCAAACCTTGGAAATGTCGCCAACGGAAGTCCATATATTTTCTTTGCAAAAAAAGGAGTTTTAAGTTCTGCTCAGGACTTGTACGGAAGCAGTCAGGCAGATGTTATAGATCTGAATGTTGACCTGTACAGGGATTTTGATAACGGAACAATAAAGAGTGTTGTTGTTGGTCCGTCAAATACATGGCAGTCGCTTAAATGGGAGTATCGGTCACTTGAAGATCCTTCGGATGATGAATTACGGCTGAGAGTTTTCGGTATAGATAATCTGGGGCAGGAAACACAGCTTATGCAGGATATAGTTCCCGATACTTATGAAGTTTATGGACTGGAAGACTCAATCGATTACACCGTTTATCCGAATCTTAAGCTTGAATTTTATTCAAAAGACGCTACTGATAAAACCGCAGCACAGTTGACAAAATGGCAACTCAGATTTGCAGGAGTTCCCGAAACTGCTGTAGATCCCAAATCGGGATACTATTTTTGCTGCGATACTTTGCAGGAAGGCGATGAAATAAAATTTGCCGTTGCCACAAAAAATATAAGTACGTTCGATATGGACAGCCTGGCTGTTAAGTTCTGGATTCAGGACAATAACAATGAAATAACAGTTATTGACGAAAAGAAATTAAGACCTCACCCGGCCGGAGATGTAATTATAGATACAATTGTTTATTCAAGTCTTAACATGACAGGAGTTAACAGCATATGGGCCGAATATAATCCTGTGAGCAGCGTAACCGGAACTTATTTTCAGAATGAGCAGCATCATTTTAACAACATTGCGGTAAAATATTTTTATGTACAGGGCGACATAACAAACCCATTGCTTGATGTAAGCTTTGACGGCAGGTATATTATGAACGGGGAAATTGTTTCTGCAAAGCCTGAAATACAGATTAAGTTAAAAGATGAAAATCAGTTCCTGGCTTTAAATGATACATCTGTATTCAGAATTTATCTGACAGATTTACTTTCAGGAACCGAAAGACGTGTATATTTCGGAACACAGGATAATCCGCCTGAAACAATAGAATGGATTCCGGCAAGCTTACCGGAGAACTCCTGTAAAATAATTTACAATCCGGTTTTTACTACCGACGGAACATACAGATTGCGGGTTCAGGCAAAAGATATGTCAGAAAATGAATCCGGCAGCAATGATTATGTTGTTGATTTTGAGGTTATTACACAGTCAACAATTACAAAATTATTAAATTATCCCAACCCCTTCAGTACCAGTACCAGATTTGTATTCGAGCTTACCGGCAGCGAAATTCCCGACGAAATGCAGATTGATATTTTTACAATTACCGGCAAACTTGTAAGAACAATATTTATGGCAGAACTCGGACCGGTAAGAATAGGAAAAAATATCACAGAATTTGCCTGGGATGGTAAAGATATGTATGGCGATCAACTGGCTAACGGAGTTTATTTCTATCAGGTTAAAGCAAAAATCAACGGAGAAGATATAGATTTGCGTGCTACCGAAGCAGATAAATACTTTAAAAAAGAAATCGGGAAAATGTATTTGTTGAGATAGGTGACGGTTTTACGGTTAATCAGTTTATCAGTTAATAGGTTCGTTATCGCAGGTAAAAGAGAAGTCGCACTTATTTATAAATTCTGGTTAAAGGCTAACGAACCATGCAACTGTGTAACTATCTGACTGACGAATCATTAGCCTTTGAATTGTCTGACTAACTAACCGATTAACTTTTTTAAACTTTTGCATGTTAATTTCTTTTGTGATATTTTCTGATAACTTTTGTCCCCCCACTTGTTTATTTGGCGTATTTTTATAGTCCATATTTTTATCAGATAATTAATAGAAAAATGCCGGAATTTACTCATTTACACGTTCACTCTCAATACTCTATTCTGGATGGCGCAGCCAGTATTAATGCACTTATTTCCAAAGCGCAGAAATCGGGCATGTCTTCACTCGCATTAACCGATCATGGTACAATGTTGGGAATAAAAGAATTTCATTCTCAATGTAAAAAGAAAGGTTTGAAACCTATTTTAGGATGTGAAGCATATATTTCGAGAAGAACTATCTATGATAAAACAGAACCAACGGATAAATCAGGATATCACCTTATTTTACTTGCCAAAAATGTAAAAGGATATCACAATCTGGTTAAGATGATTTCCAAAGCGAACCTGGATGGTTTTTACATGAAACCAAGGATTGACAAGGATATGCTTCGAGAACACAGCGAAGGAATTATAGTTTCGTCCGCCTGTCTTGGCGGTGAAATACCCAAACATATTGCAAACGGAAATATTGAAGAAGCAGAAAAAACTATAGAATGGTTCAAAGAAATTTTCGGAGAAGATTTTTATCTTGAAGTAATGTATCATCCCAGCGATGAGGCAAGACAAAAGCAGGAAGTATCTGATTTACAGAAGATTGTCAATGAAAAGATTTTTGAACTTGGGCCGGTACACGGGGTTAAAATTATAGCTACAAATGATTCACATTTTGTAAACGAAGAAGATGCCGAGGCTCATGATGTTCTGGTGTGTCTTACCACAAATGCCGATATTGATGACCCGAACAGAATGCGGTACACAAAACAGGAATGGCTGAAAACCCCGGACGAAATGCTTGCACTTTTCGGCGATCATCCCGAAGTACTTGCCAACACAATGGAGATTGCTGATAAAGTTGAAATTTACGATATTGATAAAGATCCTATTATGCCTGAATTCCCTATTCCGGAGGATTTCGGTACAATGGAGCAATGGCGTGAAGAATATACAGAACAGAAACTGATAGAAGAATTTACCGAGAAACGATTTTACGCGTTAGGCGGGTATAATGCAGTTCTCAGAATTAAATTTGAATCGGACTATCTTAAATTTCTTGTTGATAAAGGAGCAATTGAGAGATATGGGGAAAATTATTCCGCTGATATTCGCGAGCGTCTCGATTTTGAACTGAACACCATAAAAACAATGGGTTTTCCGGGATACTTCCTTATTGTTCAGGATTTTATCGCGAAAGCCCGTGAAATAGGAGTTTTGGTAGGTAAAGGCAGGGGATCGGCTGCCGGGTCGGCAGTTGCATATTGTGCAAAAATCACCGATGTCGATCCTATTGCATTCGATCTTCTGTTCGAACGTTTTCTTAATCCTGACCGTATCTCCATGCCCGATGTGGATATAGATTTTGATGATGACGGCCGGGCATTGGTTGTTGACTATGTAACACAAAAGTACGGCAAGGATAAAGTTGCTCATATTTGCACAATAGGAACAATGAAAGCCAAAGGCTCGCTCAAGGATGTAAGCAGGGTTTTGCGTGTTCCGCTTCAGCAGGTAAATGCTCTTACAAAAAAGATAAGTGCAACCGGGGCTCTCGAAAATGCATACAACATTATTCTTGAAGAAGAAAAAAAACAGGGCAGCATAGAAAAAGTTATTGCAACCCTTGATAAACAAATTCTTGCTGCAAAAAAAGAAGAAAACGAAAAAGAAGCTACATCACTTGAGACACGCAAAATCATTGCAGAGGAAATGCAGGAAGCATATAAAAACAATGATCAGACAATGCTCAAAGCCATTTCTATTGCATGTACACTCGAAGGTTCTGTGCGCCAGACCGGCGTGCATGCCTGCGGTATGCTTATAGGAAGAGACAAGCTCGAAAACAATATTCCGCTGATGAGGACCAAGGAAGACGGAGGTCTCGCTGCAACTCAGTATGAGGGTATTTTTGTAGAGTCTATAGGTCTGCTTAAAATGGACTTCCTTGGTTTGAGAACGCTGTCAATTATTAAGGAATGTCTTTCAAATATAAAATTGTCAAGGAATATTGATCTCAACATTGACTCCGTACCGCTTGACGATGCAAAAACACTTAACCTGTTTAAATTCGGAGCAACAACGTCAATATTCCAGTTTGAGTCTGAAGGAATGAAGTCGCACCTTCGTTCCCTTAAGCCAAACCATTTTAACGATCTGGTTGCCATGAATGCCTTATACCGTCCGGGACCAATGGAATATATTCCGGATTATGTGCGTAGAAAAAACGGTAAGGAAAAAACCGCTTACGATCATCCCATAATGGAAAAATACCTGAAAGATACTTATGGTATTACAGTCTTTCAGGAACAGGTGATGCTTCAGTCCCGTGCTTTGGCAGGGTTTACCAGGGGTGAATCCGATACCTTGCGTAAGGCAATGGGTAAAAAGGATATTAAAACCATGGAGAAACTTCAGGAGAAGTTTATCGAAGGCTGCAAAAACAACCCCGAATTTATTGAAGGATGTACTGCAACCGGCAAGAATCCTGAAGAACTTATAGAGAAAATATGGAGAGACTGGACAGCATTTGCAAAGTATGCGTTCAATAAATCACATTCGGTTTGTTATGCTTATATAGCTTACCAGACAGCATATCTTAAAGCACACTTCCCGGCAGAGTTTATGGCTGCCAACTTAACCCGGAACATTTCCGATATGGATAAAATATCCGTACAAATGGAAGAGTGTAAAAGGATGAAAATTAAAGTCCTTAGTCCCGATGTAAACGAAAGTTATAAAGGATTTACAGTAAATAAAAAAGGGAATATCCGTTTCGGACTGGCAGGTATTAAGAGTGTGGGAATGAATGCCGTTGAAAATATAATTGAAGAACGTGAGAAAAACGGCGCTTATACCGATATTTTCGATTTTGTATCGAGAGTTAACCTCAATGCAGTAAACAAAAAAAATATTGAAGCATTGGCTTTTGCAGGAGCATTTGATTGCTTTAAAGAACTTTCAAGGCCACAGTTTTTTACTTCTGACGGTGAAAATGATTCATTTACAGAATCACTTATAAAGTTTGGCAACAATGTACAATCATCGTCGAATGCGGGAATGACACTTTTTGGAGAAATGCAGAGCATGGAAATATCAAAACCTGTGATTCCGGCTCTTCCCGAATACGATTTGTTAAAATTCCTTGATATGGAAAAAGAACATATCGGAATGTATCTGTCAGGACATCCCCTTGACCCGTTTAAATTTATCATCAATACAATGAAGATAACACCTTTGCGGGATATGGATGATGAAGAAAAAATAGCCAGATTCAAAGATATTAAAATAGTTGGCTTTGTTACAGATGTTACAGAGCGTATGACAAAGAACGGAAAACCGTATGGCAAAATATCAATGATTGATTATACCGGATCGTACAGTTTTATGGTTTTCGGTAAAGATTATACAGATAATAAAAACCTGCTTGTAAAAGGATATTCAATAATGATTTATGCCGGTTTTAAAGAAGGATTATCCGATAAAACAAAAATGTTTTTCTCCGTTTCAAAAGTATCACTACTGTCCGAAGTAAAAGAAACCTCATTTTCAAAACTTACTTTACAAATTTCTGTTGAGAATGTAAATGATGAGTTTATAAATGACCTTTCAGCACTTATTAAGAAGAATAAAGGGAAAATTAATCTTAATTTTGCACTCTTTAATTCCGTTGATAACACGTTGGTGCGTATGTTTTCGAGAACGGAAAGAGTTGGGCTTACAGATGAATTTGTTGAATTTATTGAAAACAATCCCTATGTGGAAAATGTTAGTTTAAATTAAAAATTATAATTTAGCAGAATAATTAATTATAAAAACAGAATATTATGGCACTCGAAATTAACGAATCAAACTTTGAAGAATTGGTAATGAATACAGAAAAACCTGTAGTTCTTGATTTTTGGGCAGTATGGTGCGGACCATGCAGAATGATTGCTCCGATTATTGAAGAAATGCATCATGAATATGGTGATAAAGCAGTTATCGGCAAAGTTGATGTTGACAATAACAACGAAATTGCAGTAAAATACGGAATAAGAAACATTCCTACAGTTTTGTTCCTGAAAAAAGGAGAAGTTGTTGACAAAGTTGTTGGTGCCGTTCCAAAGACTACACTTACAGCAAAATTGGACAGCATATTGTAAAGTCACAGGGGAGGTTTCTCCCCTTTAATTTTTATTTTATGACGATAAACGAAATTCAGGATGAAATAATTCAGGAATTTTCTGCATTCGAAGACTGGATGGACAAATATTCCTATCTTATTGAATTAGGCAATGAGCTGGAAGAAATGCCCGAAGAACACCATAACGATCAGAATCTGATTGAGGGATGCCAGTCAAAAGTCTGGTTTAATGCAGAATATTCAGATGGTAAAATTGATTTTATTGCCGATAGCGACGCTATTATAACAAAAGGAATAGCTTCATTGCTGATAAGAGTTCTGTCGGGAAAAAGCCCCGATGAAATATTAAATGCCGATTTATATTTTATTGAAAAAACAGGATTGCAGCAACATTTGTCCCCGACAAGATCAAACGGACTTATGTCTATGGTTAAGCAGTTAAAACTTTATGCTATGGCATATAAATCTTTAAATCAAAAATAATGGACGAAATTACCAAAACCGAACAGGAAATAGTTGCAGCACTTAAACAGGTTTTCGATCCCGAAATACCCGTTAATGTATATGATCTGGGCTTAATCTATAAAATAGATGTCAGCGAAAAATACGACGTTGAAATAGATATGACATTAACAGCGCCTAACTGTCCCATGGTTGATGATTTGATTGAAGACGTAAGAGCTGCCGTGCAGTCAGTAAAAAACATCCGCGGAGTAAGTATAAACATAGTTTTTGATCCGCCCTGGTCAAAAGACATGTTAAGCGATGAGGCAAAACTCGATCTGGGATTGATATAGTATCTAGAATTCCTTAAATCCCAGCACTTTAGAAAAACCTTGCTGTTGTTTTAATAAAAAACTCAGGGAAATAAATCCTTTTTTAAACTTTGTACGTAAACAGCAAAGAATTGCATTGTTGTTAACATTTATTTTATTATTTTTGTTGCAACCTGTCAACGCGGCTGAGTATGAATTTTCAGATTTTTACCGATATTAAGGTTTTCGGAATTTCCGGAAACTTTATAATTATTTAATATTCTTTTTAAAAGAATATTGGCAGGTATAAATATTTTTGAATTTAAAATTTTGCAAAATGGGATACATTAAATTCGACAAATTACAATTGATAAATCTTGAATATTCGCTTAGCAGAGAACTGCTGCGTACAAATCGTGCCGGATCTTATGCAAGTACTACCATTATCGGCTGTAATACGCGAAAATATCATGGTTTGCTGGTTTGTCCCATGGAAGACATAGATAACGACAACCATGTCCTTCTTTCAGGTCTTGATGTGTCTGTAATTCAACACGAAGCCACGTTTAATTTCGGGGTAAGAAAATATCCGGGTAATGTTTATGAACCCAAAGGGCATAAATACGTGCGTGATTTTGAGATTGATACAATCCCTAAACTTACATGCCGTGTAGGAGGAGTTGTTCTGCAAATGGAAAGAATATTAAGCGAGGACGACCGCATAATGATAAAGTACACCCTGGCCGATGCTCACTCCGATACAAAGATCCGTTTTAAACCATTTCTGGCATTCAGAAATGTTCACAAGCTGAGTAAAGCAAATTTATTTGTAAATACAAAATACACATCAATCGAAAACGGGATTAAAATTCGTATGTACGACGGTTATAAATCCCTGTACATGCAGTTTAACAAAGAGCCGGAATATGTTCATGTTCCTGATTGGTACTACAACGTAGAATATCAGGAAGAACAAAACCGCGGTTACGATTTTAAAGAAGATCTTTTTGTTCCCGGCTTTTTTGATCTGGATATTAAAAAAGGAGAAAGTATAATTTTTACAGCAGCGCTTAAAGAAATAAGCCCGGCTGCAATAACCAGAAAGTTTAATTCGGAACTTAAAAAACGTCTGCCGAGAGAAACATACATAGATTGTCTAAGAAGTGCTGCTCAGCAATTTATTTATAAAAGAAACGGAAGAACGGAAATAATTGCAGGTTTCCCGTGGTTTGGCCGCTGGGGACGTGACACATTTATAGCATTGCCCGGATTAACACTATATAACGGCGATATAAAAACCTGTAAGGATGTTCTTGAAACAATGACATCGGAACTTAAAGACGGGCTGTTCCCGAATATCGGAACCGGAGAGTTTACTGCCATGAACTCTGTTGATGCCCCTTTGTGGTTTTTCTGGACCTTGCAGGAATATCTGAAATTTACCGGCGATAAAAAGCAAATATGGCAGGACTTCGGGGCAAAAATGAAGCATATACTTGAAAACTATCGTCAGGGGACACATTATAACATTAAAATGCATGACAACGGGCTTATCTGGGCAGGAGACACGGGCAAAGCCCTTACATGGATGGATGCCGTTGTGGGAGGAAAACCCGTAACCCCCAGACATGGGTTTGATGTAGAAATAAATGCACTGTGGTACAATGCTGTATTGTTTACACTTGAACTGGCGGAAGAAAACGGGGACACTGATTTTGTAAACCGCTGGATTAATGTTCCCGAGATTACCCAGTTGTCATTTATTGAGAAATTCTGGTGCGAAGAACGTAAATTTCTTGCCGATTATGTAACTTACGATTATGTTGATTGCACTGTAAGGCCAAATCAGATTTTTGCCTGCTCGTTGCCATACTCACCTATATCAGATTCTAAGAAAGAGAGAGTTCTCGAAACTGTCCGTAAAGGATTGCTGACCCCGCGCGGATTAAGGTCACTTTCTCCCGATAATCCTAATTATACCGGAGTTTGCGAAGGCAATCAGGAACAGCGTGACAGTGCATATCATCAGGGAACCGTATGGCCATGGTTACTGGGACATTTCTGCGAAGCATATCTTAAAATACACGATAAATGCGGATTGGCACTTGTCGAAAAAATATTTAACTCATTTGAAGAAGAAATGACTGTTCACGGGATAGGCACAATTTCGGAAATTTACGACGGTGATCCGCCGCATGCTCCGCGCGGAGCCATTTCACAGGCATGGAGCGTGTCCGAACTTATAAGAATCTATGACATGATCAGTAAGTTTAAGAAGTAAAGAAGGCTGAAAGTAAATTTATTAAGCAGCCGGTAAAAAGAAAAAGATTGAAAATAAAAAAGATAAAGACAAAAATATGAAAGTACTAATGTTCGGGTGGGAGTTCCCGCCACACATAACCGGAGGTCTCGGAACAGCCTGTTACGGGTTGACAAAGGGATTGTCTCATTTTGGCACCGAAATTATTTTTGTCGTTCCTAAAGCATACGGAGATGAAGATTTAACACATGTGCGTTTACAGAATGCCGGAGACGTTGTTATTACCGAAAGAAAAAAAGAAGAACATGAGTTCTGGAATAATTTTAAATATTTTGAAGTAGGATCAAACCTTATTCCTTATATGGACCCTGAGGACTTTGCAAAAATATTTGAAGGCAAAATATTTTCACATACTGAGTTTAGTGAGCAGGTTTTTGCAAGTAAATTTACTTTTTCGGGAAGCTACGGAAAAAACCTGTACGAAGAAGTAGCCCGCTATGCCCTTATTGCCGCGTATATCGCTGCGACCAATGAATTTGATGTTATTCATGCTCACGACTGGCTTACATACTCTGCCGGGATAGCTGCAAAAAATGTATCGGGAAAACCACTGGTTGTACATATGCATGCAACAGAATTTGATCGCAGCGGAGATAATGTAAATCAGAAAGTTTACGATATCGAACGTGCAGGCATGGAAGCTGCCGATAGGGTTATAGCAGTAAGTAACCTTACACGAAAGATAATTATTGAAAAATACGGAATTCATCCCGACAAAGTAGTTACTGTGCATAATTCCGTTGAACCGGTAAGTTTGCCGGAAGAATTTAAAATAAATAAAGGCTTTAATGAGAAAATAGTTACTTTTCTCGGAAGAGTGACATTTCAGAAAGGCCCCGATTATTTTATAGAAGCAGCTAAAAAAGTTATCGACCGCGATCCTGATGTCCGTTTTGTTATGGCAGGTAGCGGCGATATGCTTAATAAAATGATAAAGCGGGTGGCAAAGTTGGGAATTGCAACAAAATTCCATTTTGCCGGATTTTTAAAAGGACAGGAAGTTTACGAAATGTTCTCTATGAGTGATGTTTATGTAATGCCTTCGGTTAGTGAACCTTTCGGGATTTCGCCTCTGGAAGCAATGATGTCCGATGTCCCTGTAATTATTTCAAAGCAATCGGGAGTTTCCGAAGTTTTGAGGCATGCTTTAAAAGTTGATTTCTGGGATGTTGACGATATGGCCGATGCAATTTATGGAATGTTGCATTACGAAGGCCTGTCGAAAATGTTTAAGAAATACGGGAAACAGGAAGTCGAAAATCTCAGATGGGAAAATTCGGCTTATAAGGTGAATGAAGTTTATAAATCACTGATAAAGTGAATTAATGAAACAAAAACAAATAACAATGAATACTGCTAAAATTTAGTTTTGTAATTTGTGATTTGTTGCCTTCGACTGCGCTCAGTCAACCGGCACCGGGGTTTTTTGATTTGTCCGCCGCCGCGGATTGTAATTTGAATTTTAATATTTTATAAAATATTTACTATGCGTACAATTTGTTTCTATTTTCAGGTGCACCAGCCGTTCAGGTTAAAGAGATACAGGTTTTTTGATATTGGCAACGATCATTACTACTTTAACGATTTTGAGAATAAATCAATTATGCGAAAAGTAGCTGAGAAGTGCTATCTGCCTGCAAATCAGACTTTTCTGGATTTGATTAACGAGTATGGCGATAATTTTAAAATCGCGTATTCTATCTCCGGTGTTGCAATTGACCAGTTCGAGATGTACGCTCCCGATGTGCTGGAGAGTTTTAAAAGACTTGTTGCAACCGGTAAAGTAGAAATTCTGGAGGAAACCTATTCGCATTCACTTTCTGCCTTAAAAAGCCGCGAAGAATTCGAGCGTCAGGTTAAAATGCACCGAGATAAAGTAAAAGAGGTTTTTGGTGTTGAACCAAAAGTATTCCGTAATACGGAGCTTATTTATGCCGACTGGATAGGCGAATATGTTGCCGATATGGGATATAAAGGAATGATTACAGAAGGAGCAAAACACATTCTTGGATGGAAGAGTCCGAATTATCTTTATTGCAATGCAATAAATCCGAAACTAAAAGTACTGCTTAAGAATTTTAAATTGTCAGACGATATCGCTTTCAGATTCTCGAACCGGGACTGGGAAGAATTTCCTCTCACTACAGAAAAATTTGTTTCATGGTTAAATGCTCTCGATCCTAAAGAAGAAATCGTCAATTTGTTTATGGATTATGAAACATTTGGAGAGCATCAGTGGGCGGAAACCGGAATTTTTGAGTTTCTCAAAGCTTTGCCAAATGCCGTTTTCAAATATTCAAACTTCACGTTTTCGACTCCGTCCGAAATTGTGGAAAATCTTGACCCTGTGGGAGCAATTCATGTTCCGCACCCAATTTCATGGGCTGATGAAGAAAGAGATTTAACTGCCTGGCTTGGAAATGAATTACAGGACGAAGCATTTAATAACCTTTACAAATTATACGACAGGGTTAAGGAATTAAACGATCCGGATGTATGGAAAGACTGGCTCTACCTGCAAACTTCCGATCATTTCTACTACATGTGTACAAAATGGTTTTCCGACGGCGATGTGCATAAATACTTCAATCCATACGATTCCCCATACGAAGCCTTTGTGAACTTTATGAATATTCTTAGTGACTTTATTATCAGGCTGGAGAAGAAGTAAATTTGTAGAAAAATAATTGTAATATTTCCGGGTAAATAAGGTAATAAGGTTTGTGAAACGTTTTCTTTATTGTTCTGTTAAGGTTATGTAAAGAATAAGGTTTTTGGATTGTATTTTTGAACCTTATTCTCTCTCGGGCCTTAATAGTATTTGTAATTCATGAATGTTTGACTTCTTATCTTATTCGGGATCAAGCAAAAATTCTGGGGGGGAAGCGTTTTTCTGCGTAAAAAAAATCATAGCAATAAATATTCAGAAAAGCGACGCGGGCAGGCCATGGAACCGCAGCCCGGAGGGCAAGTTCGCCAAAGGCAAAAACAGCGGGCCAGCTCCGGAGGTGAACCTGCGAAGCAGCTAACGAACACCATTGAAAATAAAATAACCTGTGAGTAAAATCAAAACGACTAGAATTTAGGCAAGCTGACATTATTATGTCATTCTCTAAAACAAAGTTTTAAAGGAATGTGTGATGGAGCTTTGTTTTAGGCCTGGTTGCCGTGCAATTCTGTCGTTTTGATTGAGGTGGGGTGAAGCATTGTTTTTCCTAGCCTTTTTGTTTCTTTTGTGGCAATGACAAAAGAAAAAGAATATTTTAGTGCTTTTTTAAATTCTGGACACGTAACTATCAGCCCGTAGAAAAAATAAATCAAACTCTTCCCTCTAATAATCCATTATAACACAAAACCGGATTTTCATTTCCCGGTTCATGCAGGTGCATACCGTCGCCGCGACAGTTTTTCCATTCTTTGCAATTTTTGCAAATACCGGTTTTAAAGCTTTTTCTGTTACGGTATATTTCAAATTTATTATTCCACACATCCAGAAAATCATCTTTGTAAATATTGCCCTGTACAAAACCCCTGTTAATGTTGGGGCAGGCACCAATATCGCCGTTTGACAAAACCGATGCTACATGAATTCCTGCACGGCAGAATAAAAATCCTTCCCGTATTTTGGTTTCATATTCGTTAAGGTAACCGTCGCAACCATAAGAAGCTTTTATTTTTCCGCCTTTACGGTTCTCAACTATAAAATCCAGCATTTGCCGGAACTGTTCGTGGCTTAAAAATAATTCGGGATTCTCGGCAGCACGTCCTATCGGGTCAATCATAAACAAACGCCAGTTTTTTACCCCGAGGCTTATCAGCAGTTCTTTTATCTGTTCAAGTTCGCTGAAGTTTCTGCGGTTAACACAGGTAACAACGTCATAAATCATTCCCGGTTCATTTGCCAGCAATTCTATTGCTTTAACGGCACGCTCAAAAGAACCGGTTTTCCCTCTCATCCAGTCGTGATTTGCTTCCATCCCGTCCAGACTTATTGTGGCGGAGCGCAGGCCACTTTCGCGGAGTTTACGGAAAAGTTCAGGACTCAGGTTATAGCCGTTGCTTACCATTCCCCACGGGAATCCCATGGACTTAAGTTGTTTGCCGGTTTCGGGAAGATCTTTGCGCATGAGCGGTTCGCCGCCTGTAACAACTATCATAACTTCTTTGGGGTTATATCGGGTTGCTACCTGTTTCGCGACATTCAGAAAATCTTCTGCCGGCATATCCTTTACATCGGGAATTATTTTACAATCGCTTCCGCAGTGCAAACATGCAAGATTGCAGTTCGATGTACATTCCCAAAAGAAATAATTTAACTCGTGAAGGTTTGATTGTGTTTTTACGTAGCGGTTATGCAACTTTTGTGCAATACCAGTGCGGAATTTGCTTGCAGGTTTATTCATTAAAGATGTCTTCAGGCTCCTGTTTTATTCAGTTTTTGTAGTATCCGGTATTTCTTCTATTTCCAAATCAGCCGGAACGCCGTATTTTGTAACAGTCTGGTCATAATAGGTGGAATCATAATCAACCGGTACCCCATATTTTGTTATGGACTGATCGTAATCAGCCGGTGGCGGGCCGTACTTTGTCTGATGGCGTTTTCCTTTGCATCCCGGTGTGCCGATAAGCATTACGATAAGAGCAGAAAGCAACCCGGCGGTTTTTAACCAAAAATATGTTTTTGCTTTTTTCATCTTCGACAAAATTTATAAATGTAAAGATAATGATAAATTTAAAATGCTGCAATAGGAAATTTACACAATTTTATGCTTATGGGGTCGGAAGACGGAAGTCCGGAGACGGGTTGCTCCCGATAAAACAGGAAATTTGGCGTAATAACATGGGTGGCTAATGTGTACCTTTGGCTTACTTCTGCTATGCACAGTATTAATCAACCGTACATTTCGTTGTGGGTTTCAGGTGGCAGGCAGATTGTTGTTGCGTTATAGAAAACTCAGATTACAGCAATATCATGTTATTTAAAGATCTTTGTAAAACTTTGTAAAATAAATCCTGATCTTAAATTACTTAGATAAATAAAATTTATATTTGTGTGGGAAATTGAGCCATGTTGAAAGTGTTTTATATGGTGGGATTTAGTGATGGAGATTGCTTTTGGTGTGGGAGAAATGGGATAGTGTCCATTGTAAACCTGACACACAATTTGCACATTCGTAGGTCACACAAGTCGACATGAACCTAAACCTGCAAAAGAGCCAATCTTTTCGGAGATACTTACAAAAAAATGAAATAGAGTTGAAAAAGTTAAAATTATCATATTACGACAAAAAGATTAGCACCATAGAAAATATAGGGTTCTTAAAACAATTGTTTAGTTCAAGTAAACAAGGGTTTTTAATTTCAATTCTTTTTATCGGTTTTTTACTTGGTTTAGATTATGGAGCAAGGGAAATAACAGTTTACTTCTGTTCTTCAACCAACAATACACTTAATTTTTGTGCTGATTTTCTTTATAAAGTAAATGATTTTATTGGTGTCAAATTTTTAGATTACTTTAAAGACGTTATTGTAATTGTAGCTGGAGTACTTGGGGTAATACTTGGTTTATTTTTCACTACTTTTCTAAATATAATTACTTCAAAATATTCAAATATCAATAGCACCATTATAAGCCAATTGCTGGAGCAGAAAGTAATCAATCGATATTTTAAATTATTAGCAATACTCGTTTCGTCGTCTATAATTTTCCAGTTTCTTTTAGTCATAGGCTATAATCCAACTTTTATTAGTGCATTTTTATTCGCATTAATAGTTATTGTTACATTATTATCATTTATATTTTTTGGTAGATATTCTCTAATTTATTTCAACGCTGGAAATCTTGTATTTGATTTAATAAATTCCTGTAATCAAACATTGAATAGGGTGTATAAAAATAAAAAGTATTTTTATGCAAATCAGAGGGGAAAGAATACGTTGCTAAGTATTATACGCAACATTGAAAAAATTAAAATAATTGTTGAAGAAAGTACAAAACCGCAACTATCCAATACTGCATTAGATAGCATTTCTGATGAATTATTGTCTTTTGCAATTCGGTATAATTCATTCAAACATACATTTCCATCGGATAAAGGTTGGCATCCAAGAACTCAAAAACATAAACGTTGGGATGAGGCATCAAGTAGTGAATTTGAAATGTTCAGTAGGATCGGCTCATCTCTTTTCCCTGAAACAATAGATGATTACTTATATGTAGAAAAACAGATAATAAACACACAATTTTTCATCTTTAGAAATATTATAAATCCAAACGGAATAGTTCAATTAATACACAATCAATTTAAATATTTACAGACTATTTCATTTCAGTGTGAGGTTGATTTGTTTGAAACGTTTTTTGACCAATTAGAATCTTATGTAAAGGATAAACTTAACGTAACAGAAGATAAAGAAAATGAAGAAACCCTACAACTTATATCACTATATGCGAATCTTCTAATCCAATATCTAGTAGGGCTAAATCACAATCTTGAAATAATTATTACTGAAAAACAATTAAGAAGATTGGCAAAAGCAATCCATAATTTAGATGATACAGATGCCATAATGCAATTCCCTTATAGTATTAGAATTTGGGTAGATAAATATCAGCAGAAATTATTAAATGAAAAATTCAATGAGAAAAAAACTTTAACTCCGCTTTTTTACACAGAATTTGAACTTGCATATCAGTTTCAAAATTTATTGAAAACATCCTTTGAGAAAGTCATAAATGATATGCATAAAAGAATATTAGCCTTTTCTAATTATCTTCGTAGATCAAAGTTAAACTTGGAATCACTTGAATTTTTAAGTGAAACGCTTGACGTTTATAATAAAGTTAAATTCTTTTCTGGAATTATTGAAAATAAAATAACTAATGAAATTAATACCTTAAACCTAAAAAAAGAAGAGGATTTTTCTTTCTCCGATAGAAATAATCTACTTGAACGAAATGAAATTTTTCGAAAAAATATAATAAATGAAATTTGGCAAGTTGGCTGGTCAAGCTATACTATTAAGAATAAAGATTTACCTGATATCTATGGAAATTTTTATCAACTTATTGGCGAGGACATCCTAGATAAAGCATTTGAAAACAAGGCAAATGATTTAATAAAGTTCCTGCCTCAGTTTTACACATATAATTTTCTATATATTGAAAGTTTAAGAGAAAAAATTGATAGTAAACGATTTGATTTTACCGCGTCAAAATTGTTTCCAGTTATTGTTGACTTATTTGAGATTTCCGCACTTGCTATAATTATGTTTAAAGCTTACAACAATGATGAACTGAAGAATAGTTTCTTTGACTTTTGGGATAACGCTTTCAAGAAAGATGATAAAGATGAAAAAAGTTTTTGGAGTATAATATTACCAATTTATGAATATTTTAATAAACCTTTATTTAGTATGTCAACTCCATCTTATGTGAGAGAACATAAAAGAAGGGTGCGTTTGGAAAAATTTTTGAAAGAAAGTGATTTGGTGCGATTAGAAGAGGTAAAAGGGGGTTTTATATCTTTTATACAGCACTATGTGACAGATGTTGAGGATGTTTATTTTAAAGATATTGTCAGACGACTTCGTGTGGATGGTTTTAGTGGTCTGAACTTTGATGACCTGTCTGATGTTTTTATTGAATATTACCTCAGAACAAGAATTGCATTGAAAGAATTAAATATTAAAGAGACAAGATATGGTACCAATCTCAGACGATACGTGGAAAGAGATACTGAATAATCAAAAATTTCCATTGATTGGTACTACTGAACCAAATAATGGGAATGGTTATAATGATGAAATTTCATGGAGAATCCCCTTTCGTCCCAGAAAGGAATTTGATGAAGAATTACATTATAGTAGTTTTTATTCAATATATCTGAGAGATTTGGGACTTTACATCAATCCTAGTCTCAGCCGTAAGGACAAATTTGAAGAAGGACTTAAAATAAACAACTGTTCGGAAAATTATTATAAAACCCTACTAAAGTATTTCACAAATGAATATCACTATAAAAAGGAAGACTTATTGCATAGATTAGGAGAATGGGGTGAAAATTATAGTCATCATGGTAGAATGATATTTGAAATAATAGGATGGTTTGATAACAATTCATCACAATTTTATGGTTTTGAATTAAGACAGTTAGACATTGATTATTGTACGATAAAAAGGGGAAATGTAATTTATAAAGCACCATTTAAATTAGATGGAGAAAAAGAAATTTTCAAAAAAGTAAAAATTCCGAAGGATAAATGTATCATAATTGAATTTCCAGATGAATTGGGGGGCTATATAGGATTTATTGGTAAAGAAAAAAAAATTAAAAAGCTTGGGAGTCAATTTAATTACCCGGAAAATCCTGGAAATAGTTTAAATCATATGAAAAACTGGGACAAACAATTTAATAAGATAGTATCTGATTGGGGTGCATCAAATAGAATTGAAGATATTACAGATTTTTATCAAGAATTAAGTGCATTAAGATTTACTTATATGTCAATTTCATGTACTCATGAAATATTGAATGGATTAAGGCAATTGATGAATTATTTAAACGTAAAACTTCAAGAGGACGCAAGATTAGATTTAAATATTCTACAATATGACAAAAAATATTATCAAGAAATGATTCTTAAGTGGCAGAATGGAGAATTGAGTTTTAAGGAAGCAAATGAACTTTTACGAGTATAACCCGGAACAAGAGCCATGCACATTAAGCAAACACACATATCAGCCACACAACTAAACTTGCTTAAAGAACATGTCTCCCCAATGCCCAGGATGACAGTTAGAATAAAGCACGAAAACACAAAACTGTAAATAAAACGTAATGGCTGGTTTTAAGGATTGAACATATTAAAAAGTTTATGACAAACATAAAAACTATAGAAGAATTTATTGACCATTATAAAAAAGGACAACGATTATTTATTGGCTTAGAATTTGAAAATGGCGAAAGTTTTAGTGGTTTAGACATTAGTGGAGCTACTTTTAAAAATTGTTGGTTTTGTGCAGACTTTTCAAAATCAACTCTTACCGATTGTAAATTCATTGATAGCAACATTAAGACCTCGAACTTTAGTAATTCGAACTTGACCAGGGCAGAAATAAAAGGATGCTCAGTTGAAAGTACTGAATATAACGGGGCGGTAATTACCGACTTAAAATTTGAGAACAATTTCGCTTATGGAAATATTTTAAATATTACGGAATTTAAACATATTTATGGTTTTGAAGAATAACAGATTAATAGTAAAAGCTCTGATCGCGACTGGAATTTCGATTATTCTTTTCTTTATGTTGACAGTATTAAGTTACTTTTTACATCTTGAATACCGGGTTAACTTTAAAGTTGGTTTGCCATGGACTTTTTATTATCAGTTTCTAATAGATTGTGAAGTGCAACATGGTTCAGATATAATTAATTTCATAAAGGATGCATTTGCAACCTGGGCATTTACGGTAATTTTGTGGCTGATAATAAAAAGAAAGAAATAATAGCATGTGTCTCGTGGAAACCTTGAAATAAAACACTTTCCATTATATCTAAAACTAATAATTTATGAAGACATACTTAATTATTCTTGTTTATGCATTGGCATTACTCCCGTTTTATTCATGTTTTAATACAGTTCAAATAAATAATGATGTATTCAAATCCGGGAAATTCAATGATATTAGTTGTATTACTATAGACACACTTGTATTAGGCGGGTTTACGAAAGACACTGTTATAATAATGGACCCGATTCATGCAACCTCTGTCGAAGAAACCAAGGTTGTTCGTCAGGTATTTTATAATAATTCAGCAGACACTCTGGAGATACAGATCAAATCAAGCGGAGGTTGGACATATCCTGAATACAATAGGTTTGTCTCACCACAATCCTATTCTGTGAACTACTATTATTTTGATACAAAATACAGATACAAGGCTAATCAACAAGTAAGAACAGAATTTTATATTTATTTAATAAATAAAAATTGCGATAAGGCAAATCAAAGATTAATTTCATTATCATTTAGTGTTTATTTCGGGTAAAAGAAGAAATGCATATTATTTTTTTTAATAAATTTGAAGCAGATAGAATCTTTAAATTACAAAAAGGATGTAGCACTTATTACTTTGAGCATTTAAATAAATGATCCCATTAACTTAATTATGAAATTAACTATTATATACTTAACAATTGCCGTTGGATGTTTTATATTTGGAGCCGGTTGCAAAACGGCAAGGCGTTACAATACTGTAATTGGTTCAAATTATGATAAATTTGACACAATATTTTTAGATGATAAATCTGAAAATATAAAATATGATATGTTGGAACTTAACGAAGGCGAAATCAGGGATTTTTATTTTTTACTTGTAAATAATACAGAATATCCTATAAGTATATCCCGGATAACGACTGGTGATGGAGGTTTTTATTTTAAGAATTGCCAGTATTGGAAATTAAATTCTTATGAGTCTTCTGTTGTTACTTTTGAATTTAATACAGAAAACAGGATGGGAGGCTTTAATAAGAATTTGACTATATCATACCATATAGATAAAAAAGAGTCCGAACCTGATTTTTATAAAGTTGTAAAACTGGTCGGAACAATAAAAGATTACTAATTACCTACAGATTACAGATTACTGACCCACAGATTACAGATTACCGACACCCCGGTTACAAAAACTACATTTTAGTTCTGACAGAATACCCCAAACAATTAACCAATTAATAACCCCATAATCTGAGCTAAAAGAATTTTAAAAATTATCTTTGTAAATAATTTTACATTAAGGAATACACTAAAGAAACCATATTAAGTTTTAAAATATGCAGGAAAAGATTAAAACAATTAAGCCCGATTATGTTTTCGAGGTTAGTTGGGAAGTTTGTAATAAAGTAGGCGGAATTCACACGGTAATATCTACCAAGTCGGTAGCATTGAAAAAAAACTGCAAAGAACTGATTCTTATAGGCCCTGACACATGGCGCGATTCGGAAGAACATCCCGAATTTACAGAAGATAACTCTATGTTTGCAGACTGGCACCGTAAAGCCGAATCGGAAGGAATAAGAGTAAGAACGGGCAGGTGGAAAATTCCGGGAAATCCCAAGGTATTGCTTATCGATTTTTCAAATTATATAAGTCAGAAAGATGCTATTCTTTTCAGTTTCTGGGAAGAATATAAACTGGATTCTCTTACCGGTCAGTGGGATTATATAGAACCTGCATTGTTCGGGTATGCTGCCGGAAAAGTAATAGAAAGTTTTGTAAATTTTAATCTTTCTGTTCACGACAAAATAATTGCACATTTTCACGAATGGATGACCGGAACAGGAATTCTGCACCTGAAAAAAAATATGCCGCAGATTGCTACAGCATTTACAACACATGCCACGGTTGTAGGACGCAGCATTGCAGGTAACAGACTTCCTCTTTACAAAAACTTAAGTCAGTATAACGGTGATCTGGTAGCCCGCGATTTTAATATTTCGTCAAAACAAAGTCTGGAAAAAATAAGTGCCCAACATGCTGATGTTTTTACTACCGTGAGCGATATTACTGCCCTTGAATGTGCGCAGCTTTTGCGCAAGGAAGTTGATGTTGTAACACCAAATGGTTTCGAAAACGACTTTGTCCCTAAAGGCAATATGTTTGATGAGAAACGGAAACTTGCACGCGAAAAATTTATAAAGATTGCAGGATGCCTGTGCGGGTACAAATATGAAACAGAACCAGTGATAATGGCAACTTCGGGACGTTACGAATTTTATAACAAAGGATATGATCTGTTCGTGGATGCACTCGGGGAACTAAATAAAGACAAATCTCTGAAACAGGAGGTTCTTGCTTATATTCTTGTTCCGGGCAATAATTACGGACCGGCAAAAGCTCTCAGCAATATCCTGAACGATTGCGACGGCGAAAAAAATATCGAAAACAATGTCCTGACACATAATCTTCATGAGGCGGAATACGACCCGATTCTTAACAGGATTAAAGCCAACGGATTGCTTAACAGAGCCGAAGATAAGGTAAAAGTGATTTTTGTTCCGTCATATCTTAACGGTGACGATGGCATTTTTGATGCAAAATATTACGACTTGTTGCCGGGAGTTGATTTAACTGCCTTTGTTTCATATTACGAACCATGGGGATACACTCCTTTGGAATCAGTGGCTTTCGGAATTCCTACAATTACCACAGTTCTGGCAGGTTTTGGAAAGTGGATGCAATCTGTTCTGGATAAAAATGACAAGTGCGTTGAAGTTATTTACCGCGACGAAGATAATTCGGATTATGTCACTGGCAGCATTGTGAATTATGTGAAGAATTTTTTAAGCCTTACCGAATCAGACCGTGAAAACCTTTCGAAAGCGGCATTTGCAGCATCCGAAAAAGCTTTTTGGACAAATCTTATTGAGGAGTACGTTCAGGCATATTCAATTGCTTTGCAAAAAGTTGATGAGCGACACGATATTATTATAAGCAAACCTCAGACACGCCCTACCAGCGAAGTTCTTAACAAAGAAGTTCAGTCTCCGTTGTGGCGCAAAATCGAGGTACAGACCACAATGCCCGAGAGGTTTAAATGTTTGCTTAACATGTCGCTTAATATCTGGTGGACATGGAACTACAATGCAAGCCAGATGTTTAAGTATATAGACCCTAAACAGTGGCGCGAGAATCTGTATAATCCGGTGACTTTCCTCGAAGATATTCCGCTTTCAAGAATGATTGAACTGGAGTCGGACAAATGCTTTACCGAAATGTACGACAAGGTATGTGCAGAGTTTTCGGCATATATGAAAGAAGGAGAAAATAAAAAATCCCCGAAAATTGCATACTTCAGCATGGAGTACGGATTTAACGACAACATCAAGATTTTCTCGGGAGGTTTGGGAATTCTTGCAGGTGATTATCTTAAAGAAGCAAGTGATACCAATACTGATATTGTTGGTGTGGGACTGCTTTACCGTTTTGGATATTTCAAACAAAAAATCACCTCTTTCGGCGATCAGAATGCAGAATATATCCCGCAGAATTTTGATAAAATGCCGATTCTTCCCGTTCGTGACGAAAACGGGGCACAGCATAAGATTATGGTTCATTTTCCGGGTCGTAACGTTTACGCCAAGATATGGAAAGTAAATGTGGGCCGTATAAATTTATACCTGCTTGATACCGATGTTGACGAAAATCAGGAACAGGATAAATACATCACATCACAGCTTTATGGCGGCGATATTGAATTCAGGTTCAAACAGGAAATGATTCTCGGAATCGGTGGTATAAGGGCGTTACATGCTTTGGATATACATGCCGATATTTATCATTGTAACGAAGGACATGCTGCATTTATCGGTCTCGAAAGACTGAGAATTTTAAGAACCAAACGTAATCTTAAATTTGACGAAGCACTCGAAATTATCAGGTCTTCAACCTTGTTTACAACACATACTCCGGTTCCTGCCGGCCACGATGTGTTTGACGAAGATATGATGCGTGTTTACATGTCGCATTATCCCGAAAGATTAAAAATTACCTGGGAAGAAATGATGAGTCTCGGCAAGCTTAAACCGGAAGACAAATTCTCTATGAGTTTCCTTGCAGCAAATGTGTCTCAGGAAGTTAACGGAGTGTCAATGCTTCATGGATTGGTTTCTCAGGAGATGTTTGTCGATTTGTGGAAAGGATATTTTGCTGAAGAAAATCATGTCGGTTACGTTACAAACGGCGTTCACTATCAGACATGGACGGCAAAAGAATGGAAACTGCTTTACGAAAAGACTTTTGGTAAAGACTTTTTGGGAGATCTGTCAAATAAAGCCCACTGGAGTAAAATATATGATGTAGGCGATGAGACAATCTGGTCAATAAGGCAGAAACAAAGAGCCAAACTTATTACTTATGTACGTGACAAAGTCCGTCAGAACTGGATTCGCCGTTACGAAGACCCGAAAAATATAGTTGATATACTGGAGAATGTAAATGAGCATGTTCTGACAATAGGTTTTGCCCGTCGTTTTGCCACATACAAACGTGGTGATCTGCTTTTGCGCAATCTCGACAGACTTTCGAGAATTCTCAATAATAAAGAAATGCCGGTTCAGATTTTATTTGCAGGTAAAGCACATCCTAACGATAAAGCCGGTCAGGATCTGATCAGAAAAATTGTGGACATTTCGAAACGCCATGCATTTCTGGGTAAGATTATTTTTATTGAAGATTATGATATAAACCTTGCAAAAAAACTTGTTCAGGGTGTCGATATCTGGCTTAACACACCTACACGTCCGCAGGAAGCATCGGGGACCAGCGGTATGAAGGCTGTGATGAACGGAGCCCTGCACTTCAGTGTTCTTGACGGGTGGTGGGTAGAAGGATACCGCGAAAATGCAGGTTGGGCACTTCCGGCCGAGCGTACTTATCAAAATCAGGAATTCCAGAACGAGCTTGACACACAGGTTATTTATAATCTTCTGGAAAACGAAATTATTCCTTTGTTTTACAAACGTGACGAAAACGGAATTCCTCATGACTGGATTCAGTTTATAAAGAAATCCATCGGCGAAATTGCACCTCAGTTTACTACCAAGCGAATGATTGACGATTATAAGGAAAGATTCTACAGTAAGCTGTACAGCCGTTCCGAAGAAATGAAAAAGAACGGTTATGGTATGGCTATTAAAATCGCTGAGTGGAAACGTAATGTAAAACGTGCATGGGGAGAGCTGGAAATTGTAAGTGCTAAATTTCCCGATTACGAGAAAAATCCTATGAATCTTAACGAGACCTTCACGGGTGAGATAGAGATTAATCTTAATCTTTTAAGTGCAGAAGATATTGGGGTGGAGATTGTAATTACAAATGTAGTTGAAAACGGATCTACCAAAATCTACGAAAAATACACGGCAGAACTCGTAAGCGTAAAAAACAAAATTGCAAAATTTGTGATTACCGGAGCTCCTACAAAGCCGGGATTCTATAATTATGCTATCAGAATCTTCGCCAAAAACGAAATGTTGCCATATCAGCACGACTCGGGATTGGTTATGTGGGGATAGATGGTTAATTGGTTAAACGGTTTATCGGTATGTCGGCTCAATGGTTCCCCTTGAAGTTTCCATTGACTGTCCCGGTTTTGCATCTGGATCTTCCTTGGATCATACGTTGGAATGTCATGGAATATGCACGGGCTTATTGTTGCATCGCTTTTGATGTTTCCGCTGTGGCGGATTCAAATGCTCTGAGTTCAGTATCTTCAAACCGCCCGACTTCCGTCTTCGGTCTTCCGCCTTTGTTGGATATTGGATATTGATTATTTGCGCCAGCCAACTTCCGTCTCCTGACTCCCGGCTTCCGACTTTGTTGGATATTGAACATTTGTCAATGCCAGAATATGGTTCTCAAATTTTACCAACCCCCGACATACCGATTACCGACCCACAGATTACAGATTACCGCTCCGCAGATTACCGACTACAGACATAATCCCTAAAATAATTACAAAAAAAATAAGATTCTAAAAAATATTTTATTTTTGTATGTTTTCCGGATTCATCTGCCCAATGTCCGAACGACAGATTTTAGTGCTCATTTGAAGATGCCTGAATTGTATTAACACATTGAGATTGCATGATGAATGGAGTGAAAAATTACAATTAAAAAGAGGTCAAAATGAGACAAGAAAAAATTTTATTAACTGCTGTTATTTCCTTAGGACTTGGTCTAACCGGGCTTCGTGCACAAGAAAGTGTTAATGCTTCAGGAGGTGATGCGTCGGGTATCGGAGGCTCTGCCGGCTATTCTGTCGGACAAGTTGTTTATACAACTATCAGCGGGACAAATGGCTCGGTTTCACACGGAGTACAACAAGCCTATGAAATTTCGGTAGTAAGCTCATCAGAAGAAACAGATGAAGCAAATGTAATGATTTCGGTTTTCCCGAATCCGGCAACTGATTTTATAACATTAACAGCAGATCCTGCAGAATATCAAAGTTTGTTTTTTATTCTGTATGACATAAACGGAACTATTATCAGGGAAAATAAAGTTACATTTTCTGATACAGAAATTTCTATGCTGGATTTGCCGCCTGCAACCTATTTTTTAAAGCTCGCAGATGACGGGAAGGACGTAAAAGTGTTTAAAATCATTAAAACCCGATAAGACAGTTTGGGTTATTCACGAAATGGGAAAGTATAATCAAAAAATAAATGAATTAAAAAAATAAAACAATGAAAAAGACATTTACAATTTTGACAGTTCTTTTGCTAACTGTAAGTGTATTTGCTCAACCGCCTCAAAAAATCAGTTATCAGGCAGTTATTAGAAACAGCAGTAATGTTTTGATTACATCTGCACAAATAGGAATGAAAATAAGCATTTTACAAGGCTCGGATAATGGAACAGCAGTTTATGTAGAAACGCATGAGCCGGTCACAAATGCAAACGGATTGGTAAGTATCGAAATTGGAACCGGAAATGTTCAGGTTGGTACCTTTTCAAATATTGATTGGGCATCGGGTCCTTATTTTATTAAGACCGAAACCGATCCGTTGGGAGGCACAGTTTACACAATTTCCGGAACCAGTGAGCTGATGAGTGTCCCTTATGCTCTGTTTAGTGCAAACGGAACACCTGGTCCACAGGGTCCTCAAGGTTCTCAGGGAGACACAGGTCTGCAAGGCCCGCAAGGAGATACAGGCCCGCAAGGTCCACAGGGAGATCCCGGTCCTCAGGGTCCACAGGGAGATATTGGGGCAACCGGTCCGGCAGGCCCGGCAGGAACTTTTCCGGCAGGAACAGTTGCAGGCGAAATGATGTATTGGGATGGTACAGACTGGGTGGCAATTTCTCCCGGCATTACCGGTCAAACCCTGACTTTCTGTAACGGTATTCCTACCTGGGGGCCATGTCCTGACGATGGCATCACGGTAGTAAATGCATGCGACACTTATTTATGGGAAAATAATGGACAGACTTACACAGTTTCCGGCACATACACAGGTAATCCTGTTGGTGGTGCTGCTCAGATATTGGATCTGACAATTATCCCCAGTACTACAAACACAACAACAATTTCTGCTTCCGGATCATATACCTGGGCAAACAACGGACAGACTTATACAGAATCTGGAATCTATACAGGAACAACAACTGATTGTGTTACCGAGATACTGGATCTTACAATAACAGCTTTTCCTGCAATTGGCGAAGAATATCAGGGCGGAATTTTAGCTTATATATTACAACCTTCAGATCCCGGGTACGAAGCTGGTGTAACACATGGATTAATTGCAGCTCCTTACGATCAGGGCAGTGCTATACAATGGGGTTGTGGCGGCACAGTAATTACAGGAGCTGACGCTGCATCAATTGGCTCAGGCCTACAAAATACGCTGGATATAATGAATGGTTGCGGAGGCTCATCTATAGCTGCACGGGTTTGTTATAATCTGGTTTTAAATGGCTACGACGATTGGTATTTGCCAAGTAAAGACGAATTAAACAAGTTGTACCTGAACAGAGCAGCAATTGGTGGTTTTAGCACTTCAACCTACAATGGCTATTATTGGAGTTCAACAGAGTACAATAATACCGATGGCAGTTTTGCATGGGTAAGGGATTTTGTTAACGGATATCTTGGTAACGGAGGTAAGAACGGGTATTACAATGTTCGTGCTATTCGTTCTTTCTAGCTACTAAGCCGAGTGAACCTGACTTCTTTCTGAGTTCGCAGTTATCTCTGCGAATGTTGATATTGGATTTGAATATTGGATGTTGATTATTGAGTGTTGAATGTTGAGTATTGAGCGTTGAATGTTGTTTATTGAATATTCTTCCTTCACTTTAGATATTTATATTTACCGGAATACTCAGAAACTCCCGGTTGCGCCAGCCCCTTCCGTCTCCGGTCTTCCAACTTCCGACTTTGTTGGATATTTAGTGTTGAACATTGAATGTTGAGTATTGGATGTTGAATGTTGGACATTGAGTATTGAAAATTCTTCCTTCACATACAATTCTTTGGCTTTGCCGGTATATTTCAAAGCCTCTGGTTGCGCCAGCCCCCCTTCCGTCTTCGGTCTTCTAACTTCCGACTTTGTTGGATATTTAGTGTTGAACATTGAATGTTGAGTATTGGATGTTGAATATTGGACATTGAGTATTGAAAATTCTTCCTTCTCTTGCAATGCTTTGCTGGTATATTTCAAAGCCTCTGGTTGCGCCAGCCCCTTCCGTCTTCGGTCTTCTAACTTCCGACTTTGTTGGATGTTGAGTGTTGAATATTGAATGTTGGATATTGATTATTGAATTCTTCCTTCTTTTGCAATTCATTAAGTTTGCAGAGATGCTCAAATGTTTTGGTTTTATAATATTTTGAAATAAGTTGCTAAAAAACAAACATGCGCCAGCCCCCTTCCGTCTTCCGTCTCCCAACTTCCGTCTTTTTTACTACTTTTGCAATTACTCAGTTTAGCTGACGAATTAAAAACATAAAAACGACAGTAGAAATGAATGTATCTGTATTGGGATGTGGACGATGGGGAAGTTTTCTGGCCTGGTATTCATGCAAACTCGGGCATAATACTTTGCTCTGGGGAAGAGAAAGTTCGGAGAATCTTATTCAACTTAAAAAGGAAAGAAAAAATGAATTTCTTAGCCTGCAGGATAATGTAATACTTACAGATTCGCTGGAAGAAGCTGTAAATCATGCCGATTATATTATTGTTTCCATAAGCTCACAAAATCTGCGTGAATTATCAGGAAACCTGAATAAGTTTACTTTAACCGGTAAAAAAATAATTCTCGCGATGAAGGGAATTGAAAAAATTACAGGACTAAGACTCTCCGAAGTAGTAAAAGAAGAAATAAAACAGGATGCAGAGCTCGCGATTTGGGTTGGCCCGGGGCATGTTCAGGCTTATTTTAATTCAGTCCCCAATTGCATGCTTATAAGTTCAGAGAATACCGGACTTACAAAAGAAATAATAGATAATTTCAACAGTGAACTTATACGTTTATACATAGGCGAAGATCTGGTAGGAATTGAAATAGGGGCGGCTGCAAAAAATGTTATCGGAATTGCTGCCGGTATGCTGGACGGAATGAATTATTCAAGTCTTAAAGGAGCATTAATGGCCCGTGGTTCCAGAGAAGTTTCCCGATTGGTAAAAGCTATGGGCGGCAATGAAATTACTGTTTATGGATTAAGTCACATAGGCGATTACGAAGCTACTTTATTTTCGGAATACAGCAATAACAGAGCTTTTGGCGAGAATTTCATAAAGCACAGTAAATTTGATAAATTAGCCGAAGGCGTTTCCACTGTAGAATCTATTTTGTTTCTTGCCAAAAAATATAATATCGACATGCCTATATCACAGGCAATCTATTCAATTCTTATTGAAGGAAAAGAACCAACAGGCGTACTAAAAGAATTGTTTTTCAGGGCAGTTGCTTATGAGTTTTAGTTAATGAGTAAGGCTTTTTTGTTTTGTAGAAACTTCGGGTTACTCAGGTAGACAATAATTGCTTTTAGTTAGGGGATAAAGAAGTTCCCGTTCATTGTAAAAAAGAAGAATAAGTTATAAATCAAGTTTTATTATCTTTGTTAAAAATATTCAGAAATGACAGAAAACCAAAATATTGAATGGAAAGAAATCTGGAAAGATGAGTATTTGAAATGGATATGTGGTTTTGCAAATGCTCAGGGAGGAACGCTGGTTATTGGAAAAAATGATAAAGGGGAAATTACCGGAGTTTTCAATTACAAAGAATTACTCGAAGAAGTTCCAAATAAGATTCAAAATCATTTAGGCATTATTTGTGACATTAATCTGCAGGAAAACAATAAAAAACACTACATTGAAATTGTTGTAAAACCTTATGATATAGCTATTTCATATCAAGGAAAGTATCATTATCGTAGCGGAAGTACAAAACAAGAACTTAAAGGAAAGGCTCTGAATGATTTCTTATTGAAAAAATCCGGTAAGACATGGGATGACGTAATTGAACCAAGAGCAAGTTTTGAGGACATTGACACTAATGCTATTGAAGCATTCAAAAAAGCTGCATTAAAAAGTAAAAGACTTCCTTTCATTGAAGATGAAAAGAATATTCCGTTAATTCTAGAAAATTTGTTGCTGCTTGAAAACAAAAAAATGAAACGTTCCGGGATATTGCTTTTTGGGAAAAATCCCTGTCGTTTTTTTATCAATGCATTTGTGAAAATTGGTCGTTTTGGAAAAACTGAAGATGAGCTACTTTTTCAGGAAGTTATTGAATCAAACATTTTTGAACTTGCCAATAAAACATTGGAAATTCTGGACAGGAAGTTTTTTATATCGCCAATCTCATATGAAGGACTGAATCGTGTTGAAAGTTGGGAATATCCATACAAAGCTGTTCGCGAAGCAATTATCAATGCGATTGTTCATCGTGACTATTTCGGAGCCCCAATACAAATCAGTGTTTATGACGATAAAATAATTATTTGGAACGAAGGCAAGCTTCCCGAAGGCTACTCGGTGGAAGACCTGAAAAGACAACATTCATCTAAACCTCATAATCCACTGATTGCCTCTGTGTTTTTTAAAGGTGGCCTGATTGAAGCATGGGGACGAGGAACAATAAACATTATAAATGAATGTTTGAAAGCGAATTTGTCTGAGCCAAGATTTGCTTCTGAATTCGGAGGTATTTCTGTAACTTTGTATAAAAACAAATATACTGAAGAAAATCTATTAAAATCTGAATTAAATGAACGACAGATAAAAGCGGTTTTATTTGTTAAGGAAAGAGGCAAAATAACAAATAAGGAATATCAGACAATGTTTGGCGTTGCCAGAAGAACAGCAACAAGAGATTTAGCGGAGTTGGCTGAAAAAGGAATATTAAAACCATCTGAAATTAAAGGAGCCGGGTCTTTTTATAAACTGCCAATTGAGCCATAATTGAGCCAATTGAGCCATAATTGAGCCAATTGCATCATAGTTGCACTGCTATTTAATCATTTGTATGTTTATAAATTGGTAAAAAACTAAAACTTGCCGGATAAATGGTCGAAAAACAACGAAACGGTAACAGCAACCTATATTTAATGTGGAGAATGAGGAAGATATTGCACTTAAGTCTGTCATTCTTTTTTTCTCACAGGCAATCTATTCAATTCTTATTGACGGAAAAGAACCAACCGGCGTATTAAAAGAATTGTTCTTCAGGGCTGTTGCTTATGAGTTTTATTAAGAGAGTTGGGGGTTTTGTTTTCGGGTACTCATGTAAATAAAATGTATATTTGTGTGAGGAGAGATAGGTTATAGGTAAGGCGAAAATGGAAGTGTCACAAAAAATAAATGAAAAAACTTGATATATGTTGTCTAAATAGGTAACTTTGCAAAATGAATGAAGGATTTAAACGAAAGGTAATTGTTTATGGGTCTGACTTCTGGGATTTTTATAATAATCAGAAGAAAAAGGTTCAGGAAAAGATTGATTGGGTAATTGGGTTGGTTCAAACTCTAAAAATAATACCCGAAAAGTTCTTCAAACACATAGAGAGGGGGAAGATGCTCTTTACGAAATCAGAATAAAAGCAGGAGCAAACATATTTCGGATATTCTGTTTTTTTGATGAAGGAAAGCTGGTAATTTTATTAAATGGATTTCAGAAAAAGACGCAAAAAACTCCCCGGAATGAAATAGAAAAAGCGTTAAAATTAAAAAATAGATACTATGAAGACAAAACAAAATAATATTATTGACTGGGACGATCATTTAAACGGGAAATACGGCAAAAAAGGAACTGATACCCGCGAAAAATTTGAAGAATCGCTTGAGGCTTTTACAATTGGAGTTGTGATTCAGGAAGCTCGTAAACAAAAGAAAATGACTCAGGAAGAACTTGCAAATAAAGTCGGAACAACTAAAAATTATATTTCCCGGATTGAAAATGATGCAAGTGATATTCGCCTTTCAACACTTATGAGAATTATAAGAGAAGGTTTGGGTGGACACCTTAAATTAAGTCTGGAAATGTGACAAAACCAACAAGCAAATGAACAAACCGGCAGAAACGGCAAAAAATATCAGTTTAGAGACTTTCTATCATGGGACAAAGGCAGATCTGAAACAGGGAGACCTTATAGAACCCGGGTTTAATTCAAACTACGGGCAAAGAAATAAAGCAAAATACATTTACCTCACAGCCACTCTCGATGCTGCTGTATGGGGTGCCGAACTTGCATCGGGCGAAGGACGTGAAAGAATTTATATAGTAGAGCCGACGGGCCCGATAGAAGACGATCCAAATTTAACCGACAAAAAGTTCCCGGGAAATCCTACAAAGTCATACCGTTCTTTGTACCCGTTCAGGGTTATTGGTGAAATTACGGAATGGCAGGGACATGCACCCGAACAGCTAAAAGCAATGAAGGATAATCTTGAAAGGCTTAAGCAACTTGGAATCGAAGCAATAGAAGATTGAGTGAAAATAAATTTACATTTAACCTGTAAATCAGCAAGACTAAGATATCTCTTGTTGTGAAAACTCCATGACTGAACGTTTTAGCCATACCCTGAAAAATGAAATCTTTTCAATCAGAATATAATTTTTTATATAATGCGTAACGATAGCTGTTGAAAATGTAATTAATATTTATAATTCTAAAATATTACAATTATCTTTGGACTGCAAAATTTCAGATATGATTTTTAGTCATATTTCAGGAATGGATTTAGTTCAAATACAGGAGACACCACAATATTATAATTTAAAACATTGATTTTATGGGATTCGGACTGACACCAAAGCACAATAAGGATTTTCCGGTTGAAAACATGACTTCTGAACAATTTTTGATAATTGCTATTGAGACTGCTGAAAAATTAAATTGGGATATAGGCCATATCAGTGAGGCGGGGTTTATTGCATATACAGAATTCTCAATGAGTTCATGGAGTGAAGAAGTTAGAGTGAAGATTGACGGCAATGTTGCCAGTTTGAAAAGTGAATGTACAGGTAGTCAGATAATAGACTGGGGTAAAAACAAAGAGAATATTAATGATTTTATTTATATGTTTAATGAGTTGAAAGATAAATACACTCATGAAGAATTGGAACAAAAATATGAAGAAATCAAACCGAAATTAGCCCATGAAGAAAAAGATGCTTTAAGTAAATCTCCGCTGTCTGCGAAAGAAAAATTAACAGGATTCCTTTCTGTATTTAAGCCAACAAAAGGATATTTTGTAACCCCGGTTATAATAAATATTAATATTGCTGTCTTTATTTTGATGATTCTTATGGGCGTAAATGCCTTTTTTCCTGACGGTGAAAGTTTAGTAAAATGGGGAGCAAATTTTCGGCCTTCAACTTTGGATGGAGAATGGTGGCGTTTGATTACAAACTGCTTTCTGCATATCGGGGTTTTGCATCTTTTAATGAATATGTATGCATTAATTTACATAGGATTGTTGTTAGAACCTTATTTGGGCAAAGCGCGGTTTGCAGCAGCATATCTTTTAACCGGAATTTTTGCCAGTGTAGCCAGTTTATGTTGGCATGACCTTACTATTAGTGCAGGTGCATCCGGAGCAATATTTGGAATGTATGGAGTTTTCCTTGCCATGTTGACAACAAATCTGATCGAAAAATCCGCAAGAAAAGCACTGATGACAAGTATTGTTATTTTTGTTGGTTATAATTTATTTAACGGATTTAAAGACGGAATTGATAATGCTGCTCATATTGGTGGTTTAATTAGTGGTCTGGTAATAGGATATGCTTATTTCCCGGGTCTTAAAAAAGCAAAAGATATAAAACTCAAATATATTACAATCGGGATACTTTCGGTCGTTATTCTCTCGGTTTCAGTTATAACATATAATCAAATTCCTAATGATATCGGAAAATATGAAAGCGGAATGAAAGAATTTTCGGCAATGGAGGAAAAGGCAATGGAAGTGTATAAGTTGCCTGAGAACATATCGAACGAGAAAATTCTGTCAGAAGTTAAAAACGGGCTTCATTATTGGGATGAAAGCATAAAATTATTAAATGAGCTTGATCGGTTAAATTTGCCGGAAGAAATACATGAAAGGAATAAAAAAATGTTGCAATATTGTGATTTGCGTGTTAAAAGCTATAACTTAATTTACAAAACAATATCAGAAAATACAAACATCTACAGACAAGAAATAGATGAATGTAACAATCAAATTGAAAATATTATTAACGAATTGAATGAGTAATATAAAAACCTAAGGCAAAAAATAAGAGAAAACATTTTATTCCCAAATGTCTTTTGCTCCCGGCTGATTTTGTAATTTAATCCTGATCCCGGAAACATTTTAATCCTGACCATAAACTAAAGAAAAATCTGTAATTAATCAGATATGGTAATTGTTAATGGAGTTAGGGTGGAAGACCGGAGACCGAAAACCGGATTCAGCTTGAAAATTCAGCCCAACCATAAATCCCCTGAGCCTGAAGCACTGTCCTGAGCAGACCCGAAGTCAGCCGTATGGACGTGTGAAAACTTAGGCTCGTTTGCAAACAAAATTGTCGGATTAAATCCATGATTGCCGGAACATTGGCCGCTTCCCGTCTCCGGTCTTCCAATTTCCGTCTTCGGTCTTTCCTATTACACCCCTAATAATTTTTAAAAGAACTGTTTTTTGCCCTTTTCACTAATTTTGAAAATGATTTTTCATATTTCCTTCGCTCATGAACCGAAGCAGTATAGTGACTTGCCTCTTTCCGCAATTTAAGATAGCTCTCGTACACTCCCGGGTCAAGATCGCCGTTTTCCACAGCTTTTATTACGGCACAACCCTTTTCGTTAACATGCCGGCAATCCCGGAACAGACATTGTCCCTCAAAACTGCTTATGTCCAGAACCTCAGATAAAGTTTCGTTATCATTATTGGTAACACCGAAAACCTTTACTCCCGGAGTGTCTATTAATACTCCCGATTTATCCATCAACACCATTTCCCGGCGTGTAGAAGTATGCTTTCCTTTTCCTGTATGATCGCTTATTGCTGCTGTTTGCAGAATTTCCTGTCCGCAAAGCAAATTTATTAATGTACTTTTCCCTACTCCCGAAGAGCCTGTAAACACAACTGTTTCGCACGGAGATATAAGCTCACGCAATTGTTCAATACTATCCGGCGAATAAATGCTGGTGAAAACAACCGGTATTTTACCTGAGATATGCCTGATGGCTGCTTCTGTCTCATCCTTATTAAATTCAAGATCTGTTTTTGTAAGAACCAATACCGGCTGAATATTTTCATCTGCAAGTTGCAGCATAAAACGTTCAATCCGCCTCACGTTGAAATTGTCGTCAAGGCTTTGCACTATAAATGCCTTGTCCACATACGATGCCACAGCCTGTTTTTCGGAAACAGTTCCGCTTTTTAAGCGGTAAAGAGTTTTTTCGCGGGCCAACATATCGAGGATTATTCCTTTTCCGGCATCGACAGGCTGAAAAATAACCCAATCCCCGGTGCACGGGTATTCCGGATATTCCCGTCCGTAAATCATGTTTCCGGAAAGTTCACAGGAATAAAATGTATCTTCCGAGACCACTGTGTAGCAGGTTTTATGTGTAACCGACACCCGTCCGTGCATACAATTGTTATAAACAGATTTTTGCTTTTGCCGGAATAATGATTCGTTCCAGCCATATAATGATAAATTATTCATTGTTTTTGTTTTTAATTTGTTGAAAATGAAGGATTGCCCTGAAAAACAGGAACAATCCCTCTTGTTTGTCAGATTTTCTTTCCGATATAGAACACATAGCCGAAATACTCCTTATATCTGTAATATAACTGAGCCTCGTACCTTTGATATTCTATGAGTCCTACGGCTGCATTATTTCCGGCGTATTTCTTAAGAAATGCTTCCTGCGCCTTAACCTGCAGAGTATAAAAATTATCCGTCCAGCAATTTTCTGGAAGTATAAAAGCAGCAACCGGAACATATCCCGCATTTTGCAACTGTGCAATTTTATTCGGAATAGTGTCAGCTTCAGTATAAGCTTCGTTCCAGAACCTGTCTATTTCGTCCGGGCGTTCTGCAGTAAACCACGACATTTCCGAAACAGCAATATAACCGCCTGTTTTAAGAAATTTTCGCCATTCGGTCAGTCCACGTTCAAAACCTATATTATAGATTGCCCCTTCCGACCAGATAAGATCCAGTTCTTCATCCTGAAAAGGAAGTTTGTCCATGGAACCGGTAATTCCTTTTATCCTGTCCTGAAGATTCAGTTTTCCTGCATTAAGGTTTAATTTACCTATAAAATCAGGAAACAGATCAATGCCGGTAATATGTCCCGGGGCATTCTGTGCCAGAACGATTGTCTGCCCGCCGGTTCCGCAGCCTATATCGGCAATACGCGATTCGCCGTTGAGATTGTTGATAAAGCTTAGTGCTTTGATTGTTACTTCGGGACTTCCCGGGCCTTGTCGTTCAATGCCTGAAAAATATTCGCAGATTAAATTAAAGTCA
>QKHS01000012.1 GCA_003249955.1 Bacteroidales bacterium | reverse complement strand
TAGGGGGGAAGGGGGGCAAGGGATCAAGCAAAATTTCGGATCAAGCAAAATTTCGGTTCAAGCAAAATTTCTGAGGGATTACAAAAAACATAGTATAAGAATATTTGCATTTAGAAAAGATAAGAAAATATTATTATCATTTTCTTTTGTCATTGCCACAAAAGAAACAAAAATGCTAGGGAAAACAAAGCTTCCACCCGCCTCAATCAAAACAACAGAATTGTACGGCAACCAAGCCTAAAACAAAGTTCCATCCCTCATTCCTTTGAAACTTTGTTTTAGTGAATGACATAATAATGTCAGCTTGCCTAAATTCTAGTTGTTTTGATTTTCACCTCCGGAGCTGGCCCGCCGTTTTCCCATGGCATACCCGCGTCGCTTTTATGAACATTTGTCGCTATGCTTTTTTCATTTAACGCAGAAAAACTCCCCCCAGAATTTTTGCTTGATCCATAATGATTAACAATCTAATTCATTTCCTTTTTCTCAGGTTTGTAAATTTGTGGTAATATTCTTTTTAATTGTTGCAGTATAACCAGCCATGTACCTGTTTCCACATCAATTCCCCAGCTTCCCGGCAATACTCGTTCTAATCTTACCATAGAAAAAACAGCCTTCTTTAGAAAGCACAGATTTGTCTTTTCTACCAACTCATTGTTGCTTAAAACCGTATTCATTTCTTTCATCCATAATTTATAAGCCGACTTACAGTTATATGTTTTAAGAAAATCTGTCATTTCATCAACATCTTCAACAAGTTTTGCATCGAATAAGGCCTTTATAAATGAATAAAAATGAGGAGTATATTCAAAACTATGATCGTCGTGAAATTTTATATAGTCAGACTCTTTTATATCCTGAAAATAAGGAAGAAAGGAAAGCACTTCGCAGAAATGAGTGATATCATTTCCGTAACTGTTGTCTTTTTTTAGTATATTTTTTACCTGTTCGCTCAGGAGATTCATAGAATAAATATTTTACCTTTATGAACAGGAAAAATAAAGTATTGTTCAGGTGTGAATAAAATGATTGTAAACATTATAAAGAATCAGTAAAAGAATACATTTTTACTCTGAGATATACTTACCGAAACCGTCTGTCATTTTAACTTTTGTTTGTCCGTCGGTATCTTTGTAAATAAAGTATGCATTTATTTCTGAGTTGCTTTTCAGAATTTCGAGAGATTTATCCAGTCCACATACCATAAACGCTGTAGCCCATGCATCACAAAGCATACAGCTTTCCCCGATAACAGAAACGCTTAGCAGTGAGTTTTCTGCCGGGAACCCTGTACGCGGGTCAATAGAATGACCGTATTTTTGATTATTGTTTTCAATATATTTACGGTAATTCCCCGAAGTTGCAATTGCATATCCTGACAGATTAATAATTATCTGATTTTCTCTGTTTTCGTACCCGCTTCCATCCACAGGTTTATCCACTCCTATACGCCACGGTTCTCCGCGCCCGTTAACTCCATAGCAATAGACTTCTCCGCCTATTTCAACAAGAAAGTTGGATAATCCCAGCCCGAATAAATAATCAGATACGTAGTCCACAGATAATCCCTGGGCAATGGCATTTGTAACAATCATCGATTCAGGAAAATCCTTTGTAATTTTACCGTCTGCCAGGTGCATTTTATCCATACCTACAGACTTAATGATTTTTGCAATTTCTGCTGAGTCAGGAATTTCAGTTTCTGTCTTTTTTATCCATCCGAATCCCCAGGCATTAACAACAGGAGCAACAGTAATATCGAAAGCGCCATCACTCTTTTTATAAACTTCGAATGACATGTTAAACATTTCATCAAAAAGTTCGTCAGTCTCTGTTGATATATTGTTGTTTATTTTCGAGACAACAGAATTTTCATCATAATTGGATAAGGATTTATTAAAGTTCTGCAGCAAACTGTCAATTTCAGGAGCCAGATCTTTATTCCATTCATATGTAATGTGAAAAGTTGTACCTTGTATAGGCCCCTCATAATAATAATACATTTTTTTTTGCGGACTGGAACAAGAAAAAAGAATTAAACAAACGGCAGAAATAGTAAAGGCTTTCATAAAATGTAATTTTGTGGCAAATTACAAAAAAAACGGCATTACAAAATATTGTGATGCCGTTTTTTTATTTATAATTATTTTTATCCTCCGAAATCGTCAAATGCTACCATTTCATCAGGAACGCCAAGGCTGTCAAGCATTTTAAACACGGCATCGTTCATCATTGGAGGTCCGCAAAGATAGTATTCAATATCTTCGGGTTCATCATGTTTTACCAGATAATTATCGAAAATAACTTTATGTATAAATCCTACATATCCTGTCCAGTTATCTTCTTCTTTCGGTTCTGAAAGTGCTATATGGAAAGTAAAATTCGGGAATTGTCTTTCAATAGCTTTGAATTCTTCTTCGTAAAAAATTTCACGTTTTGATCTTGCACCATACCAGAAAGTGGCTTTACGTCCTGTTTTAACAGTGTGGAACATATGGAAAATATGCGAACGCATAGGTGCCATACCTGCTCCTCCGCCGATAAACATCATTTCACGCTCTGTATTCTTAATGTGGAATTCTCCGTAAGGTCCTGAAATAAAAACCTTATCTCCGGGTTTTCTGGAGAATATAAATGACGAACAAATACCGGGGTTTACATTCATAAAACTACCTGTTTTTCTGTCCCATGGCGGAGTGGCGATACGAATATTAAGCATAACGATATTCCCTTCTGCCGGATGATTTGCCATGGAATATGCACGGAAAGTTTCCTCTGTATTTTTCATTTTAAGATCCCAGATCTTAAGTTTATCCCAGTCTTCGCGGAATTCTTCTTCCACGTCAATATCTTTTGAAAAATCTACATCAAGTTTGGGAACATCAATCTGGATATAGCCTCCTGACAGGAACTCAAGAGTTTCGCCTTCGGGCAGTTTAACGACAAACTCTTTGATAAAAGTAGCCACATTATGGTTAGATACTACTTCACATTCCCATTTCTTTATTCCCATAATTTCGGGAGGTAAAACTATTTTGAGATCGTTTCTGACCTTTACCTGACAAGATAAACGCCAGAAATTCTGTTGTTCTTTTCTTGTAAAAAAACCTGTTTCGGTAGGGAGAATACTTCCGCCTCCTTCAACAACACGGCATTTGCACATTCCGCAGGTACCTCCGCCGCCACAGGCTGAAGGAACAAAAATTTTCTGATCGCTGAGAGTTGACAACAATGAAGATCCCGGATCAACTTCAATCGGTTCTTCCTCGTTTATCTGTACTTTAATTCGTCCTTGCGGAGTAAGTTTTTTCTTTGCAACAATCAGCATTATAACCAGAGTAATAATAACCAGTAGAAAAACAACGACTGACGCAGAAAAAATTATTGTTTGTGATGCTGTAATTATCATATTTTAAATTTTACAGATTAATACCCATAAATCCCATAAAAGCAATTCCCATAAGGCCGGTAATAATGAATGTTATTCCCAGTCCTTTAAGAGGTGCCGGCACGTCGGAATATTTTATTTTCTCACGTATGGCTGCCATGGCAACAATTGCGAGCATCCATCCTATTCCTGATCCCAAACCGAAAACAGTTGCTTCTCCCAAATTGGAATATTCTCTTTCGGACATAAATAATGATCCTCCTAAAATTGCACAATTTACTGCAATTAACGGAAGAAATATTCCTAAAGAAGCATAAAGGGAAGGTGAGAATTTTTCAATAATCATTTCAACAAGCTGAACTAATGAAGCTATTACTGCAATAAAAAGTATGAAACTTAAGAATGAAAGGTCAACATCTGCAAATTCGGAAGATAACCAAACCAATGCTCCCGGTTTTAATAAATATTTTTCCAGCAGAAAATTAAGAGGCAATGTTATAACCTGAACAAAGATAACTGCTATACCCAGTCCGAATGAAGTTTTAACGGTTTTGGACACGGCAAGAAATGAGCACATTCCGAGGAAATATGCGAACACCATATTTTCAATAAATATGGACTTGACGAATATATTGAATAAATTTTCCATAGTCTAGTTTTCTATCAGTTCTTTATTTTTACTTCGGTGTACCCAGATAATAATTCCCACAAGAATCAAAGCCATAGGAGGCAATATAACAAGTCCGTTATTCATATAACCGGCATCGTATAATGCCTGAGGGACAACTTTTATATCCAGTATTGTTCCGCTGCCAAGCAATTCTCTGAAAAAAGCTACAATAACCAGAATTGCACCATATCCCAGACCGTTGCCAATACCGTCAATAAGACTCGGGATTGGTTTGTTTGCCATAGCAAATGCTTCAAGCCTTCCCATTACAATACAGTTTGTGATAATCAATCCGACAAATACAGATAATTGTTTACTTACGTCAAAAACATAAGCTTTCAGAAATTGGTCAACTATAATAACCAAAGCTGCAACCACAACGAGTTGAACAATAATTCTTATTCTTTTGGGAATAGTGTTTCGCAGTAAAGAAATTACAAAATTTGACATTGCTGTAACAAAGGTAACGCTAAGAGCCATAACAATAGCCGGCTCCAGTTTTACCGTAACCGCAAGAGCCGAGCAAACACCCAGAACCTGCACAGTAATCGGGTTGTTTTTATTTATCGGATCGGTTAATAGTTTCAAACTTTTTTTAGAAAACATATTACTTATTTTTTATGTTCATCAATAAATTTAGTATAGGCGCCTATACAGGTTTTAAGCATATCTCTAAGACCGCGCGAGGTTATTGTACCTCCGGAAATCGCATCAACGGCATAAGGATTATTTCCTGCTCCGCCTTTGATAACGTCCACGGAAACAAATTCAGATTTGTCGTTAAATATCTTCTTGTTAACAAACTGAGCCTGAAATTTAGGAGTTGCTATTTCTGCTCCCAGACCGGGAGTTTCGGATTTGTGGTCAAAATAAGCTCCGAAAATTGTATCCAGATCATCATTAAAAGCAATATATCCCCAGATTGGTCCCCACAACCCTTTGCCGTAAAGTGCAAAAATATATTTTGTGCTTCCGTCATCTGTTTTGGCAACATAAACAGGCCAGTGCTGATCAGCCGGAGACTTCTTTAATTCATCTTTAAGAACAATTTTAAAAGCTTCTACATTTTCTACTTTTTCGCCATTAGTATTAATAGTGTAGTTATCCGAAATATATTTTTCGTAAAGGCCTTCAACATTTTCCGGTGTAGATTCCACATTTAGTGATGCAAGAATATTTTTCTTTTTTTCGAGCTCAATATTTTTCTGTTGTGCAGGTTTAAGAGAAATCGCAACAATAGTAAGAAGTGTTGCAACAACTACAACTAAAACAACAGAATAAATGAACGTATATTTATTACTATTTGTATCCATAATCTTATTCATTAATTTTAACAGCCCGTTTTAATCTTTTTTTCACATTTGCCTGTACTACCAGATGGTCAATAAGCGGAGCAAAAACATTCATCAGAAGTATTGCCAGCATCATACCTTCGGGATAAGCCGGGTTTAGAACTCTGATTAATATTGCCAGTAAGCCTATCATAAAACCATAGAAGTATTTTCCTCTGTTTGTTTGTGCTGCCGTAACCGGATCTGTAGCCATAAACACGAGACCAAAAGCAAAACCGCCCATCATTAAATGTTGATACCATGGAACAGCCATTGCAGGATTAACGGCAAAAGCATTAAGTAATAGTCCCATACTTATTCCGCCTAGCAGCACTGAAAGCATTATTCTCCAGCTTCCGACTCCGGTAAGCAGAAGTATCAATGCTCCTATAAGTATTGCAATCACAGAGGTCTCTCCTACTGAGCCGGGAATATTTCCCAGAAACATGTCAAAGCTTGTTATTTTTTCGCCTAATCCGTTTACAAAATGAGTAGCTCCCGAAGCTGCCTGAGATAACAAAGTCTCACCTGAATAGCCGTCAATTATTCCTTCTCCGCTCATCATTCCGCTTGTCCACACTCTGCCTCCCGACATCCATGAAGGATATGCAAAGAAAAGAAACGCACGGGCTGTTAATGCCGGATTAAGAATATTCATTCCCGTTCCTCCGAAAACCTCTTTGCCTATTATTACAGCAAAAGCAGTTGCCAGTGCAAGTGTCCATAACGGAATGTCAGCAGGAACAATAAGAGGAATAAGCATACCTGTAACCAGGAATCCTTCGTTTACTTCGTGCTTCCTGAACTGAGCAAATGCGAACTCTATTCCAAGTCCGACAATATATACCACAACAATAAGCGGCAATACTTTTATCAATCCGTACCCGATCATTGACCAAAATAACTGTTCCTGTCCTGTGGCCATAAAATGCTGTAACCCGGTATTATAAATTCCGAAAAATAATGCAGGCATAAGGGCCAACACCACAATAATCATATTTCTCTTCATATCCATTGCATCCCTTATATGTGCACCTTTTTTTGTGACTTTGTCGGGAACAAACAGAAATGTTTCAAATGCATCAAATGTCGAATGAAGGAAATAGAACTTCCCTCCTTTTTCGAAATTCGGTTTTATTTTGTCAACAGTGTTTCTGATAAATTTCATCACGTATATTTTTTATGACATTTCTTTTCTTACTAAATCGAGACCGTTACGTAAAATTTCCTGTACTTCGGTTTTTGAGGTACAAACAAATTCACATAAAGCAAGATCTTCTTCAATTACCTCATATATACCCAATTGTTCCATTTTGTCAATATCTTCGGCCATTATTGCTTTTATCAGTAATTGCGGGAAAATATCAACAGGGCATACTTTCTCATATTCGCCTGTTACAACGTAAGACCTGTGTCCACCATGAAAATTAGTGTCGATGTCGAACTTCTTACCTGGAATGAGTTTGGAAGCAAAAGCCGTAGATGCGCTATATTTTTTAAATCCAGGTAATGCCCATCCGAACATTTCAAATTTATTTCCTTCGGGAATAATGCTTACACAGTTGTCATAAAATCCTAACGAAGGATTTGAAGTTATATCAGAACCTGTAAGAACATTGCCGGAGATAACCCTGCAATTTTTGTCTTTCAATTCAGATTTTAAAAATTCTGACAAATCTGCACCTGACTTTACTTTATAATAGCGTGGAGATTTTACTACAGATCCGGCAATTGAAATAATTTTTTCCGGATTATAATCACCATTAATTAATACATTGCCCATTAACGGTAAATCGGCAGCATTTACAGTCCATATTATTTCCCCTTTGTTAATAGGTTTTATCTTGTTTATATGAACTCCCGGAAGACATGACGGATGTGGCCCGGTGAAAAAGTTTATTTCGTAGCTTTCTTTTTTGTCAATAAGTTCCGGTAATTTTGATTTGGCAGAGAAATTAAGATATAATTTCCCGCTTGTTAATAAGGCCAGTTTCTCCAGCGCTGCATTTATTTCTTTTCTTTTATCTTTAAGAATAAAATCATATTCAGGAGCTAACGGAGCCGAGTCGAAAAAAGAAATAAAAATATCCCGTGGATTATCTTCAGGATTTGCGATAATTCCATAAGGTCTTTGTTTTATTAATGGCCATACTCCGGAACTGAGCAATAAAGATTTTAATCCGTCTGCATTATTTATTTCTGATCCGTTCTTAAAACTTATAAAACTGTCGGTATTATCAGCAAGTATAATAATCTCCAGCAATTTTCTTTTATCTCCGCGAACAACAGATTTTATTGTTCCGTTTACAGGCGAAACAAATTTAATGTCAGGTCTGTACTTATCATAATAAACAGCCTCTCCTCTTTTTACCGGATCACCCTCTTTTAAGGCAAGTTTTGGCGTAAGTCCGACAAAATCGGTTGGACGCAGAGTATAATACATACTTCTGATTTCTTCGCCAAAAGACTGTTCTGCGTTACCTTTTAAGCTGATGTTCAGTCCTTTGCGAATTTTAAATGTTGTGCTCATCCGAATATTGATTTTATTTTAACACGTTATTAAACAATAAACCAAAAATAATGTTTTCAAACGGATAAAAAAAATAAAAAAAGATGTAATTCTCTTAAAAATATGATATATGTCATAATAATAAGAGCTCTGAACATTGCTTACAGGAAAAAAACAGACGCATTATTTTAGCCGAATATTCATAATATTCTGAACAAAAAGGACATAACACGTAACAACTATTATGTAAAGATTGTATATTTGATTTTTAAAAACCTGACAAAATTATGACTTCAGCAGAAATAAAAAAGAGGGCTGAGGATTTGGGAGCCAATCTTTGTGGTATTGCTTCAATTGACCGGTTTAAAGACTCTCCTGCCGGTTTTCATCCGCATGATGTTTTTAAGAAAACAAAATCTGTTATTTCAATAGCATGCAGAATCCCCGAAGGTCCCGTGGAGGCAGAAAATCTGATTCCGTATTTTGTAAGTGAAGAAATTGTAACGACAAAGCTAAACAGTATAGTTTTTGATCTGTCTATGGTAATAGAAGATTCAGGATATGCTGCAGTTATTGTTCCGTCTTTCCCTTATGATTACTGGGATGAAGATCAGATGGAAGGTAAGGGAATTGTTTCGTTGAAACATATAGCTTATTATGCCGGGCTTGGTTATATCGGTCGCAACAGTCTGCTGTGTAATAAAAAATATGGTAATCTTATAAAACTGGGGGCAATACTAACAGATGCGGAGCCGGAACCTGATGAAATATACACGGACGACATGTGCGAAAGCTGTGGCAATCTTTGTGAAATCAGTTGCCCGGTAAATGCTATAGCTGACAAACATGTAAGTCAGAAAAAATGCCGTCCGTATTCCGAAGTTAAGAATAAAAGAGGTGCGGATATATACACGTGTAATATTTGCAGAAAAGTGTGCCCTAACAGAAATGGAATTGGTAAGATATGAAGAATATTTTTGTTTTTACTCTCCTTATATTGCTCATTGCAGGATGTGTTTCAGAAAGCTCATATTTCCCGTCTGAAACAGACAAATGGAATAGAGTTAAACAATTAAAAGATTTAAGATACACATTTGAATATGCCGTATTTAATAAATTAAGCAATAAAAAACTGAATGACTGTACAAATATTTTAGCTGACAATATTCTTCCATCAAAAGAATTTACCATTTATAATGTAGATCAGGATTGTTTTATTTTAGAAAAATTTGTAGAAATACGTACTAATTATAGTTTAGATTTAAAAGATAGAGATGAAAGATTTTATAGTTATTCTTGTGCTGATTTTGATAGACGGGACATGATTATAATTTACGTAAATGATTCAAACTTAATTAGTCCCGAATATTTACATGAGCCGGTTATTGATTATAATGAAAAGATATTAAGTTTTTATAAAACTGAAAAATCCGGCACCAATTTTCCTCAATTTAGAATTGAATATGTTGACGATGAAGAAGTTTTGTCCAGAAACTTATTTGTTTTAATTGATGTTAAAATACCTTCTGATAAAAAACAAAAGGTGAAATTTTTCCATGATCTCATTTTTCTTACAAAAAGAATACTTTTAACTTATGATAATGCAAAAAATATAACATCATTTCAAAGATTTAACATTCCTTATAACTTTACGGGTAAAAAGCAAAAAGAAATAATTAACACTGTTGTCAAGAGTGGTATTGTTATTCAGTTTCACCAATCAGCGACTTAAAAATAAATTATAAAAAAACGGCACTTTCAGGTGCCGTTTTTTATTTAATATTTTACATTCCCGGTGTAGGAGGAGGTGTTGGAGGTAGTGGCGGAGGCGCAGCTCCGAATACCTGTACCATTTCGGGTACTTGTCCGGCAGGCATCCAGTTTGCCATACCCTGTTTCCAGATTAAAGTCTCTTTTGTAAGAGTTCCCATTCCGGCCATTTGTTTAAGAACATTAATATCGAAAGGCCCGGCCTGAGCACCGTTTACTACGGCAAAGAAAGTAACAGCTTGCGGCATTGGCGGAGGTACGGCACCACCTGCCTGTTGTTGCTGTTGGTTAGGATTCATTCCCTGATTCATAGCATTCATCATGCTACCTGCCATTGCGAATCCCATTCCCATTCCCATTCCTTCGGAAGCTCCTCCGCCACCAGGATTGGTAGCAGCAGCTTCCATAGCATTTGCAGCCTGGAATTGAGTATATTGATTCATGTTACCTATAATGCCCATACTTGAACGTTTGTCAAGTGCTTCTTCAACATTTGGCGGAAGGCTTATGTTTGAAACAAGGAATTTGGTCATATTAAGTCCATATTCTTTGTACTCTGAAATGATTGCCCCGCTGACTTTTTCTGAGAATTCGTTGTAATTTGAAGCCATATCCAAAACCGGAATTTTTGCTTCACCAACAGCATCGGTAAATCTTGTGACAATAATATTGCGCAATTGGTTTGTTACCTGTTCTGTAGTAAAATCCCCGTCTGTGCCAACAACGTCGCGGATAAAAGTTGCAGCGTCTTCAACTCTGAATTCATAAACGCCAAACGCGCGGATACGGATCGGCCCGAATTCAGGATCACGCAACATTACCGGATTAGGAGTTCCCCATTTATTGTCGAGAAATTTCTTTGTATTTACAAAATATACTTCTGCTTTAAACGGTGAATTAAAACCATGCACCCATCCTTTTAATGTTGAAAGTATCGGCATATTCTGGGTTTGCAAGGTGTACATCCCTGGTTTAAAGACATCTGCAATTTGTCCTTCGTTAATAAATACGGCTACCTGTGATTCGCGGACGGTAAGCTTTGCTCCCATCTTAATTTCGTTCTGATATCTCTCAAAACGGTGTACAATTGTATCATTGGTCGGATCTAACCACTCAATGATGTCAATAAATTCATTCTTAAGTTTGTTTAATAATCCCATAGTCTATTTTTTAAGGTAATTCTCTAATTCAATTATGTGTTCATTCAAAGATATAAAAATACAATTTATTTTATTATCAAAATCAAATCCGATAATTTTTTTTGAGGCATTATTTTCCATATCAGCTATTTCATCTGCCAATTTGTCAAATCCAAGAACGGCAACAGCACTTTTCATCTTGTGCGCTTCCGATGCCAGTGACATTAAGTCATGTTGTCTTAAGGCATTAAGCATTTGTGTATGATAATTCTGTTTTTCGGTAATAATTAAATCAAGTAAGTCCTGAATCAGTTCAGGATCGTCTGCTGTTCTTTCGTGCAGTGCTTTAATGTTTATTTCCGGTTTAATCATTTAAAATGTCTGAAAAAAATACAAATGTTTCACTATCAAATTCCGTACCCGTATTTTAAGTTAATGTCCTGATTTTGTGAATAAAAAAAAATCAGCACTTTATCGGGTGCTGATTTCTTTAATATTTAAAGAAGAATTATCTTCTTAATAAACGTCTGTTAACAAATTCCAGGAATACATCTCTGTAAGAACGTCCGATCGGAACTTTATTTTCTTTAATATTAACATAGTTACCATCGATATCGTCGATATGGTTAATGTTAATAATGAAAGATTTACTTACGCGGAAGAATATTTCTTCAGGAAGTTTGTTATGAATAGTTTTTACATTCATAGCAGTCATGTATTTGCCATGAGTAGCGTGAACAATTACATAATCTTTCAAACCTTCGATGAATAATAACTCATCAAATCTGATTTTAACATATTTTCTTTCAGATTTAATAAAGATAAAGTCATCTTCGATAGCTTCAAAAACTGCAGTGTTCTGAGAAAGAGCAATATACTCCTCAGCTTTTGCAACAGCTTTAATAAAGCGGTCTAATTTTACAGGTTTTACAAGATAGTCAACAACGTCAAGTTCGTAAGCTTCAACAGCATACTGTGGGTAAGCAGTTGTAAGGATTACCATTGGAGCGTTATTCAGACTTCTTAAGAATTCAAGCCCTGAAACACCCGGCATTTCGATATCAAGAAACATGATATCAACGTCGTTGGTTTGTAAAAATTCGTTTGCAGTTGCAGCATTTTCAAATTCTCCAACCAATTTAAGGTTAGACAATTCGCCGATGTTCATTTTCATACCTTCACGTGCTAAAGGCTCATCGTCAACAATAATACACTTCATCATTCCAGATTTATTTTTAGTTCAACATTAAAATAATTATCTCTATTATCTATTTTTAATTCATATTTTCCATCATACAATAAATCAAGTCTCCTCTTTATGTTCGTTAATCCGATACCTCCGGATTTTGAGTTTTGTTGTATTGTGTCATTCTTTGAATTTTTCACTGCAAATATAACATATTTTTCTACAATATCAACATTAATGTGAATAAAATTTTCAACACCTTTTGAACTTACTCCATGTTTGAAAGAATTTTCCAAAAATGGAATAAACATAAAGGGATATATCATTAAACCTTTAAAACTACCTTTTTGTTCAAATTTTATGTCAATATTTGTAATACGCATTTCCTGAAGACTGACATAATTCTGCAAATACTCAACTTCCGATTTAAGCATTACTTTGTCATTTGAACATTCATACAATTGATATCTCAGTAAATCAGACAGTTTTAGAATCATTTCGGAAGCTTTTTTAGGCTCTATTCTGGTTTGTATGTAAACGTTATTTAAAGTATTAAAAAGAAAGTGCGGATTTATTTGTGTTTTCAGAAAATCGAGTTCTGTATTAACTTTTTCTTTCTCCAGTTTAGATATCTGACGAATATTATTCTGATTTATTTTAAAGATTTTTAATCCTATGGCCATACCGATAAAAACCAAAGAAAACTGAAAACTGTAAGTTTGCTTACCGAGATAATCCATAAAATCTTTTCCGGGCTCTCCGAAAATGAAGTTTTGAAGAATAAAATTCAGAGAAAGGTTTGCCAGAATTACAAAACATAAATGAAATATAAATTTCTTTAAGTCCTGTTTTTTTATCAGAAATTTAGGAATAAGATATTCCAGACAATAGTAAACAGTAAGGATATCAATAACGAAAACAAAAATAAAATTGTAATTATCTCCAAAACCTCTGTTAAAGTGGTATGTAAGTCCGCTATACAAAAAATACAAAATCCAAAATAAGACATGACTTACAATTCTATATTTTGGAGAGAACAAAAAATTAGTATTTGGTATAGTGTTCACTATTTTTAGTTAATTATTATTGCGCAAAAATACGGAAATTTTTACAATACAAATAAAAATTGAAAAGAATATTTTCAATAATTTTGTATAAATTAAGTAAAAATACTTAATTTTAGAAGCTGTTTCTGTACCCGAAGTGAATTTTTGTGCTTGTAAAGTCAAAAGGATTTTCATTTTGCTTTCCTATTGCGAATACCATTGAAAATGTTCCGGCACCCGTATTCAAATCCAAACCTATACCGGTTCCCATTACAAAATTACGGGAATCATTAACGGTATTTCTTTTTTCAAAATAAGCAGCATCGAAAAATGCGAAAAGAGCAGATTCTTCTTCAAACAAATACCTTAATTCAACATTGCTGACGGAAAATGAAGATGCCGGCAAAGATAATTCATCAAAACCTCTGACTGTATTCAGCCCTCCTATCAGATCCAGTTCGTTGTCAGAAACAGATACACTATAAATTGACGAGGTAAAGTTCCGCAATTTTATGGTAATATATTTTCCTATTGGTAAAAACCTGCTTACATCAATACTGTTTCTTGTCTGAAAAACGGATTCGGGAGTCTCTGTTTCTTCCGCCTGAGTAGTTTTGGTCCCCAAACCTGATGATAGTAGCAACACCCATCCTTTTACCGGATTAAATATATTATCAGTGTTTGAAAACCGGTAATTTAAACCGTAGAGATTTGTTGAGTAGCCTGAAAAGCCTTCTGAAGAAGATAAATCTGAATCTGCCAGCAAATATGAGCTTTTACGTCTGAAGAATAATTCGAAGCCATTGCCCGTGTTACTGCCATAAAGTATTTGTCCTGTAAAATCTGTATTGAGATAACTGCTGTCTTTCTTTTCAATGTCAAATTTTACCCCGGCTCCGAAATCGGATTTAAATAAATACGGAACTGATATTTCTGTTTTTAAGTTCTGACTTTGAGATTCGAATTTTTGCCACTTGAACATAAACAACTCCCCAAAGCCTGCACTGTTAAGCAGGTAAAGATTTACGTCCCCTGTAACCAAAAGTTTTCCTGTTGTTTTGTTGTTCGGTAAAATACCTATAATCCCGCTGAAACGGCTGGCATTTTTATTCCGCAAATACAGTATTATATCTGTTTTACCATCGGCAAAAGCAAGTTGATAAGGACGGGACTGTTCAATAAACGAGATAGATTTCAACTGTCTTTCCAGTTTATTAATTTTTGACATGGAAAACATTTCGTCTTTTTCTATTTCTATTATTTTTCTTATGTAATATGTTTTAATCATTGACTCTCCTTTAACAATTATACTATCAAAAACATATTTTTCTCCAGGATCAATGTTAACAACGGCGTTTACAAAATTGTCCGTAATTTTTACAGAATCAAGTTTCATTCCGGCAAAAGGATATCCGTTATCGGCATATTCTTTAAGCATTCCGGAAGTTTTATCGAAAAAGCTGATAAAATCAAATCTGTCCAGACTGTCAGGAAGGAAGCCTGTTAATTTTTTACTGATATCCGGTGAATTAATTCTTATTTGTCCCCATTTATATTGATCTCCTCTGTAATAATATGCCCGTACAAAAACGGAATCATATATAATACTGTCGTAGCCTGCAAGTGCATATCCGTTTTCTATGTCAGCCTGTAAAACAGATTGAAGTTCGCTGAAAATCCGGGCACTGTCCTGAAATATTTTTGAGGAACTTATAGAATATGATTCTGATTGTGAGGGTTTTACAAATAATTCGAGTTTCTGTGCACGGATAAAACTACCTGAGCAGGTTAACAGCAAAAACAGACACGAATATTTATAAATTTTTATCATTCATTTGAAATAGTCTTAATAAAACCTGAATTTTCGTCAAATAGTATTTTCAGTTTTTTATTTTTGAACATTTTGGAAGGCAGATAATTGGTGTAACCGAGTTGTGGAATTTGCATGTTTTGTTCAGCATATACAATTCCTTCAAAAGAAACGCTTACAGTAGCATAGCCGGGAATCCTGTAATAGAGACCCGTTTTCTTCTCTTTCTCTTTAAGTTCTGTCTGACGGTTGTAAAAACTATTTGTTTCTGAAGTTACGCCATGATTTGTAATCCCGAGATAAACAGGCTCGCCATCCGAAGATTCGGCGCCGGTAATTCCCAATTCATCCGAAAGATTGAAAAGCAGAATTTTTTCTGTTTTAAGACTATCATAAGGAGAATAAGAAAAATTGAATTCATTCTTTACTTTAATTGTTTTACCTGTAAACAGCGACATGTATTCCTGTTCCAGTTTATCAAGTTCTTCAACCATATATTTCAGATCTTTAGGCGGTTTTTCTGTCTCAAACTGTCCTGTTATCAGTTTGAATTTATTTTTTCTGATCTTGATAATAAAGTTTGCAGCTTCTTCTGCTTTTTGTTCAAATTCTTTGCTTGTAATTGATTTGTTGTAAATAGGAATTTTTTGAAATACAGAGTCTATCTGAACGACTTTATAAGTAGTATCCGTAATATTGGTAAAATTACGTTTAACCGAAAGATCTGTAAATACAATGCCGTTTTCATGGTATTGCGGAATGTTCAGTATAAGATTATCTATAACGCTGCAATCTGAAGACTCTGAAAAGCCAAAAGATTTTATAACTCCGTTACGGCAGTACCCGATATTAAAGTTGTTATCCTTGTTAAAAATCATATAGGTAGAGTTGGCATCCGGTTCAGAAGATACCGAGAATTTAATACCGGATATTTCAGAAGTCACTGAATTTTCGGTTTTTACGTTTTTAATCGTAAGATACTTATCTGCATATTTGTGAAATGGACCGGCAAAGAAATACTCAGTCTCTACACAGACATTAATATTAATGACAGCTTTAGGTAGAGAGTACAATATTGTATTCTTTTTTATCTGCAATTCTTCTGAGCTGACAGGTACAACATTTATCTGAGCCTGGAAACTGTATATAACTGAGAGCAAAGCTGCTGTCAAAATCAATTTCTTCATAATTTAAATTTCTTTTTTTTGCAAAAATAAGAATTTTATCAGAAGCTGCAATTTTTCGTTTTTGAATCCTATTCTGATTTCGTAAAAATATTTTTACAACTTGCATAAATTTCTCAGGATAATATCTTAATCCATGCTTCTGGTAAATATTTAATAATGTCAGAAGCAATCAGCGGGTTTTCCCCCAGTTTTTCTGCTGCAATATCGCCGGCATATGAATGAAGGAAGACTCCTGCAATTGCAGCATTTTCAGGGGCGTAATTCTGAGCCAGTAATCCGGTGATTGTTCCTGTAAGCACATCTCCGCTCCCACCTGTTGCCATTCCTGGGTTTCCCGAAGTGTTGAAATAAATATTCCCGTCAGGAAGAGAGATTGCGGTTATTCCGCTTTTAAGGACGATTATGACACCTGTTTTGGCAGAAAATTTCTGCATAAATAAAATTCTGTGGTAAGAATTTTCATATTTCCCGAATAATCTTTCAAATTCTTTAGGATGTGGAGTAAGTATTGTTCCCGGTTTAAGAATGTTTTTAAAATTCTTTATTCCTGACAGAATGTTAAGTGCATCAGCGTCAATTACCAAAGGCTTATTATATTCCGAAATAAATTTTACAACAGCTTTCTGTGTAATTTTATCTGTTCCCAACCCCGGTCCTATTCCGGCAGCATTAAAATTATCCAGACAGGCTATGCCGGAAAATATAAAACTGTCAGAGTCAATATTCAACATTGCTTCGGGAACCGAAATTTGCATAATATCTGAAAGCTTTTCAGGCAAATGAACGGTAAGCAATCCGGTTCCGCTACGCATACATGCTTTCGCAGCCAAAACTGATGCTCCGGCTTTACCATAAGAGCCCGCTATTAATAAGGCGTGTCCGAAAGTACCTTTATGGTCAAATCTTCCACGTTTTTTTATAATTGGTTTTACAAAATCCTTGTCTGTGGTATAATATTTACTGTTGGTTTCATCAATTGCCTGACGGCTGAGGTTAATATCCACAATTTTTATTTCCCCGAAATATTTATGATTTTCGGCAAACATCGATGCCAAAGGCGGAAACTGTATGGTTAGAGTATATGTGGCATTTACAATACTGCCATTGTTGCCGGTGTTATCTTCTCCGAAAAGTCCCGAAGGAATATCAACGGCAACAACTGTATTACCGGATTTATTTATTTTATCTATAACTTTGGCAAACTTTTCCCGAACCGGCCTGGTTAATCCTGTACCAAAAAGACAGTCTATAATTATTCTTCCTGGTTCGGTTGAAATTTCGTCAGGATCTGTAACAACCTGAAGAATCTGAGATTCGGTGTCTTTCAGTCTTTTCAGATTAGTAAAACAATCCGGACTGGTATTCTCTGAAAATTCACAAAAAACAGCTTTTACATCACATGATATCCGGGACATAATTCTTGCAAGAGCAAGCCCGTCTCCTCCGTTATTTCCCTGACCTGCTATTATAAGAAACTTATCTTTTGACAAATCGAAGTCACACATCATGGACTGAAACAAGCCTCTGGCAGCACGTTCCATCAAATCAACCGGAGCTACAGGTTCGTTCTCAATTGTGAATTTATCAATCAGGCGTATTTGTGATGAAGTGAACAGTTTCATGTTAATCAATATTTTTAACAAAGTTAAAGCTAATAATTTCAAAATCAATTTGAAATAAAAAAAAGATTTCTATATTTGCAAAGCGAATAGTGTTAGTATTATTAATTTAAATTAAATATTATGTTTAAAAAGCATCCAAAGGGGTTATTAGCCGCAGCATTGGCTAACATGGGAGAAAGGTTTGGCTTTTATACAATGATGGCAATATTGTCATTGTTTTTGATGGCCAAATTCGGATTGTCCGAAACTAATGCGGGGATTATCTATTCCATTTTCTACTTTTCTATTTATGTATTGGCATTTGTTGGCGGGTTAATCGCTGACAGAACAAAAAACTTTAAAGGAACAATTCTGGTAGGTCTTATTATGATGGCTGCCGGATACCTTATTATTGCCATTCCTACAGGAACTCCGGTTCCTGCGAATAAGTTTGTCTTATTCCTGACATTAACCTGTGTGGGTTTATTTGTAATCGCATTTGGTAACGGGTTATTCAAAGGAAACTTACAGGCTTTGGTAGGTCAGATGTATGACAATCCTGAGTATGCAAAAATGCGTGATGCAGGTTTCCAATGGTTCTACATGTTTATCAATGTAGGTGCTATTTTTGCTCCTCTTGCTGCTGTTGGTGTCAGAAACTGGTGGGTTGAATCGCATGGGTTTGCATATAACTCAACTTTGCCTGAATTATGTCATGCTCAGTTAGCAGGTAAAGCTGTTCCGAATCTTCCTCAACTGGCTGCAGATGCAGGATTTACAGGGACAGATATGACAGTATTTGCCAAAGAATATCTTAATGTGTTTGCTACAGGTTTTCACTATGCGTTTTTAGTTGCAATCGTTGCAATGGCAATTTCTCTTGTTATTTATCTTGTTAACAAAAACAGATTTCCTAATCCGGCAGATAAAATTAAAAGTGCTTCTGGTTCTGCAACCATTGAAATGGATGCAAAAGAAGTCAAACAACGTTTATATGCTTTGTTTGCAGTATTTGCAGTTGTTATTTTCTTCTGGTTCTCTTTCCACCAAAACGGGTTAACACTTACTTTCTTTGCGAAAGATTACACCGATCTCAGCGGGATTAATATAAATCTGGGATTTACAACACTTAAAGGTGCAGAGTTGTTTCAGTCTATAAATCCTTTCTTTGTTGTGTTCCTTACTCCTGTTATAATGGCATTGTTCGGATGGCTCAGATCCAAAGGTAAAGAACCTTCTACTCCTAAGAAAATTGCGATAGGGATGCTTATTGCTGCTTTAGGTTATGTCCTGATGGCTGCAGGATCTTTCGGGTTACCGTTAAAATCAGAAGTTACCGCAATGGGAGGTCTTCCTGATGCCGCACGTGTTACTCCTTTCCTGCTTATCGGAACTTACTTTATTCTTACTTTAGCTGAGTTATTTATTTCTCCGTTGGGAATATCTTTTGTTTCCAAAGTTGCTCCGCCAAAATATCAGGGTATGATGCAAGGCTTATGGTTATGCGCTACAGCCGTTGGTAATCAGCTTTTGTTTATAGGTGCAATTTTCTATGAAAGCATTCCGATTTGGGCAACATGGTCAATATTTGTTGCAGCATGTCTTATATCTATGGGGACAATGTTATTTATGCTGAAATGGCTCGAAAGAGTTGCAAAATAATTTTAACAAAATAGTTAATAAAAAGCCACTGTTAAGGTGGCTTTTTTATTTTAATATTTATAAATTTGTCTCCGAGATTGAATGCAAATAATTTATTTTTATTAATTAAAAAAACATGTTACTATGAAAAAAACTTTTATTTCATTGGCAGCACTGTGTATGCAGGTTATTATTGCTATTCCGCTGTTCAGCCAGCAGGATTGTGCAAATGCTGATGTAATTTCTGCCCTTCCCTATTCGGCTACCGGTTTAACAACAACAGGTATGGGAAATGACTATGATGACTCTGATGCCTGTGGTTCGGCTTCAATGGTCAATGAAGACTATGTCTTTAGCTTTACTCCGGCATCTGATATGCAAATAAATGTAGCATTACTTAACACTTCAATTGTTACAAGCGGATTTATTCCTGCTGCAAATATCGGATTGTTTATTACTGATTTATGTCCTGATGACCCATCAGTAAATTGTGTTGCATATGTAGATAATGCAATTTTAAATCCGTCATTAAATAACATTAATCTGACCTCAGGGACAACTTACTATATTATTGTAAGTTCAGCAAACACATTCCTGGGGGATGCCACCAATGTTAATTTTGACATAGAAATCACAAAAAACATAGCAGATGATATTGCGGTAACTTCAGTTGAAGGGTTAGTATCTGCCTGTGATCTTACTCAGGCAAATGTTGGATGTTATATTACAAATAACGGAACCAATCCTGCAGCATTTTTCAACGTGTCTTACACAATAAATGGAGGAACTCCTGTCGTAGAGGGCTTCCCTACCACTCTGGCTCCTATGGCCAGCGAGTATTTTGAATTCTCAACTCCTGCAGATTTTCCTACAGACGGAGAGTATGAAATAGTAGTTTCAGTAAGTTTAACAGGAGATGAAGAGACTTCAAATGATTCATACACACAGTCTGTAACAAGATATCCTGTCTATAGCAGTTTTCCGTTTACAGAGGATTTTGAATCAAACAACGGATTTTTCTCTGCAGGTGGAACAGCGTCATCATGGGAATATGGTAACCCTGACGAGACTTTACCGGAACTTGTTATTAACTCGGCAGCTTCAGGAGATTATTGTTGGGTAACAAATCTGGCAGGTAATACAAATATGAGCGAAACTTCATATCTTGAGACTCCGTGTTTTGACTTGTCTTCATTGTATTTACCGACTTTGGATCTGAATGCATGGGTAGAATTTTCTCTTTACGGGAATTCTGCTAATATTCAGGCATCAACTGACGGTGGAACAAACTGGAATATTACAGTTTATGACTTTGCAACTACCGGAGGATGGGAAAACATAATTGTTCAAATGCCGGAACTTGCAGGCGAAACTAATGTAAAATTCAGAATTAATTATACAGGTGGCTTCCTTGTTGCAAACGGTATAGCAATAGATGATTTTACAATTAAAGAAGCTGTTCTTAATGACCTTGCTATTATTGATATTATTGATCCTCAATCGGGTTGTGGCCTTGGTTCAGGCGAAACTGTTTCGATAGAAATTCATAACTTCGGGGCACAGGTACAAAGTAATATTCCTGTTGATTATTCAATTGACGGTGGTTTAACCTGGCTTTCTTCTCCTGAAACAGTTTCTGTTACACTTCAGCCCGGCGAAGGTGTTGTATATACATTTGTTACTCATTGTGATATGTCAGCATACGGAGATTATGAAATAGTTGCAAAAACAATAAACCCTGGTGACGAAGACTATACAAACGATGAGTATTCTAAAACAATTGTATCTCAAAATACAATTGCTGCCAACGGATATGTTGAATCATTTGAGTCAGGATCTGCAGGCTGGTATACTTACGGCGAAAATTCCACAATGGAACTTGCAATGCCTGCAAATTCATTGATTAACTCTGCTGCTGACGGTTCTTATGCCTGGGTAACAAATGCCACAGGGTATAATGATACAAACGAAGTCTCTTACCTGGAATCTCCTTGTTTTGATTTTACCGGAATGGTTAACCCTAAAATAAAAGCCATGGTTCAATACGAAACTAATCAATTAATGTCAAACTTCTATGTTGAATATTCTATTGATGGTATGACCTGGGATACTGTAACTGCAGGTTTGGCCTCTACAGGGTGGTATGGAACAGGCATGATAAGTTTTGGAACATGGAATGGTTCTTCTGCAGGTTGGATACAGGTAGCTACTGATGTTCCTATGTTAGCAGATCAGTCAAGTGTTAAATTCCGTTTTGTATTTGATAACGGTTTATTCTCTATGGCTAACACAGAAGGTGTTGCCGTTGACAAATTCGAAATTGCAGACTGTAATTTATTGCCGAATGCAGAATTTTCTTATGCTATAAACGGACTGGAAGTTTCTTTCATTAACGAATCCGAAAATGCAGACACTTACGACTGGAACTTTGGAGATAATGATTTCTTCCCGTCAACTTCTACTGAAGAAAACCCATCATTCACATATTTAGCAGAAGGTACTTATTATGTTGTTCTTACTGTAACAAATGAATGCAGCAGTTCAGAATACGGTACTTATATTGATGTTGTAACAGCTTCAGAAATTTTAAATGCAGAAAACATCAGCATTTATCCTAACCCGGCAACTTCTCTTATTAACATCAGTGGAGTCAATGCTGAGAGATTTGAGATAATTAACGCGAACGGACAGGTTATTTCTGACTTTAATGCTACATCAGATGTTGTAACAATTGATATCAGAAACCTTTCTGCAGGAAATTATTTTATAAAAATAATCCGTGCCGAAGGAAACACTGTGGTTTCTTTTGTTAAAGAATAACAGATTTTAAGCAATAATAAAAAAACAGACTGCAATTTGCGGTCTGTTTTTTTATTATTAAACCAGATTTTTTAGCAGGGTATGCTCTTGCTTCATAATGAAGAATCTGATAATTTCTGATATTTTGCTGTAGTCATATCATTCTTATTTTATTCTGACAGAACAAGTAATACAATCACAAAAACCATTATTAATGCATATAAGAAACAATTTAACAAATCAGTAAGTATTTTTTCTTTTCACAAGAAAATAATTATGTTAATTTTACGCTTTCTAAAATTGTATAGAACAAAACACTTATTTTATGACTGAAAAACTATTTAAAAAACTTGATTACGGTTTCGGCTGGCTTGCTTTTGCAATAGCAGCAGTAGTTTATCTTATGACATTGGAGCCGACCGTAAGTTTTTGGGATTGTGGTGAATTTATTTCATCCTCATACAAATTACAGGTAGGGCATCCCCCCGGAGCACCGTTTTTTATGATAATTGCACGATTCTTTGCAATGTTTGCATCGGGACCGGAACAGGTTGCCATAATGGTTAATGCATTCTCGGGGATAGTTAGTGCCTTTACAATAATGTTTTTGTACTGGTCTATTGCATATTTTGCAAAGAGAATGATCGCTCCCGACGGGAATTATAATACAGGTAAAACAATTGCAATTATCGGGGCAAGTATGTTGGGTGCAATGGCATATACTTTTTCTGATACATTCTGGTTTTCGGCTGTTGAAGGTGAAGTTTATGCATTTTCATCATTCTTTACTGCAATAGTATTTTGGGCGATTCTGAAATGGAGTGACAGTAATGATGACGTAAAAGCATCCCGCTGGATTCTTCTTATTTCACTGCTGGTAGGGATGTCAATCGGGGTTCACCTTCTTAACCTGCTAACCATTCCGGCAATTGCATTTGTATTTTATTATAAAAAATTCAAACCGAATTTTTGGGGCTTTGTAATTACAACAGCAGTTTCGTTGGTTATTGTAGCAATGATAATGTGGGGTATTATTCCCGGCGTTGCCATAATAGCATCAAAAATAGAATTATTCCTCGTTAACGGAATCGGAATGCCATATAATTCAGGATTATTTGTATGGGCAATATTGTGTGTAGCATTTCTGGGAATGAGCATTTATCTTACTCATTATTCCGACAACCAAATATTTAATATTATAGTCCCTTCTGTTGCTTTAGTGCTTATAGGAGCTCCTTTTATGTCAGGAAATATTTTCTTAAATATTCTTCTGCTCGGAGGATTTGTTTATGGAATAATAATTCTGGTAAAAAAGAAAAAACAAGTTCTGAATCTTATCATGATATCTATTACCATGATAATGATAGGTTACTCGAGTTATGCTTTGATTGTAATAAGATCGAATGCAAATACTCCTATGGATCAGAATAATCCTGACGATGTTTTCAACCTGCTTTATTACCTGAACCGTGAACAATACGGAGACAGACCTCTTATGTACGGACAGTATTTTGATGCTAAAGCCGAAAGTTACGAAAAGACATCGCCGGTTTATGTTAAACGCGACGGTAAATATGTAATTGTAAGCTACAAACCGGAAACAGTTTATGCTAAAAAAGATTGTACTATATTTCCAAGGATGTACAGTCCGAGTCCAGAACATATTGACGTTTATAAAGATTACGGAGGATTTAAGGCTTCGCAGACATCGCCTAAATTTTCCAATAATATTAAATTCTTTGTAAATTATCAGTTGGATTGGATGTATTGGCGTTATTTTATGTGGAATTTTGCAGGCCGTCAGAACGATATTCAGGGAAATGGTAATGTAATTCACGGGAACTGGATTTCCGGAATAAGCTCTATTGATAACAGACGTTTGGGAGATCAGGATAAACTTCCTGATTATCTTAAAACAAACAAAGCAAATAACAAATATTATATGCTCCCACTCCTTCTTGGATTGATAGGTTTGGGTTACCAGTTGTTTAAAAATCTTAAAGACTGGTGGATTGTAAGTTTACTTTTCATTTTGACAGGTATTGCAATTGTAGTCTATCTTAACCAAACGCCAAATCAGCCTCGTGAGCGGGATTATGCTTATGCCGGTTCCTTCTATGCGTTTGCAATATGGATAGGATTAAGCATTATTGCAATTTATGATTTGTTAAAAAGATTTTCTCCTGCTGTTATTGCAGGATCGGTAGCTACACTGATTTGTCTTCCGGTTCCTTATATCATGGCAAAAGAAAACTGGAACGATCACGACAGAAGCGACAGGTATATTGCAAGGGATTTTGCTTATAATTACCTGATGTCATGTGCCCCGAATTCAATATTATTTACTTATGGTGATAATGACACATTCCCTATCTGGTATGCTCAGGAGGTTGAAGGAGTGAGACCTGATGTTAAAGTCTGCTGCCTTCCTTATTTTGCTTCGGACTGGTATGTGGATCAGATGAAACATGCAAGTTATGATGCTGCTCCTATGCCATTAACTCTCGAAAGACCTGATTATGAACCTTCAGTAAGAGATGTCCTTTACTATGTACCTCATGAAAGAGGAGAAGAAAAAGGATATATTTCTGTTGACAGCTTGTTAAACTATATAGCTGACGATGACGCCAGTTCTTTCCCATATGAAGGGGAGCTAACATACTCATATCACAGAAATAAACTTTATATGAAGGTCGATTCTGCTGAAGTTGTTGCAAACGGTACCGTGAAAGTTCAGGACACTGCCCTTATCGAAAAAATCATTAAGTTTGATCTTGCGAGAAATTATCTTGTAAAGAATGAAATGATGACTCTTGATTTGTTAAGAACCAACAACTGGAAACGCCCTATTTACTTTACATCAATAGGAAGTTCCAATACAGTCGGATTAAATGACTATTTCCAGAATGAAGGTTTTGCTTATCGCCTGGTTCCGATAAAATCAAGTGCTAAAGGCAGAATAGATAAGGAAATTATGTATGATAACCTGATGAATAAATTCAGATGGGGAAATATGAATGATCCAAATATTATTGTTGATAACACTATTAACAGAACTGTAAGAATAGTGAAAATCCGTGATAATTTCAGAGATCTTGCAATTATGTATGCAGCAGACGGAGATACTGTAAAAGCAAAAGCTCTTATTGCAAAATGCGATGAACTTATGCCTGCAAATATCTATACTCCGGGATTATTCGATATCGAGTATGCTAATGCTTATTATGCAACAGGCGATTTTGAAAAAGGTGATAATTTCCTTAAAGAAATTATCAGAGTTTCCACACAGGAATTAGATTTCTTTTTCGGCCTTGACAAAGCAAAACGTCTAAGATGTCAATATGATATCCAGCTTTCAATGGAAACTTACAGACGTGTTTTGCGCAATGCCATGACAAATCAGCGTCAGGAATTATTTGATTCACTTGAACCAAAATTCAATGAATATATGATGAAATACGAAGGAAGCATGTAAGTGCTCATTTAAAATTTGTAAAAGAGCTGCCTGTATCAGGTGGCTCTTTTGTTTTTCCGGGATTAATAGTACAAAACATGTGACCAATAAAAAAGATATACATCATCAATTTGTATTATCGCTAACTTTAACTAATTTTGACAATTAAAATAAAAACGAAAAAAATGAGTTCAGACAGTTTATTCGCAGTAAGTCCGGTTGACGGCAGATATTTAGGTAAAACAGAAGTTTTACGTAATTATTTTTCTGAATATGCTTTAATAAAATACAGAGTTGAGGTTGAGATTGAATATTTTATTGCTTTGTGCGAATTGCCTTTGCCTCAGCTAAAAGATTTCTTTAAACCTGATTTCGGAGCACTGCGGGATATTTACAATGAATTTACTGCCGAAAATGCACAAAGAATTAAAGAAATCGAAAAAGTAACAAATCACGATGTAAAAGCTGTTGAATATTTTATCAAGGAAAAATTTGACGAATTAAAATTGTCAAAATATAAGGAATTTATTCATTTCGGACTTACATCTCAGGATATAAACAATACTGCTGTGCCGCTAAGCATAAAAGATTGTATGAACGAAGTTTATTCTCCTGTATTGTTCGAAATAATAGATCTTTTGGACGGATTAAGTGCAGAATGGGCAGATATTGCAATGCTTGCCAGAACACACGGACAACCGGCCTCTCCTACCCGCCTGGGTAAAGAAATTCAGGTTTTTTCAGCCAGAATAAAAGAACAGCTTGCCCAGATGGATCAGATTCCTTTCAGTTCCAAATTCGGAGGAGCTACAGGCAATTTTAATGCTCATGTTGTAAGCTATCCCAATATTGACTGGGATAAATTCGGCTATAATTTTGTAAATAATTATCTTGGCTTGCATCGCAGTTTTCCGACTACCCAGATTGAACATTACGACAATCTTGCTTCTCTCCTTCAGTGTATGGGAAGAATCAATACAATTTTAACTGACTTTTCGCGCGACATATGGACTTATGTTTCGATGGATTACTTTAAGCAAAAGATAAAAGAAGGCGAAGTCGGGTCAAGTGCAATGCCACATAAGGTAAACCCTATTGATTTTGAAAATGCAGAAGGGAATCTCGGTATGGCAAATGCAATTGCAGAACATCTGGCTGTAAAATTACCAATAAGCAGATTGCAGAGAGACCTTACAGACTCAACAGTTTTAAGAAATATCGGAATGCCTTTCGCTCATATTTTAATAGCTTTTGAATCTTTGAAAAAAGGAATATCAAAACTTTTACTCAACAAAGAAAAAATTGATGCAGATCTGGAAAATAACTGGATGGTTGTTGCAGAAGCAATTCAGACAATCTTAAGACGTGAAAATTATCCTAATCCTTACGAAGCACTTAAAGCCTTAACGAGAACCAATGAAAAAATTACACAACAAACTTTTGTAGATTTTATTAATCAGCTTAATGTTTCCGATCCGGTAAAAGCAGAGTTAAGGAACATTACTCCTTACAGCTATACTGGTTTGTAACAGAGTATTAATTTGTATTTTATTTTTTGATGAAAGATTTTCTTAAAATAGTCAGATATATTATCCCATACAAAGTTTATGCAGCATTAAATGTTTTATTTAATGTCTTATCTACAATATTCAGTTTGTTTTCATTTGCTCTTGTAATACCTTTTTTGGGGATTTTATTTAAGACACAGCCATTAATAACAGAAAAAGTGGCTTTGGATTTTGGTGATGTATCAAGTTTACAACAGAATTTCAATTATTGGTTAAGCCAGATTATAATAGAGAAAGGGGAAATACAGGCTCTTGTTGCCATAGGGATTATTGTAATTATTGCAACTTTTTTCAAAACAGGCACCATGTATCTTGCAAATCATTTTATGGTTCCTATCCGTAACGGAGTTGTGCGTGATATCAGAAATAAACTTTTTGACAAAGTAATCAGTTTGCCTGTAGGATATTTCTCGGAAGAGAAAAAAGGAAATATTATTTCAAGAATGACTAACGACGTTCAGGAAATAGAATGGGGAATTATGAGTTCTCTCGAAATGGTTTTCCGTGATCCGATAAAAATACTGCTTTATCTGGGAACCATGATTTTTCTGAGCTGGCAGATGACCATATTTGTATTTATCCTTTTGCCTGTGGTAGGTCTAATAATCGGTCAGGCAGGGCGTTCGTTACGAAAAACATCTATGGCAGGCCAGAAACAAATGGGTAGTTTAATGGCTCAGATTGATGAAATGATCGGTGGGCTGAGAATAGTAAAGGCTTTTAATGCAGAGAAACATATTTCCGGTAGATTTAAATCAACAAATGAGGATTATACCGGGTTGATGAACAAAATTAACAGACGGAGATTTCTTGCAAGTCCTCTAAGCGAATTACTGGCAACCATAGCTATTGTAGTAATTATGTGGTATGGAGGAACGATGATTCTTGATCAGGAAAGTGCTATGTCTTCACAGGCACTTATAGGTTATCTCATTATATTCAGCCAGATAATTGCTCCGGCCAAAACTTTATCTTCGTCCTGGTATAACATTAAAAAAGCAATGGCATCGGTTGATCGCGTTAATGATATTTTGTCGGCACGAAACCTTATTACAGAAAAACAGGGTGCAGAAAGCAAACACGAGTTTACAGACAGTATTGAATTTAAAAATGTTAATTTTGCTTATAATGCAGACATCCCGGTATTGTCGGATATCAATTTAAAGATAAAAAAAGGACAGACCGTTGCCCTGGTTGGTCAAAGCGGATCGGGAAAATCAACAATGGTAGATCTTATCCCAAGGTTCTACGATATTGAATCGGGTGAAATTCTCCTTGACGGGATTAATATCAAAGAATATAAACTCAGTGATTTGCGGGAATTGTTAGGTTATGTAAACCAGTCTCCTATCCTTTTTAATGACAGCATATACCATAATATTGCTTTCGGGAAAGAAAACACCAACGAAAAAGAAGTAATGGAAGCTGCAAGAGTAGCAAATGCTCACGACTTTATTTCGGAAACAGAATCGGGTTACGACTCTAATATCGGTGACGGAGGAGGAAAACTTTCAGGAGGCCAAAGACAAAGATTAAGTATCGCCAGAGCAGTGCTTAAGAACCCTCCTGTTCTTATTCTGGACGAGGCAACTTCTGCATTGGATACAGAATCGGAAAAACTTGTTCAGGAAGCTTTGGAAAATCTTATGAAAAACCGTACTTCAATTGTGATTGCTCATCGTTTGTCAACAATTAAAAAAGCTGATTTGATTTGTGTGCTGCATGAAGGCAGAATAGTAGAAACAGGCAAACATGACGAGCTTCTGGCAAAAAAAGGAATATATTATAAATTACATAATCTGCAGGTAAATTAAAATATGAAAAAGATACTTTTTTTTAGCACTATAGTTTTATTTGTCTTTGCATTTACTCAGTGTAAAAACGATAAAAAAGAAAAGAAAAATGTTGGTAATACAGAATTAAAGCAAACTACTTACAGTTTTGAGAATCCCCCTGAATTCAGGAAAGACGGAGAACTAAGCTTTGTAGATGCAGAATCGGGAGCCGAGAAATTTCATATAGATATTGAAGTTGCCAGTACAGATGAAGAAAAAGCAAGGGGATTAATGTACCGTCCGGAAATGGCAGAAAATAACGGAATGCTGTTTTTGTTTGCAAAAGATGAAATACAATCATTTTATATGCGTAACACTGTGATGTCTCTGGATATTATTTACGTAAATTCAAGAATGGAAATTGTCGATATTTACAGAGCTGCAAAAACTCTGGATGAAACATCTCTTCCTTCAAAAGTTCCGGCCATGTATGTGGTTGAAGTAAATGCAAATATTTGTGAAAAATATAATATAGGCGAAGGCGATAAAATCATTTTTTAAAACTTACAAAAAAAGCCGGGTTAACCGGCTTTTTCCTATTAAACAACAATTCTTATTTTTTGTAAACAAAAGTTCCGTTAACTCTTACAATGCCTATCATTGAACTTTCCGGTTCTTCGACATTTAATGCCAATGTTCCGCAAACAGCATCTTCTCCTACATACTCAACTGTAACACCACCTTGCTCAGGCATACCTGCATTCCAGTTAAACCATACTGTTCCATAAGCAGTAGTCATGGTTACACGGCTCCATAATCCTGAGTCATAAGCATGGTAGCCATAATATCCTGCTTCAAGTTTTTTGCCTTTACGTGCATTTAATTCAATATTTATGTCTATCTGATCTTCCTGACGGGCTCCTATTAATTCTTTAGGATCGTAATTTGATAATTTCAAACTTACGGTAGAATCATTAATCCATACATATTCGCTGTTCTTTACTTCAAATTCCGGAGTAGAGTAAACCAAAGTGTCACTCATTGAGTAATAATAATCCTGGATGGTAACGGCAATTTCATTTTTTCCTTCACATACCGGCTTTTTCTCTTCTTCTTTCTTACTCTCTTTTGCTCCGCCACATGAAGCCAGTGCAAATATGGCTGCGAATCCCAATAATAAAAAATTTCTTTTCATAGTTATAAAATTTAGGTTGTTAAATTAAAACGCAAGATAATATTTTTCAAATTACAAACCAAGAGGCAAATGTTGTTTTTACTTTTTGTCACAAATAACGACATACGGACAGAACTTACAGTTATCAGATTTCGTGGTTTGATTGAAGTATGTATCTTTACTTAACATCCGGTCAAACATAATTTCAAGTTCTGACAAAAACTCTTTTTTCAGAGATTCATCAAATTCTGTAACTACGTTTTTATTTAAAATAATACCGTCATTGTAACCGGGATTAAGCTCATTTATATTAAAAACAGCCGGGCGAACCTTCTGTGAATCATCTGATATCATCAACGAATAAAGAAATAATTGAGTAATAGTGTTGTACTTTTGATCTCTGTTTTCGTCAAACAACTGGCTTACAGAAGAAGCCGAGATTTCTGTTTTCCCCGTTTTATAATCTGTCACTCTGAATATCCCGTCTTTAAGATCTATCCTGTCGATGATTCCGGATATTTTTATTTCAGGTAAATCTGCATCTCCTGATAAAGCTTTAAAATTATAATTGTGTAATTCCTCAAGACTCACCATACTGAAAGGACTGTTGTTTTTATCGTATTCAAGCAAAGATGTTACATATTTCATTACAATTTCAACAATCAGCTTTTCGTTATACCTGTAAACTTCTGCCGTTGATTTTAACCCGAACACATCTTTAATTGCCCTTAATTTTACAGGAATAATGTTTTCAGGATCAGCAATTTTATCAAAATCGGATTTATTTATGATTTTTCCGGTGTAAGGAGCATACAGATAATTCATAATCTGGTGAAACAAACGTCCAAAAAAAGCACCATCTTCCTCCTCTTCAAGCTTATCGGGTTCTTTTATTTTTTCAATATAATTAAGATAATACCTGAATTCACAGTTCAGATACTCATTTATTGCTTTCGGACTAATCCCTTTTGCCAGATGTTCTTTCACCTTTTCTGTAACGCCGGCAGTTTTTAATGCATGTACAGGTTTATGAGAAGCAATGTTAATTTTATATCCGTCGCTGCGAAAACGTATTTCCTGTCCAAGTTCATATTTTATCTGCGAAATAAACCTTGATGCTTCGGAAGAAGTATCACCTGCCTGTGCGCTGTAAACTATTTTAACCTCTTTGGATCTTTGTAGCAGCCTGTAAAAGTAATATGCAAATATGCTGTCCTGAAATTCAATTGACGGCAACTCGTAAAACCTGCGCAAATTGTAAGGTATAAGACTTTGTGCTGCCGATTTTTTAGGGAAAACGCCCTCGTTTATCGAAAGCATTATAACCCTGTCAAAGTCGAGACATCTGGTTTCCAGAAAGCCTAAAACCTGCAATCCTGTAAGAGGTTCGCCCTCGAATGCAACACTTAAACTTCGTACTGAATTGAGCAATAACTTGAAAAATATTTCATTCTTCTGAATTTCAATTTTATCGTTCAATATACAGTCTTTAAGTACCAGAATTCTGTTGGAGATTTTGCCAAGGAATTCTGTTTCTGTAATAAATTTTTCCTTGCCTGTTAAAAGAATCAGCAAATCTGAACAAACAGAGTTAAGCCATTCACTTAGTTCCGTAATATTTCTCAAACCTGGACTGAACAACTCTTCAAAAAACGGGTTCACAGCAAGTATGCCGGAGTTTACATAAATTATTTTCTCTTTATTTATCAGGGAATTCAGTTCTCCGGCTTCTTCTTCAAAAACACTTTTAATAAAACTGTGATTTATAATTGAAAGTACATCCTTAAAATAATAATTAACAGAATCTCCGGTTTTTCTTACCCTTCGCCGGAGTGAAACAAGGTGAGACAAAAACCCGAATGCGGCAGAGTTTTTTACCGGAAATCCCATAGAAACATTATATGGCTCAACATATGGCGGTACAGAATACATCAACGGTATCAACAGGTTTTCGTCGCCAAGAACTATTGCTGTTTTTTCGGGGTCGAAATCTGCTTCGGTTTTCCATTTGTCCAGAATTCCGGCAATCATCTTTACCTGACTTACAGGAGACGGAGCCATTATGACTTCGATATCTTTCTTTACAGGCTTCACAAAATCTACGATCCCGATACTTTTATGAGAACCGAATCTTTTGATATTTTCCCGTAAAAATCTGCCTGCTTCCTGATACTCATCGTTAAGATAATATTTGTCTGCATCCCAGTAAAATCTGGTATTTTTTGTGTTTTTTAAATGATGCAGCAAGGCTTTTTCACATTTATTAAGAGCATTAAATCCTACTACGGCATAATCTGTTTTTTTGAATATACAGTCATCAATATGATTTACAACATCCCTGTAAATAAGCCCCTGATATGCAATTTTATTGTTTAATAATTCTTCATGGAAATCATTGTAAACATCCGTCATCTTATCCCACAAATCGAGAAATCTTTGTTTGTGGATACTCAGGTCAGCCTGATTTACATTTGCCCAGAAACGTCTGATTATTTCAAGCTCATTTTCATCATATTCATCAAAATTTTTGTCAATTTCTTTTATGTCCCGGATAGTGGAAAAAAGTTTGGATACATCTACCAGATACTTGTCAATATCATCGAAATCGCTTAAAATCATTTCGCCCCAGTAATAGAAATCGTCGAAACTTTCATCGCTGCCTGTATATCTGATAAAAATATTGTAGAGACGATAAATCAAAAGTAAATCTTCGGCTGCGTGAATATCCGAATTGCTTAAAAACAGTTCCTGAATAGTTGTAATTACCGGCATCCAGCTTGTTTTTTCTGCAGATTCCGTCAAAGCTTTTTTTAAAAACAAGCCTGTTCTTCTGTTCGGAACAATTATTTCCAGATCGCGTAAATTCTGATTTTCTTTCAGAATATTCAGGGCAACTTCTTTTAAAAAACCTTCCATGATTATATTCCGGATATTAGTTTAAGATCTGCAAGAACAACAGCAGTAATCGCTTCAACAACTACAGGAGTTCTCAAAGCATAACAGGCATCATGACGGCCTGATATTTTAAGTTCTTCAATCTTGTCAGTGTTAAAATTTAAAGTATTCTGAGCCTTTGCTATGCTTGATGCAGGCTTGAAAAATACTCTGAAAAACAGTTCGTTTCCATTGGTAAGACCTCCGTTTATACCACCGGAATTATTCGTAAAAGTAACGCCGCTCTGATTAACATAAGTATCGTTAAATTCCGAACCTTTTACAGCAGAAGATTTAATTCCTTCTCCGAATTCTATCGCTTTTGCCCCGGGAATTGAGAAAACCGCATGCGAAATCAAAGATTCAACCGAATCAAAGAACGGTTCACCCATACCAACAGGCAGATTATTTACACGGCATTCAACAATCCCGCCAATTGAATCTTTTCCGGCAAGTGCATTCTGTACAGCAAAAGAAATGTCACTATTGCCCCCGGCACTTATCAGTTCAGCAGAAATTCTTATTTCAGGAATTATCTTTTTTGCAATTACGCCCGCGGCTACCAGTGGCAATGTCAAACGTCCAGAGAAGTGACCGCTTCCGTTAGGATCATTAAAGCCCCTATACTTTTTAAAAGCGGTAAAATCGGCATGTCCCGGGCGGAAAAATCCGTCAAAGTGATAGTCAGAAGAAATTGTATTGTTGTTATCAAACGATATCATTATCGGGGAGCCACTGCTAAAGCCGTTATACACACCGCTTTTAATTCTGGGAACATCACTTTCCTGACGGGCAGTAGTTCCGGCAGCACCGGCTTGTCTTCGCTGAATATCAGTAATAAAGTCGTTGTCAGAAATACCGATTCCTGCCGGACATCCGTCAATCAATACCCCGGTTTCGGAACCGTGAGATTCACCATATATTGAAATTCTGAATAATCTGCCGAAACTGTTCATAGTCTTAATTAATTTACTGAAACAAATATATGATTATTTTGGCATACCTGAAAATTAAGGAATAAACTTACATATCAAACTCATACATAGTATTAAAACATTTTTTCTAAAAATGCCGGTTATTAAAAAAATACAGACTTGTTCTTAAAAACTTCATAAGCAGAAAATGACATTTTGTAACAAAGTAGGGGTGTAAATCAAAATATTTTGTAACAAAGTGACGGTAAATTTCGCTTTATATGACTAATTCTATCTGATCAGACTCTGCAAAACCGTATAAAACTCAGGCCACGATTTGGTTACACATTCGCTGTCCTCAATAATAATTTCTTCGCCGGAATTTAATCCTAAAACTGTGAAACACATTGCCATCCTGTGGTCTCCGTTAGAATTAAGACTTGCAGATTTTATGGTTTGTCCGCCTTTTATGCTCAAAATATCATTATCAATATTTACAAGTATTCCTGCTTTTTTAAATTCATTTTTCAGTACTTCGGCACGGGAACTTTCTTTGGCCTTAAGCCTTGATGCTCCTGAGATGTTTGAAATCCCTGATGCAAAAACTGCAAGAACAGCTAAAGCCGGGATTAAATCGGGGCAATCGGCAGCATTAAAATCAAATGCTTTTATTTCTGATTTTTCAACAAACAATATACCGTCTTCACAATAATATTTTACGCCGGCAAGATCAAAAACTTTAAGTATATCCATGTCTGCCTGAACAGAATCTGAATTAAGCCCCTTCACTCCTACACTACCGTTTATAGCTGCTGCAACCAGGATGTTTGCAACTCCGCTCCAGTCTCCTTCTACGGAATATGAACCCGGTTTATATGATTGATTCCCGGGAATTTCAATTTTCAGTTCATTCCCTTCTTCAAAAGAATATTTAATGTTTACTCCAAAAGATTTGGCAACCTGGATTGTCATCATAATATAATTTATGCTTACCGGATTTTTTACAATAAGCACAGAATCGCCATAAACCACGGACAAAGCCATAATCAGGCCTGAAACAAACTGTGATGATTTACTGCCGTCAACATAATACTGTCCGCTTTGAATATTTGTGCGTGAAAACTTTACCGGAAGTTTATTTTCTGCAGATTCATAAACGCAACCCATTTGCTTAAGAACATTAAAGTTCTCCGCTACAGGACGGTTTAGTAAACTCCCGCTTCCGGTTACAGTAAATGCAGATTTAAATACAGCAGCTATCGGTGTAAAAAGGCGTGCACACAGGGCTGATTCCCGGCAGTTTAAATTATCGGACAACAAGGCGGCAGAAGGCGATATTTGCATAAGCTCATTGCCTAAGAGTATTTTAGCGCCAAGATTCTCAATTATATTACGTGCTGCTTTTACATCATCGGAATTGCCGTAACCTGAGACAAAACATTCGCCACGCGAAAGCAAAGCTGCTGCAAGAAGGCGTTGCTCCTGACTTTTCGATGGTGGAGCCGTTATTATTCCGGATATTGTTTGCCTCTGAATTTTCATAATACAGCAAAAGTAGTAAAAAAGAGAAAACGAAAATTATGCAGATTTTACTAATAACAATCTGTCATAATATTCAGCAATAAATTTCATAATAAAAAACCTGTTAACTAAAAAAAATAATCAAGGCTTTAAAGTTTTATTTTTGCAGAAATATTTAAATAACACGGAATTGAAAATCTGTAAATTTACATATGAATAAAAATAGAACTTCAGGTAAAATGCATCGCGTTATAGATGCATGGATTGATATTGATGCAAAGCCGGAGGAAATATGGAAAGTACTTCTGGACTTTAAATCATGGGGGTTGTGGAACCCGTTTATCCCGGTAGCAGAAGGTAATCTGCAGGTTGGTGAGTGCATGCGCATAAAAGTCGTCCCTCCCGGAATAAAACCAATGATTTTTAAACCGGAAGTTTATGAGGTGGTACCTTGTGAAAAAATTCTTTGGGGTGGTAGTTTCCTAAAAATTGTATATCGCGGTGACCATGCTTTCTTATTAGAACCTCTTACTGAAAACACAACACGCTTCAGGCAAATAGAAAGATTTACAGGGCCTATGGTTTTATTTATGGGTAACATGATTAAAAAAACTGAAGTTGGTTATGTGTTAATGAATCTCGCGTTGAAGAAACAGGTAGAAAAACACAAATCATAAAGTCAATATCTTATATGCGGATGCATATCCCGTCACAATTACCTGCGTCAACAACTAAAACAAACAAATGTAGTTTTTTTAATCAGTCTATTTTGCTTTATAAATATTTTATATATTTGAATATAATTTTTAATTCTTTGTTATGAAAAAAGCTATTGTTATTCTGATGCTCATTATGTCCGGATTATCTTCATTCTCACAGGAATCAGGTGAAAAACCGGTTATGCTGTTACGGCTTTATGCCGAAAACGGGGTTGAATTTATGCGCAATGATTTTCTGAAACAGAGTTACCAAAGCCAATCCAAATATTCATGGGGAGTTGGTTTTCAGCTTGGTCATCCTTACGAGCAGGCATTATTGCCATTCATTCAGTTTAATTATTCGTCATTAAACATAAAACAGGAAGTTGCTCCCGAAATAATTGCAGACAGCACATTATCAAGCAAACAACTTTCGGCCGGAGTTATTATTCCGTTGTTTAAAGTTCAGGACATGTATTTCAGAGCAAGAGCAGGTGTTGGCTTTGGGGAGATTAACGAATCTTTTAATAATATCTCATCTCTTTCAAAAGGAATTATAGCCGGGGTCAGAGTTGAGAAAAAAATTATTGGTTATACCAAAATCTATATTGATTTTTCGTACAATTTACAAAAAACGTCTTCTGCAGGGTTCAAAGATTTTGATGTAACAAAATTAACATTCGGGATTATGATGTAATACAGGCAGACAATTTTGCCGGCCGGTTCACAAAATAAAAAATGAACATAAAGATTGTGAAAAAATATTTGCTTAGCTGTTTCCTTTTGACCATTCCGGTTTTGCTATGGAATATTGTATTTGCAAACAAATTGCCAAAAGACTTTCAGCCGGAAGTATTCAGCAAAGACATTCCGGCTTTTGTAAAATATGGAGAAAACATTTCAAGGATTGCTGTTTTTATGATTACGGTTTTTATGCCTTTGAGCATTTCGGAAAAGATTCAGAAACAGGGAATTTTAATTTATATAACCGGAATTCTATTGTATTTCGGTTCATGGCTTGAATTAATTTATTTTCCATACAGCGGATGGAGTAATAGTATCGCAGGATTTATGGCTCCTGCTTACACTCCTTTACTATGGCTTATCGGCATAGGAATAACAGGGAATTCATTTTATTTTAAATTGCCTTATAAACGATGGTTTTTCATTTCTGCATCAGTCATATTTCTGATTTTTCATAATTTTCATGCTATTACAATATATTTAAGAACTCACTGATAGTTTATAAATAAATGGTGTTAAGACCAACATCAGTCAAAAAAATTTGCAAAAGCTAAAACTAATTCTTAATTTTGACTCTGGACAATTCCTGATAAGACTATGCTTTATTGCATAATATTCATATATAAAACACCTTTAATGGCGATATCTGAAAAGTTATTCACAAATTAAAGCAACTGTGAGACATGAAAACACTGTATAAAACAACAAAAGTAATTCTGATATTTTTAAGTATTGTTTTGATAAATAACGGAAGCCTGTATTCCCAGACTACAACTTTTGAAGTTATAAAAGAAAGCATGGATGCTGCTCAGGCGTATTCAGTTGCAGAGTCTCCTGATCATGGATTTGTAGTTTCATGTATTGACGGTCTCGGAGATGATCTGTTAATATTTAAACTGGATTCTCTTGGAAACGGGATCTGGTCAAAAACTATTAGTTCTTATGGTGCGAGAAACGGATATCACATTATAAATACCGTTGATTCTGCATTTGTTATAGCCGGGATAGTGAATTATGAAATATTTTTACTTAAAATTGATTGTACAGGAGAAGTTCTGTGGGAGAAAATATTTGAAGATTCAAATAATATGTTTATCAATTCTGTTATTCAGAATTCTGACAAAGAATATCTTTTGGTTGGACGTGCCGAAAATAATTCTAACAGCTATAGGCCGTTATTGATTAAAACAAATGAGAATGGTGAAATTCTCTGGGAAAAAACATATGATATTGCTAATTATGCAGATGGTTTTTCTGTTGCCGAAACATTTGACGGTGGCTATATTATCGGTGGTTCAGCGACTTTATCAGCATTGCTTATTAAAACAGACAGTGACGGCAATTTAACGTGGTTCCAAACCTATGAAAGCATGTTTTCAACAGGCAGTATAACGCCGGCTTTTCAGACACATGATTCATGTTATGTCTTTATCACAAATTCCATTGCATTTGATATTGACGGGAACGAGAACACACAATGTGACTTTTTCAAAACTGACAATTCCGGCAATGTTATATATCGGAAGGGTTATTATAAAAAAATGCAAAGTATCCTTTCTGCATGTCAAACAAGTGATGAAGGTTATCTGTTAACAGGAACCGGAAATTCTGCAATTTATATGTTTGAAACAGATTAACCAGATTGCTTATTGTGACTTTGCAAGTGGAAAAGGGAATTGTATCCGGCAAACATCTGATGGCGGAGCAATTATTGCCGGTGTTTCAGACGATAATATCTATGTTGTAAAGGCAAATAATACTAAATATTACAGTTCAACGACGGACCAAAAAGGATCTTTACATGTATTCCCGAATCCTGTTGGCAGTTCAGCTACAATATCCTTCAATCTGTCAAAAGAGCATTATTATGATGTTAAGACATTACATATTTATGATCTTTCAGGGAGAAAAGTAAGAACAATAGAAAACATTAATTCCAATTCAACTTTTATGGATATAACCGGGTTTTTGGAAGGGATATATACTCTGCAATTAGTAACACAGGACGGAAGTGTTTTAACAGGGAAAATGATGGTAAAATAAGTCCGTTGATAAACTACGAACAATCTTAAATAAACAGTTCCGGAAAATATCTATTTGTAAGGCTTTGAGTATATGCTATTAAAAAGTATCATCTCTCCTGTTATTCCAGTTGTATTGAACCCGATATTTATAAGGAATCTTTTGCAAAATCAAAACTAATTTATACTTTTGATGTGGTTAGCCTGTAGTTATGGGCAAGCATGAAAAGACAACCTGATAATAAAATGACGGAGATTTTCTCTTTTTGACAGATCTGTGCAAATTTGAATAAAGCTAGTTCGTGTGCTTTCCAAGGGTAAATTATTTTATTATTTCTTTCACCCAAATTACTCTCTTTGGCAAGCTTCACGAGACAATGCTCAACCTAAGCTTGTCAAAGAGTGTAATTTGTCCGACACACATGCTGTTAAACTGAAGTTTTATATGTATTTTTGAGGTTTTTAGGAAATTAAAATGATTGATAAAAAGAAATTGTCAGAAAGAGATATTTGCACAAAATATATAACTCCAGCGTTAGAAAACGCTGGCTGGGATAAGCATTTGCAAATATTGGAGGAAGTTTCTTTTACTGATGGAAAAATATATGTTCGGGGAAAATTTACTGCAAGAGGACAACGAAAAAGGGCTGATTACATTTTGTATTACAAACCCAATATTCCGATAGCGATAATTGAAGCCAAAGACAACACCCATTCGGTAAGGGCTGGAATCCAACAAGGACTTGATTATGCAAGGATTTTAGATATTCCATGTGTTTTCAGTAGTAACGGAGACGGTTTCCTTTTTCATGACAGGACTGCAACAGACGGAAATATTGAAAAGGAAATTGGATTAAATGAGTTTCCAACTCCCGAAGAACTTTGGGCAAAATACAAGCAATACAAAGGAATTACTACACCTGATGCTGAAAAGATTGCTTCGCAAGAATATTTTTTCGATGGTTCAGGTCGCAGACCAAGATATTATCAACAGATTGCAGTAAACCGAACCGTTGAAGCCATTGCAAACGGACAAAACAGGATTTTGCTTGTAATGGCAACGGGAACAGGTAAAACCTACACCGCATTTCAAATTATTCACCGACTTTGGAAAAGTGGAGCAAAAAAACGGATTTTGTTTTTGGCTGACCGCAACGCTTTGATTGACCAAACCAAACGTGGCGATTTCAAACACTTCAAAGACAAAATGACTGTGGTAAAACACAGACAGATTGATAAGAGTTTTGAAGTTTATTTGGCGTTGTATCAGGGACTTTCTGGAAACGATGAATCAGCAAATGTTTACAGACAGTTTTCAAGAGAGTTTTTCGACTTGATTGTAATTGACGAGTGCCACCGTGGAAGTGCAAAAGATGATAGCAGTTGGCGGGAAATATTGAATTATTTCAAAACTGCAACGCATATCGGTTTGACTGCCACTCCAAAAGAAACAAACGAAGCAAGCAATACTGAATATTTTGGCGACCCGATTTATACCTATTCATTGCGACAAGGTATTGACGATGGATTCCTTGCTCCTTATCGTGTAATCAGAATTGCATTAAATGTTGATGCCGAGGGCTGGCGACCCGACCAAGGGCAAACTGATGTAAACGGCAATGAAATTGAAGACAGAATATACAACCGCCGTGATTTTGATAAAAACCTTGTGATTGAGGAACGCACCGATTTGGTTGCTCAAAAACTCAGCGAGTTTCTGAAAGGTTACGACCGTTTTGCAAAATCCATAGTTTTCTGCGTTGACATTGACCATGCAGAGCGTATGCGTACCGCATTGGCAAAACAAAATCCCGATTTGGTTGCCGAAAACTACAAGTACATCATGCAGATTACAGGCGACAATGACGAAGGAAAACGGGAATTGGACAACTTCATAAATCCAGAAGAAAAATATCCTGTAATTGCCACAACTTCCGAATTAATGACAACAGGCGTTGATGCTCAAACTTGCAAAGTGATTGTGTTGGATGCCAACATTAATTCCATGACCAAATTCAAACAAATTATCGGTCGTGGAACAAGGATAAACGAAGAATACGGTAAATTGTATTTCACAATTTTGGATTTCAGAAATGCAACCGACTTATTTGCCGACCCTGATTTTGACGGTGACCCGATACGAATAAAACCTGTTTCGGAAGATACCGACTTGGGCGATGTTATTGACGAAGAGGAAACGAACGAAGACCCAATCATTGATGAAGAAACAGGCGAAGAAATTATTTTAGATCCGCCAACACCACAGCCCGAACCGCCTTTTCCACCAGAGCCACCAACTCCAAGAAAAAAGGTTTATGTAAATGGCGTGGATGTTTCGGTATTGATTAGCCGTGAACTGCATTTCGATCAACACGGAAAACCAATTACAACAAGTCTGAAAGACCATACAAGGGAAATTATACAAGGGCAATTTGCTTCGTTGGACGAGTTCCTGAACAAATGGAATACAACCGAACGAAAGGAAGCAATTATTGCAGAATTGGTTGAGCAAGGTGTAATGGTGGAAGCCTTGTATGACGCAGTTGACAAGCAGGTTGATTTATTCGACCTCATTTGTCATGTGGCTTACGACCAACCACCAATGACCCGAAAAGAACGGGCAAACAATGTGAAGAAACGCAACTATTTTACAAAATATGGAGACCAGGCCAGAAATGTGTTGGAAGCTTTATTGGATAAATATTCCGATGAAGGAATTGAAAACATGGAAAGCATGGAAGTTTTACAGGTAAAACCATTAAGCGATTTTGGTTCAACGCTTGAAATCGTGAACGGTATTTTCGGTAGCCGTGAAAAATACTTGCAAGCAATTAAGGATTTAGAAAACGAATTATACAAGGTAGCATAACAGAATGAGCAACATAGGTGGAGTAATAAAATCTATTCGGGATATTTTCAGGAAAGACCCTGGTTTGAGTGGAGATGCTCAGCGTATTGAGCAATTGGGCTGGATGATTTTTCTGAAACTCTTTGACGACAAAGACAAGGAAAAAGAAATACTTGATTTAAAATACAAATCGCCAATTCCTTCTGAATTGCAATGGCGAAACTGGGCAGAAGATGACGAGGGAATCACGGGTGACGAGTTGATTAACTTCGTTAACAACAAACTTTTCCCAACATTAAAAGAATTACAGGTTGGACATGACGATAAATTGGGCGTAATTATCCGCAATATTTTCGATGGCACCAATAACTACATGAAAAGTGGAACAACCTTTCGCCAAGCCATAAACAAGCTAAACGAAATTGATTTCAACAGTAGCAAGGAACATCATATTTTCAATGCCATCTACGAAGATATTCTGCAAGGACTTGCCACGAAGAAAGACACTGGCGAGTTTTACACGCCAAGAGCTGTAACCCAATTTATTGTGGACATGGTAAACCCACAACTGGGCGAAAAGATATGCGACCCTGCTTGTGGAACGGCAGGTTTCTTGGTTTGTGCCATTGAAAACCTGAGAAAGCAGGTAAAGAATGTAACCGACCGCAAAACATTACAGGAAGACATTGTAGGAACGGAATTGAAACCGCTCCCGTTTATGTTGAGCGTAGTAAACCTGATTACACACGATATTGAAATTCCACAGATAGAAAACACCGATGCTTTAAGTCGTGAGCTGACTTCCATAAAACAAAAAGACAGGGTTGATATTATCGTGGCTAATCCACCATTTGGCGGAGTGGTTGGCGATGGCATGGAAACCAATTTTCCGTTGAACTATCGCACAAAGGAAAGTGCCGACCTGTTTTTAATCCTGTTTATCCAACTGCTGAAAGATGGCGGACGTGCAGGAATCGTTTTGCCCGATGGCAGTTTAACAGGTGAAGGTGTAAAACAACGTGTTCGCCAAAAGTTGTTGGAAGATTGCAATGTACATACCATTGTCCGCTTACCTCAATCGGTTTTTGCACCGTATGCAACTGTAAACACCAACCTGATTTTCTTTGAGAAAGGCAAACAGACTAAAGAAATATGGTATTACGAGCACTCCTTACCCGAAGGGTACAAAGCATACAGTAAAACCAAACCTATACGAATTGAGGAATTTAATGACATCAAAGAATGGTGGTTTAATCGCACCGAAAGCGAAATTGCTTGGAAAGTTCCAATTGAAACCATTATTGAACGAAACTATGATTTGGATATTAAGAATCCGAATAAGGTTGTCGAAGAAGTAATTTACGATAGAAAGGCAATCATTTCAAAGATTGAAAAGAACCAAGCCAAAATAACTGATATTCTTAACGACCTAAAAGCATTGGCACAATAATGAGGTATAGATTAGGAGATATTTGCACCATTACTAAAGGAGCAACAGGCATAATGAAAGCTGTGCCTGGGGAATATACAATGGTTGCATTAGGAGAAGCTAATAAAACTCATAACGAATTTCAGTTTGATGCCAAAGCCGTAATTATTCCGTTGGTTTCATCAACAGGACACGGGCATGCAAGTATGAAACGAGTAAAATATCAGGAAGGCAAATTTGCTTTAGGTAATATTTTATGTGCTGTAATTCCCAAGGATGAGAATTTTGTTTTAGCCAAATATTTACAGATTTATTTACATTGGAATCGTGAAGAATTGCTGGTTTCGCAAATGAAAGGAATGGCAAACGTAAGTTTGCCGATGAATCGAATTTCCGATGTTGAAGTGATTGTTCCAAGTATGGAAGAACAAAGGCATATAGTTGAATTGGAAGCAAAATTGGTTGAAAAAGAAAACGAAGCAGATGTTATATTTGCCGACCAACTCACCCAAATAGAAAGCCTTAACCAAGCCATTTTGCAGGAAGCTGTACAAGGCAAGTTAGTTCCGCAAGACCCAAACGACGAACCAGCCAGCGAACTGCTTAAACGCATAAAAGCCGAAAAAGAAAAACTGGGTAAAAAGGAAAAGCCTTTATCACCCATCAAACCCGAACAAATTCCGTTTGAAATTCCTGAAAGTTGGGTTTGGTGTCGGTTGGGGGAAATTACAAATTACGGTAGTAGTCCGAAAGCAGAGCCATCAGATTTAAGAAACGATACTTGGGTTTTAGACTTGGAAGATATAGAAAAAACTACTTCAAAATTATTGTGTAGAATTCGGTTCAATGAAAGAAATTCGTTGAGTACTAAAAGTGTTTTTAAAACTGGTGATGTTCTTTATTCAAAGTTACGTCCCTATTTAGATAAAGTAATTGTTGCAGACGAAGATGGAGTTTGTACAACTGAAATTCTTCCATTAAAATGTTATGCTGGATTAAACCCATTTTATCTAAAAACTGCATTAAAAAGACCTGATTTTGTCAAGTATGTGAATAGTAAAACCAAAGGAATGAAAATGCCAAGATTAGGTACAAAAGAAGGACAAATGTCATTAATTCCACTTGCTCCATTATTTGAACAACGCCGAATAATTGGCGAAGTTGAAAAACAATTAGCCAAAACTAAACAATTAAAAGAACACATCATATCCAACCAACAAGCCACAGAGCAATTGTTAAAAGCATTGTTGCACGAGGCGTTTGTGGTGGAAGAAACTAAAGTTGAATCAGAGAAAACTGATTCTAAAATAATTGAGTTTAAACCCACCAATGTTGATTATTATAAACGCACTGTTTTGGCTGCCGAAATTGTTTGGCAATTACACAAAGAACCAACATTGGGTCATTTGAAATTGCAAAAGCTTATTTATTTGTGCCAAAAAACAGCAGATATGCAATTGCCTACAAATTTTCTTCGTCAGGCAATGGGCCCTTATGACCCACGGTTAATGCGTTCAATCGACAAACAATTGAAACTGAAAAAGTGGTTTGAGTTTAAGCAAGGTGAAATGTTTAAATATAAACCATTGGAAAAAGCCGGTGAACACCGAAAAGACTTTATTAAATATTTCTCTGCTGAAAGCGAAAGTATCCAGTTTTTAATTGACACTTTTAAAACAATTAAATCAGATATTGTTGAAATAGTTGCAACGCTTTACGCTTGTTTGGAAAAAATGCAATGTGAAAAGCTTATTTTTTCAGAACCCTTACTGATTCAAAGATTTTATGAATGGTCGGAAGAAAAAAAGAAATTCACTGAAAAAGAAATCAGCCGTGTGTTTTCAAGAATGAAAGAAACAGGCATAATACCCCAAGGATATGAATTATAAAAAACCAATATACTGAATATAGATGGGATTTTCCGATATATCCTTATAAACTGTGAATTCTGCGCCTTTGCATAATTGCCAGTTATTGTTTATTCCTGATATAAGTAATGATAATTCACGCATTCCTTTTTATAATGTATTCCCATTATAAAAATATCCGGCAAATTAAACCTGCATATTATTAAAACGAACGTACTTCTGCTTGCTAAAATTCGTTGTTAAAATCAATCAGATTATTCTTCATGGCAAATTTCATCAGCCCCACTATGGTTTTTGTTTTTGTTTTGGTAAATATATTGCGTCGATGTGCCTCAACAGTTCGTTCGCTGATAAATAATCTGTTTGCAATCTCCTCGTTACTGAATTCTTTTGCAATAAGCCCCAGTATTTCCCGTTCTCTCTCCGAAAGATTTACTTTTTCTTTTGCAGAATTCTGAATTACCTCACTTTTATGCCGCATATTTTCTACAAGCACGGCCTGAACATTACGGCTAAGGTATTTTTCATTTCTTGCTATAGTGCGTATCGCTTCCAGAACTTCGTCCATGCTTGTGCGCTTAAAGATATAACCGGAAGCTCCGGCTTCTATCATGTCTGTTATATTCTGAATATCCTCGTGCATTGTAAGAGCAAGAATTTTAGTCTCCGGTGAAATTTCTTTGAGTTTTCTGGTTACTTCAATTCCTGAATTCTCAGGCATGCTTATATCCACCAAAGCTACATTAATAAAATTCTTATTAATTACCTCAATGGCCTGCGTCAGATTATTAGCTTCCATAATGAGGTCAATATCATTTTCATCCTGCAATAATCCTTTGATACCATCAATGATCAACTGGTGGTCGTCAATAATAAGAAGATTAATTTTTGATTCTTGCATAGCTTATATTAATTTAAGTGGTACAGTGATGGTAATAATGGTTCCGCGGTTTTTCTTACTGTCTATAAATATGGTTCCATTAAGATTTTCAACTCTAGACTGAATGTTCTGAATACCTCCGGATATGGAATGAGGGTGCTCCTTATTAAGATCAAAACCGAGTCCGTCATCTTCTATCATAAGTGTAATTTCTTCATTGTTTTGCACGAGTTGTATGGAGATTGAGCTTGCATGCGCATGTTTGATGGCATTGTTCGTAAGTTCCTGAATTGCCCGGTAAAGAGTGTTTTCGATAAGATTATCAAGTTGCCGGCTAAGTCCGAATATTTCACAGCTTATCAATATTTTATTGCTTTCATTTATTCTTCGCACCATATCCTGAACAGCTTCTTCCAATCCTTTTGTAACCAGAATGGTGGGTGAAAGATTATGCGAGATTTGCCGGAGTTCGTTAAATGCTGTATCAATGCTATATATGGCTGATTCAATAAGCTTTATCTTACGCTCATTCGACACTTCCGATTTCTGGTTAAGGGCACTTACGTTTAGCCGGGCAACCGAAAGCATTTGACCTAATCCATCGTGCAAATCCTGTCCTATCCTTTTGCGTTCCTGAATTTCTGCTTCAAGTGCAGCATTGGATTTTTTTTCTGTTAATTCGATTATAGTTTTTTGAAGTTTAACTTTTTGCCTGTGGTGATAGTTCAGATAAGCCAGATACAGACCGATTAATAACAAGATAAATATCAATGAGATAAAGAATAATAAATTGTTTTTGTTGCTGATGGCCAACTCTTTTTTTTCGAGTTCCAACTGTTGCATTTTATTGAGATGGTTCAGATACGTTAATTCAACATCATATACCTGATGAATGACAGTCTGATTTATGATTTCTTCCTGTACTTTTATGTATTCCCGGTAATGAATCAGGCTGTTCCTGTAATCGCCGGTTTTCTCGAAGATGTCCGAAAGCAACTGATGTGTATCACTTTTTAATACAAGGCTCTTTTGTTCCTCTGCCATATCAAAAACATCATAAGCAACTTTTAAAGCTTCATCAATATTATCCTGATTTAGTAAAACTCTGGCAATTCCAATCCTTGAAACTGCAAGCTGATATGACCAGTTTTGTTCCCTGGCTATATCCATGCTTACAGAGTATGCATTGAAGGCTTTCTCCGTTTGATTAAGTGTCTGAAATACATTCCCCATTAATTGATATGAAATACATAATCCGTACTTGTTATTAATCTTTTCTGAAAGCGTTATAGCCTGGTCAAGATATTCCAACGCACTCTCAGACTTATTCTCAGAACTGTAACATAATGCTATGTTATTTAAAACCGAAACAATTAATACTGTGTCTTTGGGCTGTATGTCAGAGTCCAGAACTTTGTCAAAATAAAACAGAGCTTTATCATAATTTTTCAAGTAAAGATATACAAGCCCGACATTGTTAAAAGTGCCAATTTTTTTATCCTGATTTTTAGCCAAATCATAATTATTTAATGCTTCGATAAAATAAATATAGGCTGTTTTATAATCACCAATTTCATTGTAAATAACTCCTAAATTGTTGTTTATATTGGCTGTTTCAATATAAAGATTAATTTCTTCGGCAATGGAAAGAGCCATATTGTAATATTTTATGGCTTCGGAATAATCTGTCTCAAAAACATATGAAGATCCGGCATACTTCAATAATTTTATTCTGGAATCAGGATCATTTGTCCCCAAAGAATCAAGAATCCGAAATACTGTAGTTCTGGCTTCTAAAGGATTTTCATATATAAGTTTGTGAATGTTGTTAAAGAAGCCCTCGTTTAACACAGAGGTATCCCTGTCATTTAACGTATCATCAGATTTATGTGATGATGTTCGGTCACTGCATGAATTGATTGTTATTAAAAACAGCAGACATATCAATAACTTAATTGTAGTTTTACAATTTACATAACATATATTACTAATCTTAAGTGCCATTTTTACATGTCATTAATAAGCATTGCAAATCTAAAGCTTTATTGGCAAAAAGAGAACTCTTAATATTATTAATAAATAAAATAGGTGCTGGCACTTAGGTTTTATTAAGTGTTGGTACTTATGACCGTTTAATAAAAAATAGCATTCAACACCGATTGTATTGTAAAGCTATTTAGGTTTACTTTGCCATTATTGTATCACATAAATTATTCGTTATGAAAAAATTCATTACACCATTACTGTTTTTGTTTCTTTTATCAGGCTTTGCCCTTTTAAGAACTTCTGCTTTTGGGCAGAATATTATTTATAGTGAAGATTTCGACTATCCGGCCGGTCAGTTGCCAACGGACTGGACTCTTGAAGGAGCACAGGTTCAGTGGTCTGTAAGCAACTCTTCAATGGCTGGCGGAGAAGCTGCCGAGTTATATCTTGGCTATAGTTTTGCTTTTGGAACCAGTCGTCTTATTTCCACTCCAATTAATGTTGAGGGTGATCAGAAACTACTGTTTAAATATAAGCAATATCTGGTAAATTACGAAGCTGATTTTGGCGAAATAATCGGTCTGGACGTTACTTTTGACGGTGGTCAAACCTGGGAAGCACTTTGGGAAAATCCGCTGGGTCTTCTTAATATACCACAGAACGAATTTACCTATTATTTCAACACTCCGTCAAGTGCAACAGAAATGCAATTTGCATTCCGCTTTGAAGGAAATAATTATGCAATTAACCTGTGGGCAATAGATGATATTGTTCTGGAAACTGTTCCGGACAATGATTTGCTATGTACTTCCGTTATGGGGAATACAACTCCTAAAGCAGGAGAAGAAAATCTTTTTATTGCGGTGGTTCAAAATGGCGGTGCGCTTACTCAAACCGGTTATACTGTCAGATTAATGACAGAAGGTGGTGTGGAACTGGCTTCTGTGTCAGGAGACCAGATTGTTTTTAATGAAAAAAAATATTGTATGTTGTTCTGGACTCCCGGAGATGAATACATCGGCAATGTAACCAATATTTATACAGAGGTCGTTTTTGCACAGGACGAAAATACCGGAAACAATCAATCGGATGATATGATTATCAACGTTCAGACTGACAATACGGCAACAACACAGATAAGTTCAGGCTCATGGCCATTGCTTTACCTCCCCTACAATTTTTTACAGTTGTACAGCCTTTCCCAGACACTTTATTTTCCTGACGAAATAGGATTTACAGATTCTCCGATTACAGCTATTCAATATACCTGTCAGTTTGATCAGGAAGTATCAGTTCCTGTTCAGATATTTATGGGTGAAACTGATGTTAATGACCTTTCGGAAGGATGGGTTGCCCCGGCAACTTTAACAAAAGTATTTGACGGAACTTTGGATTTCCCGAAAGGACAAAGCAATTTTCATATCGCTTTGGATGATGCATACGAATATCATGGCGGAAATCTCGTCGTTTATTCAGTGAAAAGCTATTCGGAGATGGTTATCGGCACACCATTTATAAGTGCAATTGACACGTCATCAATGCGTTCAAGATCTGCGGAAAGAGATGATGCTCCTTTTGATCCGATGGACCCACCAAGCAATAGCAGTACATGGGACTATTATCCTAATATCACCTTTTTCTACTCTGTAAATAATGTTTCTGTAAACGATAATACAAAAGAACCGGCGTCTTTAAATATGTATCCGGTTCCGGCAAATGACATGCTTTATGTTAAAGCCGGTGAAACAATTATTGAGATAAAAATCACAGATATTATCGGGCAGGTAGTGTATTACTCAACCGGCCGAAGCGAACAGCATGAAGTATCTGTAGGCAACCTGAATCCAGGTATTTATATGGTACAGGTACTCACTTCCAAAGGCATTACCACCCAAAAGGTTCAGATTGCCAGATAATTTGAAGGAAAAAATTTGAAAGATAAGGGCTGACTCAAACACAGAGTCAGCCCTTATTCATTTATTGGGTTAATAATAAGACTTGCTTATTTTGAATGAAGTTTGCTACATCAGACTGATTTAAAAAATGAAAGCCAAACTAATACAGGCTCATAAATTATTTGAAAAATATTAACAAATGTTTCAGTTATAGAAAAAGTTTCAATAGTTTTGTGGAATGTTGCAGAATAATGATTATACATGGATTATGAATGTGTGATAGTTGTTTTGCCTTTATTTGCAAACATGTAAGAAATGAAAAGCGACAGAAAAAAAATACCACTTGCAATCCTGTTGGGGTTAATTCTTTTGACCTTTAGGTTTTTCATAGGATTATCCATGTTTAGTGCCCATGACGAGTTACAGATTTATCTTATAGGGTTAAAAAGCTATGTAACGGGAATATATCCGTATTACGGACCGGATGTTGTATATACTCAGTCACAAATACCCGGAGGATTGCAAGGATTGTTGATTGCCTGGCCGCTTGGTTGGTTCGGAATTCCGGAAGCTCCATATATTTTACTTAACATATTGACCTTTTCGGTATTGGTTTTCTTCGGATGGTATATTTCCAAACGAATACCAAATGTTCCACGATGGTTTATCTTTGTATGGTTATTAACATCCCCATGGACATTAACCTATTCCACACACATCGAAAACCCTTCTTATGTTATTGTCGGAGCTGTTTTGTTTTTTATCTCAATATTTGAATTAGGAGGATTTTATAAGACCAGATTAATTCATAATAACCTTTCATTTTTCTTTATCGGGTTTTCCGTTTTCTGGATAATGCAACTGCATTTATCATGGGTACTAACGTTACCTTACATATTCTGGGTATGTTGGGTTAACAGAAAAGACATAAAATTACTGCTTAAAGGAAGTGTTTTTTTTATTCTCGGTGCTTCAATAAGCTTAAGTACGTTAATACCGACATTATTTAAGGGATTTGGCTCCGGCAATGTGGAAAATAATATTGTTTTTAACTTTGATAATATCCTTCAAATCCCGACTATTATTGCAAGATTTCTGATGTTTGCCAGTTATGAAATTGCAAGATTTATCGGACCTGACACACCCTCAAGGCTCGCCTTTCTTTCAGAGTATGTCTGGATCATTCCAATTGTCATTTTTCTTCTGTTGGCCGGGTTTTTCCAGCTTGCATATTTTGTTATATCGTTCTTTAGAAAAAATGACCTGACGGAATGGAGTAAAGTAAAATGGTTTACTCTGATTAGCCTGATTATTCTTTGCATATCTTTTTTATTCTCCGTAACAGAGCCACGTTCACATACTTTTTATATTTTGTACCCGGTTGCAATCTGGTATTCATTCTATTGTTACGAAAATCTTTTTAAACGTAAAATTAAATTGATTGCTGTAATATTTATTGTATCAGGAATATTGTTTCATTTAACATTATTTACAGACAGATTCGACAACAGATCTGTTTTTGCAAACAGGGATATAATTTCCAAAGCTATTTCTGAAAAGGACTACACCTTGATTGCTCTCCGGAGAGAATCCAAATTAATGAAATCCTCCATGGAATCATTGTGGACTCAACCTGAGCAATCTGTTTTTTATGCAGATTTTGAAGTTAAAAACCCATATTTCAAGCCGCAGAATATAGTTGGCAACATTAAGCATGAGGGTAGCTTCTCATGTAAGGTAGATTCGGTTCAGCCTTTCAGCATTGCCTTTTCCGGTAATCTTCAGGCTTTAAATAATCCTAAAAAGGTGAAAGTTTCATTTTGGGCCAATACAAGCCATGCAGAGGACTTTATTTTGGTTTATGAGACAAAAAAAGGTGAAGAAAAAACATGGAATTCAGAAAAACCGGAACTTATTAATTCAGAAAACAGAAAATGGGAGTTAATTCAGATGGATCTTGAATTACCTGAAAATTCACCCTCAGACTCAGAACTTGTAATTTATTTTTGGATGCAAAACAAAACCGGGGCAATTTTAAATATAGATAATTGGGAATTAAAGTTTGAATAGCAATATCTTTTCAGTATCAGCAATGATTAATTCAAAAACAATATAAACGGGGAGCCATATTTCACGCTTTGTTTTTTTATATATTTGCCCGTATTTATCCGGGAGATACCGGGTTTTATTTAACTAAAGGGATAGTTATAAATGAAGAAAATAAGTTTTTTAATTACATGTCTGATATTTTCAGCCGGAATTTTTGCACAGGATTATGATACGGAAATGTTAAAAGAAATCTCTGTAATCTGGGGAGAGGTTTACCTGTTTCATCCATCAATAGTCAGAGCAGATAAAAACATAGAATGGGAAAAAGATCTTGTGGAATTTTTACCACACATTAAAGGCATAAGTTCAGATCAGGAATTTGTGAAAATTGTAAATTCTGAGTTGCTGGCAAAGCTTCAGGACCCTTTTACTCTTATTCAGGTGTCAAACAAATCCATATCTGCCGGTAATAATAATTTCAGATCAAATAAAGAATTTGATTATTTAAAAATAACTGAAACTCAACTGTCAGATATTTCCTCTCTGACTGCTGTTGATTCAATGATAACAGACCGGACATCTAAAAAGCCTTTGGTAATCGATTTAAGAATTGAAAACGGGCTTGATACAGATTATCATACAAACTCATTTTTCGATTTTTTTGCTTCAATGCTTATAGACAGCGAAATCCCTTCCTGCCAGTCTGTCTGCCGAGAGCATTTTGGCTGGGACGAATATAATGACTGGTGGTATTACGAACAACGATGGAAAGTCAAAAACATTGATAAACAATTTACAGACAACGGAAGAATCAAACCATTTGTAAATTACGAACCGGAAATTCTTCAATATATTCAGGATTTTAATTTTGAAACATTCAAACCAATTAAACGCCCAGTTTATCTGCTGACTAATAATAGCTTTTTATCATATTATGAGGCTCTTGTTATTGCATTACAAACCAATCGCCCCGGTTTGTTTGTTCTTAATGATGATTCAGGAACAGTTTTTACTTCCGAAAATACAAATCTGATTAAATATCCGTTTGATAATTTTGAGTTTGTTTTGAATGCCGGATTTTATATAAACAGCGGAAATTCCGGCTTAATTTACGATTTAAATACAAGCCCGGTTCAACCGGAAAATGTAGCTGCATTTATTAAGTCAAAAACCAAGCGTTTAATTCAAAAAAACAATTTCTCATTTGATTTACGGCCATTAAAATACAATAGTCCTGATTCAGAATTATCGAAAGAAGAAAAAATAGCCGGTATTATTAAGATATGGACTATAGTAAAATACTTTTATGCTCATCCTGATCTTTGTTCGGTAGATTGGGAAAACTCACTCGGGGAATACCTCGAACTTGCACAAAATACTAAAACAGATAAAGAATATTATATGCTGATTCAGGAAATGATGGCAACACTAAATGATTCTCATGTCTCCACTTTTCACCCGTCTGTTTTTGACTTTTCCGAAATATTTGTTGCTCCTGTTAAGTTTGAATATATCGAAAACAAAGTGATTGTTACTGCAACCGGCAGCAGTCTTGAAGCAGATATTGCCGTCGGGGACGAAATTGTTTCCATTGATGGATCAACAATAGAAGAGATATTGGGAGATGCGAAAAAAACAGTTTCTCACAGCAATGATCAAGGTTTAATATCAACTGTAATAAATGCCGGGTTCTTTGCAGGAGCCGAAGGTAGTCTTATGAATCTCGGGATAAAAAAAGGAGAAGAATATGAAACTTTTGAAGTTCCGAGAGATACTTATATTTTTCAGTTTTTGGGTTTTGGAGATAACCGGGAAGAAAGTAAAATATATGAAAATAACATCGGGTATCTGAATCTGGCATTTCTTACGGATGCACATCAGTTGGAAATAGAATTGATTAAAATGCGGGATACAAAAGCGTTAATAATAGATCTTCGCAACTCCTATCCTGCTTATGATTTTAATAAGTTTCTGCAATTGCTGTGTACCCGCGATTCAAATGTCAGGATAGATGAAGTCCCGGTAATAACAGCAAACAATACTGACAGAAAACAAATTCAGACCAGTATCTGTAAAATTACTCCTGATGCTTCATTTAATTACACAAAACCTGTTGTTGTATTAATAGACAAAACCATGATAAGCCGTCCCGAAGATATTGCCATTGCATTAAAATCATTCCCTGATATAATTTTTATAGGAGAACAGACACAAGGAACAGATGGCGAAATGACAAAAATTTATTTGCCGGGAGGAGGCGAAACTTCTTTTACCGGACAAGTTGTAAGATTTGGTAATGGCGCAGATTTTCAGGGCATCGGAATTATTCCCGATATACCTGTACAGAGAACGGTTGAAGGGATAAGAAATAATAAAGACGAAATCCTTGAAAAAGCCCTGGAATTTTTGAATTAAACTACAGGCCTGAAAAAACACGCAAAGAGGTAATTACAGAACTATCATATATCGAAAAACAAGTGTAGTACAGGATTAATAATTTTTAAACAAACCAAATATGAAACCGGTTCTTGAAACCCAAAGGCTATATCTCAGAAAGCTGACAATATCTGATACTCACAATCTTTCACTGGTTTTATCTGACCAGGATTCTATGAAGCATTATCCTCACGCGTTTTCGGATAAAGAAGTTAAAGAATGGATAGAACGAAACATAAAAAGATATAATAATGATGGATTCGGATTATGGGCTGTAATACGAAAAACCGATAATCAGTTTTTGGGGGACTGCGGAATTACATTACAGAATATTGATGGTGAGATATTGCCGGAGATAGGTTTCCATATCATTAAAGAGTTTTGCAATTCGGGATATGCCACAGAGGCAGCGGAAGCATGTAAAAAATATGCAATGGAAACATTAGGTTATAAATCAATCTACTCATACTCCGAAACAGGGAATAAAGCATCACAAAGGGTTTCCTCTAAGATAGGTATGAATAAAATAAAAACCTTCAGAAAAGATGGAATAGAAGAAGTTGTGTATGAATATAAAAAAGAATAACATTTTTTATCTGTTAAAATTTTTGTAATTTTGCAGTGCTTTGAAAACTTTATAGGACATAATACAATCCCTTTTCGGGGAAATACGCAAAGACGTTGTTATTAAAGCCATCGTCAATCTGAATACGCGTATAATTTTAGCAATAAACATTTATTATAACTCTCATAATCTGAGACTTAAAATTAATTAAAAATGAAAATTACAGATATTATATTAAAGTCAGATAAGCCTGTCATTTATGAAAAAGGAGACTCTTTTATGTGGACAGACGAACATATTTCAGAGCAATTGCTGGAAATTCATCTTAATCAGGATATAGACCTTGCCAGCCGTAAAATGTCAACAGTAAAAAAAACTGCCGGCTGGATTCTGGATTTACAAAGAGGAAAAAGCAGGTTGAAAATCCTGGATTTAGGTTGTGGTCCCGGTCTCTACTCCGAAATTTTTGCACAAAAAGGCCATAGCGTTACCGGAGTGGACATCTCGAAAAACTCTGTTGATTATGCCCGGAGAAAGTTGGAAGAGAATGGCCTTGACATAGAATACATAAATGCAGATTATCTTAAATTTGAACCTGAAAAGGATAAATATGATCTGGTTTTGTTAATATACACCGACTTTGGAGTATTATTACCTCAGGAAAGAGATGTACTGCTAAAAATGATTTATAAAACACTGAAACCGGGCGGAGTATTTATTTTTGATGTACTTAAAGACAGCCTGATTGAACAAAGATTGACTCCGCAAAACCGGGAAGCGGCAGAAAGCGGTTTCTGGAAAAACAGTCCGTATGTGGCATTGTCAGAATCGTTTTTATATATGGAGGAGAAAGTAATACTCTATCAGCATCGTATAGTTGATTCTGAAAATAAAACTAAAACATACCGTTTCTGGACACACTTCTTTAATCAGAAAACATTGAAACAAATTCTTGAAAAACATGGATTTGGCAATATTAGTCACAGGGATGATATATTACCTGAAGGCGATATCTGGAATGGCGACAATGTTATTTTTACTATATCATCAAAAACTTAAGGTGCTTGCAATGGTATATTTAAATTCCTAAAAATAAGAAACAGAGGGGCAGACAGCCTCTCTGTTAATTTAATTGTAAAGTAAGTAACAAGAAAGCTGATTAAGCAAAGATTCTGTGGTGATTACACAAATAGAAGAATAAAAACAGTAATTATTTAGCCAACTGTTTTTGTAGTATGTAATCTGTTAGTCAGTAATCGGTGTAGTATGCAGTTGCAAACGCGGCGCTATTTTTTTATTTTACTCAGAAAAAAACAGAATTTTTGTTATATCCAATAACACCATGTAATTCTTTATAAGTAGTTAGCCTTTATCCTGGCCTCTCTGATTATTCAATTTTAATCATTAAATTCCACAGATAGCGGCAAATCCTACATTAACCAAAAATCTTTTGTAAAGCCATGAGTAATTTATATTTTTGGGGAAAGTTTGCATAATTACTTTTTAATCACCTGCCATTTAATAATGACTAAAACTACTGACATAAAGAAAAAATTTCTTAACTCATTGAAACGTGGAACCGGAGAAGCCTGTTTAATAGCGAAGGAAAATCCCGGAATTGATTTTTCTGCCTATGTTATTAAAGGTGCATTACGAAATTATGCATATGATGGACAAGCAGAATCAAGCAGAGCTCAATATATTTTTGATTTGTATTCTCTTTCGGATAAAAAAGAGAAAATCAGAAAGGCAATACTTAAAGGTCTTGCTAACGAACTGGACGACACATGGAGATTAACTCATTTATTTGACCTTGCAAAGCTTTTTGCCAGACAAGGCGATCAGGAAATGAGAAATGCCATTTATGACAGGTTTTGTAATAATCCTATTGAAGGCTCTGAGTGGGTTGGTTATTCTGAAATTCTTGAACTTGACGGTCTTCAGGGACTAATTTATATTGCTGAAAAATTCGGGAAATTTATAGAACAAAATCCTGAAGATTTACAGGATGACTGGATTATAAAGTATTTTCAGAAAGAAAATCCTGATCTGAAAGTGGCAGAAACTCTTGAAAGCCTTGCTAAAGAAAATAAATATATTCGTATCTATCTTGAAAATATTGAGCATACAAATGCAATACAAGAAGAATCTAAACCAACGTCTGAAAATTATAAAGATATAATTGACGAAGTTCTTAACAGCAAACCTTATCTGTCATTTAAGCGCAGACATAACCTGACAGAATCTGAAATTACAACAATAGCTCAAAGATTGGTAAAGGAAAAAGACCAGAAGTCACAAGAAAAGCTGTTATTTGTCTTTATGTATTATAAGTTTCCGCTTGATCCTGATTTTATATTAACCCTTGCAAAGGGGAAAAATGATTATAAGACTCGTATAACCGAGTTTGCAATCTCTTCTCTGAAGTTTTTAAAGAGCGATAAAATCCGCCAATTTGCCTTATATAAAATAGCCCAATCAACAAAAGCATATCAATTTGTTGAAATTTTAACATCAAATTATAAGACCGGCGATTATAAAATATTAACAGATATTGTTCAAAAAACAAAAAATGAAGATACAATTGAGAACTTAGCCAGAAGTTACGTTGACATCTTTGAAGCAAATAAAACAAAAGAATGTAAAGCCCCTCTTGAAGCACTATACAATAAAATGAACTGTGGAATCCACAGAAATAACATTGTGAAAATACTTCTGGAAAACAAGGTAATATCGGATAAGATTAAAAATGAAATTATATTTGATAGTAATATAGAAACAAGAGAAATGATAAAAAACTACAGATGATAATGCATGAAAATGGATGGGAATGCCAATAAAATAATTTCCATCTTTATTAAACAAAAAATTACAAAATTAAACAGCCTGACAATCAGGAAATATTTATTGAGAATCAAATAAAAGACATTATATGGGAGATTTTTTTCCTGATCAAAGATATATTAGCGAAGGAGAGCCTGAACTCGGCGTTGGCTTTGTAACTGAGGTCAGCAAAGGGAAAGTGCAGATGTGTTTTCCGGTATCGGGCGAAACCCGGCTTTATGCGATAGAAAGCGCCCCTTTGCGTCGTGTTGTTTTTAAAGCAGGAGATGTTATAGCAGACACAAAAGGACAGCAAATGCTTGTTGAGCAGGTTAAAACAGCCGGGAATCTGTATGTATATTCAGGAAAATACGGGGACGTACCGGAAGCGGAACTCGGCAATGTGTCAGTAACACATAATGTTGATGAAAGACTTTTTACGGGCGAAGTTGATTCTCCCGAACTGTTCGCACTACGGAGAGAAACTCATTATCATAATTACAGAAGAAGAATATCCCCGGTAAATGGTTTTGCCGGAGGTAAAATAGATTTGATTCCACACCAGCTTTATATCGCTCATGAAGTCAGTTCACGATATGCTCCGCGTGTATTGCTGTCAGATCAGGTAGGCCTTGGCAAAACCATTGAAGCATGTTTAATTCTGCATCGTTTATTATTAAGCGGACGTATTTCGAGAGTAATAATTATTGTCCCGGAGTCGCTTATACATCAATGGTTTTTAGAGTTGTTCAGGAAGTTTAACCTGTGGTTTAATATCTTTGATGAAGAACGTTGTTTGTCTCTTGAAAACGGGGCTCCCGACGGCAATCCTTTCCTCGATAATCAACTGATTCTTTGCAGTATCGAATTTTTGGCAGGTTCAAAAATTCGCACCAGGCAAGCAGTGTCTGCCAACTGGGATATGCTTGTTGTTGACGAAGCACATCACCTCGAATGCTCTGAAAGTGAGGTCAGCCCTGAGTATCATACAGTTGAGCAATTAAGTAAAGCAGCAAAAGGCTTACTCCTACTTACGGCTACACCAGAACAATTAGGAACAGAAAGTCATTTCTTAAGGTTACGCTTACTCGACCCCAACCGCTACTCTGATTACAATAATTTTATAAACGAATCTTCTGACAATAAGAATATAGCTGATATTGTTGAAAAGCTGTCTTTTGGGAAAAAGTTACAAAATAAAGATATTGAATTACTGGAAACCATTTTTCCCAAAGAAAGAATAGCATTATTAACACAAAAAGACGAAAAAGCAAGGCATAATCTTATCGAAGATTTGCTCGACCAGCATGGACCCGGCAGGGTTATATTCAGAAATACCAGGTCGGCAATGAGCGGATTCCCGAAACGAACAGCACATTTGGTTCCCCTTGAACAAACAGAAAGCAATAGTCTCCTGATTAAGCGTTTAACAACGGAGTTTAACTCTGATACAGAGAGAAACCAGGGAGCCAAAAGCGATATGCACTTTAGGTTTGATGAAGATCCTCGTGTTAAGTGGGTAGTAAAGAAAATGAAGGAAATTTATCCTGAAAAAATATTACTCATTTGCACCACTAAGGAAAAGGTTCTGGCATTGGAAGCAGCCTTGAAAAAGTATGACCACACGAAAGCAGGAGTTTTTCACGAGGATCTTACACTTATACAACGTGACAGAAATTCGGCATGGTTTGCAGACAATGAAAATGCCCAAATACTTCTTTGTTCCGAAATTGGCAGTGAAGGCCGGAATTTTCAGTTTGCCCACCATCTTATTCTTTTTGACCTGCCTGTTGATCCCGAATTACTGGAACAACGCATAGGCCGTCTTGACAGAATCGGGCAAACTGAAGATATACATATTCATATCCCGTATCTTGCCGTAAGCCCTCAACATGCTGTTGTAAGATGGTATCACGAAGGCCTGAATGCCTTTAACACAAACCTTGAAGGAGGAAATATGATTTCCGGATTGTTCAGAGAACGCTTACTGAATATTTCCGAAAACCACTCATTTAAAGATCATGATCCCGAACTTGAGACATTGATTGCTGAGACATCTGAATTTATGGAAAAACTTAAAAGAAGTCTTGCTGAGGGACGTGACAGATTACTGGAAATGAATTCTTTCCGTCCTGAAACGGCATTAAAACTTATCGGGCAGATTCAAAAAGAAGATAATGACAGAACTCTTGAAACTTATTTAACAAAAGTATTTCATCATTTTGATGTTGAGATGGAAGATCTTGCAGCCCGGACTTATCTGTTGCATCCGGCATCGGTTAACTCGGTGGTATTTCCGTCAATTTCGCGCGAAGGAATACAGATTACATTTGACAGAAAAAGAGCAATAAGCAGAGACGATGTTAGTTTTATCAGTTGGGATCATCCATTAACAACCGGAGCTATCGACATGGTGTTAAGTTCTGCAACCGGAAGTGCAAGCTTTGGTGTTATTCGCGGAACCGGCACCCCTGCCCTTTTGCTGGAATTGATTTTTGTGCTTGAAACAGCAGGTCGGCAGAATGTATATGCCGATCGTTTTCTCCCGAATACCCCGTTGAGAATTGTAATAAATCATACCGGAAAAGACGTGACAAATATTTACCCTGCCGGGGTGTTCGATAAAAAGCTGATGCATGGTAAAGCAGATACTTTACTAAGTAACAAAGCCTTAACCGGAACTATACTGCCGGATATGATTTTATCTGCAACAAAAATCGCCGGAGAATCGGGTGCGAAAGAAATAGAAAAAGGTTTACAGCGTATGAAAGCAACACTCGATCATGAAATAAACCGGCTTAAGACATTGCAAAAAATCAATAAGCATATCAGACCTGACGAAATTCAGAATGCTACCGAAGAACAAACAAAATTATCGGCAATAATAAAAAATGCACGGGTAAGATTGGACGCTTTACAACTTATTATGATTGAATAATGTATATATTACTGATAATCTCCGGTATATTGCCACAGACACGGGTATCTTAAAATAAATCATAAAAAATAATCTGAAAAATAATTTTCAGGTTTATATTTGTTTAATATTTTTAAAAATCAAATGAGATATGGTTTTTGACCCTGAATTTAAAAAAGCGCTACAATTATTATCGGACAAAGAAAAAGATAAGCTGATATTAAGATTGCTTAAACACGATTTACAACTAGCCAACAGATTACGTTTCGAATTGATAGATACAGATTCTGTAACGGATAAAAGGGAGAAAATCCGGGACTTAATTGTCAGACGTGTTAAATCAGCTACGGAAAATTATTATTCGGCAGGTTATTTACTAATGGATGTCCGTGATATCAGCGGTCAGATAAATGAACATGTATCTGTCACGAAAGATAAGGAAGGCGAGATAAGTTTAAATTGCTTAATGTTGCGTAATATTCTGGAATTAAACAATGAACGTATCGCTTCAGAAAAACAGAACAAATCTTATACTTTGTGTATTTATATTATAGCTCGTGTGTTTAGGATTTTAATATTAATTCAAAAACAACACGAAGATCTGCATCTGGAATTTAAAGAAGATATTGAAGCAATCGGAAAGTTAATCGGCAAAAATCATAATTTAATGAAAGCTGCTATTCATAATGGCCTGGATGTTAACTGGTTAATTGAATTCGATATTCCTGCCAACATCGCGGATATTCACAAAGAACTTCGTGATAACGGATTCTTGAGATAGAAAAATGCTAATATGAAGGTAATTCTGTTTATTGTAGCTTTTTTCTCCGTTTTGTCCTTACATGGAAAAGGTAAAGAGTATAATCCGGACACAATGAACTCATTGATTTCAATTGAGAACATAGAAAATGATTCAATACAAGACACAACCATTTACGAAAAAACATCAAAGAATAATTTTTTCATATACAATGAGAAAATAAACATTGGCGAAAAACCTGCAACGGATATGCAATCGGGTGAAGCAAGCGCATTGCTCATCTTATCGGCTATATTAATAATTATTTGCAGTATCTTTATGTTTATAAGACTTTGGACATATAAAAATGCTAACAGAATAGAGGAAGGAAAGTATAAATATAATTTCCCTGAATTATTTTCCGAATGCGTGTTCTCATTTGATTACTTATGGCTTTTTCCAATACAAAACAATTATAAAAATGAACAAGCAAAGCAAATGGATAGAATCAGTACAATAACTCTATACTCTATGTATATCTGTTTAGTTGCTTTTATTGTCATCTGTTTATCTTTATAAATATCAGTCTTGAATTACTCTGACATAATGCGTATGTCTTATGAACCGTAAGTGAATAACAAGGCCATTTTTTATTTGATTTTATTAAGGATTTACTAAATTAAGTCCCAGTCACACCAGAACATGCCGGCATTTAAAATAATTTATAAAAAAAGCTTACAAAAACTTTTATGAGTATAATATTTTGCGTAAATTAGCAGCAAAATTAAGTCTGTAAACTAAACAAATTTAAAAAATGAAAACAAACATCTTAATATTAGTAACATTTTTATCTTTCTTAAGTGCGTCGATTTTTGGCCAGACAAAAAGTGATGCTGTAAATAATAACAGCATTAAATATAAATATGCTTTAGGTGCCGGAGTAGGATTCACTACAGGATATGGTGCATCATTCAGATTTACACCAAATAAATTTGGGATTCAAACCAATTTTTCGCCTATATATAATCAAAATAATACTCAATTTAGCATAGGGCTAACTTTTTTATATACCCTGATTGAATCTGAAAAAACCAGTTTCTATTTATATCAGGGAAATCATTTTAATTACGACAGTTACCACCCTGACTATACTCCATACTATTATTATGATAATAGTCGCGTAACTCAAAAATTCAATAATGGGGTTGGTTTTGGAATTGAGTTTATTATTCTCAAACGTGTTAGTTTAAATATTATGGGTGGGTATGCGTTTTATGATAATTTTGAAGAACTCAGTCTTAGCGGAGAGGCCGGTTTATATTACAGATTTTAAAGGCCGGTTTCTGACAGATCTTAAAATTTAATGCGGGGTGCATCTTTCTTAAATGAAGAAAACTTTAGTACAAATATTATCTGTTTTGATAATTATGCAGCTTTTTGCCTGTGGAACAAATGTACAAACGGAAAAGAATACAGATAATATATTTTCAACCGATTCAGATACAACTTCAGATGATAATGAAGGGATAAATATTGACATTAAAAATACTGTAGTTTTGCAAACAGTATTTGTTACAAATCGAAACGGAACGGAAATCAAACAACAAAAAGACAAAAATTCAAAGACTCTGGGCTTATATGAATATGGTACAAAACTGGAAGTAATTGAAGAAACGGACGAATGGCTTGGGGTTCAGGACAGGGTCACCAGAGAAATCATAAAAGATGGACGTGAAATTGAAAGTACAGGATGGGAAAAAGTATATGTTTTAAAAAGCAATACTGGTTTAGTTGAAGAAATCCGTTTAACCCCCTCCGATTTAAACATTATATCTTATCAGATTATAAATAACGATACTGAACATTACGGAAACGGGAAAGAGTTTAATGAATATATTTCTGTTGAACTCATTGATAAAAAGATGTTCAATTCCAAAAAGAAAAATGCTGTTAATTTTCTGATAATTGATACAATAGAATCTAAAAAAATAAATGGAGTTTTGGAACTCAAATGTAAACTTGACACAATTCAGTATGTCGATAAAACAGACATAGGAGAAAGCATGCAAGAATTTGAATATGTCGGGCAATTCGACTGGTTAAATAAATATTTAATAACAGGATCGTATTGGGAGAATTCCGACTACAGAATTATCGACAAAACGAGTGGCATAGAAACTCAGATTTTTTGCGGATTCCCGTATATTTCTCCTGACAAAAAAAACATAATCTGCATCAAGCCAGATCCCTATTCTATGACAGCCGATCTCGGATTATATTCGATAGCAGATAATAAAATTGAGCAAATTGTAAATGTTAGTTACAAAAACTGGATGCCGGCTTTTGAACCGGATAACATATTCTGGGCTACAGATAACTACCTGTATTTAATTGTGAATCACGTTAACGCGTTTTGGAAACCTGACGGGAATTTAAATGATAATTACCAATATATCAGGATAAAAATACTTTAATGAACATCTGAATTTAATACCGCGAGCCTTAAATAAGGAAAAATTAAAGGAAGAAACGATTATTTAGCTATCTTTGAAATATTAGTAGAAATAATAAATTTAGTTATTGTGAAACGACTTAGTAGTCTGTAGTGGGGAGTGCATTACTTTAAATATGATGTAAAGACAAATAAAATAAAAATTACCGGAATACAGTATTATTCTTTAAAAAAGATTATTAAAAACTAAAAAATTATGAATTTAAAAGTATTGAAAGCAGGTTTAATCTTCTCAACACTATTGGTGTCAAATTTGGCATTTTAAAAAATCCTCATAAAGATTTAGAAACTTTGATAGATACTAAAGCTTTCATTTTCCGGAGAAACGATGACAAATTTACCCCTCAGCTACATGTGTGGTATTACTTTGTGGCAGATTCAGAAAAGATACAAGCTAAATGTTACAATTGGGGGCTGTATAATCCTGCCTTTAATCCTTCAAAAAACGAAAAGCTTCTTATTAAACTATCTAAAAAAGAGGAAATTTTTGTGAAAAAATACTCTGGTCTCGAAAAGGAATTAAATGAACTTCTGGGAGAGCCATTTAAGAAAGAAACAATAGCAGATAATGATTCCAGATTTGTAGAAGTTGTTTTCTGGGAAGATGAAAGCAAAATTGTAGAATTATCAATTAATTTTGAAAGAAAACTAAACAAAATTCAGGGAATTGGAATATTTGCGAATTTCCAGATAGAAGTTATGATAACTTATAAATAATATAATAACTGTCTACGCCTGCAATTCCAATTTATTTGATGATACTAACCTTTAGAAAAGTTAACCGACATAACAAATAATAAAAATGAATACCATGAAATACTTATTATTGGGATTAATGATTTTGCTAAACTTTGCTTGCTCTGATTCTAATAGAAAGTTATTGAAAGACAATGTCTATTTAGAAAAAGTATCGGAAAAAGAATATAATCTCATTTTTGATCCTGATAAAAAAGAAGAGCGGGTTTTTCGTTGTGTTGATTCGCTTGGTGTAAGTCCGGAACATTATGGATTTCTCGTTTATGGAATATCAGATTTTAATGCGGAGAAGAAATGGTATTATATTGCAGGTGCCGGAGAAGAATTTAAGAAGATTTTTGGTGGTTGGTATGATGGCGAATTTAGAAAATACAGATTAAAAGAAATTAGTCATAATGAGGAAATATATTCTTATTTGAAGAGTTCAGAACAGATTTGGAACGAAAAATAACGCCACCGCATCTTAACTTTTAAAGGCCTGCTTATTTTTAATTTTGTTGCACAATAGTATGTTGATCTCTAAAACAGAAAAAATCTTATGATACCTTTTTTAATAATCGTGTTTATCTTTTTTTTATTATCGAAACGATATGATGCTGTTATTGTTTGTTGTAAAAAGTTAATTAATCAACCATACAATTACTTAGTTCTGCTAAGTCTTTTAGTATTAGGTTTTTTTGCAAAACTTGATTATACGGACATGTGGGGTTGTTTTAGAGCAAACGAGCCTATTTTTGCCATAAAAAACATAATCTTCTCATCCATTTCATTATTACTGATTTTTCTTTCTTTCATCATAAAAAAGCGTACTCTAAAACTTTCATTTGCAGCAATTGAGTTACTGTTTTGGATTTTCAAACTTTTTTATTATAAAGGTGGTTATGTTGTCGGAATTGGAGCATCACCTCACCCTGTAATTTCATTTTACGACACAACAACATTAACATTTAGACTATTAATAATATCCAATCTCTCGAAAAAAGAAATCCGGATCAGATACATCTTATTAACTACAACATTAGTAATGGCTATCAAAATATTTATCTGCCCGACACATTACTTTATTTATGTAGAAGAGAAGCGAAGTCTTGAAAGATCTGTTTACACAAAAAATAAACTTGCCGGAAAATGGATTGGAGTTAACGAATATTCTTTTGTTGAAGATGACTCTGCTAAATATTTTGTTGACACAACTCAAGTCAACATTAATGACGATCTTATTATAATATATAATTTTAACAATCTTGATAGTATCCGGTTAAGAATTGAGTTTGAATCGGAATATTCAGGACATCTCTGTGAAATGACAGAAAACAATCAGACAAATAAAGATTGTAATTTTTACATACCGGCAATTACTGAAGACTCATTATATTTTCTTTTGAACTATGAATTGAAAAATTATAGTTTCAAACTAAAAAGAGAAGGGAACTAGCTGCTCCTAAAAGTAATTTGTGGCTCGTGAACAACAGAATAGAAACTGCATCTAATAAGAGGCTGCAAAATTCCAAACAAATGCAAAAACAGAAAAACAAACCGTAAAAAAATTAAAGACATGCCTGCTTTACAAAAAACCTGAGTAAGAATTGTAATAAGTTTATTAGCCGGAGGAATGACATTAGAACTAATATTTGGACTGGGCTGTTTATTTGAATTAATAAGATAACTGCTTACATAAGGTAAGCTAACTTTAAGCTAATTAGTAAAAACGGGGATGATGACTGTTAAATGGATCACACCTCTACCCCAACCCCTCCACAATATCCTTAATTTTAACCTTTACTACCAATGGTTCGCCGATGTTTAGCAGGAAGACAAAATTTATAAATTCGCCGTTTTTCTTTTTGTCGTTGGCAAGCAGTTCGAAGTGGCGTGAATCCAGCGAATATTCCGTGTTAAAGCCCGCCATAGCGGCAATTTCTTTAATCTGGGTTCGCAATTCAGGCTCAGAGTAACCCGACTTAACCGACAAATCCATCGAAGCCAGAATACCTTTCATTACTGCTATTCCATGAGGCAGGCCGTCAATTATTTCGATGCTGTGGCCAATACTGTGTCCGAAATTTAAAATATGCCGCAAACCTTTATCATTAGGGTCCTGCTCAACAATTTCCGTTTTAATCTCGATACAACGCCTTACAACCTGGTTTAAAACATCTGTATCTCTTTTAAGAACATATTTTAAGTTTGCTTTAAGATAATCAAACAAATTACCTTCCGAGATCAGGGAATACTTTATCACCTCTCCCAGCCCGCTCATAAAATCCTCTTCATCAAGAGTTTTAAAAACAGAAGTGTCACAAATTACAAACTCAGGTTGTGCTATAGTACCCACATAATTTTTGAATTTCCCGAAATTAACCCCGTTTTTACCGCCAATTGCGGCATCTATCTGGGCAAGTAAAGTTGTAGCTACAAACCCGAACGAAGTGCCACGCATGTAAACATTTGCAACAAAACCTGTAATATCGCAAACCAGGCCACCGCCAAAACCAACAATTAACGATTTTCTGTCAATTTTAAATTCAATCAGTTTTTCTATAATCTGCTCAACAGTCGTCATGTTTTTATGCTCTTCGCCTTCGTTAATCAGTATATAGTTTTGATTTTCGAAAGCATCAGGATACAAACTGAAAAGATTATGGTCCGTGATTACAACAGAATTCCTTCCTGCTGCAAGAGTTTTAAAATAATTATAGCCAGTTCCGCTGAGAATATCGGTGCTGCTGTCACCGGTTGTTTTATAAGTTTTTACTATCATTTTCTAAGGTTTTGGGGGATAACTGAAAATTCTGTATTTATTTTTAGCGTAATCCAGAGATGAAGCATTATAATGCCACCACTCAGTTTTGGAAACGTAAAAACCAGCTTTTGCCATTACAGACATCAAAAGGTTACGGTTATCAAACTGCTCCTGAGTTAATTCCCCTTTGTTAAAAAAATATGTACTCTTGTCAGGATAAGCCAGTTCGCCGAAGAAATCAAACTCAGTACCCATATCCAGCGCATTTCCGCTGTCATCAACAATACTTATATCAAGAGCCATCCCGTAATTATGAATAGAGCCGCGCTCAGGATTTGCCACATACCAGTGCCTTATATTCAGCGGCACATCAACCGAATCCCACATTAATTGCTGAGATTCCCTGCTCCGGACTGCATCATAAATAATAAAAGTATATCCCGGTTTCTCCTTCTGCAAAATATTGTATGCATTTTTAAGTTTCAGATAACACTCAGGCTGCACAAAAGCATGTTCAAGTTCCCCGTAAAATTCAAATCCCAGAAAATTATCTGCAGTTGCATATTTAAGCTCAACCAGTATTTCCGGAATTGAATCCTGAACATTTATCAATCCCATGGTTTTTAAATAATCCTCAGTTTCATTCGGTTCTGGTTTTTCTGCAATTACCTGTTTAACAGTATCAGTTTCAGTTTTATTCTCCTTAACATCGGTACTGTTTTCCGGTTTACATTCATAAAAAAATGTTAAAACCATTATAATAATTGCCAATATGTATTTTGCCTTTGACATGAAATAATATCTTTGTAAATGTAAAAGTAATTAAAATTCAACAGACATAAAAAAAATGATAGCCACAAAGGCACAAAGACACGAAGAAAAGAAAACCCCTTTAGTGCTTTAGTGTTTTAGCTTCGCTGAGGGCTAAAGCCGTTGGTGGCGAATAAACAGAGAGCAGTAACATAAGTAAAATTTAATAGCCACGAAAGCACGAAAGCACAAAAAATAAAAACCCCTTTAGTGTTTTAGTGTTTTAGTGGCAAATAAACAGAGAGTAGTAACAAAAGTAAAATTTAATAGCCACGAAAGCACGAAAGTACAAAAAAGAAAAACTCCTTTAGTGTTTTAGTGTTTTAGTGGCAAATAAACAGAGAGTAGTAGCAGAAGTAAAATTTAATAGTCACGAAAGCACGAAAGCACAAAAAAGAAAAATCCTTTAGTGTTTTAGCTTCGCTGAGGGCTAAAGCCGTTAGTGTTTTGGTGGCAAATAAACAGAGAGTAGTAACAGAAGTAAAATTTAATGGCCACGAAAGCACAAAAAAAAGAAAACCACTTAGTGCCTTAGTGTCTTTGTGGCGATAAAAAAAAAGAAAATAAACTTAGTGTCTTCGTGCCTTAGTGGCAAAAAAGAAAAAAATAGTAGTTAACAATAAAAGCAAATAATATGAAAAAACTAACACTGTTATTAATCGGATTTATTTTCGTTTCCGCCCCTTTTCTACAGGCGCAAACCAAATCATTAACCATTGACGAAGCGGTTGTCGGCGTATGGCGCGAGCTATATCCCGAACACATAAGAGGCCTTGCAATAAGGCCGGAAACCAAAGAGTTTTCCAAAATTGTAAAAAACGAACTTATTTCCGTAAGTTTTGATTTAAAAAAAGAAAACACTCTTATCAGTCTTACTGAAATAAATGCAGTTCTAAAAGCCTCAAATAAAGCAGAATGTGCATATTTCCCCGCTTATGAATGGCTCGATAAAAACACTATAAGATTTTATGAAACAAACAACATAGCAGAATTCGACATCACTAAGAAAACACTTAATAAATACATAAAGCTTGACGAAAGTGTCGAAAACCTTGATTACTGTCCTGCCAATTCTCTGGTTGCCTACACTATAAGCAACAATCTTTCTGTTACCGGAGCCGATGGCATCGTAAAACAGGTAAGCAACGAAAGAAACCCCGATATAATTTTCGGACAAACCGTGGCACGTAACGAATTCGGAATCGAAAAAGGCACATTCTGGTCTCCTGCCGGTAATTTTCTGGCATTCTACCGCAAAGATGAATCAATGGTTACCGATTACCCCATTGTAAACACAGATGCACGTATTGCTGAGCCTGCACCGGTAAAATACTGTATGGCCGGGATGAAAAGCGAAGAAGTTACATTAGGCATTTACGATGTAAAAACAGGCAAAATAGTTTATATTAAAACCGGGGAACCTGTTGAGCAATATCTTACAAACATTGCATGGAGTCCTGACGAAAAATATGTTTACATCGCGGTTCTCAATCGTGAACAGAACCACATGAAACTGAACAAATATGACATTTCTGACGGTAAATTTGTAGCTACACTTTTCGAAGAAAAAAGCGACAAATATGTTGAGCCATTGCATCCTATGATGTTTTTACCTAACGATCCTTCAAAGTTTATCTGGCAAACAAGAAAAGACGGATATTCACATCTTTACCTTTACGGAGTTGACGGAAACGAAATTTCCCAAATTACAAAAGGGAACTTTGAAGTGACTTCATTTTACGGTTTTACTGCCGACGGAAACGACATTATAATTCAGGCAAACAAAGAGACCCCTGTTGACTTTGATATTTACCGCGTTAATATTGCAACCGGAGCCATGATAAGAATCAGCAAAGACGGCGGGGCACATTCAGGAATTGTTTCTGCAGACGGAGCTTATATTATTGATAATTTCAACAGCACAACAGTTCCTAACTCCTATGTTTTATACGACTCTAAAGGAAAGAAAATAAACACCATTCTTAATGCTGCAAATCCTTTGGCAGATTACAAACTCGGTGAAATGAAAATAGGCACACTTAAAGCAAATGACGGTCAGACCGATTTGTACTACAGAATTATTTTACCACCCGATTTTGACCCGGCAAAAAAATACCCTGCAATTGTTTATGTTTACGGAGGCCCGCATGCTCAGTTGGTAACAGACGAATGGCTTGGCGGAGCTGCAGGATGGGATTATTTTATGGCTCAGAAAGGTTATATTATGTTTACACTGGACAATCGTGGCTCTGCAAACAGAGGTGCCGATTTTGAAAACATAATACACCGTCAGGTAGGAACTGTTGAATCTCAGGACCAGATGACCGGAGTTGATTATTTGCGCAGTCTCGGCTATGTTGATATGGACAGAATCGGAGTTCACGGATGGAGTTACGGAGGATTTATGACAACAACCCTGATGACTGACCATGCAGATGTATTTAAAGTTGGTGTTGCCGGTGGTCCGGTTATTAACTGGGAACTTTACGAAATAATGTACGGCGAAAGATATATGGACATGCCTCAGGAAAATCCTGAAGGATATGCAAACGCAAATCTGCTGAATAAAGTCGAAAAACTCACAGGCAGATTGATGATAATTCACGGCACATCAGATCCTGTTGTTGTATGGCAGCACAGTCTTAACTTTGTACAAAAATGCGTGGAGAAAAAAGTTCTGCTTGACTATTTTGTTTATCCGGGACATGAACATAATGTCCGCGGTTACGACAGAATTCATTTAATGAGAACAGTTACAAGATATTTTGAGGATCATTTATAGAACTTAAAGACAAGAGGTTAATTGATTTATAACTCAAAAGCGCAGTCAAAAATTTGTCTGCGCTTTTTGTTTACTAAAAAAACGTTCAAAAATTTACATTTAAAATTGCAATTATTTAGGTGGCTTCAGAAAGATTCCAACGCCCGGTCCGGGCATTTTTAACCTTTAATTATTGTGTCCTGAAAATCTTTAATAAATTCTGAATATTCTTGTTCAAAGCTAACCGCCTTATGATGATTCGGTTGTCCTAAAATATATTTACAAACTTTATCGACATCGTTTTTTGAAACTGAAAATGCTGAAGCAGTTTGTTGCCAACTGAAATTTCGGATTAATCCGTTTTCATTTATGAATTTTTCTGTACTATCACATATTCTGTTTGCTAACCATTCTTCTGAAATTGCCGGTGATCTTGAAATCAGAATGTGCAGATGTTCAGGATTTGCATAAATAGCATAGAGTTTAGATGCACTATTATTGACAATTCCGGTAATGTATTTTTCAATTCGATTGCGTATTTCTTCCTTTATTATTGGTTCTCTGTTTTTTGTTGTAAATACAAAATGAGTATAACAATTAAAAAATTCTATTTTCATGGCGTTTGTTAACCTTAAATTTTTCATAAAGATAATGGCTAAATATTTTATTACCAAAACAATTTTAATAAGGTAATAAGGTTTGATTCAAAGCTGGTTGAGTTGGCGTATTAAGGTTAAATAAAAGATAAGGTTTTTACCAATTTTTGAACAATTTAAAACCTGTTTGTTAACGGAACAATTACGAAAAGATACCAATATTGAGTTAAAAAAACCTTATTATTTTCATACCTTAATAGAAATGTCAGGCAAAACACAGAACCAACCTTATTACCTTATTTTTTTTAGAAAAGAAACTGATGGTAATTTTTGTAATATCCGGCTTTTTGCCCGGTACGGGAATAACATTGTCTGGTTTCTTTTGACGACCCCCTCATATAGCAGGCTTCCACATTCAGTACGACAACCGCTTTCCAAAACCAATAGGATTATTCGCTTTTGCAGTATATCTGGTTGTAACAATTACTCTGTTATTCCTGTAAAGTAATTGCCTTTACTAAAAAAAGACAAGTAAAAAAGTGGCTGATGCGACCTATTCCAGGCTTTTGTAATATTCTGCCAGTTTCTGGGCATAAGCTTTTGCCGGGGTATCCATATCTTTTGAGTCCCAGCCTCTGTACATCACAACATCTTTGTTAAGGTCATATATTGCCCATCTCGGGCCTTTTACAAAAGCATAACCGTAATTAAATACATAAAAAGCATTGGGGACATATTTCTCAAAAACATTTTCACTAAATATAAATTCGTCGTGAGAAATATTCATCGCTCCGAGCAATGATGCCCCAATATCTGTCTGATCTGCAGGCATATCATAAACAAACGGATTACATGTAAGTGCACCACCTGTCCACAGCATAAAAATATGGAACTTCGGCAAATCCCAGACCTCAACATTACCATATCTGGTGCCATGATCCGCGACCAGAATAACCAGAGAATTATCCCAGTCCGGAGATTTCTTCAGTTTGGTTAAAAAGTCATTCAGACACGAATCCGTATAAAAATAAGCATTGTTGCATCTTTGACCTTCGGTACTGTTACCATAAGGCCCGTTAATAGGCACATCATAAGGTTCGTGGCTGCTGAGAGTAAAAAGAGCAAATACGGAACTGTCTTTTTCTGCAATTATGTCGTCATAAAACACATTGAACATGCATTCATCATGGTATCCCCATTTGGTTTCATAACAATCAAGGTTAAGATTATTTTGTGAAACAATTTTATTGAATCCTGCCTGTTTAAGATAAGATTGCATATTTGAAAAATTTACATCGCCGCCATAGTAAAAGGAAGTTTTGTACCCGTTTTTGCCAAGTTTAGAAATTACTGATGGCAGTTTACCCGACTTTTTAGGGTCTTTCATTATCGAATAAGCCGGCATGGGCGGAACAGAACTGAATATTGATACAATTCCTTTTTCACTGCGGTCACCGTTTGCATAGCAATTATCAAATAAAATTCCCTGATTTATCCAATTAAGCAATTTCGGAGTAACACTCTTTGTTGAATCATGAATATTTACAGCATTTGCAGTAAAACTCTCAAGAACAACAAATATGATTTTCTTCGGTTTCTTATCAATTATTTTAATTACAGAATCCTGTGATTCCAATGACTGGCTAAAATAAGTCTCCAATTCGTCGCTGTCAAAATACTTATACTTTTCATAATCAATTTCTGCTGCAAAAAGTGAAGTTCCGCTGTTCCATACTACATTTATTGCCGTATGATTAAGAAACATATTATCTGAAAAATAAGCCGTTCCGGCATTTATCGGCACAATGCCCACTCCTCCCCTTATCGGAATTATAAGAGTTCCTGCAATCAACAAATAAGTAAGAGACCAGAATTTTTCCGGCTTAACAGTTTTTATCCTTTTTCCTACTATCAGATAATATATCCAAAACATTCCGGTCGCCAGACCAAGATATAAAAATGCCAGAAAAGCCAACCTCCAGTTACTGGTTGAGGCCTGGGCAAGAGCAGGATTCCGCAGATATTGCAAAGGTGTAGCATCCATTCTGAAACCCCAGTATTGATATAATTCTGCATCCCCGACAATAATCAGTGCGAAAACAGCAATAAATAAACCGGTATAGATATCAAGTGAAATTTTAAGAACTTTATGAGATTTAAAAAATGCTGAAACAATAAACAGCGGCACAGCAAAAAATCCGACATAAGAAACTATTGAAGCATCCAGTTTAAAACCATGAATAAAAGTAGCCATTATATTCCAAAACCCGGCACCTGAAGTTTCAGACAGATTAAAAAGAATAAAATAAACCCTGGCTATCTCGAAAAAGAAAAGCCAAAACAACAAATAACATAAATATATCAGCAGTCGTTTTAGTTTCATTGGTTCTTAAAATTTAGATAAACAAAAATAAAAAAATTTATTGTTTTTTTTATAATGCAGGTTTTAAACATGTATTTCTGAATTTAATATAACGGCAAGACCCCAATTAACTGTAGAGACTTCCGATTATTTACATGTTTTGACACAAATTTTTTTGCGGACATTAAAGTACCTGCAAAATAATTTAAAATTAAAATAAATTTTTTAATGTTTAATATTACAAACATTTTTAATGTATTTGTATTTTATATTGAACATTATGAAAAGTGATAAAATCATCAATGAAGTCCAAACCGCTTGTTCAAAGTGAGAAGAAATAGCAATAAAAAACAAGATTAAAAAAAGCTCCCGCGATTTTTTCAGGGATGCTTTTAAAGAATCTGAAAAAGTATAATTTTACAAACAAATTTTACTAACTTTACAACCAAATTCTATTATATGGACGACATCAGAAATAAAGCCCAATACTGGCTTTCGGATATTTTTGACACAGAAACACGCGATCAGGTTAAGCAAATGCTTGACAATGATGAGAATCTGCTAACAGAATCTTTCTACAAAGATCTCGAGTTCGGCACCGGCGGATTGCGCGGGATTATGGGAGCCGGAACCAACAGAATGAACAAATACACTGTAGGCATGGCAACCCAGGGACTCAGTAATTACCTTATTTCTCAATTTCCCGGCAAACAGATTAAATGTGCAATTGCTTATGATTGCAGGAATAACAGTGAGTATTTTGCAAAAATCACAGCATCTGTTTTTTCCGCAAACGGCATAAAAGTCTATCTTTTTGACAGTCTGCGTCCTACACCAGAACTTTCATTTACAATAAGACATCTCGGTTGTCAGTCGGGAGTTGTTATAACCGCTTCGCACAACCCTAAGGAATACAACGGCTACAAAGTTTACTGGCAGGACGGTGGCCAGATTATTGATCCGCACGACACCAAAATAATTGAAGAAGTGCGTAAAATTTCGGATGTAGCCAATGTGAAGTTTGATGATGACCTTACAAATGTTGAAATCATAGGCGCAGACGTTGACAAAGCATACATAGATAAACTCACAACCGTATGTATTAACCCTGAAATCATAAAATCGACACCACTGAAAATAGTCTTCACTCCCATTCATGGTTCTACAGTCAATATTTTGCCAAAAGCATTGCGTGCAATCGGTTTCAGAGATATAAACATTGTGGGTGAACAGGCTGTGCCGGACGGAAACTTCCCCACAGTAGCTTCTCCAAATCCCGAGGAACCGGCAGCATTATCCATGGCTGTGGAAAAAGCAAAAGAAACTGATGCCGATATTGTAATGGGGACAGATCCTGACGGCGACCGTTTGGGGATTGTTGTCCGCAAATCCGACGGGGAATATTTATTGCTCAACGGTAATCAGACAGCGTCCATACTCACTTATTACCTGCTCGAAGAGTGGAATAAAAAAGGAATGATAAAAGGTCGTGAATACATAGTAAAAACTATTGTTACTACCGAGCTGTTGGTCGAAATGGCTAATTTCTACAAAGTAAAATGTTATGATGTCTTAACAGGCTTTAAATACATTGCAGATATAATTGAGAAAAACTACGGAGAAACAAAATTCATTGGCGGCGGAGAAGAAAGCTACGGTTTTCTGGCCGGTGACTTTGTACGTGACAAAGATGCAGTAATGTCCTGCATGTTGGTTGCAGAAGCTGCTGCCTGGGCAAAATCTCAGGGAAAGACACTTTATGATCTGCTGATTGAAATTTATGTAAAGTTCGGTTACTATCTCGAAGGATTAAAATCACTTACAAAAACCGGTAAAAGCGGTTTGGAAGAAATTCAGTCTATGATGGACAAATTCCGTGATGAAACTCCTGATTCTATTGCAGGTTCGACAGTTGCACTTGTTCATGACTTTGAAAAAAGTAAAACTATTGACAAAATCAGTGATTTGCGTTATGACATTATGTTACCAAAATCAAATGTTTTACAGTTCGATCTTATTGACGGAACAAAAATAACAGTCCGTCCATCGGGAACAGAGCCCAAAATTAAATTTTACGTCAGTGTTCACGACAAAATTGACAGTCATGGAGAATACGAACAAAAGACGCTTGAATTAAAAGCTAAAATTGATAAAATAATTGCAGAATTAACGAAATAAGAAAATATACTATGAAATCATTCAGAAAGGTACTTTGGTTCGACATACCTTATCGCAGGCAACTAATAAATATTACCTCAGCAGTTAACGAATGTCTTGAAGAAAGCGGAATACAGGAGGGATTGTGTCTGGTTAATGCAATGCACATAACAGCCAGCGTTTTTATAAATGACGATGAACCGGGACTGCATCAGGATATTGAAGAATGGCTGGAACAACTGGCTCCTGAAAAACCACACGACAGATATCGCCACAACACATACGAAGACAACGGAGACGCACATTTAAAGCGTACGATTATGGGACGTGAAGTTGTTGTTGCAATAACCGAAGGAAAACTTGATTTCGGACCGTGGGAACAAATTTTCTACGGGGAATTCGATGGCAAACGGAGAAAAAAAGTTCTTATTAAAATAATTGGAGAATAATAAAAATAACCCCCGAAAAAGTACAACTATGAAAAAGACAATCAGCATTATTATTGGATTTGCAGCAATAATCTCATTTTTTGCATGCTCCGGAAGTAAAACAAAAATAACGGATTCTGAGAAATCAGAATTAACGAAACTTGAAATCCCTGACAGTTATACCCTTCTTGATGAAACAGAAGGCGATCTTGACGAAGACGGGAAGGATGAAAAAATATTTGTTTACGATACCGGTGAAGCAGGAGAATTCGGTACTATTCGCAATATTTATATCTGTAAAAAAGAAAACAATGATTGGATGCTCTGGAAAACGGCACATGGGCCTGTAATGGAATCAGATGCCGGTGGTGCTATGGGCGACCCGTTTTATTCAATATTGATTGATCAGGGTAAAATTTATATTTCTCATGCCGGAGGATCATCAGAAAAATGGTACTACAATCATACTTATGCTCTGGTTGACAAAGAATTTAAACTTGTTGAAGCGGTAGTAGATTTTGGCAGAGCCTGTTCAAAATGGGAAACCTATATCTATAACCTGCAAACCGGAGATCTGTCTTATGATCTGGCTCCTGAAGAATGTGACGATGTTTTGATTGAAGAATACGTCATTGCTGCTCATCAGGATTATGAAATAAAGAAGGGCAAATTGCCCGAAATGGATGGTTTTGAACCCGGAAATAATGAATTGCAACTACCTGATAACAGTGGAGCAGTGTATTATTAGATAAAACATAATTATTTAGCTCTATAGTATAATTTTGTAATCAGTAATCGGTAAATTGTAGTAAACCTGAGATTATGCTTTATTTTACAAAAGTTAAATTCCAATAAACGGAAGTGACTATGCAAAACCCACTGATTACTGATTACAAACTACAATAACAGAATTATAGTTTTAACATAAAACCTAAACAATTACGATAAAACATAAAATTGATGGTAAAACTCCGATATTTTCAGTTTTAAGTCTTGTTCCTGCTAATTTTTTAGTCAGTACCAGCATAATTCCTTTTGACAAATAATTTTCAGATAATAAAACAAAAATATTCTGAACCAAACAAGAATCTACATCTTTCGCAACTCAATTATAAACCTCAACTCGTTGTAATTATATTTTCCATCCGAAGCAATTACCAAATCGCGAAGAGATGTGGTTTCTTTATCTCTTATAAAACTCTCTAATTCTGCAATCCGGTCTGCTGGCATAAGGTCTTCAGCTTCAAGCTCGCCCTTTAATACGAAATGTGTTAGATGCCCGAAAATTGTAGATTCAACAAAACCTCTTTCCTCTGCAATCTGTGCAATGCTTTTGCCTTGTCTGAACAAGTCAAGACTAAGAACTTTTGTGTCCGGTTTTGGCTCTTTTTTAGGCTTTAACTCTTCTATTTCAGTTTCATCACGTTCTATTCCGGCTCTTTCGCAATATGAATCAATTATTTCCAGAATATCCTCTCCGAACTGAAGCACCTTTACTTTACCCAAACCTTTTATCTTTGACAATTGTTTTATATTCGATGGCATCTTATCTACAATTTCCTTAAGTGTTTTTTGCGGTAAAATCATAAACACCGGAGCATTCGAATCTTCAGCAACAGATTTTCGCCATGCATTAAGGTCTGCATACAATTCCTTATTACTTACTTCGCTGTTGCCTTCTTTAAGGAAGACTGTTTTTTTGTTAAACCTGGGTTTAAAATCAATTTCGGCATCAGCAACTGACTTCAGATATTTTACAGTTTCAAATCCTTGTGCCGATACTTTAAGGCTGTTTATTTTCTGAACCAGTGCGAGTTCAAATTTTTCTATAACCCCGGCCATATCTTTTTTTACTTCCTTATTATCAGAGTCAAAATAGGCACTTGTGAATTTCTGGACAAAAACCGAATCCAGCTTTTCCAGATAATATGCAGAAGCTTTTTTAATTCTGTCTGTAAGTTGTACATTTTCATTAAGCAAAATATTCTGTCTTAATAAGTAGTTAAGCTGAAGGATAAATTTGTCGTTTATTTCAAATATTTCGCTTATTGCCCTGCGGTTAATCTCATCAAAGAAAACGGCAAAACCCGAATCAAATTTAGCAGAATTCTCATTATATGTTTTGCGAACCGAATAAAACAGTTTTTTTACGGAACTAAAATCAAACTGATCCAGAATAAGTTCTTTCTGGTATTTTATCATTGATTCCTTCAGCTTATCTTCGTTTGGACTGTTCGCATCAGCATTCTGGTTAAATTCCCTTACAGTGGAATCAGTTTTTATGCCGTTTGAATTTATTCTGGAAATAAGTACCAGACCTTCGAGAGTTTTACAACGGCTTAATGCAACATAAACCTGCCCGAAAGCAAATGCCGCATTCACATCAATTACAGCTTTTTCAAATGTCAGCCCCTGACTTTTATGTACCGTAATTGCCCATGCCAGTTTAAGCGGGTATTGCTCAAAACTGCCTGCTACCTCCTCCTCTATTTCTTTGGTCTCTTCATTTAAGGCATACTTCACATTCTCCCAGAGTTCAGGTTTTACTTCAATTTCCCTGAAATCGCCCTCACATTCAACAAAAATTATATCGTCCTCAAATCTTGTTATTTTTCCTATTTTCCCGTTATAGAATAATTTATCGAACGAAGAGTCATTCTTTATAAACATGACCTGAGCTCCCGCTTTAAGTTCCAGTTCACTTTCGGTTGGATACATATACTCAGGAAAGTCATTTTTTACAACTGCCTTAAACCTACGTATTTTGGTTTTAAGCTCAGCAAGTTTTGACTCATTTATTCTCGCCGCAGAATTATTATGCGTAGTTAACGTGATATAACCGTCATTTTCATCAGGTTTGAAACCCGGAATGTAACGGGAATTAAGCAAGTCAGCAGATTCAGGGCTAAGCCTGTTTTCTCTTATTTCGCCGAGCAGTCCGATAAATTTTTCATCTTCCTGACGATATATATGTTTAAGCTCTATTGTCGTAAAATCGGTTTTTTGCAAGGCATTTGAGCTGAAAAAATATGCAGACTGATAATATTCTCTCAACATGTTCCACTCGTCCTCTTTTACGACGGGAGCCAACTGGTGTAAATCCCCTATCATAAGTAACTGTACGCCGCCAAACGGTTTATCTGTATGCCGGTATCTCTTCAGGACATCATCAATAGCATCAAGCAAATCGGAGCGCACCATACTTATCTCATCAATTACCAAAAGGTCCAGACTGCGGATAAGTTTGATTTTATTCCTGTTAAGCTTATGTGCGAAACGGGACTTCTCATTCTCATTATCAGTAAGTGCTCCGGGATTGTGATTAAATCCTGGTATAAACGGAGAGAACGGCAATTGAAAAAATGAATGAATGGTAACCCCTCCTGCATTTATTGCAGCCACGCCTGTCGGAGCAACGACAACCATTCTCTTTGGAGTAGAGTGCTTCAGGTTACGTAAAAACGTTGTTTTACCGGTTCCAGCCTTTCCCGTTAAGAAAATATTCTTATTGGTGAATTGCACAAACTCCTGAGCTAATTTCAACTGATCGTTTTCCGAATAATCCATAATCAAATCTAAAACATAAAAATACTACCGCAGAGAATGCCAAACAAATGATTTTCAGATATTTTTTCAACACCCGGATTTTAAGAAATGCAGAGTTCTTTCAAAAAAAAGAACCACACAAGGCTTCGTGTGGTTCTTAATTTTACGTTATATTTTCCGGAACAATTAATCGTTGTCCCCTGCTTCTTTAAGTCTTTCGGCATTTTCAGCCATAATAAGCTGATCAATAAGTTCATCAAGATCACCTAGCATATAGCTCTGCAGATTATATGCAGTATAATTTACTCGATGATCCGTAACACGTCCCTGAGGGAAATTGTAGGTACGTATTTTTGCAGAACGGTCACCTGTCGAAACCATTGTTTTACGTTTCTTTGCAATTTCGTCAAGGTATTTCTGATACTCCAGATTATATAACCTTGTTCTAAGTTCCTTCATTGCAGTATCTAAATTTTTCAGTTTAGATTTCTCATCCTGACAGATAACCACAATACCTGAAGGAATATGAGTAAGACGAATTGCTGAATAAGTTGTATTTACCGACTGTCCGCCAGGTCCTGAAGAACAAAACTCATCGCGTTTTATGTCTGCCGGGTTTAGTTTTACGTCAACTTCGTCAGCCTCGGGCAATACAGCCACAGATGCAGCAGAAGTATGTACACGCCCCTGTGTTTCTGTCTGCGGGACACGCTGAACACGGTGAACTCCTGACTCATATTTTAAAATGCCGTAAACACCGTGTCCGGTTACGTTAAGAACAATTTCCTTGTATCCGCCCACAGTACCTTCGTTTGCCCGTGTAACCTCAGTTTTCCAGCCTTTGGACTCTGCATACTTTACATACATACGCATAAGTTCTCCGGCAAACAAACTGGCCTCGTCTCCACCGGAACCTGCACGAATTTCGAGTATTGCACTTTTATCGTCCTCAGGATCTTTAGGAATAAGCAATAACTTGATTTTTTCTTCCATAGGATCGACCTTTTGCAATAACTCATCAAGTTCAGTCTTGGCCATTTCACGCATTTCATCATCCTTTTCAGTTGCCAGAATGCTCCGTGCATCATCAATATTGGAAGTAAGCAAAACATATTCATCATATGCTTCTACAATAGGTTCCAACTCTTTATATTCTTTGTTTAATTTAACGTATTTATCCATATCAGACATAACCGACGGATCAGTCAACAGGTTCCCCACTTCAATAAATCGTGCTTTGACACCATGTAATTTGTCTAAGATTAAATTATTCGCCATAAAATTTTTATGTTATTTATTTGATTACTTGTTTCTCTCCACCTTACGGCATACTTTATTCATAAATAAATTCGCCTTTCTCTGATCTGATAGTTAATTTTTTCACCTCAGATTCTTCTACCCTGCCTATAATTTTTGCATCAACATTAAACAATTTGCTGATTGCAATTATATTTTCGGCAATATTTTCGGGAACATATAATTCCATGCGGTGTCCCATGTTAAACACCTTATACATTTCCGCCCACGATGTCCCGCTTTGTTCCTGAATCAGAGAGAACAACAACGGAATTTCAAACATATTATCCTTTATTATATGCAGGTTGTCAACAAAATTCAGAATTTTTGTCTGGGCTCCTCCGCTACAGTGTATTATACCATGTATTTCCGATCTGTAATTTTTTAAGATTTCACTTATTACCGGGGCATAAGTGCGCGTCGGAGAAAGCACAAGTTTTCCTGCATCAGAATAAGGGTCATAAATTTCGTCAGTCAGATTATATTTACCGGTATAAACCAAATCCCCGGAAATATTGTTGTCATAGCTTTCAGGATATTTCTCAGCAAGATATTTTTCAAAGAAATCATGTCTGGCCGAAGTCAGTCCGTTACTACCCATTCCTGAATTATAAAAGTCTTCATAATTAGCTTTTCCGAAAGATGATAACCCTACAATAACATCACCTGCTGCTATTTTCTCATTGGTAATAACATCCGAACGCTTCATACGGCAGGTAACAGTTGAGTCAACAATTACCGTTCTTACCAGATCTCCCACGTCAGCAGTTTCGCCGCCTGTAAGTGTAATATGAACTCCCAGTTTCTGCATTTGCAGGCAAAACTCCTCAGTACCATGAATAATAGCTGAGATAACTTCACCCGGGATAAGGCCTTTATTACGCCCTATGGTTGACGAAAGCAAAATATTGTCTGTGGCTCCGACACAAAGCAAATCGTCAATATTCATAACAACTGCGTCAATGGCAATACCTTTCCATACAGACAAATCTCCGGTTTCACGCCAGTACATATAAGCTAACGACGATTTAGTTCCGGCTCCGTCAGCATGCATAATATTACAATATTCATCATTCCCGCCCAAAACATCAGGAATGATTTTGCAAAAAGCCTTAGGATACAAGCCTTTGTCAATATCTTTTATGGCATTATGTACATCTTCTTTCGAAGCTGAAACACCACGCTGGTTATATCTTAAATTATCAGCCATTTTTTTTGTTTGCAAAAGTAGTAAAAAAAATTTAATTTATGTTGCAGAACTTAGTATTGAACAAAAACCTTAAAATACTAAAGGGGCTGCCTTTTTTGTACTTTCGGGTTTTCCTCGCTACTTAAATTTTACTTATGTCACTACTCTCTGTTTATTTGCCACTAAGTCACGAAGACACTAAGGTTTTTTCCTTTTTGTTGCCACCAAAACACTAACGGCTTTAGCCCTCAGCGAAGCTAAAACGCTAAAGGGGTTTTCTGTTTTTGTAGCTGTTAAATTGCTTTCTTTTAACTGTTGCCTTCGACTACGCTTAGTGGCGCTTATTTATTGCTACTTTTTGTAAATACATGGCTAATTTTTTATTTATTATGTACAATTTATATTTATTCTTGTTTTATTTTATCACATTAATACATATCTTTGCCTTAAGTAATCAGGCTTTCAGATGCATTGAAAAAGAAAAGTCCCGCCGGGGAGACGGGACATTTTCCAAATTAAGCATTGTTATTTAAAGGAGAGTATTATTTAGAGTACAGTTGTTAAACAGCCTTGTTTCTAAATTGTTTACAAAATAACGGCCTTTTTTACCGTCTTATTGTTTAAGGAAAGTTAAACAACGTTAAAGAAAAGTTAAAGCCCCGTAAAAAGCACAATTACAATGTTTATATTTGCCATATGAAAAAGAAACGGATGGTAACCGGAGTCATGTTGTTGATGTCAGTATCTCTGATATTAATAATTACATTACAAACCGTTCACCTTATTAATGCTTACAACAAATCAAAGGAAATGATTGACAGAGGTGTCAGCGAAGCAATTTCAAGGACTTTGGTTACCTTGCAGAAGCATGACGCAGTATTTTTTGTTTATGACAGACTTAATCAGAATAATAAAACCACTGACAGTATTTTCCCGGTTGACCCTTATCTTAACCAGTTAGGGCTAAATCAGACATTTGCACAGGTTTCGGGCAACGGGATGCAGATACAGATACGTTCATATCCAGGTGCCGGTTCTGACAAAATGACATATTCTTTTTACTCCGGCTTTAGTGATCTTTCTGCTGTTGAATCGTACATGTACAAGCAATTTAATAATCAGCAGATGGAATTTGACCAGATTGTTATGCAGTTGGAAACAGAATTTATGCAAAGGCAGATTCCCGTTGAGCAAAGATTTAATTCCAAAACTGTTTCGGACATTCTGAAAAAATCGCTTATCTCAGTTGGTCTGGATCTTAATTTTGAATTCGCAATTACAGATGACAACAATAAAGTTAAACTAAGCTCTGACAATTTCGACTCCGACAGATCTGAAGAATGTTATAAATTCAATATGACTCCCGGAAGCCTTTTTTCTAATCCCGACATTCTTTTGGTTGATTTTCCGAATAAAGACAGATACGCTCTCGAATCAATTTATGCACAGCTTGCAACCTCAGTTTTTCTCACTTTGTTGTTTATACTGACTTTCGGCACTACATTATATGCTCTCATCAGGCAAAAAAAGCTCAGCGAGATAAAAAATGATTTTATAAACAACATGACTCATGAGTTTAAAACACCTATTGCCACAATAAAACTTGCTGCGGCATCTATAAAAAATGAAAAGACACAATCTAATCCTGTCATTATGTCAAATATGCTTGACATAATAACACAGGAAACCAACAGGATGAATCATCATGTAGAACAGGTATTACAAATGGCTGTCCTGGACAAACAAAATCTCGAACTTAAAAAGCAAAAAGAAAGCATTAACGATCTTGTAAACGACGCTGTAAATAATATTGAGCTTGTTGTGGCAGAAAAAGGCGGTACTGTAAAACTCAATATCTGTGCTGACGACATACTGATAAATATAGACCGGGATTTGATGAATAATGTTATCAGTAACCTGCTTGACAACGCAATAAAATATTCACAGGATTTTCCGGATATTACGGTAACTACTTACGTAAAAGCTGACAAATTTAACATCTCCATAGAGGACAAAGGCATAGGGATGAGCAAAGAGGTAATAAATAAGGTATTTGACAGATTTTACCGTGCACATACCGGAAATGTTCATAATATTAAAGGTTTTGGTTTAGGGCTTAACTATGCAAGAGAAATAGTAATGGCTCATAAAGGTCTTATAACAGTAAAAAGTACTCTTGGGAAAGGAAGTACTTTTACCGTAATACTACCGTTGAAATAATTAACCATAAAATATGAAAACAGAAAAATACACAGATAATATTTGTAACCCGGATTATACCTGGTATCTGTTTTCTGCAAAAAATAAAAACAATAATTAAAACCACCCGCATGAATAAAGAAAAACTTTTACTGGTTGAAGACGATGTAAACTTCGGTTTCGTTCTTAAGTCTTATCTTGAAATGAATGAGTTTGAAGTAGAACTTGTTAGCGATGGCAGAGATGCAGTTCCTGCTTTTACAAAGAATCAGTATGATCTTTGCGTTCTGGATGTAATGTTGCCAGGTGTTGACGGATTCACAATCGCACGCGAATTCAGAAAACTGAACAAAAAAATTCCGATTATTTTCCTGACGGCAAAATCGCTTAAAGATGATGTGTTGGAAGGTTTTAAAGCAGGTGCGGATGATTACCTGACCAAGCCTTTCGATTCAGATGTTTTGTTGGTTAAAATAAAAGCTATTTTGAGACGGAATTCAGGTGGAAAAGCTCCTGTAGAAGATAAAATCAAAATCGGAAAATACGAATTTGACACAAAACTGAGAACTTTGTCGTGTGCCGGAGAATCAAACAGGCTAACCCCACGTGAAGCAGATCTCTTAAAAGAACTTATTCTTAATAAAAATACTGTCCTTGACAGGAATGAAGCGCTGCGCAAAATATGGGGTGACGACAACTACTTTAACGCCAGAAGTATGGATGTTTACATTACCAAACTAAGAAAATACTTTAAGGACGATGACAATATCCAGATAAACAATATTCATGGAAGCGGATTTATTCTGGTTATGCAGGAGTCCTAAGCGTCAGGTTCTAAAAGAAACGGTTTAATTCTGGAATTAAATAAATTTGCCAGTTTGTCCATAAGCGCAGGTTGTTGTTCTGTAACTTCAGGCTGAACCTGTACTTTCGGGGTCTCTGTTTGTTTTTTTAATTCAAAATCATACTTAACAAATTCATGATAAATATTTATCATATTCCTGTACTCAAAATCTTCACAGGATATGAATTCAACATCCCTGTTAAGTATTAATTTTAACAGATCCCCCATCCCGTTAATGCTAACTGAGGTTTCACAAACAAATTCCGAATTAATATCGTAATCACGCATTTTCGCTGAAAGGTTTGATAAAATCCCGTTAAACATTTCCTTCAACGACTCTCTTATGCAGTATGTAAGGTCTGCCAGGCCTATATTCTGATAAACATTTCCATAAACCGGTACATCAATTACATAGTTAAGATATTCTTTCGGCAAAAATACGAAGCCATAAAGATCAATCATTTTAACGGCAGTATTAACAGAAATATTAAAGTTATTGCTTACATCTTCTGCAACCTTATGCATTCCGGAGGCATAGCTGATACTTTTAACAATTACTCCTCCCTCACTGACAGAAGCGAATGTTTTATCCCTGCCAAAACTCAGTAAAATCTGTCTGTCACAATATGCCTGTTTTGTCTCCGAAACCGGCATAAGACTGTCCGAAGGCATAATGTTTTTCACAGCAATGTCGTTTTTGTAAAGATTTGCAAGAAGTTCGGTCAAATAACCGGCTTCAAATTCGGTAATCTGACGGTTTGCAAAATATTTCTGCAATAAAGGAACTGCCTCAAAATTTCGAACAGTCTTTCCATTACAAACAAATCGGGTTTTCTGACTCATTATAAAACTGGTCATATCGCAATAAACTTCCGGCACACGTATCTCCATATCTTTCACAAAAGTCTCCTGATCATTGCTTTTCTTAACATGAGATGTGATTTTTTCGGAACAAACAACATATTCCGGTCCGGGTACCAAAACAATATTATTATCAGGTAGTGCATACTCGTCAAGAGCTTCCCTGATTATTACAGACATAATTAAGGGACTTACATTTCTTACACCCTTATCTTCAAAACATATCTCTTTTTTAATATTTTCCGAATAAATTTTAACCGAGTCGGATGAAATAAACACAAAAGTTTCATTTTTCATAGCTATAGTATTTTTAGTATTGACTTAATAAATTTTAATTTAATAATTAGTAAAACGGAAAAAAATCTGATACAAATTTCGTTTGTTAGCAAGGAATATTGATTAAATTAAGCTTAATACCTGTTTAAAAAGATTAATTAAGCAAGCAGTTTAATTAAATTTTAATTTGCTTAATTAAATTAAATAGCTTAATTTTGTGTAGAAATAAACTTAATAAAATTTGGAATTTTCGTTCTCCAAAGAGCCGGGGATTGTTTTAATAAAACATCTGTCCTCTCTGATACCGTCAGGGGCGAATATGTATGTATATTTTGCAACCGAAGGGACAAGGCTATACAGGGCAGACTACAAAAATTCTGATTTATCGGTAAAAGAAATTCTTGATGATGAAGATATAGGTACAGCAATCGACATTAGAAAAGCAAAGAAAAATCCTTATAACTGGGAACTTAATCCTGAAAAATTAAAAGCAGCCACTTCTTCAGGACAGAAAAGTATTCAGTTCAGCATCAGCAACGAAGACGATCATCTGGTTCTCAGTATGCGTTTTGCTTCTATGTATGATAAAGAAAATGATGTGGTTTTCATAGTTTTCAGGCCGGATTTAGGCATTTTCGGTATCGAAGCCGGAAGAATTTCATTAAACACTGACAATAAAACATTGATTGCCAACATCCTTTACAAATCCGGAGTATCAGTTTTAAATCAGGCTCAGGAAGATTTAAAAGCATTCAGAGCTTTCACACAAAAAACAAAAAGTGCAATTGACTCCGTAAAAGTATATAAAGAAAAACTCAAACAATTATCCGATGAGCATCACAAAAACACTGTGGTTTTGGCTCAGAACTTTATTTCAGGCCTTTCTGTCCGTTATGGTAAAAGTTTTGTTTTTACCGACGAGTGTATAGAATCTTTAAAACATTTCAGTTCCGATTTGCCAAGGCTTCAGGTTATTGTCGAAAACGCCGCAGTTTATGCTTACAATCTTAATTCTGACACTTCCGGCCAGCTAATTACAATTGAAGAAGAATATCTCGAATTTATAGACTCGGATCTCAACACACAGGGGACAGAAAGTATAAGCAAGCGAAAACAGGTTAATGCCGATGAAACTATGCGCACCGAAATATTCCTCAATAAACTTGAAAATGCTGTAAAGAGGGCACTTGCCAACAAAGAAAAACCTATAGGCAATAATGTCGCTGTTTACATGGAGCCTGCTGTAACTTCTGCGGCTTTAACATTATACCTAAAAAAATACAGCGAAACTGTAAATGAAATTCTGGACTCCGATTATACTAAATTCCCACAATCCAGAAAACATTTCAAACCTTTGCAAAATGTAATTGTTTCGAGTAAATTGCGGGCAAGCACAGGATAAACTTATTAAATTATTTTCAAAAAATCCTAATTAAACATTGAAGCTAAAAATATCAGCATTCTTATTCCTGAAATTATTATTCCGATTATACACAGTACAATTCCGATACTTTGAGTGTTGGATTCGCTCTGAACAAAATTCCTTCTCATTGAGGCGACCTTTTTTTTGTTCTTTGCAGCACGTGAAAAGCCTATTATAGCAAGTATAAAGCCTCCCACAGACAAAATAAATCCGAAGAAAATAGACAAAACACCAAAAACCAAAACATCTCCGGTTTTGATAATTACATCCGGGTTATTTGCATTCATGGCAGCATTTTGTCTTATTGCCTCACGTGTTTTATTATAATCAGCCTGTTGTCCCTGATTATTTCCATTAACATAAGGTTTCTGAGCAGGATTTTTCTCAGAAGATTTATTATAGTGTGCTTCCGCCTTTGCTTTAAATTCTGTATATGTTGCATGGGCTTGTGCGGAAGCCTGTTTATTCTGGTTTTCTTTCCCGACCGGAATTTCAAAAACAGGTCTTTTAGCAGGGCCGGGCTCTTCAGTTTTGTCAATCCGTTTTGGCTCCTGAACCGGAATATCTTCTTTAACAGCCAGATTCTCACAATTTTTGAAGTCTGTAAGTAATTCCTTAACATTCCTGTGTCTGTTCAAGGGATCGGAGTTTGTGCTTTTGCGTATAATATACTGTATTCCGGCAGTAATTTTATCAGAGACTTTGTCAGAAAAGATATATTTCATCAACATTCCGCACGAAAACACTTCGGCCTTTTCTCCCGCAAAAGGCTGAGATGCAGATAATTCAGGTGCTGAATAATTAAAATTCTTAAGTACAAGTTCCCGAAGTTCGGGCTCACGTACTTTTAAAAATATTTCTGCAAGTCCATAATTTGCAATACGCGGATTCCCTTCCTGGTCAACATATATATTGTCAGGTGTTAACGAAGCATGAAATATTTTTCTGTCATTCAGATAAATCAAAGATTCGAGTATTTTCTCAAACATAATTCTTTTGTCTTCAAACTGAGACATTGAAATTGTATGAGAGAATAAACCAAGTTCAATGTTTTCAGATAAAATTGCATAAAACCCGTTTTCCTCTACTATATCATTATTCTTGATTATATACGGATGTTCTGCAAAACTTAACCGGAATGCTGATGAATTAAACTCTGACCTCACTTCAGATTTTTCTAAAATTTCAGAATTCAGCAATGTTATCCGTAAAGTCTGATCTGTTAAAACAGAATGAGATGCTGAGTAAACATTAAACAAGCTGTTTGAAAATACTTTCTCTTTTAAATCATAACCTCTGATAACTATTCCCATGGTTTGTTTCCGAATTTGAATGATTAGTACAAATGTAAAAAAAATTGTAATTATTCTAAGTGCTTATGTAAATTGTTTAGTGTAATTTTGCCACATGAAAACCGGCGAAGTAATAAAAACAATATTGTCCTCTCCTTTTATCCTATTGGTAAAAATATATCAATGGGTAATATCTCCTTTATTCCCGCCAACATGCCGCCACTACCCTACATGCTCAAATTACACAATAGAAGCCTTTAAAAAGCATGGACCGATAAAAGGACTTATTCTCGGCACATGGAGAATTTTGCGTTGTAATCCATGGGGAACTCACGGACATGATCCTGTTCCCGAAAAATGGCCTGTCTTTAAAAAGAGAGATAAGATATAATGTTTTAGCCAATATCTGCTTTTCTCATCTGATTGTTCAAAATTGTGTTAATAAAATATTGAAAAAACCGTGTAATTTTCTGATATTTTTTTCCTCTGACTATTGTGAATAAGAAAAATATAGTTTATATTTGCTATTGAAACATTTTTTGCAAACTAAGACTATGACTAAATTACTCAGACTATTCCTTTTACTTGTTTCCGTATTTTTATTTTCCGCAACTACATTCGCACAGGATGCCGAAACTGCTGAGTTTAAAGTAACTGTGGGGTTTCATTGTGCCAATGGAAAACAACTGCTGGAAACAAAACTTGCTGAAGTTAAAGGAATAGAATCGTTTGTTGTAAACCTTGAAACAAAAGTTATAGATTTTAAGTATGATCCTGCTATAATTAGTAAAGAAGGTATTATTGCCGAAATAGAAAAAATAGGCTATTACACTGAATTTTCAGATAAAAACAAAGAAATTAATAAAGCTTGTAGCCATGGCGAAAAAGAACATGGCGAACAAAGTGAGAAGTGAGCATTGTTATTTAGAGATTGGAGAATCCGGAGGCCTCTCCGGATTTTTTATTTTTATCTCAGCCTTTCTCCAATACCAATATACGTTTGGTGTTTTCATCTATCCTGAACCTGTTATCAGCACGTAATCCAACCAACCATACAATATCTCCTGCCGATTCCAGAATAAGAACATCGTTTTTGTCAAACATACTGAGCTTTTCATCAATAAAAAAATCTGACAGTTTTCTGAAATTTTTCATTCCGAAAGGTTTAAACTTATCTCCATCCTGCCAATGCCTTATAATAAGAGGGAATTTAAGTTTGTCGAAATCAGTAAAAGCAATGTTCTTATCTTTAACTATTTTAAATGTTTCATCATTATTAATAATTCTGACTGTAATTCCATATTTATCAAATAATGACAAATTGTCTTCATCTATTTCTGTTATTCCTTCGTTAGCCGGGCGGATATTCTTGTCAATTATAAGTCTGTCCCGATCTTTAAGTACTTCTGCATTAAGAAAACGACACGACTTTCCGGTTTGCGCATCAAGCAGAGCAACAGACTCTACAGCAAGACTTTTTGGTAATCCTTCCGCAACAAGAATTTCGAACAAAACCGTCTCCGGTGCAGCAGTTTTTCGAAGCTGAGCAATGTCAATTACGGTTTTATTCCGCTCATAATGCATACATTTATTAGCGGCTTCAGAGACATATGCTTTAAGAATAAGTTCTGTATCGCTTAAATACTTTACAGATTTTAAAATATTCGTTTTACATGACTGGTTTATTTCTTCCATCAGAGGTAAAATCTGATGTCTTATTTTATTACGCGAATATTTCACGGTTTTATTTGTAGAATCTGTTCTGAAATCTATTGTATTTGCTTCAGCAAAATCTTCAATTTCATGACGTGAAATTTCCAGCAACGGGCGAAACAGCATATCTTTTACAAATTTCATTCCTGTTAGTCCTCTTATTCCGGTTCCCCGAACAAGATTTGTAATAACAGTCTCGGCCTGATCGTCTGAGTTGTGAGCCAGAGCAATATAACTGCAATTATGTTTTTGTGCCATTTCATAAAACCAGTTATAACGTAACTCTCTGGCAGCCATTTGAATTGAAAGTCCGGTTTGATCTGCATACAAATGAGTATCAAATCTCTCACAAAGAAACTTAAACTCAAGCTTATCAGAAAGCTTCCGCACAAAGTCTTCATCTCCGTCCGACTCTGCTCCTCTTAATTTAAAATTACAATGTGCCACAATACAGTCAAATCCGAAATCACTAAGCACATGTAGCATTACACTGGAATCAATGCCACCGCTTACGGCGCACAACAATCGTGTACCTGTTTTAATCCCGGCGTCATCAATTTTTTTAAAAACTTTTGATATCATATTTCCACGAAAGGTGATTTTACAAATTTAGTTAAATAATCCGAATATTCTTTACGGGAAATATATTCACCTCCAAGACTTTCCAAAAGGTCTGTGTGAAACTGGCAATCTATCAGTTTGATATCATAATATATGCAATATTCTGCCAGTAAACAAAACGCTGCCTTTCCGGCATCTGTCTTAAAATGAAACATTGATTCTCCTATAAAAATTCCGCCTAGATTAACCCCATAAAGCCCTCCTGCCAACACTCCGTCTGAATATGCTTCGAACGATATTGCATAGCCATATTCATTTAACTTTTTATAACACGAAATCATTGAATCTGTAATCCATGTCCCGTTTTGTCCGTGCCTGGGAACTTTTGCACAATTTTCAATCACAGATTTAAAATCTTCATCAATTTTATATGTAAATCTGCTGCAACTGCGACGAAGAGACTTAGATATTTTTGTCTTTTCAGGAAACAAAACAAATCTGGGGTCGGGAGCCCACCAATAAATGGGTTCTCTTTCGCTGAACCATGGGAAAATGCCTTGGGTAAGGGCATAAAGCACCCGTTCAGCAGATAAATCTCCGCCTTTGGCAAGCAATCCGTTTGGCTCTGCTTCTTCCACATCAGGGAAAACAATATTGTCTATAAGTTCGTAAACCGGCATAAACAAAAATAAAATAAATCTTAAACAAAATTAAAATAAACAATTTATTCTATGCTCCTGATTTCATATTTTGTTTACTGATATTATCCGCTGTTTGCATTTTTTTTAACTTTGCCGCATGGTTCAGTGGCTTGAGAAACATATGTTACCCTGTCCGGTTCACCGGCTAACAGGTCATGACTGTCCCGGATGCGGAATGCAGCGCTCGGTAATTGAACTTTTGAAAGGTAATCTGTGGGAAAGCATTATCAGCTATCCGGCACTTATACCTCTGATAATTATGTTTATTATTTTGATACTTCACCTGATTTATGATTTTAAAAACGGAGCAAAAATTCTAAAATATATTTTTATCCTAAATGCAATTATTATATCTTTGAACTATCTGATAAAACTGTTTAATCAATAAAAAACATTATGGAAAACGACGAAAATAAATACAGGGAAACTCCTGACCAACCCGAAATACCGCCAATTCCGGACATCAGCAGTATTCCTCCATTACCTGAATTAAAAAATGACAACAATCCTGCTACAGACAGCACAATTAATAAAAGCAGTCTGCCCGAAAGTCAGGAGCAAAACGCAACAATAATTCCGCCTGTAAGCAAAGGTTTTGACGAATCTCATCTGGAATTTGCCAGACAACAGGAGAAAATTGCTGATGAAAATACGGGTTTCCCTTCAAACACATCACAAAATCAAAAACACAATAATAATTTAAACATGAATACAATGAATCAGAATTATTCATATACCCAACAAAGAATGCAGATAAAAGTTCCTAATTCGTCAGGTGTGCTGACTTTAGGGATATTGTCAATTGTAAGCATATGCTGTTGCGGAGGATTAATTGCGCCTGTACTTGCAATTATAGCTTTGGCATTAGTTCCGAAAGCAAAAAGGACTTATGCCGAAAACCCGGAATCGTACACAATTTCTTCTTTTAACAGTTTAAAAGCAGGACAAATTTGTGCTATCATAGGTTTGGTACTGGGTGTGATTTTCCTGATTTACATGATAGTTGTTATGGCTATGGATGGTTCTGGTTTTAATGAAGTTAATCAGGCCATTAACGAAGCCTGGAACGAAACAGGTTATTAATAATGACACTGAAAGAGCGGATAGAAACACTATCAGTTGTTGGCTCGGAGATGTCCGAAGTTTGTCAGACACCGGAACTGTATAATTTTCCCGGGTTTGAAAGAATATACAATTCAAATCCATGGTTCAGCGAAGAGTTCGTAAGATTTGCACTTACAGAGTGTAGCAAAAATCTTAAAACAGATATTTTAAATAAATGGTCTGACAAATATAATATCCCTGATGGTCTTTCGGACAGGACTCTGGGGTTGATAATGGCCGGAAACATTCCAATGGTAGGACTGCATGATCTTATTTGCGGATTTATATGTGGCGTAAACCTTAACATCAAGCTTTCTTCAAAAGACAGTTTATTATTAAAATGGATAATTGACAGAATCTTAATCAAATCGCCGGGTTACGCATCTAAAATAAAAATAAGCGAATCCAGAGTTGATAATTTTGATGCAATAATTGCAACAGGAAGTAATAACACTAACAGATACTTTGAATATTATTTTTCTTCATACCCTAATATTTTAAGGAAGAACAGAAATTCTGTTGCAATTTTATCAGGTAAAGAGACAAAAGAAGAGCTTGAAGCTCTTGCCGATGATATTTTTGTTTACTTCGGACTCGGATGCAGAAATGTTTCAAAAATTTATGTGCCGGAAAATTATGACTTTAACCCTCTTTGCAATGCTTTTCAGAAGTACATACATTTGAAAGATCATTTTAAATTTGCGAACAATCTTGACTATCAGTACGCAGTTCTGGCAATGAATAAAATTTTACATGTTAACCCCGGAAATTTATTTCTTGTCGAGAAGTCAGATATTGCAGCACCGGTAGGAGTTGTTAACTACGAATATTACAACGATTTGGATGTCGTTGAACAAATTTTAACAGAAAATTCCGAAAAAATTCAGTGCATTATAACAAAGTGTACCGGATTTTCAGATAAATTAGCATTCGGGAAATCACAAAAACCCGGGTTAAATGAATATGCAGATAATGCAGACACAATTAGTTTTATATTAAATTTAAGAAAATGATAATAAAATACAGAATAATTTCAGGCGAAAATGACGAATTTGTCAGAGATATAGAATTATTTTCCGACAGCACCTTTTTAGATTTACACCTTGCTATTCAGGCTTCGTGTGACTTTGATCCGAATTTAATCACTACTTTTTATCATTCCAATAAATCATGGGATAAGCTTGAAGAAATAGCCCTTGACAGAATAGATACAGAGTCTCAGGCAGATGTATTGCTAATGGAAGAAACTAAACTGACAGATTTCGATCTTAGTCTGGGACAGAGATTTGTTTATATTTTTGATTTTTTCTCGGTTCGTTCATTTTTTATTGAAATTGTAAATCTCAGGGAGCGGACAAAGGATGATGTTCATCTGGAATTTCCTATTTGCACTCTTTCACATGGCAAAGCTCCGCGTCAGGTGTTTATTGATGACATTACAGATGACGATCTGGAAGAATTTGACAGCTTTAGTGAAGATGAAGATGGTGATTTTGGTTTGGAAAATATTGACGACTACGACCTTTAATGGCTAATTTAAAAACACTTGTTATAATTTTCGGTCCTACCGGAGTCGGGAAAACCGATTTAAGTATTGAGACGGCCAAACACTTCAGTTCAGAAATATTGTCATGTGATTCAAGGCAAATTTACAAAGAATTAAACATTGGTGTTGCCAAACCTGAGCCTCACCAGTTAAAAGAAGTAAAACACCATTTTATCGGCTCTGTCTCAATTGACGATCATTACAGTATTTATCAGTACGAAGCCGAAAGCACCGCATTACTCGAAAAATATTTTGAATCACATGATATTGCAATAATGTGCGGAGGTTCAGGGCTTTACATTGATGCTGTTTGCAATGGCGTTGACGAAATGCCTGATCACGATGAAGAAATACGCAGACAGGTAAATGAATTGTATAAAGCAAAAGGAATAGAGGCTTTACGATTTGAACTAAAAAAAGCAGACCCTGTTTATTACTCTCAGGTTGATCTCAAAAATCCGAACCGCATCATGCGTGCGCTGGAAATGTTTTATCAAACCGGCAAACCGTTTTCGGACTTCCGTAGCAATCAAAATATTGAAAGGAATTTTAGAATAATCAAAATTGGCATAAATTTGGATAGGGCTCTGCTTTATGAACGAATAAACCAAAGGGTTGACAAAATGATGGAAAACGGGCTGTTTGAAGAAGCTATGACATTTTATTCCAAAAGAAATCTTGTTGCTTTGAAAACAATTGGCTACAGAGAATTGTTTAATGTCATTGAAAAAACTATCTCTTTGGAAGATGCGGTTGAATTAATTAAAAAGAATACCAGAAATTATGCAAAACGGCAACTTACATGGTTCAGGAGATATAAAGATACGGCATGGTTTGAGCCGGATAAAATAAATGAGTTAAACGAATACATAAATAAAGAAATATTACGTTAAAAATAAATAAATTAAACAAAGAATTATGAAAAAATTCCTTCTTATTTCAGCAGCTCTGATTGTCGTCGGGTTATTAACTTCCGTGAATTTAAATGCACAGACATCAGAGTCAAAAATTAAAACTTTAACAGAATCAGATTTTACAGCAGGTACCAAATCGGGAGTTGTTTTGGTCGATTTTTATGCAGACTGGTGTCGCCCGTGTAAAATGATGAAACCGGTTCTCGAAGAAGTTGCCGGCGAATATCAAAGCAAGATTACTGTTGCTTCTGTAAACACAGACAACAATAAAAATCTGTCTGCAAAATTCAACATTTCAGGAATACCGTGTATGATAGTTATGAAAGACGGTAAAGAAGTTAAACGTATTATCGGCTATCGCGAAAAATCTCAGTTATTGGCTGAATTGGCAGAATACATTAAATAACAGGATTCCTAAAAAATACTGTTAAGTAAAAAAACACGCCGGATAATTTTAATTACCCGGCGTGTTTTTTTGCTTATTGTTGACTACTTAAAGTATTTTATATAATTTTCGCATTCGGCAATTGCTTCGGGTTTTCCCAGATCAAGCATAAAATTATCATCGTGCACCCATGCTCCTATTGATTGGCTTTTTGATATTTCGAGCAATTCCGGTATAATCGGGAATGCTCCTTCTTTTTTCAAAAAATCAAAAATTTCATAATTAAACATATATATTCCGCTAAATGCCATTTCGTCATAAGAAGGCCTTTCGGAAGATATTATCATGGAATTTGTCTTATAGCTTTTCCACCCGCACAAAGTATTGTTATCGTCAAAAAGTAAATAATTTGTACTTTTTCTGTGTTTTACTGCCAGACTCACCAGATTACCTGAATATTCATGAAATTCATAAAGATGCTTAAGATCAATATCAGAAAATATGTCCACATTATGAAGTAAAAAGATATCGTCTTTCTGAAAGAACTTTTTCACATTTTTAAGTCCGCCTCCTGTATCCAGCAAAAGACCGGATTCATCTGAAATTTTTATTTCTACCCCGAAATCATTTGCTTTAATAAAACTTATGATTTGTTCTGAGAAATGGTGAACATTAATTACAATATAGTTAAAGCCAAAATCGCGCAAACGTTCAATCTGCATTTGTAACATTGGTTTTCCGGCGACTTCAACCATTGCCTTAGGTCTGTCATTTGTAAACGGAGCCAGTCTGGTTCCCAGACCTGCTGCAAAAATCATTGCTTTCATTCTTTGCTGCTAGTATATTATGGTGTAAAAATAAAAAAAAATGCCCCGCGGGCGGAGCATTTTCAATAAATAATTATTTTTTATAATAAGAAACTCAGTAATATACCGGCAGCAATTGCTGACCCGATAACTCCGGCAACATTCGGCCCCATGGCATGCATAAGCAGGTAATTGGAAGGATCTGCCTTGTGACCCAATTCCTGTGCAACACGCGCACTGTCAGGCACAGCCGAAACGCCTGCACAACCAATAATCGGGTTTACAGGATTGTTCTTCGGTGATAACCAGTTCATTATTTTCGCGAATGTTACTCCGAATGCTGTTGCCAGAACAAAAGACAATGCTCCCATGGTAAAGATCATTACAGAATCGAATGTAAGGAAGACATCGGCTTGTGTTGAAGCTCCCACACTAACCCCAAGAAGAATTGTAATTGAGTCAATCAAAGGATTGGCCGCAGTTTCGGCAAGTCTACGGGTTACACCGCTTTCTTTAAGAATATTTCCCAGGAACAACATCCCCAATAATGGTAAAGAAGTCGGAGATATATAAGCTGTCAGTAACAAGCCTACAATCGGGAAAAGTATCTTTTCAATTTTTGAAACCTGACGTGGTGGTCTCATCTTAATCAATCTTTCTTTTTTAGTAGTGAGCAGATTTACTACAGGAGGCTGAATTACCGGAACCAGAGCCATATATGAATATGCTGCAATAGCAATAGCCCCGAGCAGATTCTTGGAGTATATTGCCTCTCCTGCCCCGCTGAAACCTACGATATTCATCCCGTTTGCCAGTTTTGAAGACAGGAATATTGCTGTTGGTCCGTCGGCACCTCCGATAATTCCTATAGCACCTGCTTCTGCCGGGTAAAATCCTACAATAAGGGCTAGTACAAATGTTGCAAACACTCCAAACTGCGCAGCAGCACCCAAAAGCATTAACCTTGGGCTTGAAATCAGTGCAGAAAAATCTGTCATGGCTCCGATACCAAGGAAAATCAAAGGTGGAAACCATCCATTAACAACACCTCCGTAAAAGAAGTTCATTACCGACCCCGGCTCATAAATCCCTAACTGAAGATTAAAATCAACAGCCTGAAACATCGGAATATTTCCAATAATTATCCCTACACCAATAGGTATCAGCAAAAGTGGTTCATAATTGTACCTGATTGCAAGGAAAATAAATGTCAATGCAACAAGCAGCATGATAAAATGCCCCCAGGTTGCATTTTCAAATCCGGTAAACTCCCAGAATTTTAATAATCCGTGAAGAGATGAACTACGATGTGTAAATTCAAATCCTGTATCCAAAACCAGTTTACCGTCAACTATTTTACCTTCGCGCGGAGGAAGCTGTATTGTGTCATATGTAACAATGTATCCTCCTGAAGCTTTTCCCATGTTTTTGCTGTAATGCTGTACAGCCGAAGGCATAAAGTCCAAACGGACAATTCCGTTTTCAATTGAAAATTTACCCATATAATCATGTTTGGCAGAATCGAGCGCAAATGTGCCGTCTTCGTGAAAAACAAGAGTTTTATAGCGACAAACTGTTTCAATTTTAGAATCATCTTTTGGCAAAATCGGAGTCGGATAATATCCCCCCGATTTATTCATCCATTTACCTTTTATTAATTCAGTCTTTAAATCTGCATTACCTGCAAATGTTATCAGTCCAATAAATAAAAAGGTAAAAATCAAATATAATTTATTTTTCATTTTATTATTTTTACTTATTGTATTTCGACTAAGACATCATTCTGTAAAACTGATTGTCCGTTTTTAACCTTTAAAGCTGTAACAACTCCGTCAAATTCAGAGACAATGTTGTTTTCCATTTTCATTGCTTCCATAATCAGGACAGTAGTTCCTTTAGAGATTTTATCTCCTTCCTTAACCTTTACGTCAAGTATAACTCCCGGTAAAGGAGATAATACTGATTTAACATTTCCTGATGGTGTGGAAGCTTTTGGCTGAACAGGTTCATTCTTAACAGCCTGAGGTTTTGGTTTTCTGACAATAGGCTGTGGTTTGTCTGCCTGTTTTTCAAGCTCTACGACATACTTAACGCCATTAACTTCAATATTAGCATTATTGTCAACTATCTCATCTATAGCAACTTCGTAATCGTTACCGTTAATTTTAAATTTAAAGTTTTTCATTTATGTAGTTTACTTTAATTAATTTTTTGAAATCACGTTCTGAACTTTAGCACTCCACGGAGAGTTAAGTCTGTCATGTAAATCTATAGTAAGAATCATAGATTCTTCATCATGATGATCCTCAAAATGTAAGCTTAATGCCATAGCTATGGCAGCATAAACTTCATTATTTATTTCTGACTTACCTGTAGTTACGGCAGACTCTGCATTCTCATTTTTCACCTTAGTCTTCTTCGGAATCTTTATGTCAAGAAAACGCGGGATAGTTGAAAAAATCAGATATATGATAAGCAAAGCAAAAAACACAACCCCAAAACCAATGAGAAAAATTGTAATAGCATTGCCGTCAACACGTGATAAATCAAAAGTTATTGCACTTATTATGTTCATGTTTTAATTTATTAAAGTGGAATATTGGTGTGTTTTTTCGCGGGCATTGAAGCTTTCTTGGTTGCCAGAGATGCCAATGCTCTGATTATTCTGAACCTTGTATTACGTGGCTCAATTACATCATCAATATAGCCATATTTTGCTGCCTGATAAGGATTTGCAAACTTTTCTCTGTATTCGGTTTCTTTTTGAGCAATATATTCAGCTTTTTTCTCAGTATCTTCAATAGCTGAAAGCTCTCTGAAATTCAATACTTCAATAGCTCCTGAAGCTCCCATAACAGCTATTTCGGCAGAAGGCCATGCATAGTTTAGGTCTCCCTTTAACTGTTTACAGCTCATAACATCGTGAGCTCCGCCATATGATTTGCGAAGAGTTATTGTTACTTTCGGAACAGTTGCTTCTCCGTATGCATACATAAGTTTTGCACCATTTGAAATAATACCTCCGTATTCCTGTGAACTTCCCGGTAAAAATCCCGGAACATCAACCAAAGTAACCAACGGAATGTTAAAACAATCACAGAACCTTACAAAACGGGCTCCTTTTCGTGAAGCTTCTATATCAAGTACTCCTGCAAGAAAACTGGGTTGATTGGCTACAACACCTACGGACTGTCCGTTAAATCTTGCAAACCCTACAACAATATTCTTTGCATAGTATTTATGTACTTCTTCAAATTCTCCGTTATCAACAATAGTAGTAATTACATCAATTACGTTATATGGTTTATTCGGATTATCAGGAATAATCTGATTGAGGACATCGTCAACTCTGTCAATAGGATCGTCACAATCTATAACAGGAGCATTTTCCATAAAGTTCTGAGGCATATAAGAAATAAGTCTTCTCAATGTCTTCATTGCTTCTTCTTCATTTTCAGAGACAAAATGAGCCACACCTGATTTAGAAGCGTGAATCATAGCTCCGCCAAGATTTTCAACAGTTATATCTTCGCCTGTAACAGTTTTGGTAACTTTAGGACCGGTAACAAACATATAACTGATATTTTCAGCCATAAGAATAAAATCAGTCAAAGCAGGAGAATATACTGCGCCTCCGGCACAAGGGCCAAGAATAGCCGATAGTTGCGGGATTACACCTGAAGCTTCGATATTACGCTGAAAGATTTCGGCATATCCTGACAAACTTAAAACACCTTCCTGAATACGTGCACCTCCGCTATCATTAAGCCCGATCATCGGAGCTCCGGCTTTCATGGCCATATCCATTACTTTGCAGATTTTCTTTGCATTTGTTTCGGATAAAGAACCGCCAAGGACTGTAAAATCCTGAGAATAGACATATACCAATCTTCCGTCAATTGTTCCGTAACCTGTAACAACGCCATCACCAAGATATTGTTCTTTTTCGAGACCAAAATCGGTAAGTCTGTGAGTTACGAACATGTCCAGTTCCTCGAAACTGCCTTCGTCCAAAAGCAGATCAATGCGTTCACGTGCGGTTAATTTTCCTTTAGCGTGCTGAGCCTCCATCCTCTTTGCTCCACCTCCTAAACGTGCCTCGGCACGTAGTTCGACGAGCTTTTTGATTTTTTCTTCAATTGCCATTATTAATTTTGTTCTATTGTTTGGAAATATATTATTTATTCTTGTCTTCGCAAATCTCTGTCAAAACGCCATAAGTTGACTTAGGATGCAAAAATGCAATATCCAAACCTTCGGCTCCTTTTCTCGGAGTTTTATCAATCAGGTTAACTCCCGAAGCATCCAGATCTTGTAAAACGCCTTCAATCCCTTTGGTAGCAAAAGCAATATGATGAATTCCTTCGCCTTTTTTCTCAATAAATTTACCAACCGGACCTTCAGGGTCTGTTGACTCCAGCAACTCAATTTTTGTTTGTCCTATTTTAAAAAACGCAGTTTTGACTCTCTGGTCTTTAACTTCTTCTACAGCATAGCAGGTTAAGCCCAAAATTCCTTCATAATATTTTCTTGCTTCATCTATCGATTTTACAGCAATACCAATGTGTTCAATGTGAGATAATTCCATTATTTTATTTTTAATTCGAGTGTCGCAAATATAGAAAAAGCGTTTTACAAATCCCAAAAGAAAAGCTACAATTTTTTCAATATTTCATGTTTGTTAAAATATTTTTATAATTTCGGTAAAAAATTTAGATTTACCAGACAACTATTTGGGAATCTTGCCGTCATCAAATTGAAAAAAGAAGATATGAACCTAAGCAACCAGGAGGATGTAAAGTTGATTGTAGATGGATGTATCCGGGGAGACAGAGACAGTCAGCAGCAACTTTACAAATACACATACGGAAAAATGCTTGGATTGTGCTTAAGATACGCCAAAGATAAAGACGAGGCTAAAGATTTTCTGCACGACGGGTTTATAAAGGTCTTTGAAAAGATTAAATATTTTAAGCATACCGGATCGATAGAAGGATGGATACGCAGAATAATAGTTAATAATACTATTGATTGCATAAGGAAAAAGAATAAGATGAGTTTCAGCAATGATTCAGATCTTAGTTTGTCAAATCTGACAGACGATTCGGAAGAAAGTCTTGAAAAGCTAAATTTAACAAATGCCAGTGCAGAAAAGATAATTGAGCTTATTCAGGAACTTTCACCTGCTTATAAAACAGTTTTCAATCTTTATGTTGTAGAAGAATATTCGCATAAAGAGATTGCTGAAATGCTTAACATCAGTATCGGAACTTCAAAATCCAATCTGGCAAAAGCAAAAGGGAAGTTAAAAAACATGTATATTGAGAAATACGGAAATATCAATGAATGATATGAAAAACATAAAAGACATATTGAACGGGTACGAAGTCCCATATGACCATAACGACTGGATAAAACTGGAAAAAGATTTACCAAAATCTCCCGGGATGAGTGGTTTGACTAAAACAATTCTTGTTGCTACAGCACTTATGCTGTCTGTTTCCGGAATATATTTATTTAACAGGATAAATAAAACCCCTGACAAAGAAGCTACTGTTATTGCAAAATCAGATAATAACAAGTCTGTAGTATCTGAACAGAACACTAATGGCAACGACATAAAGCCGGAAAATGACAAAGTTATTGTTACAACAAATAAAACAAACCTGAATTCAGAAGATAAAGAATTTACAGAAACCAATAAGAACGTTGTAACAAATGAAATAAAACCCGAAATCAAAGAAAACAATTCAGCAATAAAGGAATCTGAAGTAACAGACAATCATGAAAATACAAATAAAAACAATGTAAAAGAAACGGCTGTTGAAACTGTTGTAACACCCGACATCAGTAAATTAACATTTAAAATTGAAGTGCAGGAAAACTGTATTCCGGCTAAAGTAATCTTTACTGCCGAAAATTTGCCTGAAAAATGCGATATTATATGGAACACTGACGAGAATCTCAGAGTTTACGGGGCAAAAGCAGAACACACTTATATTGAAGCCGGTAATTACCAACCTGAAGTTTCTGTTATTTTCAACAATTTCATATTAAAAACAGAAAAATTAAAAGAAATTACCATTAACCAACCAAGTTTTGTTAAAATTAATTTTGATAACTCAGAAAATTTATATTACTTTACTTGCAATAATGTTGAGGATTTAAAATTATTGTGGAGCATTGATAATCAACAATTTATAGAAAAAGAAGTAAGTTATAAATTTAACAGTGCAGGTGAATATTTAATCGGGTTAACTGCTATTAATGAGTTTGGCTGCAAGTCGGAAGCAACTGAGAAAGTAAATATTGTTGTAGAGCATGTTTATTATGTACCAAATGCTTTTATGCCGAATTCAAACGGAGTTAATTCCAGTTTTGGACCGATTGGTGAAAATCTGGATTTTGTTTCTTACAAATTAGTAATTGTTGATGGAAACGGAAATACTGTTTTTGATTCTGACAATCCTGAATTTATGTGGAACGGCAGAATTAATAACATAGGTGAAGAAGTCAGACCAGGGTATTATTTATGGGAGATTAAGACTCTTGACAAATTCGGCAATGTTCAGACCAAAAAAGGAAGAGTGAATCTGATAAGAAATTAAAACAACATACCATGAAAGAGAGATTGTTATTTACAGGGTTAATGATGCTTTTCGGAATTGGCTGTTTTGCCCAGCAGCAAAAACTTGATTTTGCCCAGAAAAAAATTGCAAATGAGGGCTACACTGTTTATTTCGAAGTTGTGAATGTAGTTGATGAGAATCATGCACAGCAAATACTTAATGATTTATTAAGTGATAATAATGTTCTTGACGGCAGGTATTTTAAAAGCGGAGCCGGAAAAGACAGATATCAGTTGTACATTAACAACCTTATAACGGCTTCGTACATAAAAAATATTTTGTTGTCAAACAATGTGGATTACGACTACAGTACAATTATAGTTGACGGTGTAAATCCGGAACACAATTATACTCCGGGGAGCAATTTGGCAAGTAAAGGTTTTAACGTAAGCGCATCAGGTTTTCCATCCTATGACAACACTGGAAATAAAGAAGTTGATGATGAAAATTACAGAAAATCCAAAGAAGAATGGATACAGGAAAACCCGGAGGAATATGAAAGTCTTCTGAAAGAAATAGAGAACAATAATAAATAAAATCATCCATGACACTTAAATAAGAGAATATAGTTTAAATTAAAACCCCGACATATTATGCGAAAAATATTACTTTTTGCGGTTCTCACAACTTTGATGTTTTCAATAAACAACAAAGTTTTTGCCGTTTGTACAGGAGCTACTCTTGCAGGTGCTTTGTCTCCGAACGGAGCATTTCAAACTGTAAGTGTAAACACACACACTTATTATACGTTTGTGGCAACATATCCAGGAGAGACCTTCATTTTTTCTTTTTGCCAGGGAGGTGGAACAAACTCTGTTGACACTCAGTTAGAAGTATATAACAATGCAGGAGTTGCTGTAGCAGGATTTTACAATGACGATCATTGCGGTTTAGGATCAGAAGTTGTATTCGTTGCTCCAAATGCCGGAACATTCCGTATCGGAATTTATCAGTTCTATTGTAGCGGCACAACTGTTAATGCCGGAGTTCTTGCATATTGTTCGCTCCCACCTCCTACTGTTCAGGACTGTCTGGGGGCAATTCCGCTTTGTTCAAGCAGTTATTCAACAGCCGCATCTTATGTAGGAACCGGAAACTATCCGAATGAAATTCCGACAACAGGCGGATGTCCTGCAAACTGTATGTTAAGCGGTGAACGTAATGATGTATGGTACACATTTACTGCTACCACTTCAGGAAATACATCTTTTAATATTACACCAAATCAATCATCAGATGATTACGATTGGGCAGTTTATAACATTACCTCCGCTGACTGCAATACAATTGCAAGCAATCCTGCATCTGTTCAGATCAGTTGTAACTGGTCTGCCACATCCGGGACTACAGGGGCAAACGGGGGTTCATCACTTACCTGCGGTTCTGCAAGCGATGTTAACGACAATGCTCTTTTAAATGTTACTGCAGGCAATACATATGTGGTAAATGTCAGTAATTTTTCGTCAACTCAGTATGGATATAGCATAAGCTTTGGAGGTACAGCATCTATTATAGACAATGTGCCGCCATACATGGAATCTATTGTATATCCGCCTGTTTGCGGGTCTTCATCCATAACACTTCAATTCTCGGAGAGATTATGGTGTGGTAGCGTTCAGCCTTCCGACTTTGTTATTTCCGGTCCGGCCGGCACGTACAATATTGTTGATGCATGGAGTGCCGTTTGTGAAGCAGGTGCAGCAGGAACTTACGCAGGAACTTTTTATGACGACCTCTGGACTCTGGAGTTGGGAGACTTTTTATCTAATGATGGTAATTACTCTATTTGCGTGTTAAACGGCGGGGTAAATGACATTTGCAGCAATTTCTCAGCAGGCAACTGTCTTAATTTTACAATTAATGGTATTGATGCTACTGTTACAAGCACCAATATTACATGTAACGGTGCAAATAACGGGACTATTACTGTTTCCGGCATAAATGGAGGAACTGCTCCATATTCTACCAACTGGGTCGGGCCGGGAGCTTTCACATCGACAAGCAATAATTTAAGCGGGCTTGCACCTGGCTCATATTCTCTTACAATTACAGATGCAATAGGCCGGTGTGAATATAATGAAACCGTTGTATTAACGCAACCAACCGCTGTAGGATTTAATTCCAGCATTACTCATCCGACATGTGCAGGAGGCCCGAATAACGGATCTGTTTTAATTACAGGTACAGGAGGGGTGCCTAATTACAATATTCAACTTGGGGCGTCAACCCAAACCGGAGTAGCCTCATATAATTTCACAGGACTCGGAGGAGGAAGTTATACAGTAAACATAACTGATGCCACAGGGTGTACTGCAACAGGAACTGTGAACCTTAATACTGTTACGGTACCAGACCCTGCATTTACGTACAACGGAAACCAGTGTTTCAGCGGACATTCATTTAATTTCACCCACACAGGAACAGTTATTCCCGGGGAGACTTATTTATGGACTTTTGCAGGAGGTTCGCCGGCAACATCCACAACACAGAATCCTACAGGAATCACCTGGTCAACACCGGGAACATATTCAGTTACGTTACAAGTAACTGCAGGAAGTTGTGTTCAGTCATACAGTCAGAATATTACCGTGTATCCGCAACCTGCTCCGGCAATTACTCCGACACCAGCCGGTTGCGGACTTTGTAATGGTTCTGCGACAACTACAACAGCTTTCTCATCATATTCATGGTCTTCAGGCGGCACATCACAAACAATCAACTCTCTGTGTGCCGGCCCTTACTCTGTTACGGTAACAGATGCCAATTCATGTACAGCTTCTGCAAGCACAGTTGTTAACAATACAGGAAATACTCCAACAGCAAATGTAGTTGTAACCAATCCTAATTGTGCAGGGAACTGTAACGGAACAGCAACAGTTAATGCATCAGGATGTTCAACATATTCTTACAATTATTCGGCAGGAACAACTCCTAATAACCAATCCACCGGAGGTTTATGTGATGGTTCATATACAGTAACTGTTGCTGACGGTTCAAATGCCGCCTGCTACACAGTAGAAAATTTCAGTATTACAGATCCTCCTGCTATGGTTCTCACAATGTCATCCACAAATGCTACATGCGGAATGTCAAACGGAACCGCATCTGTAGTAGTATCAGGGCACACCCCTCCTCCTTCATACAACTGGAGCAACGGCCCCATAACAAGTTCAATTACCGCGGCTGCAAGCAGCTATACCGTAACTGTAACTGACGGTGCCGGTTGTACATCTTCAAACAGTATTAGTATTGTTGATGGCGGAGTTCCGTTTACAATAACGACCTCTGCAGTATCTCAGGTGAGCTGTAACGGACTTTGTAACGGGTCTGCAACAGTAACACCCGTAGGGGCAGGACCTTTTACTTATCTTTGGGATAATACCCAGATAACACAAACATCTACGAATCTGTGTGCCGGAATACATAATGTTTCTGTTACAATGTCAGGATGTACAGTTATAGGAAGCGTTAATATTACACAACCTGCTGCTCTTTCAGCAAGCACAATCAACATAGTGAATGCACACTGCGGACAATCAGACGGAGCCATTACCGTTAATCCGACCGGAGGCACAACACCTTATGCAAGCTATATCTGGAATACGGCTCCTCCTCAGAATGCGGTTACAGCTACCGGTATTCCAAGCGGAAATTATACTGTTACCGTTACAGACAATAACGGATGTACTGCATCAGCCAGTGGCTTTGTAGGTGACGTAGGCGCAATTACGGTAAATGTAACCGGAACAAACGTGTCCTGTGCCGGAGGTGCTAACGGAACAGCAACAGCTACAGTAACAGGAGGTTCTCCGAATTATACATATAACTGGTCCAATGGCTTTAATCAAACTATTGCCGGATTAACAAGTACTGTAACCGGCTTACCTGCAGGTGGAATTTCAGTTGTTGTAACAGATAATTTTGGCTGTACAGCAACTCACAGTACAACTCTTACCCAACCTACAGCACTATCTGCAAACCTTGTAAGCACAGTTCCTGTTACCTGTAACGGAGATTGTGACGGAGAAGCTCAGATAAGTGTTTCAGGAGGTACAGCACCTTACACTTATAATTGGTCCGGCGGATTAAATCCAAATTCAAACAACAACCTGAATTTATGTGGTGGATCTCATTCTGTATTGGTAACAGACAATAACGGATGTACCACAAGCCTTAATTTCAATATTGCAGAGCCGGCAGCAATGCTTTTAAATATGTCCACAACTCCGGCCAATTGCGGAATGGCAAACGGAACAGCAACAGCGACTCCTGTCGGAGGGACATCTCCTTATTCATGGGGATGGTCGGCAGGTGGCAACACTATAGGTCAAACCAATACCGGGCTTACTGCGGCAGGAAATCCTTACACAGTAACAGTAACCGACGACAATGGGTGTAGCCAGACCGGTTCTGCCAATGTGGTTAACGTTGCCGGCCCGAGCGCTATTATTTCGGCATACAGCGATTTGAGTTGTAACGGAACCTGTGATGGTTGGGCAACAGTTTCTGCTGCCGGAGGAACTGCTCCATACAATTATACATGGAGTACTGTTCCTGCGCAAACCAATCCTACTGCGACAAACCTGTGTCCCGGGTCATATAATGTGACTATAAGTGATGCAATAGGTTGTTCTGTAACTGCCAGCGTAATAATCGGACAGCCGGCAGGCTTGAGTTTAAATATTGTTGCACCTCAGATTAATTGTTTCGGAGCCTGCAACGGAAGTGCTCTTGCAAACATAGCCGGCGGTACTGCTCCGTTTACTTATACATGGAGTAATCTTCAAAGTTCTCAAACTGCAACCGGCTTATGTGCAGGAAATATTGCAGTAACAGTAACTGATGATAACGGGTGTTCAATTTCAGCAAGTACTGTAATGACAGACGGGCCGGCAATTTTCGTAAATGATGCTATTACGCCTTCAAACTGCGGACAATCTGACGGAGCCATTGATGTTACTGTAGGAGGAGGCTCTCCTCCATATTTCTATGCATGGAGCAGCGGTCAGCTAAGTCAGGATATCTGGAATGTTCCTGCCGGATCATATATATTAACAGTTACAGATAACAAAGGATGTCAGGAAATTGTTTCTTATCCTATAAGCGATCAGAATGCACAGGTTGCAACAATTACGGCCAGCAGTAATCCTACATGTAACGGAACATGTAACGGAACTGCTACAGTAAGTGTAACCGGAGGCAGCGGACTGTTCCAGTACTCATGGAGTACAGTGCCTGTACAGACAAGCAATACCGCTACCAATTTATGTGACGGATCGTACAGTGTAGTTGTTACTGATTTAAATACAGGTTGTGTTGCAACAGTAGGTACGACTATGACCGAGCCAACAGCGGTTGATCTTATTTCCGGGATTTCAGATGTAACATGTTCAGGATTATGCAACGGAAGTATTGACATTACTGTATTCGGAGGAACAGCTCCTTATTCATATACATGGTCAGGTGCCGGTGTGGCAATAAATGCACCGGATCAGACAAATCTTTGTGCAGGAGCATATTCTGTTATTGTTTTAGATTCCTATAATTGCTTCCTTACCAGAAATTTCACAATTTCATCGCCTTCATTTATTACGGTTCCAATGGTTAGTTCCGATACAGAATGTTTCGGTGATTGCTCAGGGACAGCTACGGCTGCTCCATCGGGAGGTACAGCCCCTTACACTTATGTGTGGAGCGGATCAGGACAAACAACTGCAACAGCATTGAGCTTGTGCACAGGATTGCATACAGTAACAGTATATGACAGCAATGGTTGTACAGGAACTAATTCGGTTTTTGTTGACACTCCTACTCCTATGCAATTTGCTGATGTCACAATTAATGACGCACAATGTAACGGAAGTTCAAATGCTGATATCAGTATAACTATTATAGGTGGTACTGCTCCGTACGATTATGTATGGGATAATGGCCATGTAATATCAAATCCGTTTGGTTTAAGTGCAGGCCAACATTGTGTAACAGTCCTTGATAATAACGGTTGTATGATAGATACATGTGTTCTGATTAACCAACCACCTGTACTAAATGTAAGTTTACTGGCTTCGAATGAATTATGTAACGGAGCCTGTGACGGAACAATATCTGCCATGCCTTCCGGAGGTGTATCCCCATATAGCTATTTATGGTCAAATTCAGAAGTAGCCCCGGATATACTTAACCTTTGTGCTGGAATATATAACATTACAGTAACAGACTTTAACGGATGTCAGGTCTATAATTCCACGAGTATTAACAGCCCTGCTGTTTTAGGAATAAGTGTTCAGAATATTACCCAGCCTACATGCGGAAATTCAGATGGTTCTGTCACTGTTGGTGCAACCGGAGGAGTCGGGCCATATACGTACGCGTGGAACCCCGTTCCTGCTTCAGGCGGAGCATCAAGCACAATAAACAATGTCCAGTCCGGGAATTATACTGTTACAATTACCGACTTTAACGGCTGCAGCATTAGCCAGACAATTGCTTTAAGTGATATAAACGGCCCTGTAATTACAAATATAAATCCTGTAAACGCAAACTGTTTCGGGGAAAATACAGGAACAGCCGAAGTCTTCTTTACAAGTTCCACAGCTACCAATACTATATCATGGGACAACGGACAATCTACAGCATTGGCAATAAATCTTACAGAAGGAGCATATGTTGTAACTGTAACAGATGCAAACGGATGTTCGGCAGTTGGTAATGTTGCTGTTACAGAGCCATTACCGCTTACAGCCAGCATATCTGTTTACAATGACGTTACCTGTTACGGATTTTGCAATGGGGCTGCCACCGGGTTAGGAAACGGAGGCACCCTGCCATATATTTACACATGGTCAAATGGTGCAGGAACGGCTACAGCATCAAATCTTTGCGAAGGCAATTATATTCTTGTAATTACTGACGACAATGGCTGTACAGCATCTGTTGACATTGATATTAACGAGCCTTCTCCACTTACAATAACAGGAACAGTTACCGACGCAACCTGTTATGCCGGTGATAACGGGATGATCTCGGTTGCTGCAGGCGGAGGCAGCGGGGCATATTTTTATTCATGGCCTCAGATTCCGGAAACCTCTGCTGTAATTAATGATCTTACTGCTGCATCATATACAGTTGTTGTTTATGATGCCAGCGACATAGGTTGTTTCATTCAGGAAACATATGTCGTCGGAGAGCCAAATCAGATAGTTGCTACATTTGTAACCGAAAATGCAACATGCGGTATGAATAACGGTGTTGCTTATGTTAGTAATATTACAGGTGGAACAGGTAGTTTTACTTATGTATGGAATCCTGGAGGAATGACAAGTGATTATCTGACAAATCTTGCACCGGGAACCTATTCCGTTGTAATTACAGACGCTAACGGATGTACCAGAAGCAATAATGTTACAGTAAATGCAACTGCAAGTCTTCAGATTGACAATGTGATGTTTAATGGTGTAACCTGTTATGGTGACAATGACGGATTTGCTCAGATATTTGTATCAGGCGGCTCTCTTCCTTACACTTACAACTGGACCCCTGATGTTACGGAACTTGATTTTTCCAACACTTTATATGCAGGAGTTTATAACGTAAACGTAGTGGATCAGGATGGTTGTACCGTTTATACTCAGTTCCCGATCGGTTCACCGGAAGAAGTCGTAATATATCCAAGTGAGAGTTCTGTTATCTGCATCGGACAACAGGCAATAGTATCGGCATCTGCCGGCGGAGGCGTTCCGGGGTACACATTCTTATGGGAAGGTCTCGGCACAGGAAGTTCATTCCTTGTTTCTCCTGTGGTTACTACTGATTATCCAGTTACAGCATTAGACTCCAGAGGTTGCCAATCTGCCGGATCAAGTGTATTGATTGAAGTAAATCCGCCATTGTCTTTATCCGTAATTACCCCAAGTGCAATTTGCGAAGGCCAGGTTTCTACTTTAGTTGCAAATGTAACCGGCGGTGATGGAAATTATGTTTACGATTGGGGTAACGGACAGGTAACTACAAGCAACACACTGAACATCAGTCCTCTTGTCTCAACAGATTACACTGTAATTGTAAGTGACGGATGTACGACTCCGAGAGATACTGTTACAATTACAGCTTCAGTATCAGCAATGCCTGAAGTTCATATAACCAGAACTCCTTATACAGGTTGTTCTCCGCTTTCGGTTGTATTCGACAATAATACCGAAAATATGACTTATACATATTACTGGGAATTTGCTGATTTTGAATCAGGAACGAATAACTATTCGGATCTTAAACGTCCTACTCATGTATTTAATGAAACCGGTGATTACGATGTAATGGCAGTAGTTTCAACTGTAATGGGATGTAAAGACTCTGCATGGATTTCAGTAAAAGTTCACGAAGGGCCTATAGCTGAATTCAATGCATTCCCGTGGTCAACAGGGCTATTTGAGCCGGAAATTGATTTTGTTGATGCTTCTGTAGGTGCAATTGCCTGGGAATGGCAATTTGGAGACGGAGGAACTTCAGGAGGACAAAACACTACACACACATATCTTGATCAGGGAGAATTCCCGGTTACATTAACTGTTTACAGTCAGCAAGGCTGCGTTGACACAATAACCAAAAACATTGAGATAGTTGACGATCACAGAATTTATTTCCCGAATGCAATAAATCTCAGAAGCCCGGGTAATGATGAATTCTATCCTATAGGAGTTGGTGTTGATGAAGATAACTACCAGATGACCATTTACAACAGATGGGGCGAAATGATATTCCAGACAAGAGACTGGTACACGCACTGGCAAGGAAGATATGACATGGATAAAGGAGATTATGTTCCGCAAGGAGTTTACACATATGTTGTAAAACTCAGAGACAAGTACGGTAAAGATTACACCTACGCCGGAACTGTAACAGTATTTAAATAATCCATTGAACCTAAAATAAAAAAGCTGCTCAAAAGGGCAGCTTTTTTATTTTATATCTGCTATTAGTACAGGATTCTCAAAATCATCACCACGCATTGCATTTATAATAACCAGATACTGAAAATCTGTCAGTTCTCTTAAGAAAACCGGCTTCGCTTCTATCCTGCCCTGATCCAGCATACGTCTGCGGCATGTTCCGTTCAAAAGAGGTTCATCAGGAGTTATAAATGTTTGGCCGTCAAATAAGACTACATTACTAAAACCTGTATCCGTAATTTTGCCGTTTTTTACAATTAAAATATCGTCGCAGTTGTCTCTTCTTTTTAACAATTCCTCAAACAGCAAACGATCTGTGTACTTATATGAATAATCTGCATTATCATATTCTATTATCTTTAAAGTTTTGACCGGCTTAATATTGTAATACGAAAAATCTGTATTAAAACCGGACAAATCATAACTTAGCCTGCATTTTACAAGTCCGTTTTTAAACATTTCCGGAATCTGTATTTTATCAACAAATACAACTGACGGTTCACTGTAGAAATGCATCATGGTTTCATTCATCCTTTTTTGATGGTATTCGGGATACTGCAAAATACCGTCAACTATTTTTATTGTTTCAAAAAAACGGAACATATATCTTATTTAATAATTCTTCATATTCGTCCTTAGCATTGCTTAGAGCGGTTATTCCCCCTCCGCTTTTGTAATACAACTTACCGTCAATATTTTCGATAAACCTTATTGCAACTGCAACATCGGTTGTTTTACCGTCAAAAAAACCAAAAACCCCTGTATAAAAACCCCTTTCATAATTTTCAGCTTCTTTAATTATTTCAGTGGTTTTTTGTTTGGGCGCTCCGGTAACAGAACCTGCAGGCAACAGAGCTGTTATTATTTCGCCAAGCCGGGACTGGCAATCTTCTTCCAGTTCTCCCGTAATGGTTGAACTTACCTGCAATATTTCCCCACGGTTAGTAACCAGCTTGTCTATATACCGAAAATCCCTGACGCGAACATTTTTTGCAACAATATTTAAGTCATTACGCAACAAATCGACAATAGTATTATGCTCGAATAACTCCTTTTCGTTTTCTATAAGTAACTTTCCGGCATCGGGTAAAGAGGCATCAATAGTCCCTTTCATCGGACGGGTTTCAATCTTACCGGGCGAAATCTTTACAAATCTTTCGGGAGAAAAGACAACAAACTTATCTTTAAACAAAAGTTTAAACTTTGCATTTGAATAACGGAAAATTTCGTCAAGGCTATAATCAGTTTTAAGCGGAGTCTGACAAGTAAGATTTATAAGGTATGTATCACCACGCTGTAAAGCTTCCTGACAGCGATAAAATCCTTCGAGATATTTTGAAAAAGCTACAGGCGAAAATTCAAAGCTTTTTAAAACGGGTTTTACTTCTTTTTTTTCGACATTTGACTTTCCTTCAAAATCAAAATAAATTCCGCTTTTTGCTGCCTCTTCGGGAGAAAAGATCAAACATTCGGAACAATCAAAATTTATTATAAATAAAAATTCCTCAGCAGTTTTAGCTTTGTTTGATAACTTTTTACTTATTTCGCTACAAAAATTCATTCTGTAATGATTAAAATTTTTTTGCTGGACAATCACGATAGCTTTACTTATAATCTGGCAGCAATGTTCAGCAAAATAAAAGATGTAAAACTAACTATATCTTATCCCGAAAGCGCAAATATCAACAAAATTTCGGATTTTGATAAAATTATTTTTTCTCCCGGCCCGGGACTACCTTCTGAATTGCCTCTGATGTCCGAAATTATTGACAAGTATAAATCTTCAAAACAATTTCTGGGAGTATGTCTGGGACATCAGGCAATTGGTGAATATTTCGGAGCAAAATTAAAGAATTACGGGCAGGTTAATCACGGCATGAAGCGGAAACTGAAACTAACAGATTCATCCGGCATATTATTTAAAGGTGTTCCTGACAACTCCTATATCGGGGTTTATCATTCGTGGTATGTAGATTCTGAAAGCCTGTCCGGAGAGCTTGAAGTCACAGGCGTTAACGAAGACGGAATAATCATGGCAATGGAACACAAATTTTATAATATCCAGTCTGTTCAGTTTCACCCTGAATCGTTTATAACAGAGTACGGAAATCAAATGATAAAAAACTGGCTGACAATTTAAAACCGGAACTTAAATAAAAATAACTTCCGGCTCCAGGCATACATCAAACTTCTCTTTTACTTTTTCCCTGACAATATATGCCAATCCCGTAATATCTTTTCCTGTTGCATTACCGGATTTATTAATCAAGACCAGAGCCTGTTTATCATGAACAGCAGCTCCGTTATGTTCAAATCCTTTTAATCCGCACTTGTCAATAAGCCAGCCTGCTGCCAGTTTATAGTTTCCGTCGGCAAGTTCGTAAAAACGCAAATCGGAAAATCTTTCCTTTAACACGTTAAACTTGAGTTTATCTATTACAGGGTTTTTAAAGAAGCTTCCTGCATTACCGGTAACCTCAGGGTCAGGGAGTTTATTATTACGGATATTTATTACAGCTTCTCTTATTTCCCGGGGAGAGACATCTGAGCGTTCGCCAAAACAGTTCCTGAGATCTGCATATTCTATATTAATTACAGGTTTTCTGCTTAGTTTATAGGTTACGGAAAGAATGAGAAAATTGTTTTTAAGTTCATTTTTAAAAATACTGTTACGGTAAGAGAATTTACACTGTTCCGAACTCAGACTTATCAACTCACCTGAATGCAAATCAATATATTTTACAGAATGTATATAATCACCTGCTTCTACTCCATATGCCCCGACATTCTGAACTGCAGATGCTCCAACAGTACCCGGAATCAGCGAAAGGTTTTCAAGGCCAAAAGCCATATGAGAGCTTGTCCAGCCTACAAAATCATCCCATATTACTCCTGCCGCAGCCTCAATAAGACAAAAATCGTTGTCCTCTGACTGCACAGAAATGTATTTTGTTAAGGGGTGCAAAACCATTCCGTAAAAATCGCCTGTAAAAAGCAAATTGCTCCCCTCTCCTACTATCAGGTGTTTTACCTGTTTGAATTTGCCCTCATTCGTTCTTATGTATTCAATTATTTCGTCGTCTGTTGTATATTCCGCGAATATCGAAGCTATAGCGTCAACATTAAAAGTATTATGTTTTTTTAGGCAATAATTCCTGTATATTTTCATTATAAAAAATATTTGCTGACAAAAATAATTAAAAATAACTCATATAATGCAAATAAAACATTACAATGCCTATGGTTTGTAAACAACAGCGCAAACGCATACTTTTTATCTGATGCAGACAATAAATTTCAATAGTTATTCATATTCATTTGCCTCGAACCGAAGCTCAACGCCGCGAATTAACGAATTTTTTACGAACGGCTTTAGCCCTCGACGAAGTCAATTAAAGTTCAACGCGATGCGTTGAATTGTTCGTTGTATCACTTGCTGAATTAAGTTTGGCGGGTTCGCCGGACTTCAAACTGATTTTGATAGTAATTGTGAAATTTATTCGGGAAAATTTGTCAATTCGCGGCTAGTTTGTCAGACAATAATTAGCAATTATTTTTTCTCCAATAAATTCTTTTTGTTTTATTGCCCCTTGACAAAGTATGCGTTTGCCCTGATGTAAACAATTATTAATCAGTCGCAAATTGAAAATTATATTATTTTTGAATAAAATTTCAGAGTGGCAAAAAAGCGAATAATAGTATCTGTCTCCAACGATCTTAGCAATGACCAACGTGTGCACAGAGTGTGTAGCAGCCTGCAATCTGCCGGGAATGACGTTGTTTTGCTTGGCCGTAAGCTTAAGAAAAGTCCCGATATTTCTCCGCGGACTTATAAAACAAAAAGATTCAGACTGTTATTTAACAAAGGAATGTTGTTTTATGCATGTCTTAATCTTAGATTATTCTGCATCCTGTTATTTTCAAAAGCTGACATATTTCTTTCAAATGATCTGGACACTCTTTTGGCAAACACTCTTGCCGCTAAAATAAAAAGAAAGAAGTTAGTTTACGACAGTCATGAATTATTTACGGAAGTGCCGGAACTTGAAGGAAAAAACTTAAAAAAGAAGCTCTGGCTTGCTGTCGAAAAATTCTGTATCAGAAAGGCAGATATGGCATATACGGTTTGTAAATCTATTGCTGATTATTATAACAATCTCTATGGCATAAAAATGCAGGTTTTAAGGAATTTGCCGGTTAACAGGCCTTTCCCTGATGATTTCAACACCCGTGAAAATATCATATTATACCAGGGTGCCTTGAACAAGGAACGTGGTATAGACCTGATGATTGAAGCTATGAGTCTTATTGAAGGATGGAAATTAATAATTGCAGGTAAAGGTGATCTGGAAAATGAATTAAAAGAATTATGCCGGCAACTTAAGCTTAAAGATAAAGTTGTATTTACAGGGAATCTTGATTTTGACTCACTGCACAGGCTTACAAAAACTGCAAAGCTTGGCTTATCGCTGGAACAAGGCAACAGTCTGAACTATAAATTTGCTTTACCCAACAAAATATTTGACTACATACAGGCCGGAGTTCCTGTGCTGTGCTCCGGATTGCCGGAAATGAAAAGGATTATAGACGAATTCGGTGTAGGAGAAACAATTACCGGCTGCAATAAAGAAAGTTTATCAGACAGAATCATTTCAATTACATCAAACCCGGATTTAATTTACAGCTATCATAAAAACTGTAATTCTGCATCAAAAATTCTGAACTGGAAAAATGAAAAGGAAATTCTGTTAGGTATTGTGAACTAGTTGGGCTTGGCTTGATAAAATCCAAGAGCTATCCTCCCAGGTGCTACTGCGGGGCGGGCTACCCGATTAGCAATAGTTGTTTTAACACATAGACCTTTCAGTGAATTTATTTTTAAGTTAAAAGTCATTGTATTCATGATATTTTTTCAGGTTAATATCAAATACTTCAGAAATACTTTTATTGTAATAAATTTTATCTTTAGATAGTCTCGTAACTATACTGTATTTACGGCCATCATTTGAAAATGCAGAGTCGCAAGTTACAGTAGCTAAGACTTTTTCGAATTTATTCTTGAATCCTTTATAAATAGTTATTGAGTCGGTAATATGGCCAACCACTCCGTCTGAACCAGGTCCAACAATAGGCATGAAAATATTTTTTTTGGATATTATATCATATAATCCATCTTTATCAATGTCAAGAATCCAGCTCATTTTATTATAGTCAACACCGGCATCTCCCCAAGAATTTGATAACTCAATCCCATAAGACATTTGTTTGGTATCTGAATTGTAAAAAACCAAGTCTTTCTTTGTATAGGTGTACATCCCGTATTTTAATATAATCAGACCTAAGATATTGTCAGCTATTTGAAATTTTGCGACAGGATAAAGTCTTTCATAATAAATATTTACATCCTCTACAGGGAAATCGATACCATATACATTAGAAAATCTTTCATGATACTTGTAATCAATGTGCCAATCTACATCAGAATTTTGATTCCAATCCTCTGTTTTAACAAGTATATTGTTTGCTTCTATTGTTTTAAATTGTAGCAACATAGAATCAGACTTAGCGATATTGTTTATATTAGCTATTTGTGAATTTGTTGAAGTTTTCGAATTTTCAGGTTCAGATTTGATATTTTCATTACTTTCTTTGGGCTGTGTGTTTTCAGTTTGATCTTGTACCTTACTACTTCTGTCTTCTTTGTAATTCTTACAAGAGAAAATGCAGATGGAAATTATTGCAAATATTGTTATAACATGTGTTTTCATTCTTTATTATCCTTTAAGTTATAATTGATTTTGAGATGTATTTGTTGTTGCAATTTACTCCATCCTTTGACAATATGCCGGATTGTTTATTTTCAATTATTGCTAACGGTCACTTTTCTGCTGGTCTGACTTGTAATACCGCTAAAACTCACGCCTGCCATATGCAAATTTTTATCGGTTCGGATTTTCATTTTTCTTAAATTATCTATACTTTCAATGGATTTAAACAGCAAGTACAAAAGCGAAAAGCGCTGAAATAAAAGCCAAAATATAAACAACATAAAATATATATGTCAAACTTATAGCCCATTTATATTTTTTGGCAACGGAACCGCCATTAAGCGCTTTTAGAAATTTTTCCTTACTCTTTCCGAAAAATTTAGAATAAGTATCTGCAACAAAATCCATAGCATTATTTGCATCCATTTGTGCAAATTCAATGCATTTGAGGTAATGATTAACTACGCTATCATAAAGTGCTTGCTTTGCTTCCGCATTTATTTTTTCGTACGCTGGTATTAAATATGAAAGGTCGTCTCCAAATCCGTTTTTCAAGGTATCAACTACTTGAGAGAAAGATTCAGAACCATCTAAATTTGATTCTAAGTCCATCACTTCTTGATTCGAAAATGCAATATCAATTCCACGGAAATTACCGTCTAACAATACAAAAAGATATAAATAAAGTCCACGATATATTATTCCACTGGTTACCGAAATTGCAAGCATAAGCAATATCGGTTTTAAATAACATGGTAAAATTACGTTTTGAATATCAGCGATATTATTAGCAAAAATCGATACTCCACCAATTGCAAGACCAATAATCCAAAGTGATATATTGTCGGACTTTTCAAAAACATATTTGAGTAATTCCTTACTTTCTCGATTTGTTGTCCTGAAAATCTCCAAAAACTGTTCAAATGGTCTTTTAATTTTCATATCATTTTATTTTTGCTTTTATATCAGAATAGTATAAATGTCTTTGATTCAATATGACAGCCAACAGTGGTGGCATATTTTATTCATATTTTTCTTTGCAAAATCCAGTCGTTATCAAAATGAAATTTTCATTTAAGATCTTCGTGTCAACCGAAAGATAAAATCCTCTATATTTTGGAGCATTCCTATCTGATGACGAAACCATCCTTTGTTCTAGTTTTTTATAATCAACAGGTAAAGCATATGTGCCTATTGGTTTGACATCAATTGGGTCTGACGAAACCCAAATCCTTTCACCTTTGTATAAAGTTGATTTTCCACTTCCAGTAAACGGTGCCGCCCAAGCTGTTAAAAATTCAATTTCCTGATTAATCTGAGATTCGTACAAATCACTTTTCTGAGGAAATCTGTAATCAGCGGGGATTAAGCTTTTTTGGTATTCTCTAGCCCATTCAAGTTCTGGTTGCCCAATATATTTTCTTTTACCTTCTTTCATTTCTTGCATTAAATCTGAAAGGGTTAATTTCCAATCTTTGGGTCGAGGCGGAATTGTGTTAAAATCGGCTTGTTTTTTTTTGCCAATTTTCTTTTTTATCAAATTTTCACTTAGGCTACAAAATATTTTTATCACTTTATTAATCATCTTATACTATGTGATTACGGCCTTTCCTAAATTATGTACAACATCTCCCTAAACGCAACCGGTTGTGTTTATTTCAGCCTTATGAACAACTTGCAAAGTTTGTAAAAGTACTGATTTTAAACCACATAGCCGTTTATTGTCGTTTATTATTGGATAATGCTGGTTTTTTAGTTAAAAATAATTCGTTTAAGAATCAAATATAAAAACATTAACTAGTATATCAAAGAATTTATTTGGAAATATTTAATTTGCTCAACGAGCTTTTGAATATCCCCAATACCAACCCAATTTTCTAATTAATGAGTGTAAGTAATCAAAAATCAGAACAGATTAAAATTTGTTTTTTATCGTGTGGTTGGATTTCAGGACGGGTTAAAATAATGCCTGATATGATTGAGACTGATATCAGAGTAATTTTTGAAACGATTTCTTTTAAATCATGAAACAAAAGGTTATTAACTACAAAATACGCGATAACGAAGGCTCTTACACTAACCACAGGTTCGCAACCGGATGTTTAACTGATCAGATTCTTTCTATTTTAAATCTAAGTTTTCCATCATTGCCGGAATTAGTCCTGTTTGGATATTAGTCCAGTTATAAACGGTATCTAAGATTACTGCATTATCTTTTATGACAGTCAATCTGGGATCCAATGTATTAAATTTATTTTCATTTATAGCAATAAGCTGTACAACTTTCAAAGTATCTTTAATTAAATTTAGTTCCTCAATGTTTTTGTAATTTTCAATATCCGAAACCTCCATGGGCGAACCTGCATAAATCATATAAAATGGCAATTTTTTAAAAACGGTGTAATTATCATGCAATAATTTTTTTATCCCATCGACACATGATGGGCATCCTCCACTGGCATATAATGTTAACAAAACATAATCATCCTCAATTTGGGGAAATTTTGATTTTAAAAATGCTTGCAAAGAATTTCCGTTTTTTTTATATGATTTATAATTACTTTCTATCGTTTGCCTTTTTATTCCCAATTCATTTTTCACAGAATCCAGGTACGGCTGCAGTGGTTTGTCTGTCTTAACCAACTTTCTGTACCAAACATGTATAGAATCATTGTAATATCCATATAAGACAATATTATCCCCGCTAAATTCTATATTACCACCTAATGGCGGGTTAAATATTTCTCCAAGATAATTAAAATTTTCGTCTGCAAGAATCAATATAGTATAATTGTTACCATACAAGACATTATTTAGGTACAAAAACGAATAATATATTTTATTATAATGGTCGTAAAATATAGGGCCATAAACAGCTTCAAGCGATTCCGGCAAAGAATTCTCTTCCCGTAAGGGAGCAATAGAATCAATAATTTTAGATTTCAAAGAGTGCCTAATTACTTCATCGTTTTTATAATCCCATTCATAGAGTGTACTTGAATAAAAGAACCGCAATACAGGCAAGTTTTTTTCGGACAAACAATATCTGACTTTACGGTAATGGGTGTCATAGTAAATTCCTTCTGATATATCGGGGAATTTTATAGATTTTGAAAGTGTTATTTTTTTCGTAACAGCATTATAATACGCGAACAAAGGAATTTGTTTCTTAAAAAAAGTCGCAGTGCCAATATTATTAATACCTGAAACTTCTGTTAAAAAATACACATTGTTATTACTTATTATCGGATGCATATCATTTTCAACTATAAACGGAGTTCTTACATCTACACTATCTTTAAAACCAGAGGTATCAATTTTGTAGTCACATACTTTTATCTCTCCCTGATAGTTTAATAACTGGAAATAAATTGGTTCATATTTGTTATCTGCCAATTGTTTCACTTCATAAAAAACAAAAATACTATCCTTGTTTATATATTTGAAATTTTCAATACTTCTAAATTGTAAAAGAGGAACGCTATGATATTCTTTTTTAGTAGCCAAATCATAAAATGCTAATCTGCTTTCATTTATAGGGATTATTAATGTTTCAATTCCGTCAATAAAGCAATAATCATAAACTCTTTTGTAAAAAACATCGTAATCTAAGGGTTTCCCGTTTTTCGAACTGTCTAATGGGAATACAACTTCTTTTACTTTAGCAATCTCATAAACACTTTGTCCGGCAATGTTTGATTTCTCTTTTTGTGTACAGGCAAATAAAACTACTGAACTGATGATAATTGTACTTAAAATATTGTTCTTCATCAATATAAATATTTGTTGGAATTATCAGTAAGGCAACTTTTGCAAGTTACCTCTCATAATTATTATATCTATCTGGTTGGCAAGGAATAAACAGAAGTTCCGGTTATATGCCCGTCATCATCATAACAAATGGTAACCCCACAATTTTGATTATTATTTGCTTTGTCACAAGATTTTAAACTAACATAAGTATTGGTGTCCGGATTATATAAATCTATAGTATTCCAAATGCCGGTATAAGAGCCACAAGCTTTTGACTGAATCTTTATGCAAAAAAGACTTTCTACAGGATTGTTTAAATTTGTATATAACTCTCCTACATTCCCTTTCCCATCTGAATAGTTGTCATCTACTAACTCCCATTTAGGATTTACAAATACGTAATCGTTCGGATCTCCGGTTTGTTCAAATTTTGCATTGTAATTTTTTGTTGCATCAAATAAATTAACATCTGCATTCTCTTTTTCACAACTGACTAAACAAAAAACTGCAGGTAAAAAAATGATTAAAATCCATAATCTTTTCATAATTTTCAAGTTTTAGTTAGTAACAATAATTCCATTAAAGTGCAAATATAAATAAACAAACTGACAAATAGTGTCTGTTTGTGTAAAAAAACAATAATTATTCTATAATGTATTTTTTCTCATATTTATTGCATTTTACATTTATACCCATAAACCTAAGTTTTTAAATCATTCTTCGTGCAGTCCTTTCACGGCAGTCAATTTTTTATAGAACTCTTTAGGTTATTAAGAGTAGAATTCCCCTCCCATCCACACCATACAAACACAAAATCTCCCTTTTCAGCCATACAAGTTAACTACAACTCAAATACGCTAATGCCTGAAACAGAACCAGAACTTCGATTTTGCTCAGCAGAACTGTGAGAGGTGGTTCCTGAGGAAACCGAAGGGCTCTCCCCGTCAGTTTATCTGATGGGGCGGTCTACTCAATTAGCGCCTAGCATTCTTTCTTCATATTTCATTTACGTTTTTTATTAGTGTCAATACACTGTTGGGGTTGTTCAAGTCGTAAAACCAATTACTGTCAAAGTCCTTAATTGTCGCAGGATTTTGGCTGTTACCAATTACCAAACTATGGAATTTTGTTTTGTTGTTCTTTGCAGTCTTTATCTGGTTTTGAGTTGTTTTGTCAAATGCAGACATTACAAAGTCGGAAACCATTATCACGTCTGCCTTTTTGTAGTCTTGTGTTGTTAACATTCTAAGTGCTTCTCTCATAGCAGGTGTTGCGTCTGTGCCACCGTGAAAACTCATCGAAAGAAAAGAAATGATTTTATCCAAAGAGTTTTTCAAATCTGTCAGGTTAAGCGTTTCAATACCTGTCGAAAATGAAATGAGATAGCATTTTCGATTGTCCCGAATGGCAATTTTCAAAATGGCGAAACATAGTGTTTTAGCAACAGTCTCTGGTGTTCCGTGCATTGAACCGCTTGTATCAACGCAAATGATAAAAGGCCCCTTAGCTTCTTCTTTTCCCTTTTGTCGTTTATCCTGAAATTCTTCTTCTCGGTATGAAAGCATTTTTGCCTGATACTCGAAGGTTTGCAGTTTCTTTTCAGCAAACTTTTTAAAGAAAACTGATTGCATCGTTTCGTCAGCTAGTAAAGCAGTTTCAGACGGTAGTAAACTGCTTAAATCATCGCTTTCTTGAATGCCGATTAAGTCCGCTTTGCTGGCATGCTCCACTTTCCATTCAGTTTTCAATTGAATGTTTGCAAAAAGTTCTTCTTCAAACTCCTTTTCAGCTTGCCGCATTTTGCCAAGCATTTCGGCAAGTTCTTTTAATAATTTGTCTCTCTGCAAAAGTTCAGCATACCGTTTTAAAATATCAAGATTTACACGTTGCCAATTTCCTTTGCTCATATCCCAAAGCCGTCCTAATTCTTTGGTAAATGGCTCAAGTGCTTCTTTAAGTTTTTTTAGTTCATCTATACGCTTGTATAATTCTTCACAGAACTTCTTCCGTTCCGCTTCTATTTGCTCAAGTTCCCATTTAGTTTGTTTCTTGTAAAGCAATTCGTCCCATTTTTCATTGAAGTGCTCTTTTACACTTTCAAAACTTGGCTTGTTTTTATCGCTTTTAATTTTTTCATCCAAACTTTTGGTGAATTCCTTGTCATAAAAAGTAACATCAAATTCCTTTTTGTCATAGTTGTTCTTAATGACTTTATTTACTTTCTCCCACTTATTTTTAAATTCAGATTTTTTGCTTTGCTCAAATTCTTGCTTTAACTCTATTTCGTTTTCAAATGGACTTTGCGTTTTGTTTAATTGTTTCTTCGTCTTGTTTACAAAGTCAAGAATTTCTTGCGTTACTTTTTCAGCAAGTTCTGGGTCTTTTGTACACAATTCTTTCATTGTGGAATTAGAGAGAATTTCATCAATAGAAGCAGCAAAATTATCAGTATTAGCATTGGCTTCGCCAATGCCGCTTTCTGATTTCTTTTGCAGTTGTGAATAAATTGCATTAGCAATTTGTTCTCTTGACTTTTTATCGCCAATTGCACCGAAATGAATAAATCTATCAAAAGTATCTTTGTCCATTACTGAATTAAAATTTCTTCGTCTTTCAATTTTTTGTAATCATTTTGAATTTTTCGGATTTCAATTTCAAATTTTTCAATTTCTTTTCTTGTTTCTGTTAAGTGGCTTTCTACAATATTGGCTAATTCAGGATTAACAAAGAGATTGGTTCTCAAATGTTGTAAGTCCTTAGTTCTATATGCTTCAAGTTCTTCTTTTTGCTTGTTTGTGACTTCAAGGTATTGTATAACCCTTTTGTCCCAATCTTCTTCAACTTTTTTGTGTGGCTTTTTTGTGATTTGGCGTTTTTCTCCTGTTACTTTTGTTTTAAGCTGGTGTTCTTGGTCGTTTATGAAAATGCTATTTTTTGAGTTCCCCTTTCTAATGTTATGGACTTGGTATTGCCTAACTTGCTGCCATCCAGATTCCCAATAATGCAAATAGATTCTTTGATTTGTGTTTGTAAGTGCTTTAAAATCTGATTGACTTATTAGGTTGCTATACTGGTTCATTCCTACTATTTCATAATAACCACTTCTTGCATTTGCTAAAACTTCTACTCTTGTGTCTTTCTCAAATTTAGTTTCTTCTTTGATTTCAGTTTTAAATTCATCCAATTCATCTTTTAGCCCTTTGAAATTGAACTTTAAAGAATATCCGTGCTTTTGGATAGCATCTCTTACAAATTGTGAAACAGCTTGTAATTGTTCTGTTTCATTCCAAAGACAATCTTTAATTAAAAAGCAATCCATTAAATCCACCGCTTTTCTATCATTAAGAAATGCTGAAGTGCGAAGAAGTCTTACAATTTTTCTCCACCTACGGTCTGAAATGTAAATCGGATTTTGTTTGTTTTCTTCTCGTTGATTATGTTGGTCAATGAAACCCCTGATGACGTGAATTACATTGAATACATTTTCGGGAATTCCAATCTCATCAATTTGTTTATTCCATTTCTTGTATTCATCATCAGAGATTTTCAATGCTTCACCAATGGTGTCACTATATGAATTCAATGTCTTTGAAATCATTTCATTGAAACTCTGTTTGTCTTTAACTCCGTCAACAATTAAACGAACAAGAAATCTGTCCCACAGTGCTTCAAGTCCTTCTCCTTTACTTGGCAATTCATTTGAGGCGGAGACAAGTGCTTTCATAGGCACTTGAATTTCTTGCTCTCCGTTGCGGTATATTTTTTCGTTAAGAACAGTTAATAACGCGTTTTGTATTGAAGGTCCAGCTTTCCATATTTCGTCAAGGAATACCACTGTAGCTGTTGGTAAGTAGTTTTTTACGATTCTTTCGTATTTGTCGTGGTCTTTTAGCTGTGAAATAGAAACGGGGCCAAATATTTCGTCTGGTGTGCTGAAACGGTTCATTAGATACTCAAATGAACTGCCTTCTTTGTATGCGTATTTAAGTCGTCTTGCAATTAAGGACTTTGCTACTCCAGGTGCTCCCAAGAGAAAAATACTTTCTCCAGCAACAGAAGAAAGTAATGATAATGCGATTACTTCTTCTTTCTCAATTACACCGTCATTTAGTCGTTTGAGTAATTCGGTTATTTTTAGTTTTATTGTCATATCTAAATATTCTCATTTATATGGTATGCTCGTTCTTTCGTTTTTTATGCTTGGCGGTAACGGTTGGTACATGTTGTCGGGGCAGATTTCGAAGAGCGTTCCTGTCCAGAGAACACGGAACTGCGAAACGAGAATCCGCAGTTGGCGTACCACCGAACTCCGCCCTGCAATATGTACATTGTTATGCCTTCGTGCTTTATTTTATCTTTTTAATTTCTTTACTAAAATCCTTTAAAATAGGATAGATTAACTCAAGCTGCGATTTTGTAACTGATGGGGCTTGATAGGTTTTGGTTGTGTCAATATAAGTATGAGCTGCATCATTTCTGAGGTTTTTCAAGTTATTAAGTGTTGCATCCAAAATATTTACATTTCCAGTCCTATTTATGGTTAATTCTAACTTTTCCATATTATGCATGCCAATTGTTTGACTAAGCATTTTTCTGAAATTCTGTTTGTAATCGAACCCATAGTTCTTATCTTTCAATGATTTGAAGCTGTCCTTGAAAGGTTGAGTTTTAATATGCTCATTTGCAAAATATTCAACAATATTATCCATTGAAAATTCTATCCATCCACAGAGTTCAATAATGGCTAGTTTTGAATAATACGTGGCTTCTACAGTTGGAGAAGAATTGTAAAGTTGGTCAAGTTTCTTGATGTTACTTAATATGTATTTTTTTACAACCATATCAATTGCCGGCGAAGATTTCTATTGCACGATTAATTCGATTTGTAACCTTTCCCTTTTGTGATAATCCCTCTTTTAAACTTTCCGGAGAAAAAAGTGGGTCATTTTTTAAGTTATGGAAAAGTTGTTGGGATTCTTCGCCTGAAATTGAGTCAATATAATTGAGGTTTTTACCAACGCCAATTAGAACCGCTTCAATTACAGCCTTGCTAAGGTTTTCAATGCTTTTGTTTTCAAAAACTTTGTTATATGTCAGGTCAATTGCTTTCTGAAACACCTTACGTTTTTCCTCAATTTCCCTGTCTGTAATCTTTGGAAGTTTCGGATTCTTCTCTTTATCATACATATAATCATTTAAAAACTTTGCTAATCTTCCATTGTAACTATCAAGGCGGTCTGAAAAAGCAAAATATCGTAAGTTTAATTCTTCAAAAGCAAAACGATATGTTTTGTCATCGTCAATGTTGAATAATTTTTTGTAAATAGGATATTTAACAGTACTCTTTAAAAAAGTATTAAACTTTCCATTGTAAATGCAATTTCTAATTTCCTGATTATTAAGTTTTGACCCACCAGAATTTAATCTATGGAAAATTGTAAAAAGATAATCCATGTGAGTTTTTTTCTCATAATCACATCTTAATACAGTAATTGGTATTGTCAGATTTTCAACTCTGTCATAAATTGTTTTATTCTTGGATTTGATATTTGATACAGTTTTCCCAGATATTTTTGGGTCAATATCTTCTAACTCGGAAAGCTGATACTCATCATTAGTAAGAAAATTGATAATTGTTGATATTCTTTGAAGACCGTCAATTACAAGTCTTTCATTGGTATTAAAGTCGAAACTAATACACATGCTTGGAATTGGCAGTTGCTTAATTAAAGAATCAATAAATCTTGTTTGTTCCGGCTTTTTCCAAACAACATCCCTTTGGAAGTCTGGTTGAATTGTTAGTTGTCCATTTTTATACATTCTAACAATATCAGCGCAAGACCTAAGCTCATTATACGCAACTATATCAGTTGGAGGAACTTCAGCATGGTCATCCTCCCATGAAGCGATGTCTTCTTCTTTTTTTAAACTCTCATCAAATGGGTATACTTCTTCTTGTTCCATATTATTTGTTTTATTTCGTTTTTTTCAGCATGAGGCACAACGATTGTATAACCACCACAATGCCGGTTATTTTTCAATTAGTTAAAGCTTTCACTATCTTTCATATTAATTACTCTTTTTCAATTCCCAGAATTAATATTTTTCAAATATATATAATATTTTTATTTCACGAGATAAAATACATTTTTTAAGTGAAAGCATTTAATAATTTCTATAAACACAAACTATTAAAAGTTTTTTATCTTATAATTTTCATTTGCCGTAAAGCGATCATGTTGCTATTAGCACAGCTTGATAGTCTTTTGAATATACCAAACACCAACTTCATTTTTAAATAAGTGAGTCCTCAAAATGTAATATAATGGATCAGGCAAAATTTCCGGAGAAGATTCTTCCTGCGTTAAATAAAAAAACATAGCTATGAATATTCAGAAAAGCGATGCCGACAATCCATGGAATCGTAGCCCGGAGGACAATGCCAAAGGCAAAACTGCAGGCCAGATCAGGAGGTAAACCTGCGAAGCAGCTAACTAACTCATTGTTAACAGATCACAATACAGTAAACGCGTTTGCAACTGCATACTACCCCGATTACCGACCACAGATTACAGATTATGGATCACAGTTCCCAACTACAAAAACAATTATAAAATTGTCCTTTAAGGCTAAATGATTACTATTTCCAGAGAGCCCTCTCCGGCTATTCCTCATGATTTGCTCCGCCACAGCATCCGCCGTCAATACCGCATGCATGAAGTTCGTCATGCTTTGCACAGGTTATATTAAGACGCTGCATATCTTTATTTTTACTGATTGATCCTTCCGGGAATGATTTCTTTTTTGAAAAGAAAATCCCCACACCCAGGCCGAGTACCACTAAAGCGATAATTACGACTGCCAATATTAAAGTTGCAAAATTCATGTCTTAATAACATTTATTATTCATCATTGTTTACAAAATCGGGTATTTTCTTCCCGAAAAATTTAATCACAAACCAGACCACACCTATCAGAAGGGGGAAAACAATCCATACACTCAGGCCTAAAGACACGGGTAAGGTTCCGAATGCCAGACAAACCAACGCTACAGTAAGTGCATAAGGCATTTGCGTTCTGACATGCTGAATGTGGTTACATGATGATGCCAGCGAACTGAGAATTGTTGTGTCTGAAATAGGCGAACAATGGTCTCCGAAAACAGAACCGGCAATAACAGTGGAAACAACATGTGAAAATACTGCCAGTGATTGCTCATGTCCCATCCCGAAATCTTTGCATAACAGCCAGGTCGCCGGCAAAATCAACGGATACATTATCGCCATAGTTCCCCAGGAAGATCCTGTACTAAATGCAATAAGTCCCGACACTATAAAAGTAATAAACGGCAAAAATACCGGACTCATACTTGTAGAGCTTATAACTTTTGTAATAAAATCGGCAGTGTGCATATCCGAAATAAGCCCTGCCAGAGACCAGGCAAGTGTTAAGATAAGTATAGCCGTAAGCATTGACTTAAAGCCCGAAAGCATACTGTCGGCAGTATCTTTTAAAGATAATTTCTTTTGTGTAATGGTAAGTATAAAAGCTGAAATAAGTCCTCCGGCAGAAGCCCAGATCAAAGATAAATAAGAATCCGAATTGCCTATAATTCCTGAAATTCTTTTCAGCAATCCCAAAGACTGGTTATGCCAGATTGAACTGTCCCAGCCTGTGTATATAAGTCCGGCAATTGTCCCGAAAACAATTATCCCGACAGGAATAAGTGCGTTATATGCCCGTGCCTTTACATTCTCGGGGCTTTCAAATTCTTTTAATTCATGTTCAATTTTCTGTTCCTGACTGGATGCTGTAACTCCCTTTTCTCTGGCTCTCATCTCTGCCTTATACATTGCACCGTAATCCTTTTTGGAATATATCAGCATAAAAACAAAAACAAGAGTAACAACAGGATAAAAGGCATATTTTAAACTCGAAAAGAAAACATTATATGCACTTACTTCCAGATCAAGTCTTACCAGAGATGCCTGAATATAACTAAGCTCTGCTCCTATCCACGTCGTAACAAAGGCAATTGCAGCTACAGGTGCCGCAGTGCTGTCAACAATATAAGCCAGTTTTTCTCTTGAAATTCTGAGTTTATCCGTTACCGGCCTCATAGTATTACCTACTACCAGAGTATTGGCATAATCATCGAAAAACACCATTATTCCCAGCATCCATGTTACCAACTGTCCCGACCGGGGAGAACGCGCATATTTTGCCAGAAAATTTATCACTCCCTGCATTCCGCCGTTCTTTGTTATGATATGAACTGTTCCTCCTATAAGCATGGAAAAGATAATAATGGAGACATGGGAACTTTCGGAAAGTGCGCTGATAACATATGTGTCGAATATTGAAAATATCGCTTTGAAAAATGCGGCAAACACTCCTGCCCCTGAATAAATCCAAAGAATAAATGCCCCGCTGAATATTCCTAGAAACAATGCCGAAAATACTTCTTTAAAAATCAAAGCACATAAAATCGCTATTAAAGGAGGAATAACAGACAGCCATAACGGAACAGGATTAATCGTTTTTGCAGATTTTATCTGGTCGCATTCAATAATCAGCTCCGATTTTTCAGAAAAAACGTATTCAAAATCCGCAACTCCGTCAACAAAGTATAAATCAACTTTTTTGTTGTTTATTCTTACGCTTGAAAAGCAATTAATATTTGTTTTTTCGCCCAGGCTGTCAAGTGCAATAAGACGCACATCAGTACTCATACCTTCAACCACAGCCAGCCCCGGATCAATCTCAACAGATTTTACCCTGTTGACTTCCGCATTTGCCACTACAGTACATAGCAGAAACGATAAAAGTAAAAAAGCTATCTTTTTTGCGATATTCATTAAGCTTTAGTCCATGCTGTAACCTGTTCGGGAGTTGGATTCTGCAATCCCAGTTTATGCTTTTTATTCCATCCGCATAATATCTGGTGCAACTTGCCGGGATTAGCTTCTTTTAACTGTTTAAGAGTAGTAAATCCTGCTTTTTGCAAAACTTTAGCCCATTCTTCATCTATGCCCAAGTCTGTAAAAATCTTTTCGTCAACAGCATCGGCTTTTTTCTCAGGTCTCATCTGAGGGAAGAAAAGAACATCCTGAATAGAAGGCGAATTGGTCATAAACATTGTAAGCCTGTCAATACCTATTCCCATACCTGAGTTGGGTGGCATAGCATATTCCAGTGCACGAAGGAAATCCTGATCGATAAACATAGCTTCATCATCTCCTTTCTCCGACAGTTTCATCTGCTCTTCGAAACGTTCACGCTGATCAATAGGATCATTAAGTTCCGAATATGCATTTGCAAGCTCTTTTCCGTTAACCATAAGTTCAAATCTTTCGGTAAGGCCTTGTACCGAGCGGTGTTTTTTAGTAAGCGGAGACATTTCAACCGGATAATCAATAATGAAAGTCGGCTGAACATAATGATGTTCGCATTTTTCTCCGAATATAGTGTCAATAAGCTTTCCTTTCCCCATTGCAGCATCTGTTTCCAGGCCAAGGGCATTGCATATTTCGCGGAGTTCTGTTTCATTTTTATCCGAGATATCGTAACCTGTATGTTCTTTAATTGCATCATACATGGTAACTCTTTTAAACGGACGTTTAAAGTCAATTTCCCTGTCTCCGAGTTGTACTTTTGTAGTTCCGTGCAAAGCCAGAGCAACGCGTTCAATCATTTCCTCGGTAAAGTTCATCATCCATTTATAGTCTTTATAAGCAACATAAATTTCGAGAACTGTAAATTCCGGGTTATGAGTGCGGTCCATACCTTCGTTACGAAAATCCTTTGCAAACTCATAAACGCCTTCAAATCCGCCTACAATAAGTCTTTTAAGATAAAGCTCATTTGCAATACGCAGATACAAAGGAATATTTAATGCATTGTGATGAGTTATAAACGGACGAGCTGCTGCTCCACCCGGGATAGACTGCAATATAGGAGTTTCAACTTCCAGATATCCCTGTTCGTTGAAAAACTGACGCATAGTATTAATAATTTTGGTTCTTTTAATAAAAGTGTCCTTAACCTGAGGATTTACAATCAGGTCAACATAACGCTGGCGATAACGCATTTCCATGTCGGTAACGGCATCAAACACCTGTCCGTCCTTTTCTTTTACAATAGGTAGCGGATGCAAAGATTTGCTCAATATTACATATTCCGTAACATGAACAGAAATTTCTCCCATCTGGGTACGGAATGCAAATCCTTTAACACCGATAATATCACCTATGTCCAGCAACTTTTTAAAAACAACATTGTACATTGTTTTATCTTCGTCAGGACAAATATCATCGCGTTTAAAATACAACTGAATACGCCCCTTGCTGTCCTGTAACTCGGCAAAAGATGCATTACCCATAATTCTGCGTGACATAATGCGACCTGCAAGACACACCGTTTTAAGTTCTTCGGGTAAATTTGCATCATCAAATTTCTCAAGAATTTCTTTCGTATATATACTAACCGGATATTCTGCAGCCGGGTAAGGATCAATTCCCAATTTTTTTATTTCAGTTAAAGCTTCTCTCCTGATAATTTCCTGTTCGCTTAATCCAATATAATCCATAATAATGTTATTTTTTTTGCAAATATAGTAAAAGACTAAAGACTGTCAAAAAAAAGCTGAGTCAGAGACAGGGCAAACGCATACTATTTGCTTGATGCTTGCACTAACCCATTTTATACAAGTAAAACAGTTGGTTTACAAACAGCTCACAGCATTTTCAGATTAATAAAGAATAGCAAATTCTATAATATGTTTTCTGATATAACATCGCTATCAGCTATGTCTAACATGGGTTAGCAGGTTAGCATTACAAACTCAAACGCATTAGTTATTTCATTTTCATTTGCCGCGAATAAATTCACAATGGACGATCAAAATACAGGGCAAACTCATCTAATTATACAAATGTTATAGCTGAGCTTTTGCATTACGTTATCTGCAAATAGTCAATTAAACATGTTACAAAAACATCAGAAATGATTTTACAGAACAGTATTTATTTTTAAACAACTTTCTTTCTTAATAAAGAAAGTTGCAAAGAAATCAAGGCAAAACAATGCTACCCGACACGCCTCGACCAAAACAAAAGAATTGTATATCGACCTTGGTCTAAAACAAATGCCAATACCTTATGCCTTTTGAATCATTTGTTTTAGAAACGATATATCGGCTCGACACGATTCTATTTGTTTTGGTCTCACTGCCTGTTCTTCCCGCCGTTTTGCCATGGCCTGCGCACGGAGCTTCGAATACTGTTTAGGTACTTAGCTTGACTATTACAATCTCGTTTAATTTATAAAAGTTTAGATGCGTTTGCCATGGATCAAAATATGTTTAACAAAGCTAAAGTTTCAGCCCGATGTTTGGCGAGCTTGCCAACCTTAGTTCAATTCATAGCACTGAACTTTAATTCGTAAATTCGCGGCTGGAATGTCTGGTAATAATTAACTATTAGCCTTTTTTAATCTGTAATAAATTCTTGTTGTGATTCTTTTTGTTGTGTAAACCTTGACAAAGTATGCGTTTGCCATGGAGTCAGAGATATTGACAAGTATCAGTATAAAATTTTCACATTAAATAGAATTTGAAAATAATCATTCCGAAAATTAAAAAAAAATTGTAATATTGTAATCTCGCTAAAAAAGAGGAATAATGCTATGAAAAAACGTTGGTTAGTAAGACAAGACGGGGATAGAGACAAAATTGAAAAACTGTCATCAGTACTCAACGTTGATGAAAAAATTGCAAATCTTCTTGTTCAGCGCGGAATTGAGACTTTTGAAGAGGCCAGAGTCTTTTTCAGACCGGAATTAAGCGACTTACATGATCCGTTTTTGATGAAAGATATGGACAAAGCTGTTGACAGGCTTGTCCGTGCTGTTAAAAACAAAGAACATATTCTGATATACGGCGATTATGATGTGGACGGAACAACTGCAATTGCTGTGATTTACAATTATATGAAAAAGTTCCATGCCGACCTTAGTTTTTATGTTCCGGACAGATATAACGAGGGATACGGAATTTCCTTTCAGGGAATAGATTATGCTGTGGAAAACAAATGCAGTCTTGTGATAGCTGTTGACTGCGGCATAAAAGCTATTGAAAAAACAAAATATGCCAATGACAATAATATTGACATAATAATCTGCGATCATCATAATCCGGGTAATGAACTGCCCGAAGCCTATGCTGTTCTGGACCCTAAGAGGTCAGACTGCAACTACCCTTATAAAGAATTATCAGGTTGTGGTGTTGCTTTTAAATTTATGCAGGCATATTGCCATACAGTAAGAGACGATTTTGAAAATCTGACAAAATATCTTGATCTTGTTGTGGTAAGTATTGGCTCAGACATTGTTCCCGTAACCGGAGAAAACCGTATTTTATCCTATTACGGACTTATGCAGTTAAATACAGATCCGTTGCCGGGATTAAAAAGCATTATTGCAATTACAGGACTTACAGATAAAGAAATACAGATAAATGACATTGTCTTTAAAATAGGCCCGCGTATAAATGCAGCCGGAAGAATGGAATCCGGCAAACGGGCAGTAGAACTGCTGGTTTCCGAAACCGATGATTTTGCAGACAAAATAGGATTTGAAATAAATACGATTAATTCAAGCCGCAAGGAACTTGATCATGATATTACAGAACAGGCTCTCGCAATGATTCAGGGTTGTGAGATATCCCGTGCTGCTTACACTACCGTAGTCTTTTCCGAGGCATGGCACAAAGGTGTAATCGGGATAGTAGCCTCAAGACTTACAGAAACGTATTACCGACCTACTGTTGTTTTTACAAAAACCGGAGATATGGCAACAGGATCAGCCAGATCAGTTCCCGGCTACAATCTTTATGAAGCGATAGAATCATGCAGCGATTTGCTCGAAAATTTTGGCGGACACATGTATGCAGCAGGTTTAACACTTAAACTCGAAAGACTCGAAGAATTTAAAGAAAGATTCGAAAACTATGTTAAATCAACAATTACCGAAGCACAAAGGATTCCGGTAATTAATGCCGATATGGAAATAAAAATTAAAGATATAACTCCGAAATTTTACAGAATACTCAAACAATTTGCTCCTTTCGGTCCTGAAAATATGACTCCTACATTTATTTCAAAAAATGTTTATGATAACGGCAGCGTTAAAAAAGTAGGCAAAGAAGGCGACCATCTTAAATTAAAAGTAGTGCAACAACTGGGAGACAACAGATGCATTGAAGGAATAGGTTTTAATTTCGGAGAATATTACGAACACATTAAGGATTTTAACCCGTTTAACCTGTGCTATCAGATTTTTGAAAACAATTTTATGAATCAGACATTTTTACAAATTCTGGTTAAAGACATCCAGAACTCAAACTAAAACAAAGGATTTTCATTTTCACGATTTTCAATATTTAATTAAATCAGGTTTCAAATATTAAAAAAAATAATGACTGCAAAAGACTTGCAAAAACACACAACACAAGTCAATAATTCTATCAAATACATTTTTCAGGCAAACATTATCAACAATTAACTATTGATAACTATTTGCAGATTAATACAACTTTTGTACAACAAAAACGTTTATAGAAATAAAATTGTTTTATTTTTGCAATGAATTTTAAGCAACCATTTAACAACCTATTACGTTTAGAAAAACGGGTAAATAATATTTTACTAACGAAATAAGTAATTTATGAAAAAAAGTATTCTTGTTCCTCATGATTTTACAGATGTAGGTAATTACGCAATTGAACACGCTTTTATGGTAGGTAAAGCATCCAAAAGTCCTATTCATCTTATACATGTTGTTGGAAAGACTTCTCAAATAGAACCGGCAAGAGCAAAATTGACGGAAATTGCAGAAAAAGCAAAAGAAGACAAAGATGTGGAAATTGTTGTAGAAATCAGAAAAGGTAATCTGTTTAAAGAAATATACAAATACGGACTTGAGATTGATGCATACCTTGCTGTAATGGGAACACACGGTATCAAGAGCATGAAAAAAGCAATGAAAGTCGTAAAGAAATTTGTAAAAATACCTTTCATTCTTGTTCAGAGTCCTGTAATATTCGGAGAATACGACAGAATAGTTATCCCTATTGACGCCGACATTACCTCCCGTATTAAAATTCAGTGGGTAAGATATATCAACACTTTATTTGAAAGCAAAGCGTTTATAATTACACATAATGCCTCGGACGGGTTTAAACAAAAAGGAATAAGCAACAATTTAAAGTTTGCCCAAAACTGGTTTGACAAAGAATTGATTGACTATGAAATGAAGGTTCTTGAATCAGGAAGAAATTTTGCTGACTCAATATATTCATATGCGAATGAGGTAGAAAGCGACATTATTCTTGTAATGACAAACAAATATCGTTCATACATTAAAGATCTGAAAAAAGCCGAAAATCTGGAACTTTATAAAAAGATTCCTATTATGTGCGTAAATAAACGTACTGATATTTTCAAAATCGGAGGCTTTAACTAAATCAGGAATTTATTTCTCCGGAAGAGATATTCTTAAGTTTTAGTTTACCGGCAGAAATTCTGTTTTGAAGATTTTGTACGGCAGAAGTGAAATCTGAGAGAAAATCTTCTGAGTAAAGATACATAACCCCTTCTTTAACGTAAAGATGGGGTTTTTCTTTTGTCTGTCGCCCTGCATTTAATGATAATCTGGCAGTAGGAACAAACATATGCGTCATGCAGGCTCTTAGCTGATAATATAAAAATGACGACTGATTTGCATCCCGGTATGATTTGGGGAACAACCTGTTTATTGCTATGGAAAATCTCTTTAAAGACTGCTGCTTTGCTCTCATTGGTTTGTCGTCGAGATATGATCCCATTATTTCAATTGCCTGACCCATAACCATAAAACCAAACAAAAGCTGATTGTCATCAAATGTTTTTTTTACAGATCCCAGAACCTGTTTTTCCAAAAACTCAATATGTTGCTCAGAAGATGATATCAGCATCAGAATTTAAATCTTAACTGTAACTTGATATCTGTACGGTTCTTTCCGGCTATTGCATCAAGACCAGTACCCAGTTCATCCTTATCATTATAATAAGTATTAGCTATTCTGAACCAGAAGTCAAGATTATCAAAAGCGGCATATTTTATTACCAAAGCAAGTCTGGTTCCCTGTCCGTAATATGCCGGAACCGAGAAACCATAAAGAACGTCTGGTTCATATGCATATATTCTGGTATCATATGACTCTGTTTCAAAAACAGCTATTCTTGCAGTAAATGTTAATGGTAATTTTTCAGGTTGATACTGAAAATCCTGATAAACCATGTAGCCCCAATCTGCTTCCCCATTTAAAGAATACCTTGAAAGTTCGGCTCTGCTCTTTAGTTTCCACTCCTGACTGGCAGTATAACTCACATGGAATCTGTATTTTGAAGATGCATAAGCAGTAAGCGGCCTTATGCCTGTTTCAATATCACTGTCATTTTTCTGTTTTGTCTCATACTTAACACGCAGATACATTTCGAGGTTACGCTGAGGATAATGCGTTATCTGGAACAGATATTCGGTTCCGGTAGAAGGTCCTCCTACCCCATATCTCAACCACGGGTATTTCCACGAATCAATATATGCATCAATCTTCCAATGCTTTCTGGGAAATATTTCGGCACCGATAAAAATACCTGACTCATTGTAAGGCTTATTACCTTCCGAAAATGGCTGTGCATACAGAGCCTGATAATCCTGACGGTAATACCTGTGAATAAATGACATTTTAAACTCAGGTACAAAATCTACTATTGCCCCGTTAATTGTTGCATAACCCATATTTTCACTCATAGATGTTTCGCCGAAAAAATTAACCTTATGAATTGTAAAAATATAGTCCACCCCAAGGTTATAATTACTGCTTCCCGAAAAATCGAAATATCTGTATGTCTGAGAGTTTACAGCTAAAGGTTGCGAAAAACCGTAATAAACTCCGGTAGCCCCGATTTTTAATTTGGAACCCGACCAGTTGAGATTTGCACCGCTTATAAATTCTTTAACGGTTTTTCTCTTTGCAACTTCGGAAGGGGTTCTGTGATAGCCGGTTTCCAAAAACGAAGACACATATTGCTCTTCATCACTAAAGTCTGATGTCAGGACAGAATCAATACCACCGTCCAATGATTTGTATGAAACAAATTCCGTTAATGTAAACTTATTGTACTGAAAGCTCATCGCTTCGCCTCTCAAAAAAGCCGATTCGTTTACAGAACTGTATTTGTTAACTCCGCGTGCTTTTTTTACGATATCGATTGACGACGATGTCTTTCCGTATCCCATTCCCGACCACATGGTTAATCCTTGCCCAAACTGGGCAACATAATCTCCCACAATAAGTTTTTTTACCACACCCAGGTTATTTATCTGAAAATGACCTGAATAATAATCAAATCCATATTTCTGGGCTCCCTTAAAAAACTGTTCCCCGTCATCTTTCTCGGCGGTGAGTCCATAATACAATTTATCTTTATACTGATAATTATAGCGTACATAAAGTTTGTCAGGGCTACCCAGATAGCGTGATTTATCAGGATTAACAGCAAGAATACTGTCAGGCACTTCTTCATATCCGGCTTTTTCCTGAAGCATTCGCTGGTACCTCAGCAAAACAGTATTACGTCCGTAAGAAAAAGCTTTTTTAAGGTCTGTTTTCGGGACTTCATTTTTGTCAGCAATAGTTACAAACGGCAAAAGTCGTTTTAAAGTAATGGGGTCAATTCCGTCCACATATTGCAATTCGTACAGAGTATTAAAATTACCGAATTTTTTCCTGTATTTTATAAGAGAATACACCTGGAATTCCGTCAAAAACATCAACTCGTTGAAATCTTCTTCGGTTGCAGAATTTAAATCCAGAGGGTTATAATACAGATTTTCCAGTGACTGAAACAAGGTAGTATAGTCGAGTTCCACATCGCTTGAAGATGCTATTTCCTCTATAAGTTCATCAAGAGAAGAAATTGTCTCCTCCTGCGAAAACAGAAAAGATGCAGAAAACATCAGCATCAGAAAGCATATGGCAAATGTCTTAAAACTCATAATTAATAGATAATTTAGGTGTTGATCCTAGCACTTCGTGATATGCATAAGCGATATCAAAACCTATTTTATTTTTCTGGATAAAGTTATTATATCCCAGCCCAAATGAATATTCTGTAGGAGACAAAGCTACTCCTGTTCTTACAGCAAATTGTTCATTTATATTATATTCAATACCGGAACGGAATACCGGAGTATATCCATTAATTGCTTTGCCTGTTTCAACAGATAAAAGCAAACTTTTACTGAAAAGGTAAGAAAAGCCAAGTCTTAAAGCTACCGGCATTTTAAAATCTGTATTTTCAAAATACGAAAGGTTAAGAGGGTTAAAAACATAAAAACCTATTGAAAGTTTATCATTAGGTTTAGACATTACCCCCGCTTCAAATGTTAAAGAGTTTAAATTTCCGTAATAGTCTGATTGCCTTACGGAGAAATAATTAACCTGCAGCCCGAGAGCAAAATTCTTAAATAATTGTTGTGAAAATCCAAGAGCAAATTTATCAGACTGAAAAAGGCTATAGCCGAAATGCGAGTATCCGAATCCTACATTACCTCCCATAAGAGGAGATGAAAAAGCCAAAGCTCCGTATCCGGTTTCTTTCATTAAAAATCTGTTTTCGTAAAAAAGTCCGGCTGCTTTGTTATTCATCCAGCTATAAGCAGCCGGGTTATTAAATACTGCCCAGACATCCTGATTTGTCAGTCCGGCGTTGGCCATTCCGGCAGCTCTTGCTCCACCGGTATTGGTAGTAGTTTGCGCTGAAACTGCCAATCCAAAACCGATAAACAATATACATGTAAGAATTTTCTTCATCTGTAAAAATCTGAGATTATATTACCCTATAATCATATTTGTATTCTTCGAGTTCTTTGTTGGCTGAAACAATTTTATTTTTAAGTGTTTCCTTAAATTCAACAAGCATCTGAGCCATTTTTTCATCTCCGGTTGCAATCATCTGGGCAGCAAGTATAGCTGCATTCTGAGCCCCGTTAACCGCAACTGTGGCAACAGGAATTCCGGGAGGCATCTGAACAATTGCAAGTAAAGCGTCCATACCGTCAAAGCTTGCGTTTATCGGAACACCAATAACAGGAACTGTAGTCATAGCAGCTATTACACCACATAAATGAGCAGCCATACCTGCACCGGCAATTATAACTTTTATTCCGCGGCCTGCTGCATTTTTAGCGAATTCTTCCACCTCTGCTGGTGTGCGGTGTGCCGATAATGCATTTATTTCGAAAGGAATTTTAAATTCGTTTAACTGTAATGCAGCCTTCTCCATCACTTTATAATCCGAGGCTGAACCCATAATAATACTAACAATTGGTTTCATCATTTTTTATGTTTAACAAATTAACATGGTAAAAATACACAAGTAATTTCTATTTTTGCATTAAATAATTAATATTATTTACTTTTATTGCGAAATTAGTCTTGAAGTCCGGAGTGAACTAAAGTTAAAACATGGCAATAATTTCCAAACTTTAAACGCTCTAATTCCTTCAGACACTTTAAATATTTTTTTTAACTTTAGGCACTTTAAATACTTTTTAACTCTAAATACTATAAAAATGGATAAGATAAAATTACACGACAAATATTTTGAGCCATATCTTGATCAGAATGAAATTGAATCAAAAATAAAGCTGATGGCCGACAAAATGAATTCCGATCTCGCTGGTAAAAACCCGATTTTTCTGGGAATTTTAAACGGATCTTTTATGTTTGCTGCGGAATTGTTTAAAAATCTGAACATTGACTGCAGTATTTCATTTTTAAAACTTGCATCTTACCAGGGAACTTCTTCGTCAGGAAACATTAAACAGCTTATAGGTTTAAATGAAAATATCTCCGGAAAAACAGTAGTAATACTGGAAGATATTATTGACACAGGAATAACAATGGAGAATATTATAAAGCAGTTAAAAGGCTTTGACCCTGAGCGGATATTAATTTCCACTCTTCTCTATAAACCAAAAGCATATAATAATTGTTATCCGATAGATTACTATTGTTTTGATATTCCAAACGATTTTATTGTCGGGTATGGTTTGGACTACGACGGATTCGGAAGAAATTTGAAACATATTTATAAAATAAGTGAATAGTTATGTTAAACATTGCATTATTCGGACCTCCCGGAGCGGGAAAAGGAACGCAGGCAAAAAAACTTGCTGAAAAATACAATCTTACCTACATTTCTACAGGGGATATTTTAAGACGTGAAATTTCCGAAGGCACGCCACTCGGAATGCAGGCAAAAACAGTTATTGAGCAAGGAGGACTGGTTTGTGACGAAACTATTGTTCAGATTATCGAGAATAGTATAAAATTAAATTCTGACAGTAACGGCATCCTGTTTGACGGTTTTCCTCGTACTTATGCTCAGGCCTATATTCTCGACGGATTATTGTTAAAAATGAACACTAAATTGTCTTGCTTGCTAAGTCTTGAGGTTCCAAAGCCGGAACTTATAAGCCGTATGATTCTAAGAGCCGAAAAAGAAAGCAGATCGGACGACAAAAAGGAAATTATTGAGAACCGTTTACGCGAGTATGACAACAAAACTGTTCCTGTAATAGATTTTTACGATCAACAGGGTAATTACTATCCTATTGATGGTATAGGCTCAATTGATGAAGTATTCGAAAGACTTACAGATACAATTGAGGAAATTTTGTCTCAAACCTTGCTTAATGTTGTTTTCTTCGGCCCTCCCGGGGCAGGAAAAGGGACACAGGCAAAACGTCTGGCAAAAAGATTTAACCTTTTGTATGTTTCTACAGGAGAAATGATACGCAAAGAAATTGCAGACCAGACGGAACTTGGCAAAATAGCACAACCTTATCTCGAAACCGGAGATATTGTCCCAGATGATATTGCCATCAGATTAATTGAAAGGAAAATCTCCGAACATAAAAACATTAAAGGTTTTATTTTTAAGGGCTTCCCTTCCACTCTGGTTCAGGCTTATATATTGGGCGGGCTGTTGAAGAAACTGGAAACATCTGTTTCTGTTGTTGTTGAAGTTAAAACCTCCACTTTACAGTCTTTAAAACGTCTTACTGCACGTTCTAAAACAGATAAAGCCAGAACATACGATATGGACCCTGAAACTATAATTCACCGGCTTGAAGTTTTTGAACAACGTGGCTGCAAAGTAGCTGAGTTTTATAAACAACAGGGAAAAATGGTCTCTTTTAACGGGGACACTGACGAGGATGCTTTACACGAACAGATTTCTACAACAATAGAAAAGGCGTTTAAGGAGATAAGAAAGTAGGAAATAAAAAAAGGAAAAAAGAGACTGCATAAAATACTTTATACAGCCTCTTTTTTATTTATTCCTTAACAAATTTCCTTATCTGTTTTTGTCCGTTTTCATTTGTAAAACTTACAAAATACAACCCGGGATTAAGCTTGCTTATATCAATTGCCTGTTTCCGCAATGTTCCTGAGAATACCATTTTTGAGCCTGCATCATAAATTTCAATTATATCATCACTGCCTGAGCCTGATCCGATATAAATAACATCTGATGCCGGATTGGGATAAATTTCTGATTTGTTTTCTGTAAATACTGAAATATCTGAGCATACATCTGTAATAAAATCAAAAACATCAGACCATTCGCTTTCTGTAAGAGTGTTTACAGCTTTAACCCGCCAGAAATATTGTGTGTTGCAATTAAGATCTGAAATATTTATTGTTGTTGATGTAGTAACTTGTTCAGAAAAAATTACAGAAAAAGCGTTATTTTCAGAAACCTGAATTGTATAAGTGTCAGCACCGTCAACAGCAGACCATTCAAAGCCTGTACTAACAAAGTTTACACCGGTTGCACCGTCTGCAGGTGAAATCAACACCGGGGCATCAAGATGCGGAGTTGTATTTATAGTTGTAAAACTCCACACTTCAGACCATGGACTTTCAATATTTCCGTCACTTGCCTGTACTTTCCAGTAATATGTAAAATTTTCAGACAGTCCGTTTACTGCATATTCGGTATCTGATGTTGCAAAACTGTTTACTCCTGCTGTAAAATCGGAATCTCCGGCTATCATAACGGTATATGTATTGGCTCCGGAAACTTCATTCCAGTCCAGTACAATATCAACAGGCTGGGAAACTGCTCCGTCTGAAGGTGAAACCTGTATCGGGGCTGTAAGCTCTGCGCCTTGTGTTGTAAAACTCCAGACTTCTGACCATGGGCTTTGAACAGTTCCGTCACCTGCCTGTACTTTCCAGTAATATGTAAAGTTTTCGGACAGTCCGTTTACTGCATATTCGGTATCAGAGGTTACAAAACTGCTTGAACCCAAAGTAAATCCGGCATCTCCTGCTATCATAACGGTATATGTATTAGCTCCGAAAACTTCGTTCCAGTTAAGTACAATATCAACAGGCTGGGAAACTGCTCCGTCTGAAGGTGAAACCTGTACAGGAGCTGTAAGTTCCGCACTTTCTGTTGTAAAAGTCCAGACTTCTGACCAGGGTGAATAGCCGTTGACATTTTCGCCACGAACTCTCCAGTAATAAGTAGTTGCTGGTGTTAGGGCTGTTATGTTTCTGAATGTAAGTGAAGTATTCCCGGAACGTATAATTCCGGTAAAACCTGAATTTGTACTTATCTGGTACTGATAGTTTGTAACATCTGCCAAAGTATTCCATATTATGTTAAAAGACACATAAGGCACATTTATGCTGTCATTGTGAGGTGCTGTTAAAACCGGAGCATTAACAAGTTCATAGCCTGTAGTAAATGTCCATACTGACGACCATAATGATGTATCGTTGTCGTTTCGTCCGCGGACTCTCCAGAAATATTCCTGTCCATATCTCAAACCGGTAAAGCTCTGACTTGAATATGAATTTGAATGTGTTTTTTCTGTTAAAAGCGGTGAATTAAAACCGGCAGTTGTATCCAACTGATAATCTGCATTTTCGGAACCGGTTATTAAACTGAGATACAAAGTGAGATTCACAGGCCTTCCAGTTGCTCCTGAAGAAGGAGAAGTTTGATTTGCCCCGTATGCATTTGTGGTAAATGACCGGGCAGAGGTCCATGCAGATGTATCGTTTGCATTGCGGCCACGAACACGCCAGTAATATGTCTGTCCGTAAAACAAATCCGAAACTGTTTTACCCGAATATGAACTGGTGTGCGTATATTCCAGAAGTCCCGGGGAATTAAAACCGGCACTTGTATCTAACTGGTAATCAACATTTTCCGTTCCGCTTACCAGATTAACATACATTGTAAGACTGGTACCGGTATTTACCGCACCGTCAGAAGGACTGCTCTGGGTCACACCAAGTCCGTTTGTTGTAAACGATCTGTAAGCTGTCCATACCGAGGTATCATTTGCATTCCGGCCACGTACACGCCAGTAATACGTCTGTCCATAATCAAGTCCATAGATGTTTTTTCCTGAATATGAATTATTGTGTGTATATTCCTGAAGTTCAGGAGAATTAAAATTGGAACTTGTATCTAACTGATAATCAACATTATCTGTTCCGCTTACTATATTAACATACAATGTAGGGGAAGTGCCGGTATTTGTTGCTCCGTCAGAAGGACTGCTCTGGGTTGCCCCAAATCCGTTTGTTGTAAACGATCTGTAACCGGTCCATACGGAGGTGTCATTTACATTGCGGCCACGAATGCGCCAGTAATATGTCTGACCGTAATCAAGCCCCGAGATATTTTGCCCCGAGTATGAATTGTTATGTGTGTATTCCCGGAGTTCCGCAGAATTAAAATTGGCACTTGTATCCAACTGGTAATCAACATTATCTGTCCCGCTTACTATATTAACATACAATGTAAGTCCTGTGCCGGTATTTGTTGCCCCGTCGGCAGGAGTACTCTGGGTTGCACCCAATCCGTTTGTTGTAAACGATCTGTAACCGGTCCATACGGAGGTGTCATTTACATTGCGGCCACGTACGCGCCAGTAATATGTCCGGCCATAATCGAGTCCATATACAGTCTTTCCTGAATATGAATTTGTATGAGTATATTCGGTTAATTCAGGTGAATCAAAAGTAGGAACCACATCCAACTGATAATCAACATTACCGGTACCTGAAACGATATTTACGTACAATGAAAGACTTGTTCCGGTATTTGTTGCTCCGTCAGCAGGGGTGCTTTGTGTTACACCTGAAGTATTTGTTGTAAATGACCGTATTGATGTCCAGACAGATGTATCCGAATCGTTTCTGCCACGTGCACGCCAATAGTAAGTTTGTCCGTAATCAAGGTCACTTACTGTTTTTCCGCTATATGAACCGGTATGTGTATATTCTCTTAATCCGGGCGAATCAAAAGTAGAAACCACATCTAACTGGTAATCAACATTTTCGGTACCTGCTAAAACATTTACATATAAGGAAAGTTCTGTCCCGGTATTGGTTGCCCCGTCGGCCGGATTACTTTGTGTTACCCCAAGTAAATTGGTAGTAAACATAAAAACTGACGACCAGTCTGATGTTTCTGTTGCATTTCTGGCTCTTATTTTCCAGTAATATGTTTGTCCGTAATACAGGTCGTAAGGAGTCCAGCCGCTGTAAGAGCTGGTGTGTGTTTTTAACCGTAATGCAGGAGAATCAAATGTGTTTACTGTGTCAAGCATGTAATCGTATTCTGTTGCACCAGAAACAGTATTTATCCACAACGTAACCCCTGTAGCCTGATCAGTTGCACTGTTTGCCGGGCTGCTTTGAGTCGGGATATTTATTGCAAATGCACTGATTGACAAAGACAAAATTAAAAATGAAAATAAAATTTTTCTCATGGTATAAATTTTTAAATTGCTCTAATAAAAAATTCAAAATCAATTAACCTCAGATTTTCAGGCGGCAAATATATCAAAATTTATTCCAAAAAAAATGCCCGGATATCCGGGCATTTTTTTTATTTAAGACTTTCTATTTGCTCTTTTAATATTAAAATTTTAGACTCTGCGTCTGCCATCTTCTTGCGTTCCATTTCTATTACGGCAGGAGGAGCATTATTTACAAACTTCTCGTTGCTTAACTTACCTGTAACTGATCTTAAGAATCCTTCTGCATATTTAAGTTCGTCCTGCAGCTTTTTTATTTCTTCGTCTTTATTAATCAGATTCCCGATTGGGATAAAGTACTCCTGAGATTTAACAATAAAACCTGCTGCAAGATCAGGCTTGGTTTCGATGCTCTCTATAGATTCAAGATTGCAAAGTTTTTTGATAACTGAATCGAAATAATCGTTGTATTCCCCGTGTTTGATAATGCTCATACTTAGTTTATCGCGCTGCGGAATATTCTTTTCCTGGCGGACAGTTCTTGTATTTGTAACAACCTGCATAGCATCTTCAAAAGCTGTGAGTATATCAGCATTCTCAGCTCCTGCTTCCGGCCATTTTGCAATTACAATTGACTCTACGTCGTTTTCATTTTTAAGGAATTGCCACAACTCTTCAGTAATAAACGGCATAAACGGAGAAATCAGCAATGACAGTTTTTTGAAAAACTCCAGTGTCTGGTTGTATGTAAGCCTGTCGATAGGTTTCTGATATTCAGGTTTTATAATTTCCAGATACCATGCAGAGAAATCATCTCTGAATAATTTATATACAGTCATTAATGCCTCCGATAAACGGAAAGTATCAAATTGCTGGTTAAGTTGATTGATTGTCTCGTTTAATTTTGCTTCCAGCCATTCGGTTGCAACTTTTGAGTGCTCAGGTTGAGGAATATTTGCATCTACTTCCCAGTTTTTAACCAGACGGAATGCATTCCATATTTTATTTGCAAAATTACGTCCCTGCTCCGGCAATGAATCGTCATAAAGCAAATCACCTCCTGCAGGCGAGCAGAATAACATACCTACTCTTACACCATCTGCTCCGTATTTGTCAATTAAGTCAAGCGGATCGGGTGAATTACCCAGTGATTTTGACATTTTACGTCTTTGCTTGTCACGAACAATACCTGTTAAATATACATTTGAAAATGGTTTTTTATCTGCATATTCGTATCCTGCAATTATCATACGTGCAACCCAGAAGAAAAGAATTTCCGGTGCTGTAACCAAATCATTTGTCGGATAATAATATTTAAAATCAGGATTTTCAGGATTCATTATTCCGTCAAAAACGGAAACTGGCCACAACCATGATGAGAACCATGTATCCAAAACGTCTTCTTCCTGACGCAAATCACTTATTGTCAATGTGCTGTTGCCGGTTTTTTGTTTTGCAGCTTCAAGTGCTTCTTCAACGGATTCAGCAACAACATACTCGTTTGAGCCGGGTAAATAATATGCCGGAATGCGATGTCCCCACCACAATTGACGGCTGATACACCAATCACGGACATTTTCCATCCAATGACGGTATGTATTTTTGTATTTTGCAGGAATAATGTTTACTTCGCCGCTTTCCACTGCTTCAATTGCCGGTTTTGCAAGATCTTCCATTTTCAGGAACCATTGCATTGAAAGTTTTGGTTCAATTACAGAACTGGTACGTTCAGAGCGTCCGACTTTATTGTTATAATCCTCAATTTTATCGATTACTTCAAGCTTTTTCAATTCTTCAACAGCTAAATCACGGGCTTTAAACCTGTCCTCTCCTACAAACAGTCCGGCAGCCTCGCTCAAAGTTCCGTTATCGTTAAAAATATCTATCGACGGCAGATTATGTCTTATCCCTATTTCATAGTCATTAATATCGTGAGCAGGAGTAATTTTAAGGCAACCTGTTCCGAATTCCATATCTACATATTCGTCAAAAATAACAGGGACAACCCGGTCAACCATAGGAACAATAACACTTTTGCCTTTCAAGTGAGCAAAACGCGGGTCGTTTGGATTTACACAAACAGCAGTATCTCCGAGAATTGTCTCAGGACGTGTTGTTGCAATAGTTACAAACGATTTTTCTCCCTCTATCTGATATTTTACATAATATAATTTGCTGTTTTCTTCGGTATAAACAACTTCTTCGTCCGAAACGGCTGTTTTTGCTTCAGGGTCCCAGTTAACCATGCGGACGCCACGATAAATCAGTCCTTTACTATAAAGATCCACAAAAACACGTATAACAGAGTCTGAGCGAATTTCATCCATTGTAAAGCAGGTTCTGTCCCAATCGCAGGATGCCCCGAGTTTTTTTAACTGATCGAGAATAATCCCGCCGTGTTTCTCTTTCCACTCCCAGGCATGATTAAGAAACTCATCACGGGTAAGAGAACTTTTATCTATTCCTTCGGCTTTAAGTTTTGCAACAACTCTTGCTTCTGTAGCAATAGATGCATGGTCGGTTCCCGGAATCCAGACTGCATTTTTACCAAGCATACGTGCACGGCGCACCAATACATCCTGAATTGTATTATTCAACATGTGTCCCATGTGTAAGACTCCGGTAACATTTGGCGGAGGAATCACATTTACATAAGGCTCCCTGCTGTCGGGAACAGAATGAAAATATTTTTTATCAAGCCAATACTGGTACCATTTCTTCTCAATCGCGCCGGATTCGTATTTTGCAGCTAATTCCATAAATAAAAAAATGTGTTTTTAAATAAGTGTGCAAAAATAGTGATTTTTATGAATTAATCAAAAACGGATGTAAACAGTTTAACAGTTCTGCAGTTTGACGATTCATCAGTTTATCAGTTTAATGATTCCTCTGTTCATCAGTTCAACGGTTAAGAAGTTTTACATTTAGATATATTAACTGATGAATTGTTAAACCAATACCCTATCTCAAAAGTGTAACATTTCCCTTGTGATTATACTCTTCTCCGTTAAGGCATCTTGCCCTGAGCATATATACATAGACATCGGTAGGAATTTTTTCTCCCTGATAAGTTCCGTCCCAACCACGGTCGTCAATATCTGAAGTTTCAAAAATCACCCCTCCCCAACGGTCAAAAACTGCGAAATAGACTTCTGTTACAAGATTTAGCGGGTAATATGGTTTAAAATAATCATTATTACCATCCGAATTAGGAGTAAATGCATTAGGAACAAAAATATAAGGATCTTTACAAATAACTTCCTTAACTTTAATATAAACTGTATCAGAATTTGTACAGCCGTTTTCGTCACGGAAAACTACCTCGAAAGTAATGCTGTCTTCGGGAGTTGCTACAGGATTCGGGATCTGATCGTTGTTAAGGAACGAAGAGTTATCCCATGAGTATGTTCCGTTTTGTGACGAATATGCTAATAATGCGATCTGTTCTCCTGCAAATATCTCATAAGTACTTGCACTTACTTCAAGATCGGGAACATAGCCCAGATTTACAATATCGAAATCCTGAGCGATTTCACAATTATTTGCATCATGCATAAGCAGGCTATACTCGCCGGCACACAAATTAAGAGCATTACTCTGATGTGTTTCATTGGACCAGTTGTAATAATACGGAGGTGTTCCTCCAGAGACAAAAGTCATAATCTGACCATTACAAACACGCTTACACAACATATTTCTTATTGTAGTGTCCATTAACAGTTGCGGTGGTTCTGCAAGAGTAATTTCGGCAACGGAAGCACAGTTATGCGCATCTGTAACAGTGATCTGATAAGTTCCGTCAGAAACTCCGGTTAGCTCATCAAGAGACGAACCATCAGACCACTCGTATGTGTACGGATAAGTTCCGCCACTTACATGTGATGACAGGTTTCCTGTTTCGCCAAAACATTTTATAGGTGCAGAAACCGTCAATCCTGCTTCGAGAAGAAGCGGTTGTGTAATATATACATACTGATGGTTTACGCAATTCTCTGCATCAACTATTGTAACAGTGTATGGGCCGGGACAGAGGGAATTTATTGTTGCCCCGTGTATGTCGTCAGGCCAGTTGTATGTGTAGGGAGGCATTCCCAGAGATGCCGATACTGTAATACTTCCGTCACAATAGCCATAACATGAAACCATTTGCACTGAAGAAACTACTGAAGTTAATGAAGATGGTGACGGCATATTTACAGACTGAACTGTCTGACAATTATTGGCATCTGTAACGGAAACAATATTATTACCGACAAGACACTGGGTGTTGGTAGCCTGATTTCCGCCGAAAGCCCACAAATAAGAATATGGAGGAGTTCCGCCTGTAGGGTTTACAGTTGCTGTTCCGTATCCTATTCCGTCACATTGGGGATTAATAACATTTATAAAGTTTGCAAGCAATTGCTCAGGCTGTGACACTACAACTGTTGTTTCAGCAGTACAGTTATTCCCGTCAGTGACAGTAACTGTATAAGTATCGGCGCATAAATTATTGGCTGTACTGCTGTTGTTACTGTTACTCCACGAATATGAATAAGGCGGGATTCCGCTTGCACTGACAGTTGCAGAGCCGTTACAATAGCCATAACACAGGTTATCGGTAACCTCAGGAGAATTAAACAGAACGTTGTCTAATGTAACATTTACATTATCGGTAGTGGTACAACCCATCTGATTGGTAATTGTAACATAATATGTTGTCGGAACAGATGGGCCTACCAAAGGAGAATTTGTAGTCTGCCCGCTTATTATCTGTGAAGCTGGTTGCCAGTTATACGAAAGTACATCAGACGAACTTTGATTATTTATTGTAAGATGAGTGTTGTTTCCGGGACATATAATCTGGTCGGGAACGATGTTATAACTAAATGTATGTACACTTACCGTTACATTCTCTGTAAGAAATGTATTACAGATATTCTCACGCGCTCTTATGTAGTAAACTGTAGTGGTAAGCGGCGACGCATTAAGAGTCTGTCCGGAAGATAAAATATTTATAAACGACGGACTGCTTGCCCACTCCCATGTGTTTACAGTACCGCTGCTGGTTGCATAAAGATTTGCTGTCCCGCCCGGACAAATTGTAGTATCCGAAAATGCAAACAAATCAATATCAGGTTGATAAACCACTACTCTTTGCCATGCGCTGTCAACACAAACGCCGGTTGCTACCAGAAGATAATCTGTGGTTTGTGAAGGGCTGGCAACAGGGTTTTGAATTGAGTAACTGTTTAAATTTGTTCCGGCTACCCAGGAAAAACTTGTACCGGCCGGATAATCACCCGAAGGCCCTATAATTGTACTTTGTCCCGGACAAATCTGAATATCGGGAAGTTCATTTTCACCCGGCTCAATAACTGTAATAACTCTCTGAATCGTGTCATAAAAATTACAGCTCAACGGATCTCCGACTATAAGACTGACAGTAAATTCTCCTCCTGATGTATAAGTATGCGAAGGGTTATATACTGTTGATGTTGGTGAGCCATCTCCGAAATCCCATAAAAATGTTGTTCCCTGTGAAGTATTGTTAAATGTAACTGCATATGGAGCACACCCCACAGGCTCGGGATCGAAATTCGCCTGAGCCAGATTTTCAATTATTCTGATTTTAAATACTGCATTATTACAGTTAGTGGAATGATTGGTTGTTGACCATGTCCCCGGATTAGGAGCAGTCGGGAATTGCTGACATCCTCCGCAGCTTGCACATACAGACTGGATTATATGTCCTTTTTTATCAAAACGGCTGGTTCCGCCGTCAACGTGATCGTGCCCGGAATAACCACATGAAGTATAATGAACTTCTCCGAAGAAACTTGCATACTCAAGCTGGCTGGCATCTTCGCTGAGAACCAGAACGTAAAAATCCTGACCGTCAGTTGTGTTTTGAATTGCATCGGCAGTTACCGGCATACCTTTGGTTCCATACTGGTCTGTCCATGTGTAATAATTTCCCTGTGCGTTGTAATAAGAGTAAACCCATTCGCGTCCCCAACCTGACAAATACACTCTGTCGCAAACATCAACAGCAAAGGCGGTAATTGAAATATTGGGACGACCGTTGCCAGAGCCAAATTTTGTTGACCATACAACACTGCTCAGATCCGGTGTAAATTTAGTGATAAACTGCCCGCTGTTTGGAACAGAGTAAGCTGCATTCTGAATAAGAGTGCTTCCGCCGGATTTGGTTTGTCCACAGATAAAGACATTATCTTCCCGGTCTGTTCTTACAAAATATGCATTATCGAAAGATCCTGAACCGAAATATGTAGAAGCTATAAGGCTGTTTCCGTCCATGTTTAGTTTCGACACAAAAGCATCGGTTGGGCCGCCGTTGTGTGTTGTATTGTATGAGCCGGAAGTAACAGGAAAGTTATGCGAAACCGTTCCCCCGGCAACCATTACTTCTTCGGTATTTGAAAGCCCGAGACTAAAAATTGCATCATCCATACTTCCTCCCAGGTATGAACTCCAGAGCATTTGCGTCAGAGATGCGTTGAACTTAAACACTATCCCATCCTGTAATCCCCCGCTTGTAGTCTGGTAACCGGGATTTATTCCGGCCGGGAAATCGGTTGAGAATGTATTTGTGCCGACATAAATCATATTTTTGAAATCGACAATAACTTCGCCTCTGGCTCCGTCTCCGTAGTTAAAATACAGAGAGTCGTTTCCATGCATTGAAACATAGTTAATGCCGGTTACCGGATCGGGATAGCTGTAATGCGGCCTGTAGTTTAAGCCGTCGTTTCCGCTGCCTCCGGCATAAGTGCTGCCAAGAAGCTGGGTTCCGTCTTCGCTGAGTTTGGAAACAAAAACGTCCACTCCGTCTGCAAATGAAATAACATTATCATAAACTACGCTGTCTCCACCGGCAAACACTGTCTGGTAAGCTCCGGCTGTAACCGGAAAATCGTCAGAGCCGGTAGTTCCCATAATAACTAGTTCGTTAAGCTCGTTTACCACAAGACTATGCGGCATTTCCTGCCCTCCGCTGCCACCGAGATATGTTGCAAATAAACGGGATGTTCCGTTTTCATTGTATTTAATGATGCCGACATCGCATCCGCCTGCATAATATGAACTGCCCGGAATCGGAGCTGTACCACCGGCAAAATTAACCTGGTATGCTCCCGTACTGACGGGATATCCTATTGCAAAAACAATTCCGCCTGAATAAACATTGTCGTCATAATCCCAGGTTGCGGTAAATCCCCAGTTATCGGCAGTAGAACCGGTATAAGTTGAAAAAACAAGTGAAGGGTCAATTACAATATCTTTGCTTTTATCGTATGATTGCGGAAATTCAAATCCCAGCCTGTTTTTCTTAAGGACATAGTTACACGCAACCTCTACAGTATCGTTGCCAAAAATCTGGTAAGCATATGGTTTTAATTCTCTTAGCACGTTAACCGTAGTGCTTATAACAAGATTTCCGTCCTCAATAAAAAGCATATCTGCCCCTACGTATTCCAGATCAATATCATGATAATCGGCACCCGGGTGTACAACAAAATCGTATTTTATTCCCGCGCTTCCGCCGTGGTAAATAAGATCTATAGCCTGATACAGTTCCTGATAAACGACTTTCTTATATTTTTTTACTCCTGAAGCCCATTTTGAAGGATCTTTCCCGATAAAGTAATTTTCATAATCCGAAGCAGAATTCTCAGCATAAATCTGAGGCTTTTTATTTGCTCCCCTGAAAAATATTTTATAAGCATGTGCTGCCCGAAGAAGTGAGTGTGATTGTCCCTCTGCTCCGTGATGAGCCGTTGAATAATTTAATTCGCCGGGATTAATAAAATTATAAGTCACACAATTATTCTCCAGAAACAAAGCTCCGTCATTAAGATTTAATTTGTAAAGCACATTCTCGTGCCACTGTCCTTTGTTTTCGATATATTCATATTGTCCGAAAGCATGCGGCAGAACAAACAGAATCAAAAAAACAAATGCAAATAAATAACTCAGTTTATTTCTCATTGTGTGTTGGCCTGATTATTTGACTATAAAGATAATAAAAATTTTATTATAAGACAGTTATGCCTTAAAATTCGTTGTAAGTACAGAAAATTTTTAGATATGCGGTAAAATTTTATTTACCCGCTTTTCTCTTTCTTAACCAGAAATACCAGAGAACAGCAATTATTATTGCGAACAATAAGCCCAGAGAATACGAAATATTTGCAGGAAGTCCGAGTCCACCTGTTTTATGCGGGGCAATCATAATGTATGTAAAACATATGGCTGTAAGTATGAATGCCGGAACAGACATTAACAGATGTCTCTTTTTGTTTAATGCAAAATACATTGCGATGGTCCATAAGGTTATTGCAGCAAGAATCTGGTTGGAAATACCTACAAATTTCCAGACTGTGCCGAATTGTTCGCTGAGTAAAAATGTAAGGATAAAGCCAACTGCAAAAAGCGGAATTGCAACATACAGTCTTTTCCTGAGATTTTTCTGGTCTATATTGAATGAATCGGCAATTGTAAGTCTCGCGCTTCGGAAAGCAGTATCTCCGGTGGTTATAGGACAGGCAACCACGCCTATAATCGCGATTACGGCTCCGGCTTTTCCCAGCCATGTATTGCAGATTTCATTTACTATCCATGCCGGGTCCTGAGCAGGATTGGACAAAGTATAGTTTAACCCGTGAACATCCCCGAAGTAATTCATAGCGGCAGTAGCCCAGATTATTGCAACAATCCCTTCGGCTATCATAGCTCCGAAAAACGCGAACCTTGCCTGTTTTTCATTTGTCAGACATCTGGCCATCATAGGTGACTGTGTTGCATGAAATCCTGAAATAGCTCCGCACGAGATAAGAATAAACATCATCGGGTACAGGTAATTTACATTTGGGTTACTGTGAAAATTTTTAAAATCGCCTATACTTAGCTCATGTAAATTTAAAGAGCCTCCAAAATCCTTAAAAATCATTACCCCGCCAATGAGCAATGCCATTATAATTAAAACTGCTCCGAAAAAAGGATAAATTTTCCCGATAATTTTATTTATGGGAAATAGCGTCGCAAGAAAATAATACCCGAAAATTACATAAAGCCATACATTAAGGCCTCCGTGTGTAAGAGCGGTAAGAAGTTTCGCGGGGCCGCTCACAAATGCAACACCAACAAAAATAAGCAGGATAAGTGTAAAAACTCTGAGAAAATTACGTGTTCCCTTACCGAGATATTTTCCTACCAATTCGGGCAAACTGGCTCCCTTGTTCCTGAGCGACAGCATTCCCGAGAAATAATCGTGGGTTGCTCCCATAAAAATACAGCCAAACACAATCCATACATAAGCCATGGGGCCGTATGCCGCACCAAGTATAGCCCCGAAAATAGGCCCGAGACCGGCAATGTTTAAAAACTGAATTATGAATACTTTCCAAACCGGCATAGGCGTAAAGTCTACACCATCGTTTATTGCAACCGCAGGGGTTGTACGTGATGAGTCAGCTCCGAAATATGAAGCGGCAAATTTGCCGTAAATAAAATAACCGGCGACCAAAATTGCAATTGAAACTAAAAATGTTATCATAATACAAGTTTTAAAGTCCGGAGTCCGAAGTCCGAAGTTCGGAGTTCGGAGTCTGGAGTTATGTTTTATTTTCTTAATTTATCATAAAGTTCAATATTACCGAGAGCAATATAATCGGGCGTTTTTAAGGCTTCTGAATTATATGTCAGCTCCTCTCCTGTTTTCATATTTAAAACATTACCTCCTGCCGCTTTAAGCACAGCATGCCCGGCTGCAATATCCCACTCCATTATTGCTCCCAGCCTTGGATATATGTCGGCTTTGCCTTCCGCTACCAGACAAAATTTTAATGAACTCCCGATATTTACAGTTTCTGCCCCAGGAAAGATTTCGGAACATCGTGTTAAAAAATGCTCTGTCTCTTTGTTGAGATGTGACTTACTTGCTACAATACTGACTTTGGAAGTTTTGCAGCATGGCAATTTTTCTTCTTTAAGTTGCGGGTCTGCCGTGTTTATTTTAAATGCTCCGGTGAAAACATTTCCGTAATACAGAAGGTTTAAAGCAGGTACAAAAACAACTCCTTCGACTATGTTATTATTTACGGCAAGGGCAATATTTACAGTAAATTCGTCTTCGTTTTTCACAAATTGTTTTGTCCCGTCAAGCGGATCGACAATCCAGAATTCTTCAAGTTTTTCACGCTCCCTGTAATCTAAATTTACTGACTCTTCGCTTATCACAGGAATACCGGTTTTTGCAAGCTCTGCCAGAATAATGTTGTTTGCTGCTATATCGGCTTCTGTTACAGGTGAATCGTCCGGCTTATACGTGGTTCCGGGATTCTTCCTGTAGAATTTCATTATCTCCGCTCCTGCTTTAAGGGCTAATGGAAGTAATATGTGTTTGTGGGAGAGCATGAAAAGTATTTAAAGTATTTAAAGTTAGGGAATATTTAAAGTATTTAGAGTTAAAGAGTTATGAAATATTTAGAGTTAGGGAGTACTTAAAGTACTTAGAGTTGTGGTTATGCTTTTTTATTTTCTTACTACATTTGTTGCTGAGGCCTGGGCAAGTGGTGTTACAACTATATCGTTTATGCACACATGCGCTGGTCTTGTAACCAGATACAGAACAACATCTGCAATATCTTCGGCATACAATGGTGTAAGTCCTTCGTAAACTTTATCGGCTTTTTCCTTGTCGCCATGGAAACGAACTGTAGAAAATTCTGTATCTATCATTCCCGGGGCTATTTGTGAAACTTTAATTCCGTGAGGCAATAAATCAATTCTCATGGCTTTTGTCAAAGCATCAACTGCATGTTTTGTCGCACAATAGACATTACCGTTTGGATATACTTCTTTGCCGGCAATTGAACCTATATTAACAATATGCCCGCTTTTTCTTTCAACCATGAGTGGGGCTACTTTTTTTGTAAGATAGAGCAAACCTTTTACATTGGTGTCTATCATACGTTCCCAATCGTCTAGTTCGCCATCCTGAATTGCTCCCAATCCTGCTGCAAGGCCTGCATTATTTACCAGCACATCAATTTTTTTAAATTTTTCGGGTAAGCTGTCAATAGCGGCGCATACCTGAGCATTATCCCTGATATCGAAATTAAGTGCAACTACTTCGGATAATGTTGCTCCTTCAATTTCATGTTTTAACTCTGTAAGTCTTTCATTTCTGCGACCTGTAATTATAAGATTGTATCCGTTTTCGGCCAGCAATATTGCTGTAGCCTTACCAATACCGGCGGTTGCGCCCGAAATCAATGCTGTTTTTTTCATTTTGCCAATAATTTAAAATCGATGTCGTAAAATTAGCTTTTATTTGAGTTATTTCAAATCATTATTAGTCTATATTTTACTATTTTTGAACTTTAACAGTTAATATTTTGAACAGCTTGGAAGAAAATGAATATAAAATTGTCCCGGGCAGAGGTCTTAACAATTACACAGCAATTAATTTAAGGCAAAATTACTTAAAAGAAGCCGGTTATGATATTGATAAGATATGCCAATCCAATCTTGATTACAACAGTGTAAAAAACAATATTGAATCTGTTATCGGAAGCGTGGAACTTCCCGTTGGAATAGTAGGGCCTCTGCTTTTTTGTGATAAAGGACAGAACGAATTTGTTTTTACAGTTGCAGGGACACTCGAAGGTGCTTTGATTGCCAGTTTGAATCGTGGAGCAAAAGTAATAAGCTTAAGCAATGGTTTCTCTGCCAGATTTATTCATCAAAAAATGTTGAGAGTTCCATTATTTATCCTTGACAATGATGCAGATGCAATTATTTTTAACAGGTGGGCAATCAAAAATTTTGAAAGGATTAAAGAAGTCGCTCAATCTTATTCCAATCATGCAAAACTGATTGAAATAGCTCCTGTTATCTCAGAAAACAATGTTCATTTACGTTTTGTTTACACTACAGGTGATGCATCAGGACAAAACATGACTACCACATGCACATGGCATGCAATGCTTTGGATTGTTGAGACATTTAGAAATGAAACAGGCATAAACATCCGCGATTTTATAATTGAAGGAAACGGTTCATCGGACAAAAAAGCTTCTGAACTAATGATTAATCATGGACGTGGTTGCTGTATCGAGGCAGAATGCTTCCTCAATGAAGAGATAATCAATAAAGTGCTTAGAACCAGTTCTGAAAAAATACTTAAATTTTATAACCCGTCGTTAAAAATTTCTGCAAACGATGGAATGTTAGGTTACAATATTAATGTGGCAAATGCTGTTGCTGCAATTTTTGTTGCTACAGGTCAGGATTTAGGGTCAATACCGGAATCATCTGTTGCAGATTTTTTTATCGAAAAAACCGTATCCGGATTACACTGCCGGCTAAGACTTTATTCATTGGTAATTGGCACTGTTGGTGGCGGAACTGCTCAGTTAAAGCAAAACGAAGCTTTAAAAATAATGAATTGTGAAGGCAAAGGTAAAATTGAAAGATTTGCAAAACTTATTGCAGGATTTGCTCTTTCTCTTGAAATATCGACATATTCGGCGATTGTGAGTGGAGAATTTGCAAAGGCTCACGAAAAACTGGGAAGGAATAAACCTGTTGATTGGCTAACAAAAAGCGAAATCACGGAAAAGTTCGTCAGAAATGCTCTAAACGGTAAGATAAAAGGTTCAGAAATAATCTCAGTGAGTTTATGCGAAACAACTACTTTGGACAATGGTATTTTGACAAATATTACTCAAAGGACAAATAAAAAGCTCATTGGTTTTATCCCTATCGAAATAAAATCTGCAAACTCAAAAACAGAAAGGATTTTAATAAAATCCAAATCTCTTGATATTGATACTATTAAAGGTTTGCATCTGATGGCAGCATCTGTAGATCCTCAATTATCGGATTTAATTTCAAGATATAAAGAGGATCTTGAATACTCCGGATTACAGACAAAAGAAATTAAGCTTTACGAATTACTTGACAAAAATAATTTTACAGATATTCCTGAATATTACGGCAGTTATTGTAATCCGGAACGTGAGATATATTTATTATTTCAGGAGTTTTTCGACAAAAACCAAATGCTGCTGTCAGATTCAGAGAATCATCCTGAATTATGGTCTGATAATATTATTAAATCTGTTATCTCAAAAATAAACAAAATACATAATTTCCTTAATGACAGCAGTATTACAGATTCGCTGCCGGAGATCAAACAGTTCGAACCCTGGAATTCAAAGCCGCTGTATGTAAAAATGATTGAAATTATAAATGCTGAAAATAAACAATCTGACTTTTCAAAGATGTATGTTTACATTGAAGATCTGGAACAAGATTTTCATGAATTGGAAATGCCGCTTACAATAATTCATAACGACTTTAACCCACGTAATGTTGCTATTCGCAAAGATAAACGGGTATGTATTTATGACTGGGAATTAGCTGTAAAAAATATTCCCCACAGGGATATTATGGAGTTTCTTTGTTTTGCATTGCCTGAAAATTTTGAAGAAGACAGGTTTATGTCCTTTGTTGATTTTTACTACAATCTGTTACTACAATATTCGCCCTCTTTAAATTATGAAATGCATATAAAAGCCTGCAAATATTCGATAAAAGAATTTTTAATCTGCAGGGCTGCGTTTTACAAAGTTTCGGAAATATTGATGAAACTTAAATTTGGAGACAGAATTATTAAAAATAGTTTGAGAATGATAGAGATTTTGGGCCAGAAACCGGAGTAAGCATTATTTTAAAAATTCTTTTTGCAATTCATTATAAGTCTTATCCAGATTCTTAAAACTGTTGGCATTAATATTCTCAATTTCCGTATTGGCATTATCAAGAATAAGTTTATAAACAGGTTGCATTTTTTCAAAGGCTTTGACAGTCTCATGTGCTTCCATATTCCCGGTATTCCCTGTTCTTGATTCTCTTTGCTTAAGCCTTTGCATAAGGACTTCGGGTTTTGCATCCAGATAATATATCTTATCCGGTAATCCGATATTGAATAATTGTGACAATTTATCTGTGCTTATAATGTCCCCGGAGCTAAATTGTTTGTGAATAAAGTATAAATAGCTTAAAGCCGGATTCCCGGTTTCGGGCAATTTTAATAAGGAATGCAGGTAAGCAAGTTCATTGTTATATTTATTGTTCAATTGCTGAAAAATTGATTCTGCAACATTTTTGGGATTCATTTTACTGCCCGAATAAAAATACGCATAAACTGCTGTATCAATAAGTGGGTGGCGTTCGCAAAAAACAACCAGTGGAGATTTTGCCGCAAGTTCATTCAATAATTCCTTAAAGACAAGCATTGCCGAAAACATTGCAATTACCTTTAACTGAGGAATTTTTAATTCATCGGCCTGTGCATGAAGATGATTAATAAAACAAGAGGTGCCAAATAGTATTTTATTGTTCTCAAATAAATGGGAATCAATTTTAGGAACTCTTAAAAATGCAATTCCGCCGCCAGTAGAATTTTCTTCCAGCTTTGTAAGCAAAGAGCTTTTCCCTGAACCATCCAGACCTGTTATCAGAATCAGTTTCATCCGGGCAATTATTAAGGTTTAATAATATTCAGTGCTTCCGAAAGCAATAGTTTTGGAGTTTTTGTTGCATCCAGACTTATCATTTTTGTCTTATCAAACATTTCCCATTTTGCTTTTGCCTTTGTTTGTGCTTTTATAAAGCTCTCAATGTCAGGATTTAAGACCATTCCACATTCGTAACGCGAAAACTTTTTCTTTCGCAAGGCAGCCGTTTCAGCTTCGATTTCCAGATTAAATATTATATCCGGCTCCGGAAAAATCTTCATTAAATCTTCTATAAGCCCAGAGTCTGCACCAAGACTTATTTCTGTAGCAAAATATTTATAATAATATGCATTCAGTAAAATATATCCGGCTGATGTTTCCAAAGCTTTATCAACGGAGTATTTTAATGCATGAGCAAGAAAAAGTGCTCTGGAATCAGGACTAAGACTGCATAAGTAATTATCTATATCTTTTTTCGTGTTGAAAATCTGAGTTTCGTTACTACGGTTCATAATATCCCAGATATCAGCTATTACGAATGACTTAAGATTCCCGGCTATCAATTCCAGCAAAGTGTTTTTACCGGCTCCGTCAATTCCTGTTACACAAATTGTTTTTGACATATTATTGAATATTTTTTACCACTTTTTCTATTTCGGCAGGATCTATCCCTTTTTTTCCAAGATAATCAAAGTACGATTCTTTTTTTACGAAATAGTTTTTCAGCGAGATTATCAAATCAAAATAAAGTTTCACAAATAATAAGAAAGTAAACTTTGCTCCTATTTCCTGTGCAATTAAGGCAAAAACAAAATACGGAGCTTTAATTTTGGCGGACATTCGTTTAAAAAATGACTTTTCACCCGGAATATCGGATAACTTTAGTGCCATTTCGGTCTTCGGAAAATAAATACTGACCAGAATTTTCAGGTACAGAACCAGTTTTTTATGAAATTCGGGAAATAAATTGAAATAAATCACCAGCTTTTCCACATCCTGAAAATAATCGTTATAAGACAGATGGAAATCCCTGAATCTATCGTAAACCTCAAGTCTTTTATTCAATCTTTTTGTAACAAAAGAACCCGAAGGCTCCGGTAACCCGGCAGTATCAGGCAATATTTTCCCGGAACATAACTCACTCATAACCAGCGTAAAGTTTGTTTTGTCAACAGCATCCGCATTTTTGATTATTTCGCGATACTTTGTCCAGTCAATATTTTCGTTTAATATCAGGTTATAAACGTCCATGCAATCTCTTATTCCGCATTTGAAAATTCCCATGTGAAGGACTAAATGCAGCAGATTGTATTCCGGCGACAATTGTTTAACATTTATGCCATAAAAATCAAAATCTTTGGCAGTTTGCCAGGCCTCGTCAATATTAACTTTAAAGTTTGTAGTCGGAGATTTCAGCCCCCACTGCGAGCCGATTATACAAGAATAATCCGGACTGATATACGACATGCCAACGTGACTGAACTTTGCAGCTTTTTGCTTCTCTCCGCTCCAACCGAATCCCAATGGAATATATCCAAGTGAGAGATAAATATCCTGAATTCTGTCCCAGTCTTTCGCATGAATCAGAATATCAAAATCGTTCATTCGTTTATAGCCGGTGTCTTTATAAACTGTGTGCGCAAACAGATTTCCCTTAAGAATAATTATTTCTATATTGTTTTTCTTAAATTCTGTCAAAAACCTGCATGCCTCTTTATTGCGTTTTTCGTTTTGAGCCTGAATTTCACTATGCGAATTTTCAAAACACGTTTGAATTTCCGGCGACAACTTATTAAATAAATCATTTCTTTTAAGTTGTGTATATGTCCAGGGGGCTAGTTTCCATTCTTTGCAATAATCAAAAAATTCTTTCTCAGCCGCTTTATCAGGGATCAGGGTTTCTACGAAATCATTCAGCCTCAGCTTATCCCCGGTAATGAGTATAGTTTTACTGAGTATTGACACTGCTTCAAAATTATTCATCGCGTTTTACTATTTCTATTTGTCCTGTACTACCGTTCATTTCAATAATATCTCCGTCTTTTAGTTTTGCAAGAACAGTTTTTGCTCCGACAATTGACGGGATTCCCATTTCTCTGCATAATATTGCAGTGTGTCCCAACAGATTCCCTCTTGCAGAGATAAGCCCTGCGGCTTTAGAAAACAGACCAAGTTTTCCCGGTTCAAAATAATTTGCCACATATATTTTCCCACCCGCATTTTCTGCAACAGAAACATCATTGTCAACAATTTTCACTTCCGCTTTAACAATTCCACTGCAACATCCTGTTCCTTTTATAATTGTGTCGGATTCATGACCTGCACATATTTCAACCGGGACAAACTGCAATCCGGTTTGTTTATAACGGGTTATCCTGTTTTTATCAGAATATTCAGAATATAACTCTTTTCTGTTGTGAATAATAGTTTTAAATTGTGGCAGTAATTCTGTATTTAATAACTCTTCGAGATTAAGATAAAGACTGTCATTTTTTTGTAGAATAAGATTCTCTTTTAAAAGTTCGTTATCCATCTCCCGGAATATACGTCTGACCAAGCCATAAGTACAGGTTCTCATATACCTGAAATTTTCTCTGTCTGAAACTCTTTTTATCATTTGTTTCACAGTCCACAAAACAAGAATTCTATATGGGATATTCCATTTATAATTCTCCTTCACAACAGCCCGGTAGTCAAAATTTACAGGATTTGCACCGGTTTCAGAATCAGCATTAAGGTTAGATTTAATATATGCAATAAACTTAACCGGATTTTCTCTATAGGTTACAGTTTCCATTTTAAGTTCCGGCTCATCAGAACGATCTCCGTAATTATTCACATAATCTGAAATTCTCTGAGCTAAACTTTTTTTGCTTGTTTGCAGCATTTTGAAAATATCCTCAGGCTCAAAATCACTGAACATCCGGCTTAAGTTAGTGTCTGCTTTAATATCATTTAAAATTGCTTTAAATTCTTTTACAATTTTTACCGATATTACTTGCGATTGTGCAATTAAGCTGTCGTTTATAAAGTTGGGATACAAAACATTTAGTTTTGACTTTTCTATTACTTTTCCTGAGATCAACATTAGAACAACAGTGAAAAGGTTATTTAAAAGCGGAGCTTCCCAATTGTCAATCATTTTTTGCTCAAGTTCTTTATAAATCTCAGTCAGTTCTCTGTATGTCAAAGAATTAAGCTCAATAGCATCTATTTTATTCTGAATTTGAGAATATCTTTTAATATATTTTTTTCTGATGGAATTTAGAAAAAGTATTGAGAAAACCAGATTAATCAACATTCTGGTTTTAGTAAAACATGCAAAACGATTTTTCTCCGGATAGAATCCGGCTTTTTCCATTCCCCAAACCGAAGTTAAAGACTTACTGATTTTTTTACCAAATGGTAACTGACAAATCAGTTTTTGCCAGGCTGTGACATTATAATATAATCCGCCCTGAATTTCGCCAATCATATACTTCAAAAGCTCTTCGTTCTTACTTAGCAGTTTTTCCGGCATTCCCAAATAAGCAGCAAGGCCACGATATGCTTTCGAAAACGAATTCTGAATAAGACTTATGCTTAAAGGCATTATTACTCCCGGATAATTACCTTCGGTTGCGGTATTGTCCCAAATATAGCTTTCATCTTTTCCTGTGGTGACAGGTCTGACCTGCAGCCAATAGATTTTTTTTTCTGCAATGCAAAATTCAATATCAACAGCAGTTTTTTTAATTTTTGATAGCCGCTTTGCTCCTTTTATAAGTTGTGGCCAGATTGTGCAGAGTTCATTTTTTATTTCATTACCCGATTTTGAAACTTTAACCAGATTCTGATTAAAAATTTCGCCATTATAAACTTGCCGGGTCTCGTCAAAAATCAAACTACCGGCTTTAAACTTTACAGAATAAGCTTTTTCTTTACCGGAAACCAGATTTTCGCCTGCTCCGGGAATTATATCTATAAAAACAGTATCATCTCTTTGGTCGTTTGGATTATGTGAAAAAATCACACCCGAATAATCAGGCATAATCATTTCCTGAATAATAATCCCATAACCGGTTTTTACATTTGAGGAATATGCATCGTTATTAAGACCTGAATATGAGTCAAGTACATTAAGAATAGACTGCTCCAGACAATCAGTACTAATATTTATTTCTGTTTTAAAAAGTCCTGCATAAGATTTTGATTCCCCGTCTTCTTCCTGTGTACTTGAGCGTACCGCCCAGAGTTTTCCGATGTCAATATTATTCTCTTTTACCCATTGCTGCAGTACATCTTTCAGATTTATGGCATCATTATTTATTTCAGAAAGAAAGCTATAATCCAGCACATAAAAATCCGGACATAAAAATCCGCTATTTTTAAGCAAGGCTAATCCTTTGGCTTTGGCTCCGGCTTTGTAGTCCGCACCATTAAATTCCTTACTGCTGATAAATCTGCTCATTTTTTTAAATCTAAAACAAAAGTAGGAAAAATATGATAAATGGCTTAGGGAAAACTTAGCTCAATTCAATTTCGCCAAAGTCCCGGAGTATGTATCCTGCAGACAAAAACAAGCCTGAGCACAGGATTTATCGGGTTAAGCTTTAACATCGGTAAAATATCTGCTGAAGCATCTCTGCTTTGTGCCTGAAACATATGCGCTTTTTTGTTTACTGCTTAACTTAATTGTAAGTGCTCTTTACTGAGTAATCCGGATTTGCAGATTACTGAAAGTGCAATAAATAAATTTGTATCAGAACCAGATAATTAATAGTAAATTTGTGTGTTTTCAAAATAAACCGAAGATAAAATAACAGCATTAAAATGAAAATCATTATAACAGGAGCGACAGGCTCATTGGGAGCATACCTGACCAGATATTATTCTCAGCAAGGCAATGACGTTATAGCTTGTGGCAGAGACAAAAACCCGCCGAAAAACCTGCTGAAGTTTGCAAGCTACCTGAATATTGACATTAATAACGAATTTGAATTACCCGATGCCGACGTTTGCATTCATACCGCTGCATTGTCTGATGATAAAGCAAGCTATAATGATTTATATACCCCAAACGTAACCGGTACCCGTAACACGGCAAGAGCATCAAAATCTGTAAAGACCTTTATACAGATTTCTTCATCTTCGGTTTATCTGCCACATCCTGCCAAAATTACCGAGGACATGGCCGGGAACCAAAACAATAAATTATTATCACCTTATGGCAAATCTAAACTGGCTGCTGAAATGATTTTAGCTGAAACAACAAAACACGAATCGTGTTTTATACTCAGACCACGGGCATTTTATGGTCCGGGTGACAGAGTGATTATGCCAAGAATATTAAAATTGGTTAAAAACGGTGTGTTTTCACGTCCCGGAGAAATGAAAACCAGCGTATCACTTACACATTACGAAAATATTGCAAAAGCATCAGACCTGTGCATAGCATCAGGCAAAAAAGGAATAAATATTTACAATGTTGCTGATGACGAAGTTTATATATTTGTTGAGGTAATCAGAAAAATTATTGCTGCGTTCTACTCCGGGCCGGTAAAAGAAAAAGAAATAGGTTTATGGTTTCTTAAACTGATATCTGTTTTTAAAATCGGAGGCATTACTCCGCTTTTAGTCAGGTCTTTTTCTCAGGACATGGTTCTGGACATTAGCAAGATTAAAAAAGAACTGAATTATAAGCCTGTGCAGAATTTTGATTCTGCTCTTCCCGAACTCAAAGACTGGATTAACAGAGTAGGCGGTGTGGAAGAACTTAAAACAGGCAATAGAAAATATGCCTGGATGTTGTAATGACTGTTAACAAAAAGAATAAAACAAAGAAACTGATTTTTTTATTGTCAGGAATAATATTTCTGGGATTAGCGTATATTGGCATAATATTACCCGGGTTTCCTGCTATTCCGTTTATATTGCTGGCTTTGTTTTTATTTGCAAACAGTTCCGGAAAACTTTACAATTGGATGTTAAGGCAAAAAATTATTGGTAAAATATTGTCGGATACCAATGCAAAAAAGAAAAACTTATGGTTTAAGCTTTTCGTTATTTCTCAGCTTTGGGTTTCAATAACTGTTGCATTAATTTTATTTATTGACAGTTATCTGTGGGCTACGGTTTTAATTTTAGCAGGAATTATCTTTAGTTATATCACTTATTGGCTTATCGGATGGTTGCAGGAATAAAAATTTAAAAATAGCTGACAATAAATTTGCTGTCAAATACAATTGACAATTATATTGCCATCAATTGGCCGGAGAAGTTCACATTTAAAACATTCCTAAAAAGCAATCTGATATAACAACACCGTTTATTAAATCTGCTCCTTCCCCATTAGGTTCTGAAGATATGCATGTTGTTTTTACCCTCCAACGGCGAAGCCTTCGTGAACACCGCTAAAAATCAATTAGCAATGTGAACAAAATAAGGGCAGTTACAACATGAAAATGTTGCATACAAGACAGTAAACAGTTGTTTTACCTTTCAACAGAAATGTGAAAAACATAGATTTTATCCGTTATACCTAATACTTTATTTCAAAAAGGATTACACTCAGAACTCAGTTCATCAACATAGTAGTTAATGAAGGCAGATATAATTAAAACCAGATGCCTATTTTAGCTCCTAATGAAAGGTTAGGCATTAGTCTTGTTTACGGGTTTACCGAAACAGTATTTGAAAGTTCATCAGGTACAGCAACATCAATCTTACTTGAACGGATTCCAAAGCCTGCATATGGTTCAATAAAGAAATTATCACCCCAATACTTTACATATCCCAATGTAAACCTTACATCGTTATTGATGCGCGAAAGATCCTGATTTAATGCTGTTATAGATCCGACACTTCTAAGAGTTGAGCTATATCTTTGCATCCTGTAGTCTAACGCAAAATATAAACCTTCCGGTTGATATCCATAATTAGCAGCGTAATATCTTACACCAATCCGGCCACTCCATCCCAATTCTGGGTTTACAACTATGATATTACATAAACATTACAAACAGCAGATTTTGCAAAAATTAAAATTATAATACCAGATACACAATTATGTTTATAGGTTTATTACAAACAAAAAAGGTGGACATTATCCACCTTTTGCTTGTATTTATTTATTTTTATTCCGAGATAAACCTCTTTGCCGCTACGTATTCCTGAGGACTTATAAATATCTTGGTATCAGGCATAATAGTGTATCCTCTTCCTTCGGGATTGTATTTTTCGAATAAATCCACAACTTTGCCGGCATATTCGGTAATATTCATGTTATCAAGAAAATCGAGTTCACGCACATTTATAAGATCGGTATCCTTAAAATGGAAACAGGTTGAACTTTGCTGTGTATTTAATGTAATCTGTCCCCAGTTTTCGAAAAACCTGCTTGTATTCTTAAGCATGAGTTTAAAGTGGGTTGTGTGATTAACATTTAAATACGGAGAATTTATATATCCTATTTTTTGTTCTTTGCAAAGTTTTTCAAATTTCTGAATCCAGAACCAATATCTTGGGTTATCCTGATGAATAAACGGAAAAATATTGCAATTAAGATTATAGTCGCAATGTCCGAAAGCTATGTTTTTAAACTTCGGATGTTTAAACATCATTATATCTTCCAGATTTGTGTAAGAATCATTATTCTCAACAATAGGAATTACCTCGTCAAACCTTAGGTTGGAGTTTTCATCAATAAACTTTTTGAGAACTTCTACCGAGTTACAATTTGAAAGAAAGACACATTTAAACTTAATATCCCCGAGAGAATTCAGAGCATGAATATCATCAAAGTATCTGTTATTGCCGTATTCGTTTATACGGAAGCCAAGCCATGATTTAAGGATTTTTACCTTATGCTTATTAACAAGATGCACTACCTTATCACGGTAATCTGACTTGTATCTGTTGGTATCATTTTGCTTAAAGTCGATGATACTATCTTCAAAGTCGAAGCACGAAACAGTGTTTTGCTCTGCCAACTGACGGTGGAAGTCAACAAACGAGTCCTCTTTAAATTTCACAAACTGGTACGAAGTAATCATAGTTATTTTGCGTTAATGGTTTTCTCAGAGTTCTTTCTGAAAATGTTTAAAGCAACCAGAGACAATCTGTATGCAACATAAATCAGAACAGGCCATGCTAAAAAACTTAATATTTCTTTAGTATATTCCATAAGGCACAAAATTAATAAGTTATTTCATTTTTATCAATAATTTCTTCATTTGTTATCTTCTTTTTATTAATCGCTCTCCAGGCAATGACTATATAAGCCAGTACGAAAGGGATTAATAAAGAAACAATGCTCATTGCTTTTAATGTAAAAAGTGATGAACTTGCGTTTTGGATAGTCAGGGAACTTTGCAAATCGAAAGAAGACGGGTAGAAAGCAGTGTTATTGTAACCGGCAATAAGCAAAACCGCCAAAACTGTAAAAACAGTTCCCGGAGCAGCAAACCAAAAGCCTTTGTCGTAGTTTTTCTTATTAAATAAAGTTTTTAAAACTCCGAACAATACACCGACGACTCCGATAAGGAATATTATCAGCACAACAGGCATAGCAAGAAAATTGTGCAGATATTTATATTTTTCCATAAAAACAATTCCGTCTGCATCAACTGCAAAACCGTCTTTTAAGAGTAACCATGCTGCAAAAGCAAGGAAAAACACCAGAAACGGAATAGTATTTATAAGCAAATGTTTTTTTGCTCTTTTGTACATTTCTTCGTGGCTGATTGTCATCATAAAATACAGCAATCCCAGTATTCTTGCAAGGAAGAATATAGCAAGCCCCAATGCAACATTATGCCAGTTAAGGACAGCTTCCAGTCCACGTGCCGGACTGTGCCATGTTACACTTTTCATCATATCAACCGAGAATTCGGCTCCGTTAAAAAATGTTCCTACAACTGTTCCGATAAGAATTGTTCCCAGAAGGCCATTTATAAAAAGCAACGTTTCAAAAAACCGCGGGCCAAAAATATTACCGGCTTTTGAACGGAATTCGTAAGAAACTGCCTGAATTGTAAATGCCAGCAATAAAGCTGTCCATGCCCAGTAAGCTCCGCCGAAACTGCTCGAATAAAACAGCGGGAAAGATGCAAAAAATGCTCCGCCGAATGTTACCAGTGTTGTAAAAGTAAATTCCCATTTACGCCCAAGAGTGTTTACAATCATGTTTCTCTCGTTTTCGGTTTTGCCTATAGTGTAAATCAAAGTTTGTCCGCCCTGTACAAAAAGAAGGAATACAAGCAGGGCTCCCAACAGCGATACCAGAAACCACCAGTACTGCTGAAAAAACATATATGTTAATTGTGCTGTTATCATAATTCGGTTCCTCCATCATTTTCCGGTTTTGCAGGTCCGGCTTTAATAAATCTAATCATAATGCTTACCTCAGTAATTAATAAACCTGTAAAGATGAATGCAAAAATCCAGAATGTCAACTGTACAGATGAACTGCTGATATTGGTTACTCCGGCTGTAGTTGTCATCAAATCCTGAATTACCCATGGCTGACGGCCTACTTCTGCAACAATCCAACCTGCTTCCGAAGCTATAAATGCCAGCGGAATACCAAGGATTCCAAGATAGTAAAGCAATTTCGAGAATTTAAACTTATCTATTTTGTTTTTCATTGTCATCCATCCGAAAATGATAAACATTAAAACAAACAATGTCCCCAGAATAACCATAATATGGAAACTGTAGAAAACCATAGGAACATTCGGCACAACATCAACGGGTTTATCTACATATGAATAACCGAAGTGGCTGAAATTTTCTTTAAAAATTGCAAGTTGTACCGCCGCTTCCTCTGCATTTTCAGATGCTTTTGCTTCTTTGTAGGCTATAAGGGCATTCATTGCAATGTCTCCTTTTTCCATTCTTTGTTCTACCGATATAACATTGTGATTTTCGTCGCCTTTAAGCAAGTCATTTATCCCGGGAACATAGGATTTGGAATCAAAACTAATAAGGTAACTCAGCATTCCTTTAAATCCGAATTTGAAAACAAAGGGATCTACATCATTGTCTGCTGTCTTCTCCGGATTTAGAATACCGAAACCAATAAGCTCCACTCCTTCTCCGCCTTTATAAAGTCCTTCCATAGCAGCTAACTTCATAGGCTGATGTTTTGCAACTTCTACAGCAGAACCGTGTCCGGTAAAAATAACAGATAGTATTGCCAGAAAACCAAATACAGAAGAAATGATAATACTGCGTTTTGCCATCAGAACTTCGCGCTTACGCAACAGGAAATAAGAACTCACACCTATAACAAATAAGGCAGCAAGAACATAACCACTGGTTACAGTATGCAAAAACTTATTAATTGCAACCGGAGAAAACAATACGTCCCAGAAATTAACCATTTCGTTTCTGGCTGTTTCTGCATTAAATTCCATACCGGCAGGATATTGCATCCATGCATTCGCGACCAGAATCCATAACGCCGAAATATTTGCTCCCAGAGCTGTAAGCCAGGTTGACGCGAGATGGAATTTCTTGCTTACTTTATTCCATCCAAAAAACATTACAGCAATAAATGTACTTTCCATAAAGAAAGCCATAATGCCTTCTATTGCCAGCGGAGCACCAAAGATGTCGCCTACAAACCATGAATAATTAGACCAGTTTGTTCCGAACTCAAATTCAAGGATTAATCCGGTAGCTACTCCGACTGCGAAATTAATCCCGAAAAGTTTCATCCAGAATTTTGTGGTTCTTTTCCACTCAGGATCACCGGTTTTTACATAAATTGTCTCCATTATGGCAATTATGAACAATATGCCTAACGTAATAGGGACAAAAATCCAGTGAAACATTGCCGTGAGGGCAAATTGTGCCCTTGACCAGTCAACTAATGACGGATCAATGTTTAACAGTAGTTGTGTCATTTTGTGAGGTTTTAATTAATTGATCTATAACGTATTCACTTCTTTGCTGATCGGTGTCGAAATTCTTCTTTAAATGATTAGGGAAGAAAATGAATTTTACAAGAATAAAAACCACAAATCCCTTGACAAGAATAATTAGCCACATTTGTCTTCCCCAACGGGGCATATCACGAAACCCTTCGTAGTAAAACCTGAAGACTCTTTTAAATACATTCATTTTTTAAACAAGCTTTTCGGTACAAATATACTAATTTAAAATAAAATTCAAAATTTTTCAACAATTATTTTTTATTTCTTTTTGCAAAATGTTTTGGATCTCCTTTATCGCCATATCCTACAACATCGCCGGCCATTGCGATTTGCCGTTCAAGATTGTTTATATACTCGTCTGTTTCCGGTACAATCTGAGGTTTTCCCTTATAAAGATTATAACTTGCATGATACTTAACCGGAGTAATATTAGGCATTATTACATTTGCCCCTACACGGATTCCTTCTTCCCTACCGTCAGGATTAATTGCCTGCAAAGCTGTAGCCGAAGCAATGTTAACATCCTTCATATAAATTCTGAGAATTGCAATCATTTTAAGTGTAAGCCTGTATCTTTCTTCGAGCGGCAGAAGTAAATCTTTATATTCATACAAAGGAGTGTCTTCGTGTTCAATGTAAGGCCCCATTCCGCACATATCTATATCGAGTTCTTTCATAAAAATCAGATCGTCGGCAAGATCTTCTGTAGTTTGAAACGGCAAACCTATCATAACTCCGGTTCCTGTCATATAACCAGCCTTTTGCAAGTCATAAAGTGCACGTATTCTTTTGTCAAAATCGTGTAATCCGTCTTTTGGATGAATTTTATAAAACAAATCTCTGTTTGAAGTTTCAATTCTCACCAGGTATCTTGTTGCTCCGGCAGCCAGCCATCTTTCATATACCTCAGGTTTTTGCTCACCAAGTGAAAGTGTAATTCCCGGTTTTTCTCCGGTAAGGCCGGATATTTCTTTAAGCAGATGTTCTATTCTGTCAGTAAATTCTTTATCCTGACGTTCACCCGACTGAATTACAACTGATCCCCAATGTCTGTCCAAAGCATATTTTGCAGCCTGAATAACTTCATCATCCGGCACAGTATATCTTTCGACTTTTTTATTTCCTCTTCTTATACCGCAGTAAAAGCAATTCTTTGTACAGATATTGGACAACTCTATAAGTCCCCTGAAATAGGTAGAATTTCCCACATATGCCGATTTTACTTCAGCCGCTTTTTTAAAAATCAGTTCCGTTTCTGTATTGTCCGCACTTAAAAGACTTATAAGGTCTTTCTTTGAAAACTCCTCTTGTTGCAGGATTTGCGCTATTGTTTTATGCATAGATTATAATATAACAAGCTCAAAGATAACAAATTTTTTAAAGGAAAGTTCATGACAATTGCTTCTTTTCTGCCACGAAAACAAATAAATTTTTTCCGGAGCCGGAGACTTTCGCCGGAACATCGTTAAGTTTTATAAAAAGGCTATCTGCACCGGAGTACAGTTTATACAGATATTATTTTGCAGCTTCGAGTGTATTTAACAGAAGTGCTAATCTGGTCATAGGTCCTACTCCACCGGGAACAGGGGTAATATATGAGCATTTTTGGGCAACATTTTCGAAATCGACATCTCCTGCAAGTTTAAAACCGCTTTTGGTTTTATCTGAAGGAACACGCGTAGTTCCGACATCAATAATTACAGCACCGTCTTTAACCATGTCGGCAGTCACAAAGCCAGGTTTGCCCATTGCAGAAATTATGATATCGGCAGTCTGACAAATTTCTTTGATATTTTTTGATCCGCTGTGAAGTACTGTAACAGTAGAATTCATTTCTTTCTGAGACATCAGCACACTCATGGGGCGGCCTACAATATTGCTACGTCCTATTACCACGCAATGTTTTCCTGATGTTTCGATGTTATATCTTTTCAGCAAAATAGTAATCCCCATAGGTGTCGCTGAAACAAAAGAAGGCAGACCTGTCATCATTTTGCCGACATTCACCGGATGAAATCCGTCAACATCTTTATCCGGATTTATTGCTTCCAGAACTTTGTGTTCATCGAAATGACGGGGTAAAGGTAACTGAACAATAAAACCGTCAATCTGAGGATCATTATTAAGCTTTTCTATTGCGTCAAAAAGTTCTTTTTCGGTAGCATCATCTTCAAAACGTATTAACGAAGATTCAAATCCTACTTCATGACAGTCCTTCATCTTAAAATTCACATATGATTCGGAACCGCCGTCATGTCCAACCAGAATTGCTGCAAGATGCGGCGCACGGCCACGTTTATCTGCTATTTTTTTTGCTTCCAGTGCAATTTCTTCCTTTACCTCTTTTGCAACTTTATTTCCGTCAATTAATATCATGATATTTTAAATTTTAAGTTCCGGTATCCAAAATTCCGGACATACGTGACTCTGCTTGTTATTTTGTTCCATTGTTGCCTTCGGCTACGCTCAGTCAACGGATACTCAGGTGACTGAGCGTAGCCAAAGACACCGTTGTATTCTCAGTTTCCTTTATCTCATTCCTTTCATCATCCTCTTCTGATTCTTGTTGGATGACATTATCTTCATCATTTTCTTGGTTTCTTCGAACTGCTTCAGAATACGGTTAACCTCAGGTACGGTTGTTCCGCTACCGTCAGCAATACGTTTTCTGCGGCTTCCGTTTATAATTGCAGGATTGGCTCTTTCTTCCCTGGTCATTGAGCGGATAATTGCTTCTATTCCTTTAAAAGCATCATCATCAATGTCCATATTCTTAATTGCTTTGCCAAGACCGGGAATCATGCCTGCAAGTTCCTTGATGTTACCCATTTTCTTAATTTGCTGAATCTGGGCTAAGAAATCATCAAAATTAAACTGATCTTTTGCAATTTTTTTCTGAAGTTTACGTGATTCTTCTTCGTCAAACTGTTCCTGAGCACGTTCTACCAACGAAACGATATCTCCCATACCCAGAATTCTGTCAGCCATACGTTCGGGATGGAAAACATCAATAGCATCCATTTTTTCTCCTGTACCCACAAACTTTATGGGTTTGTCAACTACCGAGCGTATTGAAAGAGCTGCTCCACCACGTGTATCACCATCCAGTTTGGTAAGGATAACACCGTTAAAATCGAGCCTGTCGTTAAATTCCTTTGCAGTATTTACAGCATCCTGACCTGTCATAGAGTCCACAACAAACAGAATTTCCTGAGGGTTAACGGCTTTCTTGATGTTTTCGATTTCGTCCATCATCTCCTTATCAACAGCCAAACGACCGGCAGTATCGATAATTACGAGATCGTGTCCGTATAATTTTGCATGTTTTATTGCATTCTGTGCAATTTTAACAGGATTTTTATTATCATCTTCAGAATAGACTTTTACTCCGATTTGTTCACCAAGAACCTTAATCTGCTCAATAGCTGCAGGACGATAAACGTCGCAGGCAACCAATAAAGGATTTTTCCCCTTTTTTGTTTTGAGCATATTGGCAAGTTTTCCGCTGAAGGTAGTTTTACCGGACCCCTGCAAACCGGACATAAGAATAATTGCCGGACTACCTTTGATATTTATGTCTACAGCTTTCCCTCCCATCAGCTTTGCAAGTTCGTCATGAACTATTTTAACCATAAGCTGATTTGGCTTGAGTGACTTAATAACTTCCTGACCAACTGCCTGATCTTTTACATTTTCGGTAAAAGTCTTTGCAGTTTTAAAGTTAACATCTGCATCAAGCAATGCACGGCGAACATCTTTTAAAGTTTCTGCAATATTTATTTCGGTAATCTTACCCTGACCTTTTAAGAGTTTAAATGATTTCTCAAGTCTTTCCGATAAATTCTCAAACATAATCTTTAGTCTTATTTCTTTAATTGAGTGCAAAAATAATATTTTTATGTAATTCTTAAGGAATAATTTGGAAAAAAGACGGAAGACGGGAACAGGAAGTTAAAAGTTAGCAATAACCTGTTATTTACCGATAAGTCCGCAAACTGCGATGTTTAAACAAATCTACAGAACATGTAAACATTATGGCATGAAAAAGCCTGGATTATAAAGCGGGATTTAACATCTTTTTTACAAAAAAACACTATTTTTGTTCTTTAAACCAAACTAAAATCAATATGAAAAATTTAAGCCTGATTATTTTTACAATTTTTATTGCCACTGTTATTTTATCATGTTCCGGAAACGGTACTACCGACAAAAACTCAGATAAAACAAATGACACTATTGTTGAGAACAGCAACGTTCCTGTTGCTCCGAAAGACCGGCTTTTGCCTGACATGGTTGAAGTTGACAAACCTGTTCCTGTATCGAAATTATATGAAGCATTCTATGAATGGAAAGACGTTGAAGTAACTGTTGCCGGGTATGCAAAAATATACGGAAACAGCGAAAAATTGGGTAAAGATGTTCAGTTACGTGGTTCAGAAGAAAGTTTTGATGCGCTTTTTGACTGCCGGTTTAAGGAAGAGTTGAATAAAGAAGTTAATGCCACTGATATTCTGATAATAAAAGGAAAAATGGCAGAAAGTTCATACAGCGGAATAGTAATTAATGATTGTGAACTTGTAAGTGTAAACGGCAAATACAAAGAAGGACAGACTCCATCACCATACGCAAAACAAACAGAAGCATATACGGCAAAAGACTTATACGATGCCTACAATGTATGGATAGGAACAGAAATTACGGTTATCGGCCATTATAACAGTACAACCACATCTACTATGAACGGGAATTCGACATGGCGTATTGATCTGGAAGATCCTGAAAGCGGGCAAAAAATGGTTGGCTGCACTATGAGAACAGAACCTGATTCGGATAAGCTTGCAAAAAACAGAGATAATGTTAAAATACGCGGAAGAATAGCAAAAGACCTTTGGGGAAGCGTTCAGTTGGAAGATTGCGTAATTGTTGAGTAAGCTAAAACGGTTGAACAGTTAAACAGTTAAAACGGTCGAACGGTCGAACAGTTAAAATCTAAAAAAACATGTTAAATATCAGTTTTTTACAAAATTCTCATTAAAAACCGGTTTTATATTTTTTAAATCGGATAAAAAATCACAATTTTGTTGCAAAATAATATTGTTAAATTTAAAAATATCAAATTTTATGGCAAACGCTGTTAAAAGAACTTCTCAGGAGTTTATGGAACTTGAAGCTAAATACGGAGCTCATAATTATCACCCGCTACCTGTTGTATTGGACAGAGGTGAAGGCCCACTGGTTTGGGATGTTGAAGGAAAACAGTATTTTGATTTTCTGAGTGCATATTCTGCAGTAAATCAGGGACATTGTCATCCTAAAATTGTAAAAGCTTTGGTTGATCAGGCTCAAAAACTGACTTTGACTTCAAGAGCATTTTACAACTCTACTTTAGGTGATTACGAAAAATATATTACCGAATATTTTGGCTACGACAAAGTATTGCCTATGAATACCGGTGCTGAAGCTGACGAAACAGCTTTAAAACTTGCACGTCGCTGGGGTGTTGTAAAAAAAGGTATTCCTAATGATGAAGTAAAAATTATCTGCTGCTCAGGAAACTTCCATGGCCGTACAATTACAATTATAACCATGTCTGATGATCCTGATTCATTTGCTAATTACGGACCGTTAACTCCGGGATTTATCCGCATACCTTACAACGATACTGATGCACTTGAAAAAGTTCTTGAAGAACACGGAAAAACAACTGCTGCTTTCATACTTGAACCTATTCAGGGAGAAGCAGGTGTTTTTGTTCCGGATGCCGGTTATCTGAAAAAATCTTATGACATTTGTAAAAAACATAATGTATTGTTTATTGCTGACGAAGTACAGACAGGTATCGCACGTACAGGTAAATTACTGGCCTGCGACCACGAAGAAGTACGTCCTGATATAGTAATTCTCGGTAAAGCATTATCAGGTGGCGTTATTCCGGTATCATGCGTATTGGCTGACGACGATGTTATGTTAACAATTAAACCGGGCGAACACGGATCTACTTTTGGTGGTTTCCCGCTTGCAGGTAAAGTTGCAATTGCTGCACTGGAAGTTGTTAAAGAAGAAAAGCTCGCAGAAAAAGCAGAATATCTGGGTAAAATTTTCCGTGACGAAATGAATTCTTTAAATTCACCTATGATTGAACTGGTAAGAGGTAAAGGTCTGTTAAATGCTGTTGTTATCCGTAACCAACCGGGCAAAACTGCATGGGATGTTTGCGTTGAAATGAAAGAATGTGGTGTTCTTGCAAAACCGACTCACGGTAACATTATCAGATTTGCTCCTCCGTTGGTTATCAGCGAAGAACAACTGCGCGAAGCTATCGGCCTCATTAAAAAAGCTTTCTCTAAATTTGAATAAACATTTTTTTGATTATTAAACAAAACTGCCGCGAATTATTTTGCGGCAGTTTTGTTTTACATAAACTTTTTTGCTTTAATTTGCGTTCAGTAATTATAAATTATTCGTTCAGTGGAAAAAGTGAGGACCGGAAGACGCCTTATCGTAGGAGATATCCACGGCTGCAAAAGGACGTTTGTTAAACTGTTGAAAAAGATTGACTTTTCGGCTGAAGATGAGCTTTATATTCTGGGAGATCTTATTAATCGTGGCAAGAACAGCAGCGGAGTCCTGAATCATATTTTAATGCTGAAAGAATACGGCTATAATATAACAACACTGAGAGGGAATCACGAACAAATGTTGCTTAACATTATCGAAAACGAACCGGAAAGAATCCACAGCTTTTTAAGAAGTCAAAAATCTGAAGATTTGCTGGACAACAATGGTAATGTAAAAACGAAATATATAAACCTGCTTAAAGAATCGCCATATTATGTGGAACTTGACAAATTTATTCTTGTTCATGCAGCACTGGATTTAAGCAGCGATAATATTTTTGAAGACAAGGAATTCATGTTGTTTTCAAGATACCAAAGAGGAAGCACTGCAAAACTGAACGGAAAACAGCTTATTCACGGGCATGTGGCAACTGACATAAAAATAATAAAAAACAGTATTGCTGAAAAATTCCCTATAATATCTGTTGACAACGGATGTATTTACACAACGGAAAGAAAAGGTATGGGAAAACTTATCTGTTTAAACCCTGACACTATGGAAATTTTCAGCAAATCATACTGTGAACATACCGGCATATATAAATAAAAACTGTGCAGGACGACTATAAAAACATATCGGCAAGAATAAAAAACGGCGAAGGGCTGCAACTTGATTTTAAACACAGTATTTCAGACACTAAAAAAATAGCACGCTCTCTTGTTGCTTTTGCAAACACCGAAGGTGGTTCTTTATTAATAGGTGTTAGAGATAACGGCAGCATTGCCGGTGTAAGATCGGAAGAAGAATACTATATGATTGAAACCGCTGCACTTATTTACTGTCGGCCTCCGGTTGAATTTCTGCATCAGAACCATATTGTAAGCGGGAAAAATATACTCGAAATAATTGTAAACAAAAGCGTGAACATGCCTCACTCCGCTCCCGACAATGACGGAATATTCAAATCATACGTAAGAGTTGCCGACCAGAATCTGGTTGCCCCGAAAACATTGGTTGAAGTGTGGAAACGCAATAAAAAAAACTATGCCGGAGTAAAGCTTGTAATTGACCACGTAGTTGAAACACTTTTCAATGAAATTACCGAAAACGGCAGTATCTCAAAATCCCAGTTAATGCGCATAACCGGGATAAGGAGTGCCGAAGCCGACAAACTATTAATAAACCTGATGCTCATGGAAATTCTGGATATTGAAATGACCGAAAAATCGACCAGATATATTTTCCATCCTGATTATGAATCCGGTGAGTAGCAATAATAGAATAAACATTTATTAACGTTATAGTGCACATATTAAAATAAAAAACATGAAATACTCATATGATTACCCGCGTGCTCTTGTTACCGTTGATGCAATAATTATTGACAGTGAAACGCAATCAAAGATTCTGCTCATAAAACGTGGTAACAATCCTTATAAAGACTTCTGGGCTTTACCCGGAGGCTTTATCGAAATGAATGAAACACTGGAGCAATCAGTATGTCGTGAAACAGAAGAAGAAACTTCATTAACCGGGATAAAGTTTACACAGTTTAAAGCTTTTGGCAATCCGGGACGAGATCCGCGTGACAGAAATATTGCCGTAGTTTTCTACGGGTTATGTGAGAATCCCGAAAAAGCAAAAGCCGGTGATGACGCAAAAGAATTAAAATGGTTTGACATTCATAACTTACCGGAACTGGCCTTTGATCATGAACAAATTATAACCGGATTTTTACAGGAAGTAAATTATTAACCGGGACTAAAAACAGAAGAGCTAATAATCATAAACAAGCTGCCTAAACATGATTCATCGCAATAACAGGATCAAGTTTTGCAGCCTGACGTGCAGGAGCATATCCTGAAACCACACCAATTGCTACAGATATAAGTGTTCCGGTGATAATATTTCCCACACTTAACGCAAAAGCCAACGGAGTCATGCTTCTGGCCAGCAGGGTAAGCAGCCAGACCAGTATAAGCCCTATTATTCCGCCTACAAGGCTTAGCACAGACGCCTCTGTAAGAAACTGAATCATAATAAGATATGATTTTGCTCCGATAGCTTTTTGTATTCCTATTTCTTTTGTACGCTCTTTAACAGAAACAAACATAATATTGGCAATTCCGAATCCTCCGACCAAAATTGCAAAGCCACCTATAATAATCCCGGCAATATCAAGAATTCCGAATATACTGTCCAGACTTTTCGATATCATACTTGCCTGATTCAGGGCAAAGTCGTTTTCCTCTACAGGTTTCAGCCTGCGAAGAGTTCTCATAATAATTGTAAGTTCATCTATCAATTGCTCGGTACTTACATTTTCTTTAGCCGAAACTGTAATAAAAGGATTAAGAGCATCACTTTTAATGTCAAACATCGTTCTGCCAAAATTAACAGGGATAAGCACTACTTCGTCCATACTGTTGTTGAACATATCTTCCCCTTCTTTTTTGAAAACTCCTATTATTGACAACTTTCTTCCATCCATTTTAAATTCTTTCCCAACAACATCGGAAGTCCCAAAAAGTGATTCTGCCAATACAGGTCCAATAACAGCAACATTTCTGCCACTACCCGACTCCATCGGAGAAAAATATCTCCCTTTTTCAATATTAAACTCCCTTACCAGGTCATAATCATGAGACACCATAAAAATAGCGGCATTTGCAACCGACTTATCTTCATAGCCTACCGTTTTTTCAGTAGAAGCAGCAAAAGCAACATGATCTGCATATAAAGACTGTTGACTTATTTCTTCAGCCTCTTCCAGAGTAGGTAAAGGACGGTTAATATATTTCCACCACGGGTAGTCAGGACCGAAAGTCCACGGCCATTTCTGAATGTAAATTGTGTTATTCCCCAGAGAACTGACATTATCCCTGATTGAACGTTCAAGCGAATCAATAGTAGTCATAACAGAAATAATACTAAAGATTCCTATTGTAATTCCCAACAAAGACAAAAACGTCCTCAACTTATTGGTAATCAAAGAAGAGAATGCAAATTTAATACTATCTCCGACAAGTCTGAAAAATATCACTATTGTAAAGTTTTAGCAAATATATGCAAAAAGAATCATGTCATGAACTTTAAATGCTAAGAAAATGTTAAAGCCATGTAACCCGGGATTTTATTTAATAAAAAACCTGCCATGTTCTGGTTTAATTAACCGGTTTCTGATTCATATGCACCACTTTCTGATTCTTTTCCTAAAGTCTGAACCACTCTCTATACCTTTACACAAAAATTAAAATAATTTAAACTTAAAAACATGAATTTTAATTGTAAAACTCCTTCTTTTATCTCATCGAGAGAATACAATTCTTTCAGAAAAGCAGGTGTAGTTTTAATGTTTTCCTTTGTCGTTTTTATTATGGCGGCAAATAAGGTAAATGCAGCAACAATAAATGCGGGAACTATTTACGAAAACACAAGCTGGTCAGGGACAACTACATCGCGCAGTTGTGACACAAGAAGCTCAAAAGACATGGAGTACCAGTTTACCGCAGGTTTCAGCGGGACTTACACATTCAGCACATGCGGCGGAGCTTCATGGGATACATATTTATATTTATCATCCAATAGCTGCAACAGCGGAAACATAACTTATAATGATGACGATTGCGGACTCCAGTCAACAGTATCTGCGACACTGACTGCCGGGAATACATATTATTTATTACTGGAAGGTTATTCCAATTCTTCTTCCGGGTCATACACCATTTCAGTTACAACACCATGTAATCCTGAGGGAGACCAGACAACTTACGGAAACGGCTCATGGATAGGTTATGTTTACAGCAGCACTTCTGCAGGTTTATTCAGCAACTATATCGGTTATGTAACCGAAAATGAAACATTTAACAGAACGCATTCAGGTCCATTAGGAGCAACTACCAATATTTCATGTTCCAATCCTACAGATTTATTTGCTATCAGATACAAGATGACAAAAAACTTTACTGCAGGATTATACAATTTCACAATCGGCGGTGACGACGGGATAAGATTAAGCGTTGACGGCGGAGCTACCTGGCTTATCAATTCATGGATAGATCAGAGCTATGCAATATATACTGCATCGGTATATCTGAGCGGAAATACGAATCTTGTTATGGAGTTTTACGAAAATGGCGGCATTGCCCATTCATCATTTTCATACACAGTAACACCTTCTCCTGCAACTCCGGGAAACCCGACATCAAATTCTCCCAACTGTGGTAGTGTAACAATTACACGTAACGGAAATCCTCCGGCTGGAGAAGCATGGTACTGGCAAACATCTTCAACAGGAACAGACATGACATATTCGGGAACATCATATACAACAAGCGTTTCCGGAACTTATTACATACGTTCCAGAAGAAACTCTGACAGTATGTGGGGATCGGCAGCAGGTATTTCCGTGACAGTAAATCCAAATGTTCCTGTAAGCGTTTCCATATCTTCTGATGCAGTTGCAAACACAATTTGTTCCGGAGTCCCTGCTGTTTTCTCAGCGAACCCGGTAAACGGAGGAAATGCGACATATCAGTGGAAAGTTAACGGAATTAATGCCGGAAATAATTCTCAGGAATTTACAACAAGCGATTTGGTTCACGGAGATGTTGTTTCTGTAGTTATTACATCTGATGTTGCCTGTGCCACATCTAATCCTGCTACATCAAATTCTATATTAATGAACGTTAAATATCCTTCGGTCAGCAATATTTCCGACGGTGACTTTGTATGGTCCGGAAGCATAAGTTCTGACTGGGAAAATCCTCATAACTGGATTGTTTATGACGGATCGGACTACCGTTCCGCCATAAGTATTCCTGATAATACCGATAATGTTTTTTTAAGTTCTTACTCAAATTGTGTATCAAACCCTGCAAAGACCTCAGCCGGTTCGGTTGTAAACTGCAATGATATAAATATAGAAACAGACCTTAGCCTGGGAAACATTTCACACATTCATGTTTACGGTAACTGGAATAACCCCGGTACATTTTTATCAGGAAACGGTGTTGTTGAATTTGTCGGAAACAGCGTTCAAACCATCAATGCCGGAGCCGGAAGTTTCGACGACATAGTATTTAACAACAGCTCTACGGGAAATTCGAATATAAAAGTAGTGTCTCCTCTTGTAGTAAAAGGTACCGCAACATTTGAAAACGGGATAGTGTTTTGTAATGGCAGTGGTTCTGTAACTTTCGGAGACAATTCATCAGCAGTTATTAATTCTGACCACAGTTTTGTAAACGGATCTGTAACCAAAACAGGCTCGGATTCATTTATTTTCCCCACAGGAGATGTAAACAGCAGAGATTTTGACGGTAACGGAGAAACAGAATATTCAATAACCGGGAGATTAGGAATAAAGCCTGATGTTGCATCAACAGTAACCGTAGAGTATAATTTTTCAAATACCGGTATGCCTGACTGGTGGGAACATAGCGATAATATGGAAGAAGGTCTTAATCATGTAAGTGACAGAGAAAACTGGATTGTTAATTCCGACAACGATCTGAATGTGACTTTATACTGGTCTGGCAATGCTCACACTGACGGAGACATTTGCCTGCACGGATTTGATGCCGGAAACTCAGGAGACTTTACTCCTTCCGATTTAACGGTTGCATACTGGAACGGCAGTAAATGGATTGATGCCGGTTATAACAGCGATCCTCTTTTAAGCGATATTGAGCACGACTCAGGTTTTATTACTTCAAGATTTGCTGTAAACTTCGGAAGCAAATCCAATAAAATAATCACTTTCGGCTCAAAAAACGACTTAAACCCGCTTCCTGTTGAGTTGGTTGAATTTAAAGCAGATTGTGCTGATGGTTCAGTAGAAATATCGTGGACAACAGCCAGCGAAATAAACAATGACTATTTCTTAGTTGAAAAATCTGAGAATATGACAGATTTTGAATTAGTTGAAAAAGTTTACGGAGCAGGAAACTCAAATACTGTGAATAACTACAGCATTTTAGATAATGCAAGTAAAAATCAAACCTACTACAGGCTCACTCAGGTTGATTTTGACGGCAAAACAACCGTTTATTCCCCAATAGCAGTAAACTGTAAATCAAACAATACCGAACCGGTATTAAATGTGTATCCTAATCCGTTTGATTCTGAAGTAACTGTAATGATTGAAAACTATTACGAATCTCAGGCCGTACTTCAAATAATTAACCAGACGGGAAATATCGTATTTGAAGAAAACATTGAGCCGGAGTCAGGAATAAATACTGTCTATATCAACACATCTGATCTTAAACCTTCTGTTTATCATCTTCGTGTGATTTCAGCAAACAACATATTAAATCAAAAATTAGTTAAAGAATAATATCTGAACAGATTCTTATAAAATACGAACCTGTCAAAAAAGCCTTTTGTTTTTATCAGACAAAAGGCTTTTTTATTTTACATACAAAAAACGATAAAACGAAACTTTCTAACAAGTCATTATTTTTTTATTTATGTTTTAAAAGAAAATAATAGCCAATATTAGAAAATAGAAAAATTTAAGCATTTATATATCGTCGAAGCATCATTTTTTCTTATAAACAAGACTTAATTCCTTTTATTTTTCTGCCAATAAGTAATATTTTTCAATAAATTATGACCGAATTCTGTCGAAAACAACCGAATTCTGATTCAATAATACCGTATTCTTGTTTTTTCAAAAAGTAACCAACTGTCTGATTATCTTTACATTGGATTTGGGAAAAAATTGAGATTGTTTTATCTACAAAATTTATTGTTATGAATTTTCACAACGTGTTCAGAAAGCATTATAAAAATGCTGCACCTGTTATTGTTATGCTGATTGCTTTCGCTATTAATACCGTAATAGTGAGTAAGGTTAATGCTCAGACAATCAATATTCCTGCATCGGGGAATAATGCTGTATCATGCGGAACAAATACAACCATTTATGATAGCGGAGGGACGGGAGATTATTCCAATAACAACAACGGATATACAGTTTTGGAAAATTCAGGTTCAGGTATTATAACGCTAAGCGGAACATACAATACCGAAAGTAATTATGACTACCTTCGTATTTATTCCGGGGTAGGCACAGGCGGAACATTATTAGCCACATACAACGGCTCAGGGACAATAACAACTGTTGTAAGCTCTGCCGGACAGGCACTAACAGTACAATTCACATCAGATGTAAGCGTTGTGTATTCGGGTATTGTCCTTACGGCAACATACACAGGCCAGCCGGGAGATCAGGTTACATATGGTTCCGGTTCATGGATAGGTTATGCTTATGGCAGTGCCTCAGCCGGAGCGTTCACTTCATATCTGGGTTATGTTACCGAATCCGAGACTTTTAACAGAACTCATTCAAATATTTCGGGAGCAACTGTAAATCTGGCTTGCACAAACCCTTCTGATTTATTTGCTATACGTTACAAAATGAACAAAACATTTCAGGAAGGCTGGTACACATTCACTATAGGAGGAGACGACGGAGTAAGATTAAGTATTGACGGAGGATCGACATGGCTTATAAACCACTGGGTTGACGAAGGTTACACGACATACACCAGTTCTGTCGTTTATCTGGACGGCAATTACAATTTAATTTTTGAATATTACGAAAACGGCGGCGGAGCACAATCATCATTTTCATACACATACAGCGCTTGTATAAATTGTGCTGCTTCTAATTTTGGACTTATGACCCCTGTCGATTCATGGCAGACACACTCTTCATCCATAGTAAGTTCAGGATGCAAATGGTATGCATTTTCGCTTATTGCCGGCAGAGAATATACGTTTAAGACAGGTTGCGGAGACGGAGCTACTGCAAGTTTTGACACTTATCTGGAATTATATGACGGATCATGCTCAAACATTGCCAGCAATGATGACGGCTGCGAAAGTAACAGATCAACTATTACATATACAGCAGCAACTACCGGAACATATTACCTTAAAGTCAGGGGGTTCAGTTCCGCATATGGTACTTATACTCTAGCATACAACAGAACTATATTACCTGGAGAAAATTGCTCAAACGCACAAAATCTTGCAACATTAACAAGTCCTTACGCTGCTACAACGGTAGGATATGAAAATGATATAAGCACATGCCGGACGGGTTATCCTGACAGAATGTTTTACATAAATGTCCCGAACGGAGCTACAGTTGACATATGGCAATCTGCAAATGATTATGATTCGTACCATTATATGGGATATGGTTCATCATGCCCGGGAACACAAATATATTGCATTGACGACTCTGACACACAACACAATGCATGGACAAACAGTACCGGGTCCACACAAACCGTATGGTTTATAGTTGACGGCTATAACGGATCAGGGACTTTCACCCTTAACTGGACGTTAACCCTGCCCAATCCTACATCTGTAACATCCGGTTCCGGGACAACCATATGCAGCGGAAATTCCGTAACATTAACTGCCAATGGTGCTGTAGGAACAGTGTATTGGTACTCTGGTTCGTGTGGCGGGACTTTCCTGGGCACAGGAAATCCGTTTGTTCACACTCCGTCTTCTTCTTTAACATATTATGCAAGAAATTACAGTGACGGGCTTTTCAGCACCGGATGTGCGGCTCTTACTGTTAATGTAACAGCAGCACCAAACAATATTACCGGGACTACAACTATATGTCCCGGAGCAACAACAACACTGTCAAGTGCCGATCCTGGCAGCGGAGGAACATTGACAACCTCAGGGAATTACTATATAAGGACATTTACTTCAGGCGGCACATTTACTACTACGACAGTTCCGCTTCTGGCTGACATACTTGTAGTAGGCGGTGGCGGCGGCGGCGGTTCCAACGGCGGCGGCGGTGGCGGAGCCGGAGGTGTATTGTACAACACCAACTATTTAATCACTGCTGCAGGAAACACAGTTACCATAGGTAGCGGTGGGGCTGCTGCGGTAAATTCATCATCAAAAGGCAGCAATGGAGGAAATTCTGTTTTCGGAGCATTAACAGCAACCGGTGGCGGTGGTGGAGCCTCCCGTGACGGAGGAGGTGCTGCTTCGGCAGGTGGTTCAGGTGGCGGCGGTGCCGGTGGTGCAAGCCCGCAATACACAGCCGGGACAGGTGTTGCCGGCCAGGGAAATAACGGAGGCACAGGATACAATAACAGTTGCCATTCTGCAGGAGCAGGCGGCGGCGGTGCCGGTGGAACAGGGACTTCAGCCTCTTCGGATGCTCCCGGAAACGGAGGAGCCGGAGTTGCAAATGCTATAAGCGGCAGCACTGTTTACTACGGTGGTGGCGGTGGCGGCGGAACCACTAACTATTCAGGATGCACTGGCAGTGCCAATACTATTCCATATTCAGGAGTAAGTTACCACAGTTGCGGAATTAACAGCACATTATGTACTCACGCAGGTTGTGGTTCATCATACAGTAATGATGCCGACGGCTATGTCATACTTGAAGCCTCGGGAACAGCCATAATTACAATTTCAGGGACTTATAATTTTGAAACCAGCTATGATTATATGTATATATATGCCGGAGCAGGCACCGGAGGCACATTATTAGGAACATATAACGGAACCGGAACTATTAATTATTCCGGAGCTGCCGGACAAACTCTGACAGTACGTTTTACCTCTGACGGAAGTGTTACATATTCCGGCCTTAATGCCAGTGTTTCGTACAGCGGTAACTGCTGGGTAAACGGAACCGGTGGCATCGGTGGCGGCGGTAACGGAGAATCAACTGCAGGTACAGCAAATACCGGTGGCGGTGGCGGTGCCGAAAGAGCCGGAGGTTCAGGAATTGTTATTGTAAGATATCCCAAAGGAGTATGGTCAAGCAGTAATACTGCCGTTGCTTCCGTTAATGCTTCAACAGGTGTGGTAACAGGTATTTCATCCGGAACAGCAACAATATCATATACAGTAACAAATGCATATTGTTCGTCATCTGCTACTACTATAGTAACAGTAAGACCTGCTTTTACTGCCGGAGCAATTAACACCACAGGGGAAACAATCTGTTACGGAGGAAATCCTTCTGTTATAGGTAGCGCTACTGCTGCAAGCGGCGGCGATAACTCAATAACATATAAATGGCAGGCTAACGGAGTGGATATTTCAGGTTCTAATTCTGCAACTTACGATCCGCCGGCAGGGTTAACTACAACCACTACTTATACACGCTGGGCTCATGACGGAACATGTAATACAGGTTTTACTCAATCTACAGGAAGCTGGGTAGTTACGGTGCGTCCAAACTTTACTGCCGGAGCAATTAACACTACAGGAGAGACTATCTGTTACGGAGGAAATCCGTCTGTGATAGGTAGTGCTACTGCAGCAAGCGGCGGTGATAACTCAATAACATATAAATGGCAGGCGAACGGAGTGGATATTTCAGGTTCTAATTCTGCAACTTACGATCCGCCGGCAGGGTTAACTACCACCACTACTTATACACGATGGGCTCATGACGGAACATGTAATACAGGATTTACGCAATCTACAGGAAGCTGGGTAGTTACGGTACGTCCGAACTTTACTGCCGGAGCAATTAACACTACAGGAGAGACTATCTGTTACGGAGGAAATCCTTCTGTGATAGGTAGTACAACTGCTGCAAGCGGCGGTGATAACTCAATAACATACAAATGGCAGGCGAACGGAGTGGATATTTTAGGTTCTAATTCTGCAACTTACGATCCACCGGCAGGTTTAACTACCACCACTACTTATACCCGATGGGCTCATGACGGAACATGTAATACAGGTTTTACCCAATCTACAGGAAGTTGGTTAGTTACAGTACGTCCGAACTTTACTGCAGGAGAAATTAACACTACAGGAGAAACTATCTGTTACGGAGGAAATCCTCCTGTGATAGGTAGTGCTACTGCAGCAAGCGGCGGTGATAACTCAATAACATACAAATGGCAGGCTAACGGAGTGGATATAGCAGGTTCTAATTCTGCAACCTACGACCCTCCTGCAGGTTTAACTACCACCACTACTTATACCCGATGGGCTCATGACGGAACATGTAATACAGGATTTAGCCAATCTACAGGGAGCTGGGTAGTCACGGTTAATTCCCTTAATCCTGTAAGTGTGACAATAACAGCATCTGCCAATCCTGTATGTGCAGGAATTACAGATACATTCACTGCGACACCGGCAAACGGAGGAACTCCCACATACCAATGGGAACTTAACGGCGTAAATACCGGAACCAATTCTTCAGTATATAGTAATTCCGGTTTGCTTAACGGCGATCAGATTTCATGTACAATGACATCTACAGTCAGTTGTCCGTCGAATAATCCTGCGACATCAAATACCATAACCATGACTGTAAATTCTCCTGCTACCACATCTGTTACCAGCGGAGACTATGTCTGGTCAGGAAACACAGACAGTAACTGGGAAACAGCATCCAACTGGTTGATTTTTAACGGGAGCAACTATGCATCTGCAACAAGTATTCCTGACAACACCTGTGATGTTTTCCTGAGAGCGTATGCTCCTTGTGCATCAAATGCGGCAAATACTAATGCAAGCTCTTCGGTAAGTTGCCACGATCTTACTATTGAAACAGGACTAAGTCTCGGTAACATTTCCCAACTTAATGTCTCCGGCAACTGGACAAACAACGGAACATTTACAGCAGGGACAGGAACTGTGGAATTCAACGGTTCTGCCACCCAGATTATTAATTCCGGCGTAAGCAGTTTTAATAATGTAATATTTAACAACTCTTCATCGGGAAATTCAAATATTGAAATTTCAACTCCTATGGTTGTAGAAGGTAATGCAACATTTACTGACGGCATTGCATATTACAGCGGAACAGGTTCTCTTACATTCGGGAACTCGGCATCAGCAACAGTTTCATCAAACAACAGTTTTGTGGATGGACTGGTTGCAAAAACCGGAAATATTCCGTTTATATTCCCAACGGGAGATATAAGTTCCCGCGATCTGGGTGCAGGAAACACAACTTATGCTGTTTTGGGAAGTATAGGCATTGAGCCTTCTGCAAGCACAACAGTTACAGCACTTTATAACTTTGACAACACAGGAATGCCGGACTGGTGGGAACACGGAGGAAACATGGATGCTACGCTTCATCATGTAAGTGACAGAGAAAACTGGATTATGAATTCTTCAGTTGACATGAACAGTGTAACTTTATATTGGTTTGACAATGCACATAGCAACGGAGACATTTGCCCTCACAGTTTATGTAACGGCGACAACAATTTTGTTCCTGCTGATCTGGTTGTTTCTTATTGGAACGGGAGTATGTGGGTTGATGCCGATTTCAACAGCGGATTCAGCAATGCTGCCCACGACCAGGGATATATTCAGTCAAGGTTCGGAATTCCGTTCGGAGCTAAAGCAAATAAAATTATAACTTTCGGATCAAAGAACGATCTTAATCCTCTGCCTGTTGAACTCACAGAATTTTCAGGAGAATGCAAAGACGGGAATATCAGTCTTACATGGACAACTGCAAGTGAAATTAATAACGACTACTTTATTGTAGAAAAGTCAGAAAACATGAAAGATTTCAGTTTTGTTTCAAAAATCACAGGATCCGGAAATTCAAATACTGTTAACTCTTACAGCACTACGGATTACTCTGATTTGCAAAGCACATATTATCGTCTTACGCAGACAGATTTTGACGGAAAACGGACTATATATGCCCCGATTAACGTTAATTGTTACGATAATACGGCAGTTCCTGAATTAATTGTATATCCAAATCCATTTAATGATGAAATCTCAATTATTTTATATAATTTTGCTCCGGAAACTGCTTTGGTGCAAATTTTGGATCAATTAGGGGAAATTGTTTTTGAAGAAAATGTTGCAACCAAAACCGGGGATATTGCGTTTAGTCGCAATCTGAGTTACCTGAGGCCTTCTGTTTATCATATCAGAATAGTTTCGGGAACGACGATATTAAACAAAAAAATTGTAAAAAAGTAATAGACAATGAATACATTTCAGAAATCAGTTAATGACATATTCTCTTTAGGGGGCAAGGATATTTTAGCAGAAATTCAAAGCGGTTCTTATTTAAACCAGTCTGTGTCGGAAGACTTCTACAGTAATATCGTGGAAGAAATGAACAAATTTGAAACTTTATCAACAAAAGATGATATAAAATTCTTTAATGACTGTAGTTTGGGAGACGAATTTTCGGCTATAATCTCAAAATTCGGGAAGAATTTTTATATCCTTCACAAAACTGCTTCAAACACCAAAGTTCTGTTTATGACTAAAGATACAGAAAAGCATGTAACAAAATGCGAATATCATTTCAAAAACAACAGACTCTTTTTTGCAACTTACAGCTTTACAGATATTTTTGGTGAATACCGCGAAGGCTTTATAAAAAAGATAACTGCCGGAAATGCAAAAATGAATATCTACGGAGCAAACAAAGCATTTAAAGATAAAAATAGCAACGTTTTACTGATTGAAGACAGTATGATGCTGAAAGTAAGTTTTTTCAACATTCAGGAGCTTAAGCAATACATATAAAAAACAGAAATTTGTTTAACAATAAAAAAGAGGCTTCCGTTTTCGGAAGCCTCTTTTTTATTGCAGGATTAAATGCCCAGGATATAGCCATTTTTTTACTATATCCTGGGTATAATCAAAAATTTCAAGCCAGATATCGCTATCTACCTTACAATTAATTTCTGAACTCCGCCATGTGAATTATCCGCTTTAAGGAAGTATATTCCCTTTGATAATTCCGAAATATCAATTCTGTTATTATTCAATCCTGACAAATCAATAGTTTTAACAATCCTTCCCTGAAGATCAATAACATTTATTACAGAAGCAGAACTTTCTTCAGAGGCAAAATTAATATAAACAAAGTCTGTTGCAGGATTGGGATAAATTGCAAATCCTGAATTTACAAAATTCTCTTTTGCCTTTGTTCCGAAATCAAACAGCACATCATCAAGGAACAGTGCTGAATTTTCATTTTCGCCTGAATAAAATATCAGCTTAAGTTTTGTGTTTTCCCCGGTGTAGTTAAGATTCAGGACAAATTCAGTGTATTCGGTTGCCGGAGCCAACACCTGATATCCGCCTGCAACAGTTTCTGTTTCATTTTCAAACATAATCTGCACAAATGCCATATCATCTCCCTGAGGCAAGTACTTGTATTCGCCTCTCAAAGCTTCGGGCTGATCAGTATAAGGTACGGACGATATAGGTTCTGTACCGTTCATATCAATTTCCCCCAGTGAAAGATATCCTGAAATTGTATATGCTCCGCTAACAACATTTGTAACAACTTCAGCAGCATATGTTCCTGAATTTGAGTCATCTGTTTTAATTACTCCCGCAGTACCGACACTGTACAAAAAATCGTTAAGTGTGTACCAAGAATCAGGATTTTCGATACTATTATCTACCCATACTTCCATATCATAATTAGGAAGAAGTGAGGGGTCAGGGTCTGCGCCTCCCGAGTATCCGAAAGTAATACTGTCAAGCATTATCCACGATCCCGGTTCTGCATTGGTTTCCGTAATTATATCAGATGAGATAAAACCGATAAAAACCGAATCACAGGCTACAGCAGGGACATCAAAGTTAAATTGTGTCCAGTCAGCCGCATCTGTTCCTATCTTGGCAAAAGACATAGTCGGCACCATGTTTAAATACTTTATCAGGATCATTACAGCGGAATCCTCTTCAACCATATCTGCTTTGTAATATCCCGAAACACGGTCAAAAGTCTCCGAATAAGGGATGCCGCCGCCGGGCCCGTCATCCGTAACATACCCGTGATAAATAAATGTAAACGCAGTGTCCTCCCCTACCAACAAAGTCTGCATTTTAACAGAGTAGTTTCCTGAATATGCATCGTCAGACTTGGTAAGACCGGGGTTATTGGCAATAGAAGATGCATTGGAGCAATTCCAATCAACAAGACCTTCATATAAAAATTCAGAGCTCCAGTTTTCAAAACCGACATTAGGGAGCTGTTGCTGAGCAAACAATCCGGCTGCGGTTAAGAATAAGACAAAAGTGTAAATAATTCTTTTCATAGCCTTTAGGTTTAGTATTATTACACAATATATGCAATATTTTGTTACAATCCGAAATTTGAGTCGTTTTTTTCTTTTACAACACCAGATTACAACAACATATTTTTAAGGTATTATTGTTTGATTAATATTTTTTGTGTTCCTTTGCATACGATTTTGTTTATATGTTTAAAAATGTATTATTAGTAGGTCTTGGCGGAGGTTTGGGAAGTGTACTCCGATACATTTCATCCGTTGTTATAAACAAAAATTTTGATTCAAAATTCCCTTTTGCAACTTTGATTGTAAATATTTCAGGCAGTCTGCTTATAGGAATAGTTCTGGGCTTTCTGCAGAAAAACAATATGGGAGATACCGACTGGAAATACATACTTGCAATAGGTTTTTGCGGTGGTTTTACAACCTTTTCTGCTTTTGCCTGGGAAAATGCAAACCTCATAAACAACAGTTTTACAGCATTGTCTCTGGCTTATGTTCTTATAAGCATTGCATCATGTATTGCCGCCGTTTTTGCAGGTGTATGGTTAATAAAAGTTTTGTAATTTTTTATCCCGAAAATTCTGTTAATAAAATTAAGCGATTTTTCTTTGCTAATTAAAATCTTTTATTTTAATTTAGTCTAAAATTATCAGAGCATGGAAATTAAAGAATATAATCTGCCGGTTCGCAATATTTTAACGGAATATCTTGAGCGTAAAGCATTCCGAAAAACCCCTGAAAGGTATGCTATACTGGAAGAAATATACTCCCGCAGCGGACACTTTGACATTGAGAGTTTATATATTTCGATGAAAAACAAAAATTATCGTGTAAGCCGCGCTACTCTTTACAATAATATTGATATTCTTTTAGATGCCGGATTGGTTACAAAACATCAGTTCGGAAAGAATATGAGCACTTATGAAAAAGCATATGCCTGTATTCAGCACGACCATATGATTTGCACAAACTGTGGTAAAGTTGAAGAATTCTGCGATCCCAGAATTTCTGAAATTGAAAAAACTGTCTCAAAAGCAAGCAATTTCGAAATCACACATCATTCTTTGTATTTATACGGTATTTGCAGCGAATGTAAGGGAAAGCAGGAATAAGAACCAGAAACAAGTATTTACAACAAAAACTGAACTTATCAAAAATTGGTTCTCCACTTAACATGAGTTCAAATTAAAAGAAAAAAACAGTAAAAAAAGAAAAACAAAATTAAAATGAAAATAGATGTTTTATTAGGCTTACAATGGGGAGACGAAGGTAAAGGTAAAATCGTAGATGTACTTACACCAAAATATGATATAATCGCAAGATTTCAGGGGGGGCCTAATGCCGGGCACACGTTGGAGTTCAACAATATCAAGCATGTTTTACACACAATTCCGTCCGGTATTTTCAGAGAAGATAAAATAAACATTATCGGCAACGGTGTTGTTATTGATCCTGTTATTCTAAAGCATGAAATAGATGAAGCTGTAAAGATCGGGGCCAACCTTAAAGAGAACCTTTACATAAGCAGAAAAGCACAGTTAATTATGCCAACTCACAGGTTGCTGGATAAAGCTTACGAAGAATATAAAGGAGCGAACAAAATAGGATCTACTTTAAAAGGGATAGGTCCTGCTTATACAGATAAAACTGCAAGACTTGCATTAAAAATCGGAGATATTTTCAAGGATAACTTTTTAGAAAAATACAATTGTACCAAATCACATCACGAAAAGATTTTTGCCGGTTACAATTTTAACGAAACCAATGAAGAGTACGAAAAAGAATGGTTTGCTGCATTGGAGTTTATTAAATCGTACAAGTTTATTGATTCAGAGAAATTTGTAAACGATGCATTAAAAGCAAAAAAGACTATTCTGGCTGAAGGAGCACAGGGATCGTTACTCGATGTTGACTTTGGCTCCTACCCTTTTGTAACATCATCTAACACCACAACTTCGGGAGTATGTACCGGACTTGGTGTTTCTCCCCATAAAGTGGGCGAAGTTTATGGTATTGTAAAAGCATATTGCACCAGAGTCGGCAGCGGGCCATTCCCTACCGAGTTGTCAGATGAAACCGGACAGGCTTTGCGTGATAAAGGGTTTGAATACGGAGCAACAACCGGCCGCCCGAGACGTTGCGGATGGCTTGACATGGTTGCGCTAAACTATTCAATTATGCTTAATGGCGTTACAAAAATAATTATTACAAAAGCCGATGTCCTTAGTGGTTTTGACACTATCAAAGTTGCTGTAGGATATAAAATGAACGGCGAAATAATTGATTATGTACCTTACGACATGAACGATGATCTTGAACCTGTTTACGAAGAACTTCCGGGTTGGAAAACTGACATATCTGATTGCAAAAAAACTTCTGATTTACCTATTGAATTACTTAACTACCTTAAATACATTACAGTAAAGACAGGTGTTAAAGTAAAATATTTATCGGTAGGCCCAGACAGAACCCAGACAATTAAGATAAAGTAATATAAACTTTAAAATAAAAACGGAGAGGCTGGTTTTAGTAACCGGCCTTTTTGTTTTGTTGGAGTTTTATTGAATAAGATAAAATTTCCGGAAGATTAGCAAATCCAATGACATAAATATTTCATTCAGAAATGAAATATTTATTATCTTTTGGTGATTATCAAAACGCTTCTGCGTTTTGATGAGCTACTTAAAGAAAAAGCTCCGATATGCGGAGCTTTGGTGCCTGTGAGCTATGCTGGATTCGAACCAGCGACCCCTAGCCTGTCAAGCTAGTGCTCTAAACCAACTGAGCTAATAACTCTTAAAGGACTGCAAAAATAATAATACTTTTCAATACACAAATAAAATTTGTAAATAAATCTCTTCCATAATTCTAATAATAAACTATTTCCCTTTTGGTAAAATAAGTTTTTCTGTCATCACGATATTCTGTGCGGCTTATCCAGTTTCCAAACTCATCATATTCATACTCATATTTATGTACTTCCTGAACAAGCTGTTCCTTATCGCGGTTCTCATAGCCTGTGAGATTTCCTGACTCATCATAATAACAGCTTTTCTTAAAATACATTCCCTGATCAGGATTGTCATAAACTACTTCGGAAACTCTTGAATTATCATCATATTTACAGGTAACAGTAAACATTAAATGATTGTCAGAAGCTCGACACTGCTGTTGTTTAAGAGCATTCCCGTTTCCATCATTGGTAAAATCCGTATAGTCTGTCAGGTTTTCATCCCTGTTAAAATTATTTTTCTTAACCAGAAAGCCTTTTTCATCGTACTCATATTTGCTGAATTCCTTTAATTCGCCAAATTCATCGTAAACTTCAGACTTAACGGTAAACTTATTTTCATTATATTCGTTTTTTACTTCGTTAAGAAAAACCATATCTGTACCGAGGCTTATAATTGAGGTAACATTCCCGTCTTTGTTAAACTCAATTGTTTTACTTCCCGAAGTATCTCCTGTCTGATCTTCAAAACCTGCTTCGTAAAGTATATATCTTGTGGTTTCAGTAACAGATTTTACTTTACCCGTAAGATTATAAAACTGCCAATCTGTTTTACTGTTGACTATGGTATCTTTTTCTGTTTTGTTTTTATCTGCTCCAGAACACGAAAGTAAAATAATGCATGATAATACTAAAATCAAATTTACGGTTTTCATACAACTGATTTTTTAGTTAGTAACAGACAAATATAAGAATTAACATTGAATTTCAGAAGTTAAAATACATTTCCCGCAATTACCGGGTTTTGGATATAACAACCGGTAAAAACATGACTACCACCACTTTAACACACTCAATTTATAATCCAGAATAAACTTAACGCCTCCCGAGACTATAAAGGAACTTAGTCCGGTATTTCTGTCGTATTTGTTAAATTTTAAATCAACGCTTTTAAGTCCGAACTTCCACAGGTGTTTTTCAGTTAGAATATCCGTGTATGTTATTCCGAAGCCGAATTGATTTGCATTAAATCCAGAAAGGTCATAATCCGAAGTATAATATTGCTCGGTGGATAAATGTTGTTCATAAGGCGCAAAATAATCAGATGCTGTCTGAAAGTAAAAACGGTATGATGGATAAACCGTCCATTTAAATCCTATCTTAACCGGAATTTCTATGCTGGCGGTGTGAGATTTTATACCCCAGTCGTCAGTATAATACCTGTAAAAAGTTCTTACAACCACATGTTCGTTAACGTAAAGATTAAGTCTTGCTCCTGTCGCTATTTTAAATCTGGTATCAGGCATTTTTTCAATGGCATCGGCAAGATGAAAGTTTTCGATATACGAATCGGCAACATCGCTGAAATACACCCTCTGGAATGGCGTTGACAACAATCCCCGTTGCTGAACCACATCCAGAACCAAAAGCCCCTGCATTCTTTTTGTAAGAATCTGTGAAAATGCAAGCTCCAAAGAATATGAGTTACGCCCCTGTTTGTCGAATTTTGAAAAAACCGGGTTATAATCGGTGTTTCCGGTAATTGAATAAGTGCTGAACAAACGATCGTTTAAACCGCTGCCACCCTGAGCAAAAGGCCTTAATTCATATGGATAAACAGCATCCCAGGTGTCGAGATAGACATTTGCATGAAGACTGAATTCCGTATTCTTTTCGTTAAAAAGTTTGGTATAACCGCCGCCTAACCCGAATGAATAATAGTCAAATTCAGCAGATGCCGACATTTTCCCCGACCAGATTGTGTTTCTGTCATCGGAGCTATGGCTGTATGAGCCCACGAAATTCGCCCACACATCATCTCTGGATGCACCCGAAGATGCCACAAAAGGATCGGCAGGATTACGTCCGTCAAAAGGATTTATATTACTTGACGAAGCCGATGTATAAGCAGAAATTCCGCCGTCTATTGTAAGCACATCGTCATCGTTAAGTGGGACTGCAATAACTATTGTGGGAGTTGCATCGTTAAGTTTTTCGGTTCCGATACCACCGCTTACGGCAGCATTATTACCATCCTGATTATAATAGCTCATTAAAAAATCAACCTCGGCGTTTTCCAGCACACGTTTTTTGTAAGCAGTTGCAGTATCAGTTTTTTCCTCCTGCGCGTATGCTGCAAAAAACAAAAAAATCATTCCCGATATTAAAATTGTTTTTCTCATCCTGTTTCCCTTTAAAGCCACTTATCTGTTTTAATTGCACCCGCAACCACCACCTGTTTTACCACCGTTTGCTCCCGAAGCAGCTTCACGGTATGACTGAAAGTTAGTCTCAAATCTGTCTGATTGTTTTGTTGACAATCCCATATCAGGATCATTAAGGTAAACTTTCTGGTATTCCTTTACAACTGTACATGATGTAAATCCTGATAAAACGATTGCGAACAAAATGAATTTCCTTATCATTGTTTTTCAATTTTAATATTGTCTGAAGTGTGAAGATTTCCTTCTTCATCAACAATTATGCACTCAACGCCTGGCATTTGATTAATTCTGTCAAGTCCGGTTTCGGTCCCCATAACAAATACTGATGTTGCAAGAGCATCTGCCAGTTCAGCTTTTGGGGCGAACACGGTTGCCGAAATTATTCCCGTAGCCGGATAACCTGTTTTAGGATCAATAATATGAGCATATCTTTTTCCGTTAAACATAACATACTTTTCGTAATCTCCCGAAGTAACTACAGCTCCGTCTGTTACCGGCAAAATGGCAAATGCTTCCGATTTATCAAAAGGATTGGTTATTGCCACCTGCCACTCTTGCCCATCCGGTTGAACGCCCCATGTATTCATATCTCCCGATGCATTAATTATTCCGGCGACAACTCCCTCACTTATCAAAAGTGCTTTGGCCTTATCGGCTGAATACCCCTTGCCTATTCCTCCAAAACCTATTTTCATCCATGGTAATTTAAGAAATACCGTATAGTTCTCTTTATCAAGAATTATATTTTCGTAGCCGACTTTTGCAACCGAATTTTTAATTTGCTCATCCGTTGGCATTGTTGTCATGCTGCCGTCGAATTTCCATATTTTATCCATTGAGGCATAACTGATATCAAATGCCCCGTCTGTAAGTTCCGAAATCATCAAAGAACGCTCAATAAGCTCAAACAGTTCTTTATCAACTTTTACCGGTTTAATTCCGGCATTTGAATTTATAAGCGATGTTTGTGATGTTGTATCCCATGAAGAAATCAGTTTTTCTATCCTGGTTATTTCTTCTGCCGCCATATCTATATATTTTTCTCCCTGAGCCTGATTGTCTGCAACAACAGTAATATCGAAACGACTACCCATAAGTTTAAGTGTACGGGTAAAGATTTCCTGAGCCGGTAAAAACATCGGAATAAATACCAGACTAAATATAAGAAAATATTGTTTCATATTATTTTACAAAATCTGAAAGATGTTTTATATACTCTGCAGGAGTTATATTCTTGTAACCGGTTTCGCCAAGTACCTTGCCGGATTTATCCACGACCACAACATGAGGAAAATAACCGCTTTTATTGTATTTTTCTGCAAGCTTATCATTTTTTGCCTGTTGTTCGGGCGAAAGTGCATTTTTCTTCTGACGTGGAAAATCGACCTTAAGCATTATAAAATTATCTTTTGCATAATTTTTAAATTCTTCGGAACTCCATATCTCCCTGTCCAGTTTTATGCAGGGAGCACACCAGTCAGATCCCTGAAAAACCATAATTATCGGACGGTTTTCTTTTATTGCCAGTAACTTTGCCTGATCGAAATCCGTTTGCCATTCCTGAGCATTTGCAAACAATGTCATCAACCCTAATATCAAAGCCAAAAACACTTTTCTTTCAATTGTTTTCATTTTAATAACATTTAAACATGTAATAATGATCGTTTTAAGTGTAAAGCTGCTTAAAACCTTACGCCACATAAACAAACATATGCTTAAAAAGTTCAGATTTGTAATGTTTGTAATAAAAGAAAACAAAAAGATATGCTGATAATAAGCTAATATTTTCTAAAAACGGAATCTGATTATTCCCGTAATTTATTCATTAACAACCAGTTTCCGGTATTTAACAGAGTTCCCGCACACGAATCTGACAAAATAAATTCCCTGTTTTAAACCACTTATATCAAACAAAGAATCTTTATCTGCAAAAACAGACATTACAGATTTACCTTTAATATCAGTTATTTCAACCGGTCCGCTATATTCACCGCTGATTCTGAAGTTTCCGGTTGCAGGATTGGGATAAATACAGTTTTCTTCTTTAATATCAGCAGAGAGGCCTGCAATTGTTTCAGAACTTCTTGTAACCGAAAACTCCGATGTATTATTATCTGCATCAATTGCAAGAGCAGTAATGAAATCTTCTGAATACAACACTCCTATTGCAATAGTTGCAGTCCATGCTCCTTCCGAATCGGGGATAACACTGATTAAATATTGCGAAGCCTGTCCGTGTCCGCTGTCATCAGGGATAGCTTTAAAAATCTGTATTTCGCACAACTCAGGATACGGAGAATCCAAAGTACCGGTAATACTTGTCTCGCCTGAACCCCAGGCAAAACTAACATCGGTAATTTCGGGAAAATTCATTCCTTCGTTTGCCCCGGCATCAACATCTCCGGCATCGTTAACATTTACACCGGGCGGAAACAGATCTATTCCCAGGCCATTGTTTAAATAAATGGCATTACATGAAATCAAATGATTGTCATCATTGTCAAACATAATATAAACCCCGTTACCGCCATTGTAAGCTATTGTATTGGCTTCTTCCGGGCTTCCGCCGATAAGAGAATATTTCGGGCCCTGCGAAATACGTATGCCATCACTGCCGTTACCAAGCGGAGCATTATTTACATTTAGCCCTATTTTATTTCTGACGATTTTTGTGGAATCGCAGCCGGTTATATTTATATAAATTCCTTGTTGCAGGTTTCCCGAAATAATATTATTGTCAATTATATGTTTGAAAGCGGCACCGTCAATTACAATTCCTACATCGTTGGAAATTGCCGAAACACCGCTTTTATCGGTCCCTATGTAGTTTCCCTCCACAATATTGGAATTTGTTCCCATATTGTAAATAAACACGCCGTAACCTGAATTTCCCGACAACACATTTCTTTCGGCATCAGTATCTCCTCCCAGAATATTATTATAAGAACCATCATCGAATAAAACACCGTAGGTATTAGGAATTGCAAACGAACCTGTAATGTCGGTACCGATAAGATTACCGGCAATTGTATTACCCTCTGCTCCTGCCCCGAAAAGCGGAATCCCGTATGCAACATTCCCCGAAACAAGATTTCCCTGACCAGGCTCCGCTCCTCCTACATTATTGAATTTTACAGCTCCTTCGAGGCTTATCCCGTCATAATTAGGAATTTCTACTGTTCCTGTTCTGTCAACACCAACATAATTGTTAAAAACATTACAATAGCGAACGTCAAGTAATCTTATGCCTATATGTCCGTTTCCCGAAACAATATTCCTGTCCTCAGGATTGGTTCCGCCAATGGTGGTATAATCTGCTCCTGAAATAACTTCAACACCTATATAATTCCCGTTTCCGGCAGAAGCATCATCATTTGTCCCGATATAATTACCGGCTATAACAGTATTTTGCGAAGATGTACCTGTAACCTGAATCCCGTACATAAATCCGCTGATAATAAAGCCTCTTATTACAGTATTGGAAGCATTTACAACCGAAAAACAATAGTTTACAGACTGAGAATTACCGTCAAGATAAATTTCCGGCCCGTAAATATTGGTATTTCCCTGATTAGTGGTTTGCGTACCGGCATCAATTGTTACATTACTTTTTATAATGTAATCGTAAGTTGTTGCAGGGGATATTTTCCATACGCCGGTTTCGGAATTGTAATTCGGGTCTGATGCCGGAATATTAAAACTGATTGTATGAGGTCCGTTGGTAAAGGCGCACATCTGAAGAGCATAACGCAAAGAACCTGTCCCACTGTCAGACGTGTTGGTAACTGTAAAATTTGTAGCAAAAACACTTGCCGGACAAAACAGAATTAAGGTCAAAACCGTTAAGCATCCTGCCAAGGACAATTTCCCTGAAGTTTGATTATTGTAATTTTTCATTGTTACTTTTTATTATTTGTTGTTGCCACTAAGGCACTAAGACACTAAAGGGATTTTTCTTTTTTTGTGCTTTCGTGCTTTCGTGGCTAATTATTTTTACTTCTATTGCCAGTTTTATCTTTTTTGCCACTAAGGCACTAAGACACTAAAGGGATTTTTCTTTTTTTGTGCTTTCGTGCTTTGGTGGCTAATTATTTTTACTTCTATTACCAGTTTTATATTTATCGCCACTAAGGCACTAAGACACTAAAGGGATTTTTCTTTTTGTGCTTTCGTGCTTTTGTGGCTAATTATTTTTACTTCTATTACCAGTTTTATATTTATCGCCACTAAGGCACTAAAACACTAAAGGGATTTTTCTTTTTGTGCTTTCGTGCTTTTGTGGCTAATTATTTTTACTTCTATTGCCAGTTTTATATTTATCGCCACTAAGGCACTAAGACACTAAAGGTATTTTTCTTTTTGTGCTTTCGTGCTTTGGTGGCTAATTATTTTTATTCCTATTGTCAGTTTTATATTTATCGCCACTAAGGCACTAAGACACTAAAGGTATTTTTCTTTTTGTGCTTTCGTGCTTTCGTGGTTAATTAATTTTACTTTTAATTATTGCCTTCGGCTACGCTCAGTCAACGAGGAACCGGTGGCTGAGCGTAGTCGTAAGGTGGCTGAGCGTAGCCGAAGCCACCTTTACTCACTCACACTTATTTTAACCATTTCCGTTCCATGTTTATACCCGGTAATCCTGACAAAATACATCCCTGCTTTGAGTCCGCACAAAACTGTGTCAAAACTGAGAGTTCCTGAATCTGTTTTGCCTGAGAATAAAGTTTGAATTTGTCTGCCGGAACAATCGTAAAGCCTGATTTCTATTTCGTTATCTGATTGCGGCAAACTTATTGAAAAATTACCGTTTACAGGATTCGGGAAAACTGAAAATTCATTTTCTTCAACATTATGGTTTATAAGGCCGGTATAAAGGTTAGCATTTAAGGCAAATTCAGAAGTATTTCCATTTTCATCAATTGCCAGTGCCGTCAGTTTTTCTGACCCAACTCCGTTTGTACATTCTGCCAGCCAATGTCCGGTTGCATCAGGCTGTGCCGTAGCAATAAGGTGATGTCCCTGTCCGTGAGTAAAAGGCTCAGTAACTGCTGCCGCATATACTTCTACGGTACAGTTTTCCGGATTTTCCGTGTCCAGAGTTCCTTCAACCATAACAGCCCAGGCATCTGTATCAAACCAGTTATCCGTTAAAACCGGATAATTCATTTGCATATTAGGGCCTGAATCGGCATCGCCTTCATCATTTTCATTAACACCTGCCGGAAAAATATCAATTCCCAGGTATTCATTGGCGTAAATTGAGTTTCCTGAAATGCGGTTGTTTATTGTAGAATTATCTGCAATTACAATCCCGGTTGAGTCGTTATAAGCGATAATATTAGGCTTGTCGTAACTGCCGATAATATTATTGTTTGAGCCTGCCGTGATTACTATTCCCGCGGCTCCGTTTCCACGGTCAGTTGTTCCGTCTTTTGCCACTCCTATATTATTGCTGTAAACTCCGGTAAATTCAGAATTATCAGTAAGTACAATTCCAAAAGTAGCATTTCCCGACACCGTATTATTTTCTATAACATTTCCGCTTGCAAGGTTTGCCACTCCTATTCCGAAGCTATTCGGCAAAGTGTACATCCCTGATGTTTCCATCCCGATAATATTTCCTTTTATCTGGTTAAAGTCGGTTCCGTTGTCGGTAATTTCTATCCCGCCATAATTATTACCCGAAAAAACATTTCCGTCAGCTTCAGTATCACCACCGATAATATTGTTTTTTGCTCCACCACCTATCAACAGACCAACATCATTCGGTATCGGATATTCACACATATAATCGGTTCCTACAAGATTACCGCGAAAAACATTATAGTCGCTGCCTGTAGTAACAATAAACAACCCGTAACTTACATTTCCCGAAAGCAGGTTATTTTCAATTGTATTATGATTTGAAGCATCATCAACACATATTCCTGTTGCATTGGGAATGGCAAAAGTCCCCGTAGCATCGGTTCCGATAAAGTTTCCTGCAATATTGTTTTCCGAAACCTGTCCGTAGTAAATAGCTCCATAAACACGGTTTCCCGAAATAACATTTTTTTCTCCGGGTTCGTCTCCGCCTATAATATTATATTTCGACAGGGTGTTTATTTCCACACCGTTTGCCTGAATCAGAGAATCTGTGCCCTCATTATAATAAAAAGTTTCTGTGCCGTTACGGTTTGTACCGATATAATTTCCGCACACTGTATTATTGTCCGAAGCTTCGATATAAACACCTATTTCGTGATTTGCCGATATAATATTGCGATAAACTGATGAAGAGCCTCCTACCCTGTTATTATCTGCATCTGCTTTTATAATAACACCATAATGATTACTCAGCGGAGCATTTCCTGTCACATCAACGCCTATATAATTTCCTTCAACCAGATTTTCGTTTGCCCCTGTTCCGTTAATAAGAATACCACAATTTCTGTTTCCCGAAACCACGTTTATAGCTGTTCCCTCGGAGCCACCGATAATATTGCCGGAGCTGTTTACAATCATTATCCCGTTTCCGTTCGGGATTGTATCTGTACCGTTTATGTCCGGGCCTATAAAGTTTCCTTTTACAATATTATTTTCCGAATTTATCCCGTAAATCATCAGGCCGCAATCGGTATTTCCCGAAATAATATTTCTGTCAGACTCTGTAATGCTTCCGATTAAAAAATTCTGAACATTCTCGAACATCATACCGGTTGGATTCGGCAAAGGCAAAAGTCCGGTTCTGTCTGTCCCGTTTTTGTTCCCGTAAATCTCAATATCGTGTGCACCTGAACAAACTATTCCTGCCAGAGCATTTCCCGAAATAAGATTATCTCTTACAGTAATATTGTAAGCATTTCCCCCCACTCCAATTCCGTAATCATTTGGTTCCGCACTGAGCCCGTCATAAGATGTACCCAGATAGTTGCCGGAAATTTCTATATTGTAAGCCATGGTTCCGTAAAGCTGTATTGCAAATTCAAAACCACTGATTATAAGATTTCTTATATTGTTATTCGGGGCTATAATTCTGAAAACATATTCCAATCCGGCACCATCTTCAATTTTTATTTCCGGGCCGTAAGGGTTGGTATCTCCGTAAACGCTCTGCTGCGTATTGCCGTCGATAGTAATTAATGCCGAATTAATCATTGGTAATTCCGTGAGCAATGTAATTGTCCACACTCCCGTTGCAGCGTCATAGCCCGGGTCGCTGTTGCCAATGGCAAACTGAATCAAATCGCTGCCCGATGATGATAGATTTGCCTGGGTTATTGCATCGCGCAAAGATCCGGCTCCTGAGTCATTGGTATTAGTCACGGTATAATTAGCCGAAAACAAAAAAAAGCTGTTGCAGACAAAAAACAGAAATAAAGCTATATGCCTCATAATTAATGGTTTGTGGTTTATGAGCAAAAATAGTAAAAAAAATAATTGGGAGACAAGGGAAAAAAGACGGAAGATGGAATACAGGAGACGGGAAGTTGTCCTGAGTTAATTTGTTCGAGACAGATATTGAATATCTTTAATAAATTATGTAAACATCAATTATTACTTTGAGACTCCGCTCTCCGGTATTTCCCGGAATTAAACTATTCATATTTGTTATTTAGCGGATTATAAATATACTAACATAAAACTAAAAAACTGAGCATAAAAGCCAAAATTCACAATTGATTATTTTTAATTATTCGTAAGATATTAATTTAGTTTATATAAAAATAGTTTATATATTTGAGCAAATTCAGAACAAATAGTTTGAGATTGTTTACTATTATCAAAGTATATAAGTGAATAAAATTATGGAACCTCTTTCTTCTTTTGCCATAAATATTGCAGCAGGTATTGCTCTCAACTTGTGGGACTGCTCAACATCCGGTGTTGACAAACAAATTCAGATTGCCTTTAATGCCGCTTTAAAAGACTGGTCGGTTAATTCAGGCATAAGAGGACGGAATGAAGCCCGGTTTAAAAATATTTTGAAAGACTATCTGAAAAATTCAGACGGAATAGTCAAAGATGATACGGACAAAGAGGTTATTGACTTTTTAAAGCTTTTTGAAAAAAGAATAGCTGAAAATCAGACAGCCTTTAACTACCTGCTGTCTGTAAATAATAAAAACAGATATGACGAATTGACAAGTCAGCTTTTCAAAATCGGCGAACAGTTATCGCAAATGATAAAAGCGGCAAATATTGATCCCCGTGATTTGGAAGATTATTTAAACAAATTACCTTTTAACAAAAATAAAGAACAAGTTGAAAAGAAAATTGATGAACTCTATAAACAAAGATCTGTTTCACTGGAGGTTAAAGAAATTCTGACTATTGCCGCTAAGAAAGTTTATGAAAGAACCGGTGAGCTATCTGCTGAAATAGAATATTTAAAAGCTACCGGAAATCCCGACCTTGCCGAAACTCTCAAAAGGATTAAAATTGCTATTGAAAATCGAGAACCGGATGCTTTATCTGAAATTTATGAAAACTATAAAAAGAAAGAAAAAGAAAACAAAATTGCCTTGTTAAAAGAATTGATTAAATCAGCCGATATCATATTTGCTTATAACGAGGCTATTAAATTCTACTCTGAACTAATTGATATCGAACCTACAGCAGAAAATTATTTTAATTATGCTCATTTTCTTCAAAGGTTTAATTTTATTGATGGTGCAAGCATAGAATACGAAAAAGCTTTGAAGATTTACAGAGAACTTGCAAGGGAAAAACCCGGAACCTATTTGCCTGATGTCGCTATGACACTGAACAATCTGGCGGTTTTACAAAAGAATAAAAATGAATTTCCTCAGGCTTTGGAAAAATACGAAGAAGCTTTGAAAATAAGAAGAGAACTTGCAAGGGTAAACCCAAAAACATATTTGCCTGATGTCGCTGGCACATTGAACAATCTGGCGATTTTACAAAAGAATAAAAATGAATTTCCTCAGGCTTTGGAAAAATACGAAGAAGCTTTGAAAATAAGAAAAGAACTTGCAAGGGTAAACCCCGGAACGTATTTGCCTGATGTCGCCACAACATTGAACAATTTGGCGGTTTTACATTCTGCTAAAAATGAATTTCCTCAGGCTTTGGAAAAATACGAAGAAGCTTTGAAAATTTACAGAGAAATTGCAAAGGTAACCCCCGGAACATATTTGCCTGATATCGCTATGACATTGAACAATTTGGCTAATTTGCATTCGGCTAAAAATGAATTTCCTCAGGCTTTGAAAAAATACGAAGAAGCTTTGAAAATTTACAGAGAACTTGCAAGGGTAAACCCAAAAACATATTTGCCTGATGTCGCTATGACATTGAACAATTTGGCAATTTTACAAAAGGATAAGAATGAATTTACTCAGGCTTTGGAAAAACACGAAGAAGCTTTGAAAATAAGAAGAGAACTTGCAAGGGAAAACCCCGGGACTTATTTGCCTGATGTCGCTATGACATTGAACAATTTAGCAATTTTACAAAAGAATAAAAATGAATTTCCTCAGGCTTTGGAAAAATACGAAGAAGCTTTGAAAATAAGAAGAGAACTTGCAAGGGTAAACCCAAAAACATATTTGCCTGATGTCGCCACAACATTGAACAATTTGGCGGTTTTACATTCTGATAAAAATGAATTTCCTCAGGCTTTGGAAAAATACGAAGAAGCTTTGAAAATTTACAGAGAACTTACAAGGGTAAACCCAAAAACATATTTGCCTGATGTCGCTATGACATTGAACAATTTGGCGGTTTTACAAAAGAATAAAAATGAATTTCCTCAGGCCTTGGAAAAATACGAAGAAGCTTTGAAAATTTACAGAGAACTTGCAATGGTAAATCCCGGAACGTATTTGCCTTATGTCGCAGTGACATTGAACAATCTAGCGGTTTTACAAAAGAATAAAAATGAATTTCCTCAGGCTTTGGAAAAATATGAAGAAGCCTTGATGATAAGAACAGTACTTGCAAGGGAAAACCCTGAAAAATATGAAATTGATTATTCTAAAATGCTAATTATGGGTGTTGTTGTTTTTAATAAAAATAAAACGAATCTACATAAGGCAAAAAAAATATTGGAAAAATACCCAAATGTTTTTAGGGCACAAAGTTTATTGAAAGTCATTAATACAATTGAAAATGAATAACAAAAAGCAATCCTGCAAACTGCAAATTTTAGACATAAAAATAATAATTGTTTTAACAATGCTGATTTCAGCTTGCAATTACACTACCGAAAATTCTGTAAAAAAGTCCAATGACAATACTAAAGATAATCCGGTAGAGGAGCAAACCCAAACGCCGGACTTTTTAAAAAAATATAAGCAGACTACTTTACCTGTGGCAATGAAGGGATGCTTCGGAAAATCCTACAGCCTTCCTTTAATCAGTCCGGACAGCCTTACATATGATAATGAAGACGGAATCCTCCCATACTGTACTTTCAAAACCAACGGAGATTATTATGCAGCAGTAAGAATCGGGCTTGCAGACTGTGCTATGCCAATATTAATAACTTATGACAAAGACGGAAATGTAATTGATGAAAAATCCTTAGGAATTGGAATGGGCGGCTTCGGCCCCGGATATAGCTGTGAAGAATTTACCATCATCAAAAGTGATTTTACCATATATTCTTCCGACACAATTTCAGAAGCAGAAACTGACAGTCTGGGAAGAGAAATTAAAGGTACAAAAAAGACTTATATCATCTACAAAAAAGGAAGGCTACTGAGTTCCGGTAAAATAGAATTATCAGACACATTGAGGAAAAATCTGTAATAAAACTGAGGTAAAAAAAATCTGAATTCCTTTTTACTATTACATTAATTTAAAATTCATTAAAGTTTTTGCACCGTATTATTTTTTGACTATTTTTATAAAATTATGAAAAGTAGCTTTCTGATTACTGTAATAATTATTTTTCTGTTTGCCGGGCTGTCGGTACATTCGCAAACAAAAACCAATTATAAAAATTTACATGCTGTAAAAGATAAAGTAACAATTCTCAGATATAATACATTTTTTCATTCTTTTTTGATCTCAAGAAACAGGAACAAATATATTGAGCTTGAAATAACAGGAGTAGATTCAATTCCGGATTTTGATATTAAGAATTTAAACATCTCCATTTACGACTCCGAAAACAAGGAAATTCGCTATAGGTTTTGTTCATTTGGAGAAAGATCATTCGATGGCACTCCTAAACGGTGTAGAAAATACGAGGAACGTGATGAATATAAAAAATGTGATTCTGACAAATCAACTTCAAACGTGGTAAAAGTTAAGTTTCCTGTAAGAATCAGATATGTTAATCCTTACAGTTCTGCACAATTTGGTTATAAAATGGTTCCCGGCAATTACTCTATAATAATAATTTACAAAGAACATTGCCGCCCTGTAATGACAGATACAGTAAATCTGAAAGTAATCGGAATTTTAAAAAATTGATATACCGTCCATCCTATTCTACTCTCCTGCAAAACGACATCTGTGGTTTTAAAGATTATTTTTTACACACTACATTACCCTGCTAAAGCATACATTTTTCACTCATAAATAAGCCTCAACCTTAAACCACCACAATTACCACTCCTGGTTGTCAAACACAACAAAATATAGCATAATTACAACTAATAGTTTCAGTATTTTATCCGGTTCTGAAACAAATCGGGGTATCTTTGCAGTGAAAACAAAATAAAAATTAAAAAATAAAAATTATGTTGACTACTTTAATGATTGGCAATAAAATTGCCGAAGCACGAAAAAAAATGAACATTTCCCAGAGCCAGCTTGCAGAGCACTTATTTATCAGTTCGCAAGCCGTGGGGAAATGGGAACGCGGAGAATCAATGCCCGATATTATTACAATTAACCGTCTGGCAGAAATTCTGGGCGTTGACCTCAATTACTTTTCGGAGAACTTTAAATCTGCGGTAAACGAAACAGCACAACCCGCCCCTTTGGTTAATCAACCTGTTGAAACAGCATCCGAAAAAAAACAAAAAAAGCCTGGTATTGACATGTCTCGTGGAAACTGGCAGGACGCTGACTTTTCAGGCTTAAAAAATCTGAACGAAAAATTCAGTTCCTCCAATATGCAGCGTTGCCTTTTTACAGGTTCAGACATGTCGGGACTTCTTCTCAAAAGCAATAACATTGAAAGTTGCGACTTTTCAGATTCTGACATCAGCAACAGCTATATCCGGAGCTCTTTCTTAAGTAAAAACACATTTAAATTATGTTCACTTAAAGAGTCTGAATTTTCTGCAAGTTATATCAGTGGCTGCGATTTCTCCGGTGCCGATTTAAGTAATGTTGTTATTAAATCAGGCGGGTTTGAGAAAAACATAATAACCAATGCTGTTTTAAACAACACCTCTTTTATTAACACACAAATTTCCGATATAATTTTCGACGGCACAATTGAAGACTGTCATTTTGAGAACTGCTCATTTACCCGTGTAACATTCCAAAACGCGACACTTACAAACACTTTCTTCAAATGCAAAAGCCTGAAAAAAATTCAGTTTATTGAATGCGTGGCAGACAAGTTGACTTATGCTTTTTTGAAAAACGGAAAAGCAGATTTAAGCGGGATTACAGTGTTAGCTTCATAACCGGAAACGGTGATAATATTTTTAATCCCACTGTAAAACATATGTAATTTATGTATATTTGAAAAATATTATAACAAAATAAATTATCCGCTTTATTTAAAAATTGTAAATAATAAAATTCACACGAAGGCAAAATGAACAGACTAATATTGGCAATTTCGGTTTCATTATTTTTAATAAGTTGCAATCAGGCAGAAAAAACAGATAAAAAAACAGATAAAATGGACAAACAGAAAAACGAAGTAACCAACACAACTTCAATTAAAGACACCACCCCTAAAGTGACAGGAATTGGAGGAATTTTCTTTTACACGGACAATCCTGACGAGACTAAAGAATGGTACACGAAAAATCTGGGTATTGAAATAAATGACTGGGGATCTTCAAGTTTCGAATTCCGAAACATTAACAGGCCGGACGAAATAAACTCTCTGCAATGGAAACCTTTTGCCAGCGGAGACGAGTATTTTTCACCGTCAAAAAAGGACTTTATGATCAATTATCAGGTTCAGAATATTGAAGGACTTGTAAACAAACTCCGGGAAGACGGTGTTACCATACTTGACAGTATTGAGACATACGACTTCGGAAAGTTTGTTCATATTATGGATCAGGACGGCAACAAGATTGAGCTATGGGAACCGGCTTCCGAGTAATTTATTCATAAAAAACATATATAAGTACACATAAAACCTTGCAGGTTTTGAATGTAAGCCTGCAAGGCTTATGTTTTATAAAAATATTATAAATTTGTGCATTCAACCAAACATACAAAAACCATAAGTAAAATAAAATGAAAGCAAAACTTATTACTTTAATCATTGCAATTACAACAATTTCTGCAGTCAGGGCACAAAACTACCAGATCAGTTTTGCCGGAACAGGTTCAAGCACAAATGTTGAAGTGGTGAAAGTAGAAAATCTAACTCAATGCACAAGTATTAGTATGAGCGGAGGAGATGTTTTAAATCTGAACAGTTCAGCCGGAATCAATGACATAACCTCCGGAACAGATAATAAGATGATGGTCTATCCCAACCCATCAAACGGATTTTGCATAATTGAATTTTATGCTCCTGCAAACGGCGATGCTGTTATCGGAATATTTGACATCAATGGTAGGGAAATTACCCGGATTCAGGAATTTTTAATGCAGGGAACCTGGTCATTTCAAGTTAACGGAATCTCAAGCGGCATTTATACAATAAAAGTACAATCGGCGGCATACCAATACACTTCAAAATTAGTAAGCGTAAACGAAAGCCACGAAATTGCATCAATAAAAAAGCCTGATTCAGACATTTCCGTAATTAAGCAGGAATTCTGCAACAGTAACATTTTTACAAAAGCTACTGATGATAATAAATCCTTGGTTAACATGCAATATAACTCCGGTGATATATTAAAACTAACCGGCAAATCAGGCGATTACAGTACCGTTTTTATGTTGGTTCCTGTAGAAAGTCAGACTGTAATTTTCAGATTTATACCTTGCACCGATGACAACGGTAATAACTATTCTGTTGTAAAAATCGGGGATCAGTGGTGGATGGCTGAAAATTTAAATTCAGGGACATATGCAGAGATTACCACCCCTCAGGTATCCGGCACAAAGTTTTGCATGGACATTAACGGTCAGGCAGATCCCGATTGCCCCATGGGAGGATTGTACGAGTGGGCAAATCTTATGCAGGGAGCTTTAGGTTGCAATGGCAGCGGAGCTCCGCCGGACGATGGATGTTCCCCTCCGGTACGCGGACTTTGTCCGGTTGGATGGCATATTCCTTCACATTACGAATGGACTACTCTGGAGAATAATTCCGGCAGCAATCCCGGTGCTTTTCCATACAACACCTCTACAGTAAGTCTGCTCGGAACAAACGAAGGAGCAAATCTGAAACAGACATGTACAGATTACTGGTGGGATCCAAATGCCGGAGCAACGAACTCGACAGGCTTTTCAGGACTTCCGGGAGGAGACACATGGAACGGGGTTTTTGAAGATTTTGGACAAAGCGCATATTTCTGGACTTCAACAAGTTCATACTTCTTCACATGGGTTCATGCATTAAATTACAGCCTTACTGTTGTCGGACGATCTGCCTATGCAGTAGAGAGCGGTTTTAGCTGCAGGTGTGTTAAAGATTGATTTACACTTTGTTATAAAAATTACAGATTAATAGATATTGTAAATTTGTAAATAAACAATTCCCAAAATCTGAAACTGCAATATTTATAAGCTATAATTATATCGGATTTTATCACTAACAGCTTATTACAGTATCGTACAATTTTGTTGGTGCTGTCCGGGCCGATTAAAATATTTCATAAATTTGTCATCTGAAGATATGATTTTCTGATTGGGATAAGTTGCATTTTTATTAGTAAAAACGTTATGAAAAATAAATTTGTGATTTTAGCAATACCTGTTTTGTTGTTTTTTGCTACCTGCAGTAATAAATACACCAAGTGGCAAAACGATGTCAAGATTGACGGTTTAAGTTTCACAAAATTAAGATATTCAGTTTATAATAATGATACTTTAAATATTATCGGGAAATTAAAAACCGGGGGAGAAAAAAACACTTATCCGTTAAAAGCCGGGTGGGTACATTTTACAAAAAATTGGGAGCCAATGTTATTTTGCCTTGACACGGATTGTAATATCAATTCACGCATATTTAAAGCCGGCACATGGGTTTCGCTACATAAAGGAAACGAATTCTTTTCTGTGGTTTTTCCAAAAGATACTATAATAGATGGTTATAAATGTAAAGGTGGCGGCGGGATAAACGGTATTCAGACAAGCTTTTACAATTCCGGACAACTACGTGGATTTTATACCGACAGAAACATTACTGTTGACGGATTTAAATGTAAGTGCAATCTGTTTCATCCCATAATCCTTGACAGTGAAGTCAAATTGAAATCATGTAAATTAAATGAACGTATCTTTATTAACGATACGCCTGTGAGAAAAGGAACAATTTTGCAAATTAACGCTTTAGAAATCTCAAATGATCATGAATAGACTGAAAATCTTTTTTATCACAAGCTTTTTAGCAATTATTGCCGGCTACTGTTATACTCAGACAACCGGCACAAAGCTGTTTTTTGCAATTGACGGGCTGGCTCCCGCGTTAAAAGCCGGAATAAAGAAAGACTTATCTGATCGATTCTCAATACAGGCTTCCGCCGGTTTTTGCCTCGTAGGCCCCAGCCTGTTGTCCTATAATTGCTTCGGTTCATACATTATCACAAAACCCGAAAAACCATTTGGGGTATTTACTTATTTTGGGTTCCCGGACAATTATATTGACGTTATATCTCCTATGTTTTCGTTGGGACCTGGCGGAGGTGCCGGAATCCGTTACCGTTTTAAAAATTCTTCAACATTGTCATTAAGAATGGGCATAATATCCGGCCCGTCTGTTGACAATAAAGAATTTTTGTGGCTCACTCTTCCTAATTTCGGGATTGAGTGCGCTTTCAGGCTCAGAAAAAACAAAGGGAAAGACTGATTTATTGCAGTATAATAAGCTCACTGTTGCACGGTGTGTTATTACAGTCTTCACATTAAAATTATGGCGGTAAACCCCGATATATTTTTTACAGATTTTCTATTGGCAGAAGATATAATTTTTACCAATTATCTGCGTTATTAATTTCGTTATCTTTAACAATAAAAACCACATAATTATGAGAAAGTTTTTCCTGAAATTTATAAATCAGATTGCAAAAGCTCTACTTGGCATACTTGGTTTTACACTTGCAGCATCACAATGTCTTGCTCAGTATATGGCAATAAGGCCTACCGGAATAAACGGGAGATTAACCGGCATAACAGACACCATAAGCCGTTTCAGAATAATAATAAACGAAGAAGACACACTATATTCCTCATGGAATAAGGATTACCAATTTAACAGCCAGTATTTTTATCTACCGGACTCATCAAAAATAGAAGTTTCGGAAATCTCAAATGATAATGAACAAAAATACGAACCTGTTACAAAAATTATCGCCATTAAACCTGAAGAAATTAATGAAACAAGTATAGAACTTAAGAAGAAAGATTAAGTTTATGCTATCAGGGTTCAGAAAGAATTTGGCTTTTAAAGTATTTAAACAGTTCAAAAAAAATACTGCAGAACTCCACGAACTGAATAGTCTTTTCTGGGAATGCACCCTGAGATGTAATTTAAAGTGTTTGCATTGCGGCAGCGATTGTTCTCAAAACACTTCCGTCCCGGATATGCCGTTACAGGATTTTTTGCAGGTACTGGATTCTATCGCTGAACATATTCCTCCGAAAAAGCTATTTATAATATTTTCGGGCGGAGAACCTCTTATGAGAAAAGATCTTGAAGAATGCGGCAAATCAGTAAGTGAACGCGGATATCAATGGGGAATGGTAACAAACGGACTGGCTCTAAGTCCCGAAAGATTGAGTTCTTTGCTGCAATCCGGATTAAAAACAATAAGCATAAGTCTGGACGGCCTGGAAGACTCTCATAATATCTTACGTAACCACCCCAAAAGTTTCAGCCATGCACTCAGAGCAATTAAACTTGTTACACAGGTGCCTCAATTAGAATATGATGTAATTACCTGTGTGAGTGAATTAAACCTGCACCAGTTACACGAAGTTAAAGAACTGCTCATTTCACTAAATGTAAAGCACTGGCGTATTAATACAATTTTCCCTGTTGGCAGAGGTGCTGAAAACGGGCAACTTATTTTATCACCTGCCGGTTTTACAAAACTTATGGACTTTATCGCCGAAACCCGTAAAGAAAAAAGAATACACCTTCAATATTCCTGCGAAGGATTTCTGGGCGATTACGAAGATAAAGTACGTGACAGTTTTTACTTCTGCAGAGCCGGAATAAATATAGGGTCTGTTTTGGTTGACGGATCTATATCGGCATGTCCGAATTTACGGAGCAATTTTATCCAGGGTAATATTTACAAAGACGACTTTATGACGGTGTGGAATACAAAATTTGAAAAACACAGGAATCGTGAGTGGTCAAGGAAAGGGATTTGCAAAAATTGCGAATCTTTTGATTATTGCGAAGGAAACGGAATGCATTTGTACAATGAAAATGAAGAACTGCAAATGTGTCATTTGAAGAGGATTTGTTGAATTTTCTATTGACAGCATTTGTCCCGAATAATTAATAAACAGGCATTCTGAGTAATACTTTACCGAAAATGTCTTTTTTATATAAGCCATATTAGGAATACAATTTAAAATCGGGCAGATATTTTGAAATCTCAGCACATTTCAATAATTTAGTGATTTAAAATTTTTAGTTTAATACTATGGCTAACACTTATACGCAATTGTACATCCATTATGTTTTTGCGGTTCAAAATCGACTATGTTTAATTGATCCGAAATGGGAAGAAGATTTGTTCAAATATATAAATGGAATAATTGAACAGCAGGGTCATAAGCTTTATATAATAAACGGGGTTCAGGATCATCTGCATATTCTGGTAAGTATGAACCCTAAGCAAGCCCCGTCAGATCTTATGTCTAATGTAAAACGCAGTTCGTCGTTGTGGATAAACGAGAATAAACTGGTTCGTGGCAAGTTCTCATGGCAGGAAGGGTTTGGAGCTTTTTCGCTTGGCAAAAGTCAGGTAAAATCAAAAGTAAAGTACATAGAAAATCAAAAAGAGCATCATAAGAAAAACAAGTTTATGGAAGAATATCTTGCATTTTTGAAAGAGTATGAAGTTGAGTTTGATGAACGGTATATCTTTAAAACGGTGGAATGATAGCGGTCGCGAACTGTTTATTCCCTACGGGAAAACGGTACCGTGATTATGTGTTTTTTTACTGATATTTATGTCCTACGGACAAAAATATCTGGTTTACGGAACACAAGTTATAGCCCGTCAGACATTGTGCTAAAACTCACCTAAAACGGTTTAACGCCAGTAAAAAAACAGCATTCCTGCATACGGACAAAAATAGTTAGTTTACTGCATAAGGGTTATAGCCCGTATGACTTATACATGATTTCCTGTTAAGGCGTATAGCCCGTAGGGCTTTAACGCCGGTAAAAAACCAATAACCATGTTTCTACTTTGTCCGTCAGGACATAAACAGTTTTTGTTATGGCATTGCACACACAACCTTATGATGAACCGACACAGAATTATGATCCCCGAAAAAGTGTCTGTTAATTATTTATTTACACCAACAAGTTTTCTCCCGAAATCAATATTTTCTGTATTCTCTACCCATCCTATGGCATGATCGACACATGCATCAATACACATTCCGCATGCATTACACATATCGTAATCGATTACACAATTTATATTATTGCAGGAAACCTCGTATGATGTGCAATATTTAATGCATTTTGAGCATGAAGAATTCTGAACTTTCGAAATTGCATTGTAAGGACAAACTTTTACACACTGCCAGCACCTTGTGCACTTTGAAGAGTCTATATCAGGAATAATTTTTACTGATGGCATAAATTTCTTATTACTTTGTTTTTAATTCAACACTTAATTTCTCTCAGAGTAAAAATAACAGGCTCCTGCCCTGTTATACTTTTACTTATTATCATTGCTTCAAAAAACAAACTCAAAGATAAAAAGTTCAGACAGAGTATATTTTTTTATTTTTACAAGTATGATAACTCAGATTATTGCATAAAAATAACGCCCGAAAGATATCCGGGCGTTATAAGCACACATCGACTATTACACCTATTGAACAATCAGCACTCTGACATCAACAGTTCCAAGATTCACAGCTCCTCCTGTTCCATTAAATATTGCGATTCTTATAACATTGGGTTGTGACACGTAAGCTGTTAACATGCACCCCTGAAGATTTACATTTACCGATCCTATAATTACATCCCCGAACCCGACTTCAAAGGAATTTATCGCATTTGAAACATAAGTATCTCCTGCCGGCAGGTTACCTATTACAAATGTTCCTGCCGGATCACTGGTTATTTCAGATACACTTGAAGAAATTTCTATTCCTCCCGGGGTATTTATAACAGACACACCCGTTCCTGCAGTAATATTTCCCATTACAGGATTGCCTCCGGTAACCCCGATAGGAATCTGTCCGTCAGTTGCTGCCGCAAGCGATATTACAGGATCGCTGCCATTTCCCACCAAAATTCCTCCGGTTGTATGCGAAGCACTGCCCGTGCCGCCATTTGAAACCGGCAACACACCGGTAACTTTACTTGACATATCAATTGTTCCATCAGCAATATCTTCATTAATAACCGTTCCGTCAAGTATCTCAGATGTTGTTACCGCCCCGGTTCCGATATCTTCGGCAAGAATTGTTTCATTCAATATTTCGGAACTTTCCACGGCTCCTGTGGCAATATCTTCTGCCAATATTGTTTCGTCAAGAATTTCAGATGTCTCAACTGAGCCGGTTCCGATATCCTCGGCAAGAATTGTTTCATTCAATATTTCGGAACTCTCCACGGCTCCTGTAGCAATATCTTCTGCCAATATTGTCTCATCCAGAATTTCAGATGTCTCAACTGAACCGGTTCCGATATCCTCGGCAAGAATTGTTTCATTCAATATTTCGGAACTTTCCACGGCTCCTGTGGCAATATCTTCTGCCAATATTGTTTCGTCCAGAATTTCCGATGTTTCAACCGAGCCGGTTCCGATATCTTCTGCAAGAATTGTTTCGTTCAGAATTTTTTCGGTTCTGATAGCGTTATCAGCAATATCATCTGTATAAAAAGAATACGGTACGGCCATAAACTGCTGATTACTTACCATTTTATAATTACCATCGTTTTTTGTTGAGATTTCAACCTTTAAAAACTGATCTGCGTCAATCCATGGAATATCCAGCATTTTTTCATATTCGCCATTTGCACCAGGTTCTCCCATGCCGATTATAAGCGAAAACAAACCATATTTATCTGTAATGGCAGTATGAGTTTCTTCCCATTCAATTGTCCCGTTAAGGCCTTTGGTTATGGTAAAACGAACCCCGATAGTCTTCTCGTACAACGGTTTTCCTTCAACATCAATTCCGACTATTTCTTTTCCGTTTTCGTCAATAGCTACTGCCTGGTAATAAATACCTTTTAAATCACCGATATTTTGTGAATAAGAAAACAGGCTTATTAAGCACAATACTATAATTCCCAAAATCATGTATAACTTTTTCATAGCCATAATTTTTAATTGTTAGAAAATCCCGAGATTGAAAATATTACCCCTGCTGTAACGCCATAAGAATAGTTTGCAGAAGTCTGGTTTTCTGTTTTTTCCAGATTCATAAGTCCCATCATATAATTTCCTTCTGCAAACAACGACACTGCATCCGACATAGTAAATCTAACCCCCGGATTAATAAAAATCCCGAAATCAGTTTCATTTAATGAGTCTGAATATTTCAGGTTAAAATTCTCATTATTAATAGTCTGGAAACCGCGCAACATATAGGCATAATATCCTGCAACATTCAGATAAGGGCTAATCACATCTTTTTTCAGGACATAACCACATCCGAGTTTTGCATCAGCATATTGAATATTCCAGAGATAATTAATATCGTCATAAACCAATGTTGCTCCTGCTTTCCGCATACCTATTCCCGCAAAAGCCACAAATCCCGAATTTGTAAGATACTCATAACCAATACCATAAGAGCCGGTAAAGAGTCCTGAATATTCAGCATTCAGATTATTCCCCTGACTGTCGGTAAACTTAAACGAGGTGTATAGCTGAGATGCTCCGGACGTAACAGAGGACTGTGCATTTATTGTGCTCGCAAATCCTGCAAAACCAAGTAATAAGCAAATAAATTTCAGGTTTTTCATATTCATAGTTATTTGGTGATTAATAATTTATATGATGATTCTCTTTGATTATTATCACTGACTGTGATAATATATGTCCCGTTTGACCATCCTGCGCATTCAATAATGTAAGTTTGCAAATCCTTAACTTCTGCTTCGAATATTAACTTTCCGTAAATATCCGAAACACGTATATTCGATTTTTCTATCAACTCTCCGGTTTCTATTGTAACAGAATATTCTGCCGGATTAGGATACATATCCAGATCAATTATTTTTAATCCTTCTGGATCTGTTTTTTCTGTTTTAAACACTACCGGTTGCTGAAATCCCTGAAAAATCACAGATTTGCTTTCTGCTTCAGTAACAGTATTAAAAGGCTGTCCGGCAGTTTGTTCAATCCTGACATTATCTGTCATTTCTGTGCTTCCGTAACATGAAATGCTCTGCCGTTTAATTGATTGCGCCTGAATAACAACGGGGAAAGCCATCAGTATCATCAAATGAATCATCAATAGCCCTTTATTTTTACAATTCAGTTTTATCATCATGGTTCGGTTTAAATTAACAACTTTCATTTTCAAAACATTTTAATGTCTCCGGTTTTTATTATCTCTCTCATAAAAAAACAGAATCAGTCTTTAATACATCTTACTGAAAACCCTGTTGTTTTCGAATCATAATTTCTATAAACATTTGCATGATTATAATTCATATTACGGCTCCAGGCTGTTGCAGAATCCTGAGAAACTGATGTCCACCAGTAGCCATGGTTGTAGTTATTACTGTAACTTCCGCTTCCGTTTCGTGTCCCTGAAGGAAGAGCCGTAAAACCTGTTTCGTTTGTTGCTTCAGTATTGGGAGTTAACCAATGTGTTGTTCCCGATTCTTTAAGTTTTCCGCCGGCAACGCTTTCGCCTGACAAATAGTTTGTTAATACAGTCCACTCTGCATCTGTAGGAACATGCCAGCCTCCCGGACAAAGATTTCTTCCATCAGCAACCGCATACCAATTATATAACCTTCCATAAGAAAATGAAACAGACTCCGAATTATCATAATTACAATATGCTCCCTGATTGGTATTTGACCACTCAAGATCGTTTGTAATACATGGTATGGTATCACCGTTTGCAAAATGAGTAACTTTCAGATTTTCTGCAAGCCATACCTGAGTCCCTATTGTTACGGTTTTATAAACGTTCCCGTCTAAATCTGTTACTGTATTTAAAGATTCATTATCGTCTTCTTTTTTGCAGCTCCCGAAAAATATTCCTGCTAATAACAATGAGTAAAACCAAAATGCATATATCCTTTTCATAGTTGTAAAATTTTAGTTTCTTTACTTCTTAGATGAAAGGAATAGTTAAAGGTTGGAATTTAATATTAAATATTTTCCGGAATCAGGAAAAATAATCATAACAAAGGATTTTGCACCTTACCTGATGCTATTAAAATCTCATTTTAACCGTTACAAACAAGCCATAGCTAAAGTTATTGGTACGATTAAAATCCGAGGGCAGATTGGCATCGCCCTTAAATATATTTTTCAACCCATACTCTGACCGCAGCCCGGCAGCAGTAACAATCTGATTATTAAAAGAGAATTCTGTCCCCAGACAAATATTTATCCCATAATCATTTTTACTGAACATAGAATTAGGTAACTCGGTTCTCTCGTCATTACGTACGTAATAAATATTGTCTTTGGTTAATACCGAAAAATATCCTCCGGCTTTAACAAAGCACCATGAATCAGGAATCATAAAATCAAACCGGACATTCTGTTGATACGATACGACTAATTTAGAATAGTCCAGTTCTGTTATTTTCTTATAATATCTTCCGCCGGAGTACAGATAAATATCCTGGTTATGATTGGAAATAAAAAAGAACTCTGCCGAAAAGGCATTTTGTCCGGAAATCCGGTAATTATAAATAAACCCGAATTCCGAAGCAAATGTTGGGTTAAAACTTATCAGACTTCCTTCTCTGCCACTTGACAAAAAGTTATTATCAATTACAACTGTACTGTTTATAGAATATGACAATCCCAATTCGTTCCTTTTGAATTTATTATTTTTCTGAAGTATTGTATTACCCCGAAAGTTATACAACAATGGGAAATCAATAACAGGATAATTAATTGCATTAATCTTATATGGTGAAATCCTGTGTAATAAACCCGGTTGCTTAGAATCCTTATTATTGGTTAAAACTGCCGGATTAATTGCTGAATTATTTTCCTGACTATAAGCATTGGTTTTTTCTGCAATGACAGAAGCCTGATTTGCACCTGATAAAACTTTCACATTGTTCCCTGTTGCATATGTTCCTGATCTGCTTTTTTCTACCGGAAGGCCGGACATTCCACTGGCATAATTATCTGTATTCTGAACATCTGCAATTTCTTCACCGGCACGGGAACCAGACAATTTGTTATTTTCTGTATTTTGAAGCGGTTTTACAAGTTTTTTTCCGGTGATTACAACAGGCTCATCCTGTTTCTGACTTAAATAATATGTACCGGCAAATACTATCAATAGTAGTGTTGCTGTTGAATACATAAAAATACGGATTGCAGTTTTAACCCTTTGAATTTTATCTAATTTTTCTTTAAGCTTTATCCAGACACGCTCTACATATAGCTTTTTATCTATGTTCTCCCATACGAATTCCGGAGCTTTCGAATTCTTAGACTCAAAGCTTTTCTTTATAAGTTCTGTATTTTTATCCTTATTCAGCTCCATATCGTTTTTTAAATTCTTCTCTCAGTAAACATCTCGATCTGTTTAACTGTGATTTTGAAGTACCTTCAGAAATATTAAGATTTTCGGCAATTTCTTTATGACTGTATCCTTCTATAGCATAAAGTTTAAGAACAATCTGTGCTTTTAAAGGCAACTGATTTACCATCTCTATAATCTCGTTAAAACTAAAAACAGAAAGATCTTCATCCGCGTCGTCATCATAATAATCTGTAATAAAGTTCATCTTTTCAATTTCTCTGGACTTTTTCCTGTATTTTTCCAAAGCAGTGTTAACAATAACTCTTCTCACCCACCCTTCTAATGAACCATCAAAACTGAATTGTTTTATTTTGGTAAATATTTTAATAAATCCTTCCTGCAAAATATCTGCAGCTTCATCGGAATTATCAGAATAATTGAGACAAACATTAAACATTTTATCGGCAAATCTCCTGTAGAAAATTTCCTGATATTGCCGGTCAAAAGCTACACATCTTTCAACTAATAATTTTTCAGGGATATTTTCTATATCAGTTTGGTTTGCCATAAAGTCAGAAAATAATTTTCACCCCGCTGCCAATTCTGCCGGCAATAACATTGTATATATCTGTATTGGTTGTACTGTTTATAAGAATAGTCTGTGTTCCGTCAACATCAACAAGATCTGCATCACTGAGCAAATTCTGTGAGACCGGTTGAAACCAATAAACAGGATCAATAATTATCTTTGGTGTAACCGGATTATCCTTTTTAAGAGTAATCTCATCTACATCCTCTGAATTTTTCGGAAACACAGTAAATGATTCTTTGGCTTTATACTCAAACCTGACAGGAAAAACATTTTCATGACCTGCATTGTATATGCCTTCAACCATTATATGATTGTCATCATCACTCCCAAAAGTTGAAAATGAAATTTTAATTTTTGTATATGTTCCCTGTGGAATATCAAAATACAGGTCTTCAGTTAAAGGATTTAAATCGTAATTTATATTAAGTCCCTCAGGATATGAATTTGTAAAATAGACATCATCTCCCTGCACTCTGTCTCCGTCAAATGAAAAGTCTCCCAACACTATGTATCCATCCGAAAAAGTCAACTTGCCTCCTTGCCCTGCCTCTCTGTTAATATCCACAATAAACCTTACGTCTGTCGGTTCATTCCATTTTTCATCGCCACAGGAAACAAGACCTGCACACAATACAATTAATATGAATGCACCCGCTTTAAGCATGTTGTTTATTTTTAAGATGAACAATATTTGAAAAGGTTGGAAAAGCTGACAGATATTTTTCATTTTAATAAAATTGTATTTTATGCATATTGTTTTCAAAGTTAACTATTTTTGGGTTACAAAAAACAAATTTATTCTATGTTTAGCCATGCTGATTAAGTCATTAATTATTAAGACAGTAATTCAGGACAGATATATTTTAACATATAAAAAAAAACGGCATTACAAAAAGTAATACCGTTTAAAAGTGTCTAAGAATAATATCAAAAATTTAATGTAAGTATTTAGATCCCTGGTATAATTTTGTAATCAGTAATTCGTAATCGGCAAATTATAGTAACCCTGAGATTCTGCTTTATTTTACAAAAGTTTAATTCCAATATGCGGAAGCGAGTATTCAACCCCCTATGATTACTGATTACATCCGCCGCAGCAGAACAATAACAGATTTCTGTTTTTCATAATACCTAAATAATTACAGTTTAATTTTATTTTACAATCTTCTTAATCTTATTATTCTGATTTTTCCATAAATTAACTTTCTTCTCCAGTTCTCCGCTTTTTCTTTGCGAATCAATCAATTTACGTATTTCCTTAGTTGAATATGTATTTTTATTCTTTCCGATTTTCACTGTCTGAAAGTCAGAAGGTTCGCCTTTACGCGGCACTCTGTCTTTATCAAAACGTTTTTTGGTAACCGGCTGATCCTGTAGCACTCCACCTACAAAATTAAGCGGATCTCCGTTGTCATAAGTGTAAAAATAATAATTATTGTCCTCATTAAATTCGGAGAAAGTATCAAAGCCATCGCCGACCAATACCAGATAATAATAACCGGTTATAGCAGGCATTTCGTATTGCCAGTAAAATTTATCTGAAGTACCGCCAAACAATTCTGAAGAGATATAATTTGCAACACCTGTTTGCCCCGGGATGTTAATATATGTTGCCCAATAATCTGCAGCCGGCACATCTGAAGGCAAAGGGTCCGGTCTGTCATAGAAACCATAAGTTCCATAATCATCTGTGTACATATCATAAAGAATAACACCAAAATCGTTTGCGTCATAAGCATTATAGTACAAATACAGAATATTCCAGTCATCAGAAGCGTTTACAGCATTTTCGCCGGTATTATAAACATTGTACGAAGCTTCTCTCATTCTCGGATTATCACCGGTCATCTGAACATCGTTTAACTCCCATGCCTGTAAGTCATATCCCGAAGAAGGATTATCCAGATCTGGTTCCTCTTCAATGGAATTTGCAATAAAACAAGCATATGCAAAATAGTCCTGTTGAACAAAATAATTATAATCAACCCATATTGTACCTCCATCTCCCCAATCTGTACCCCAGGAATTAACTACTCTGAAAGCTCCGTTCGGGCCTTTATTGTCATCATATCCGCACAAAATCATTGCATGATAGGCATGTTGCCCGCTATAATTGTATGTCTGGCTTGTTAAAACCACGTCACCGTATGCATTCATAAACTCATCACCAAGGCGTGCTCCGAATACAATAGCTTTGCCCTGATACAAATATCTCTTGATATTATCAACAGTTTCATCAATTTGTCTGTAATCCAGAATTTTAAAACTTTCGGCATCACCTGTCCATGATGATTGCGGAGTTGCAGAACAGTCACTAAGATTTGAATACGGAGCTACACTCATTCGTGCAATTCCCCTTTCCACCATAACATCAAGAGCTGCTTCAAACGTAGTTCCGTTACAATCCGAACCTCTTTTAGCCGAAGGTATTGAAAGAAACAGATCCTTGGGACTAAATACTTTGGACTGATCATACATATCTATGGTTGTTAGGTTGTTCAGTCGCGCAAACATATAACTACGTAAATTATAACCACATGCCCAGGCAACACAGGTTCCGTATTGTCCCTGATTACCTATAGGCGGAAAATACTGAGACAAATCCACTGAAGATGGCAATGCTTCGTCCCCATATGCCGTACTGAGATTAATATCGTCCGGGATAGCACCTGTATCTTCACTGCTAAAAAGCCAGCCTAAAGTATTAACAACATCTTCAGTTGTCACTTCTTCGCATGAATTTAAATAAACCAATGACATAAATGCCAATGCTATAAATGTTGGCAAAAAAATCCTGTTTCTTTTTTTCATAATCTTAGTTTTTATTTCGTTTTTCTTTTATTTATTCAGTAATAATAATCATTTCAAATTTATCAAGCTGTTTTTCAGTTCCTGCTGTATTATTAGTAAAAGTAAATTCTGAATCTTCACTCGTTTTTAAGCTTTTTGTTTCAGGATAACGTGAAATAAAAACATTGTTTTCCATAATTGTTTTACCTGAAAACTCTGTTTCATTAAATCTGCTTACCGAATGGAATTCGCAGTCTTTAATTTCGGTTTTGGTTTTAAAAACAGCCTTTATAAAATCTGCACGGCCCGAGAATCTTACATAATTTATCAAAACTGCTTCACGAAATTCTGAATAATTAAAGTTTGTAATACCAGAGAATACGGAATTCGAGAAATCTGTATAAGCAGCAAATATAACATTTGCAAACATTGCATTGCCGCTAATTACAGCATTCTGAAAATATGTATATCCTTTAAAAAAAGTTTCCATAAAACTAACATTGCCGTTAAACAGAGTATTGCTAAACTGGACTTCTCCGTTAAAACTTACATCATTAAAAAACACATCTTTGTTTGCAAAATACGAGCCGGAAAAATCGACTTTGTTTTCAAAAATAGAATTACTGAAATCTGCTAAGCCTCTATATTCACAATTTGAGGCTGTTAATTCTCCCTTAAAAATGCAGTTTTTAAATGTCACACCTTTGATAAAGCAGGTTTTAACAAAATTTTTATCCTTATCTGCTCCCGAAAAAATAACCTTACCGTTAAAAGTACAATTAACAAAACAAACTGATTGGTTTATGTAAATACATGAAAAACTGACATTTTCTTTTGTAAGTTTTTCAATTAAACGTAAATCGACATCTCCGTTTATCGTTGCATTTTCAATATATATATCATTGCCGGAATTTAGTTCTTTAATAATTTCTTTTGCATCTGCCTCCCGTCCGGAAAAAGAGTTTCCACTCCTACAGTTACATGAAATTAAAACAGAGCTTACTACAACAATAAAAATTGTCTTAAAAAAGTATTTCATAAAGAATTTTAATAATCAGGTTGATAATTTGTTTAAGTCACAAATTTATAAAAATTTGCGACTATGTTTTATAGTTGATTTAAAAATTTATAACAAAATTCATATCCGACAACTGAAAGTATTTATTAAATCAACTAACTCATATTATTTTTAAAATTCCGTAATACCTGTTTTCTCATAAAAAAATACAGATTATCTTTACCACATGAATTCTGTCAACATAAAAAACGCGTCTGAGAATTGCCTGAAAAACGTGAGTCTTAATATTCCTCACAACAAGCTTATTATTGTTACCGGAGTTTCGGGAAGTGGGAAATCAAGTCTTATTTATGATGTTATTGCTTCTGAAGGAATGCGTGTTTTTTACGATCATTTTATTCCGGCAGGCAGGCTGATTCAGACTAAAAGCAGAAAAGCAGGTGTGGAATCTGTAAGCGGATTAATGCCGGTAGTTGTGGTCAATCAAAACTCTGTAGTCAGGAATAACAGAAGTACAGTAGGAACCCTGACCGAAATTTACGACTTCCTGAGATTGTTATTTGCCAGGAAATCAAAAAGTCCGTTTTACCACGAAACTCCGAACCGCAGTTTATTCTCCTTCAATTCTCCGTCAGGACAATGCGAACATTGTAAAGGACTTGGTGTACTTGACAGAATAGATCCTGATCTGATTGTAGGAGATTCTGAAAAATCCTTACGTGACGGAGTTATGGTTTTGACAACACCAAACAACTATATTGTTTACTCGCAGGTTACAATGGAAGAACTGGACAAAGTCTGCCGTAGCGAAGGTTTCAACGTTGACATTCCATGGAAAGATCTGACTGAAGAACAAAAAAATATTATATGGTTCGGTTCTCAGAAAATAAAAATACTTTTTGGCAAGCACACTCTTGAATCCAGATTAAAATGGACAGGGATGACTGCAAAACCGCGCGAAGAAGGTTTTTACAAAGGTATTATTCCGGTAATGGAAGAAATTCTGAAACGGGACCGTAATCCTAATGTACTGAGATTCGCAGAATCTGTACCTTGTCATCATTGCAAAGGCAGCCGTTTAAACAAAAAAGCCCTGTCCTTTTTATGGAAAGGTAAATCCATATTTGATTTCACATCAATGTCTGTTGATGAATTGCATAATTTTTTCTCACAAAATTCAGAGTTTGATTCTGTAGAAAGTGAAATAGCCTCTGCAATTATCAAACGTACTTCTGCACTTATAGATTTAGGTACCGGACATCTTGAAATCAAAAGAGAATCATCATCGCTTTCGGGAGGGGAAGCTCAAAGAATAAGGCTGGCAAATCAGGCAAGTACAGGTTTGAGAAATATTCTTTACATTCTCGACGAACCTGGAGCCGGGTTGCATCCTTCAGAACAGAAGAAGCTTCTGAAAGTTCTCAGGCAACTTGTTAATTACGGGAATACAGTAATCATGACAGGACATGACGAAAGTATTATTCCCGAAACGGATCATATTATTGACATAGGCCCGGGGCCGGCTGACAAAGGTGGGGAAATAATTTTCAACGGAAGCGTTTATGACTTTATGAATAATCCTCCGTCAAAAAGTATAACTGCAAGATATCTGAATCAAAAAACTGAGATTAAACAAATTCAGAAAGAAATCAGGGCAGACATTTGCATAGATAATGCAGACACAAACAACCTGAAAAACATCTCTGTAAAATTCTGGTCATCTGCATTCAATGTAATTACCGGAGTTTCAGGAGCAGGAAAATCCAGCCTTATAAAGCATTTCCTTAAAGATCTGAAAAGAAAAGATTCTGAAATTTCACAACAATTCAGCAGAATAATTCATATTGATCAGACTCCAATAGGACGTTCGCCCAAAAGCAATCCGGCAACTTACACAGGTTTATCCGACCATATACGCGACCTAATGGCTTCATTACCGGAATCAAAAAAACTGGGGTTGACAAAAAGCCATTTTTCGTTTGTGGTTAAAGGCGGACGTTGCGAAGACTGTTCAGGTGCAGGTTATATTCAGGTGGGGATGCATTTTCTTGGAAATGTGGAAGTTATTTGCGAAAAATGTAACGGAAAGCGATTTACCGATTATACTTTACAGGCAGAATATAAAGGCAAAAATATTTACGAAATTCTGGAGCTTACTGTTGATGACGCTCACGAACATTTCTCCGGAATAAAAAAAATATGCAACTATACACAATGGCTTAAAAATCTGGGGCTGGGCTATTTAAAACTCGGACAGAGCAGCACAACACTGTCAGGCGGCGAAGCTCAACGGGTAAAACTGGCCACGGAATTAGTTAAAACTTCGGGTAAAAATTGCTTATACATTCTTGACGAACCTGCAACTGGTTTGCATGCAGCAGATACAGAAGTTCTGATTTCAGCCCTTAACAATCTGTGCAGCAAAGGTCATACAATTTTATGCACATCCCATGAACCACGGTTCATACTAAATGCCGGCTATATTACAGATTTAGGCCCGGGTAGCGGAAAAGCGGGCGGAAACTTAATTTACAACGGTAGCGTAAGCGAATTTCTGAATTTTAATGATTCTGCTACCGCCATGGCTTTACGTAGTTTTATTTCCTGCAATAAAAAAGCAGAATCTGAATCCGACGATACTGAAAAAATCAGTAAAGATTCCCCTGTTATATTTAAGGGAGTAAGTACCAATAATTTAAAAAATATTGACTTCAGTTTTGATCCTGAAAAAATAACGGCAGTATGCGGAGTTTCTGGCAGCGGAAAGTCATCTTTGATTTTCGACACAGTCTTTGCAGAATGTAAACGCAGGCAAATGGACGGGATGTCGGGTTATATCCGTCAGTTTATAGGCAAAGAGGGAAATCCTGTTTTTGATTCTGCCTCAGGATTAATGCCTGCAATTGCACTAAAGAAAAAATCTGCCGGACATAATCCTCGTTCCACAGTAGGAACATATACCGGCCTTTACGACTTATACCGCCTTTTGTTCAGCCGTATTTCGACAGCGGACAATAAAAACTGTAATATGCTTTCCACAGCATTCTCATTCAACCACGAAGACGGAGCATGCCCTGTCTGCAAAGGATTAGGATTTATAACAGTAGCGGATTCAGATAAATTTGTTACTAATCCCGAAAAACCAATTATTGCCGGAGCAATGGACGGGACAAAAACCGGGAAGTTTTACGGTTCTCCCGATGACAGATTTGTTGCAACACTGATGACAGTTGGGAGAATAAAAAATATTGATTTCAGTATTCCGTGGAACGAACTTTCTGAAGAAGCAAAAGACATTGCAGTTAATGGTTGTGGGGACGAAAAATTCGATGTAGAATGGAATTATAAGCGTGGCAATGTTGAAGGAGTTCATAAACTAAATTCCGCATGGGTAGGTTTTGCCGGGTTAATAAATGATGAATACCTGCGCAAACATACCGATAATCGTGGTGATGCAATGCTGGCAATAATGAAAAATGACAAGTGCAGTAATTGTAACTCATACAGAATAAAACCCGATAATCTTAAGTTCAGGCTAAACAATAAAAATATAGGCGAATTATCAAACATGTCTGCACTTGAGGCAGTAAACTGCTTTACAAATAATAGTTTTAAAGAAGAAGCGAAAACACTGATTCCAGAAATACTGCAAATTTTAAATTCACTGATAAAATCAGGGATAGGATATTTATCTGCTGACAGAATTACCGGAACTTTATCGGGTGGAGAATTTCAGCGATTACAACTTGCAGGCTTGTTAAAATCGCCTATGACCGGTATTCTGTATGTACTTGATGAGCCTTCTTTTGGATTAAGCGCGCAGGATTCTGTTAAAATTGCGGGAATTATAAAAGATTTAAAAAATAACGGTAATACAATTTTGCTTAACGACCATTCCCGTGAAATTTTAAAGATAACAGATTCTGTTACTGTAATGGGGCCAAAAGCCGGCAAAAACGGAGGAAGGATTACCGGCACTATGTCTTCGGCAGAAATAATCCAAAGTCTGAATGCCGTAAAATATCCGGCAGTGAACAAAGCCGACAAGCAAATCCCGTTACTTACAGTTAAAGAAGCATTTGCAAATAATCTCAAAAATGTTTCTGCCGGGTTTCCGCAAAATGCTCTGACTGTAATTACAGGAAACAGCGGAAGCGGAAAGACAAGTTTACTTGAATATGTTATCAATGCATCTTTAGATTCCGGGAAACCTGTTTATTGTAAAGATCTGATAATTCACAAAAATATATCACAACATATTTTCACCGGACAGGAAGTAATCAATGTCTCTTCCCTGTCAATTCCTGCTACCAGACTTGATATTTTCGATTTTATCCGTAATATTTTTGCTAAGTCTGAACAAAGCAAAAAAGCAGGTTATAAATCACCTCATTTTTCATTTCATACTTCGCACGGACAATGTCCTGATTGTAAAGGAACAGGAATTAACAAAACTTCGATGGATTACTGGAGCGATTATGAAGTAACCTGTGAATCCTGCAACGGCAGCAGATACAATGATGAAGTTCTGAAAATAACAGTCTGCGGTTTAAATATTGCCGAAGTTCTAAACTTAAGTTTTGATGAGTTTGCAATATGGCTAAATAATTTTCCGGTTAAAGATATTCCTGAAAAAATCAAAAACACAGTATCTCTGTGTTCAGAAGCAGGCATCGGATATATCAGTACCGGACAAAATTTAAACACACTTTCAACCGGGGAATTGCAAAGACTTAAATTAGTCGCAGGTATCAGTCAGGTAAAAGGAGAATCGTTAATTCTGGCTGACGAACCAACCGGGGGCTTACATCCTGAAGACACTCAAAAACTCCTGCAAATGTTTGACCGGTTACTGAAACAAGGGAACACAATTATTTGCGCCAGTCACGATGAGATGATAATAAATGCCGCCGCTGAAATTATAAATCTGACATCAGACGAGCGGTAAAATCTGCTATTATAACATCGTAACCTTGCTCTTTTATTGAAGTAATAAATTCATTATGTTTCCTTTTTTGCCGGTATTCCGGTTCTGTTACAGGATGTTTAAGAAATTGAGAAATATAATCCGGCCTCTCTGAAATATTAATAACAGCGTGAAAAAACAAAAAATCTTTGCCTTTATACATTGAAGAACCAACTATTTTTCTGTTGTTCAGAACAATATCCGAAATCCCCTGAATACTTAAATTTTTCACTCCCTGAGCCTCCAGTGCTCTTATTATTTTCATATTACAGTCATAAAAAAATGATTTTATTGCTGTAAGCGAATGTGAATATGAAATCATTGAGACTACTGCTGTTGCAGGTGTTAGCACAACAGAATGTCCTCCGCTGGGTCGTTTCATTACTATCGCATTTTCCCGGATTGCAGCATCTTCTTCAACAGCAGATTCTATACTATCTCTTTGACCGAGAACAATATAAGTTTGGTCAGGGATCCAAACAAGTGTGTCTGAAATTTGTTGTCCAAACAGTGACTGATCAGGAATTTTATATGGATGTAGTGTCAGCATCTAATAATTTATTTGAAATTTATCATATCGGCCAATTGTAAAAAATAATCTTTTGACCAGATTTCGAGAGCAGATTGATCTTTTATAAATACTGAAACTTCAGCAGCCGCGTTTTTAAAATCTACTGATTCTATTTTTTCTTTAAGTATTTTTATAAATTCATCTTTCTCAATATTATTATCCGGTAAATGTTGTGATTGAAAAGCCCTTTCTGCAAAATGTGATAAATTAAGATTTGAATTATTGCGTACATACCATTCAAAATCATACCAATCACGCCCTTTTATTCTTGTTTTCCATGAACGGAAAAGCAATGCATGCATTTTTCCGGCAAATAAGTCGGGCAATGTAAAACAGTTGACATAAAACGAAAATGGTTGCAACAAAAGTTTATTTTCCACATTAAATCCTAACGGAGGATTGGTATCTACCTCAAATTTAATTTTAATATTTTTCTGGCTTTGAATGTTTAGAGTATAAACCGGACTTGTCGGTTTTAAAAATGCTGATTCAATATTAGTGCTGATTTTCTTTTGTTTCCCGCTTATTTCAACGTCAATACCAAGCAATGCAAATTCTGTTTTAACGGCATTAAAATACGGTTCAAGTTTAAAGTCTTCGTCTTTCTTCAATAATGAAAAATCAAGATCTTCTGAAAATCTGTCCAGCCCATAAAAAATCCTCAGACAAGTTCCGCCATAAAAAGATGCCTTGTTAAAAAAGCCTCCTCTGTAAAGACCTGCCAATGCTATTTCCTGCATAACTTCCCTGTTTGCATTTAGCACATCGGTTGCAGTATCTATCTTATATTTAGACAACATTTTATCTAATACTTCCATAATCAATAATTCTTTATCAAATACTTTAACAATAATGACAGTTCTCTCTTTTTGATACCGAGTTCAATACAACGTTCTATTACTGAAAAATCAAATACGCCTGTTTCAGAAAAGTCCGCGCGTAAATCATCATTTAAAAACTCAGCGACCGACTTTACCGAAGCTAATCTGAGATTCCGGGTAAAAATTATTTTATCACATAATGCTTTTTCGGGAGATGCTATTAAAAAACTATGAACACCATCAGAACTTTCTGAAACTACTCCAATACCAATATAATTTTTTGAAGCAGAAAAATATGTAAAATTTCCTGTTTGATTTTCAAATTTTCTGGATCTCTTGACTGTTACAGAAGTCACAACATTTACTTTCTCGGGAATAATTCCATAATAAGATAACGCAGAGTCCAAAGACACATAAGAAGGACCGTAAATCTGATTTGCCAGTACTTCCATAATTAATTTTTCAGATCGGTAACGTTCCGAAACCACATACAATCCTTTTTTTAACGGTATAATATCCCCATTGGCAATCAGAGATGATATTTTATCGTTGGGCGAGTTATAAGCCTGTAACAATGACGTTAATGCTCCTCTGGAAAAAGGAACTATTCCAAAATTTCTTAATTGCTCCATTCCATATTTGTTTTCTACAATACAAAAATAAACAATTTTGCACAGATAATCGATTTTATTTCGATTATCTGTGCAAAATCGGAAATCTTTTACAAAAAAAAGCCAAATCAGATTTAGAACTAAACAATTTTCGGGGAATCATAATTTAACACAAAAAGCTTTCTTCGCCCCGACTTTCCGACAAAAAAAATAAATCTAACCTTGGTGATACTGATTCTTCTACCATAATGCCGGGCAAAACTTCAGTTTGGGTTTCTTTTCAATTCTGGTGACATAAGTAAGTCAAATTCGTGAATTTGACTTACTTATGTATCGCCTTGTCAACAGCTTCGAAACCTGCTTCCATAAAAATTTCGGAAACGGTAGGGTGCGCATGAATTGTTGATGCCACATCGTAGATTGTAGCTTCAAGTGACATATATGCGGATGCCTCGGCAATCATATCTGTAGCATTTTCGGCAATAATCTGAACTCCCATAACTTCTCCGTATTTCTTTTCCGATAATATTCTTACTTCACCTTCAGTATCTCCGTTTATCAATGCTTTACCATTTGCACTAAGCGGGAAGCTACTTACTTTATAATCAAAACCATCAGCAATAAGTTCCTGCTCCGACATTCCTATCTGTGCAATTTCCGGGTACATATAAACATTTGTCGGGTATTTTCTTAAATCCAGAACAGCATCTACTCCTTTGAGAGAATTAACTACAAACAATCCCTGAGCCGATCCTGCATGAGCATAAGCCGACCTGCCGTTAACATCTCCTATTGCATATATTCCTGGAATATTTGTTCGAAGTTTTTCATCCGTCGCGATAAAGCCATTTTCGTCAAGTTCAATTTTTATTTCCGACTTCGGGACAATAGCTTTTCTTAGTCTTGTATTAATTCTTACTGCATTTTCAGGAATTAAAGATTCATCATTTATAACAGCGATTTTATCTTTTTTCAGTTTTTTAGAAACAAAATCGTTTATATAGTCATCTACTCCGGGAATCATTTTATCGGTACCGGTAAAAATCTGCACCTTTGCCCCTGCCATAGAAGACATTTGTGCCAATTCAACGGCAACAGGGCCATTACCATAAAATACAATGTTCTCAGGCATTGTTTCAAGCTTGTAAAAATCCCTTATGCTTATCTCGTTTTCATTTCCGGGAGCAGGATAAGAACCTGTTGCAATAATAATATTCTTTGCAGAGATATTACGGTTATTTACTGTTATCGAATTTTCAGATGTTATTACAGCTTCCCCGGTTATAGTTTCCACGCCGTTTTTATTAAGCAAAAACTCAACTCCCTTAGAAAGCTTAACAGTCACTCCCATTGCTTTAGAGACCGCATTCTGCCAGTTAAAGCTCAGAGCCTTTTTATCAACCCCGTCAATACCGTAACGCTTTAAGTCTCCGGCTTTCACAAAGAGTTTAGCACTTTCAATTAAAGATTTTGAAGGGATACACCCCCAGTTAAGGCACATTCCTCCAACTTTTTCTTTTTCAACAATAAGGGTTTTAAGCCCCAACTGTCCGGCTCTTATTGCAGACACATAACCTGCAGGCCCGGCTCCTGTTATTATTAAATCGTAGTCCATATGTTTTGTTTTTAAGCTTCTGATTACAAAATACAGATTTCAACTTTTTGATTCTGCATTGTGTTTTGTTATTTGTTTTATTGTTTTTTATTTGTTGCCTTCAGATCACTTAAACAGGCTCAGTCAACAGGAGACCTGCGAATTAGCTGAACAGAAGGCTCTGTTATTTATCTTTTTCACTCCATTACCATCATTACCGGTTCACTGAGATAAGCAATTATATCGTTTAAAAACCTGCTCACTTCACCTCCGTCAACAATTCTGTGGTCAACAGATAATGAAAGAGGTAAAACACTGCCAACAGCAACCTGTCCGTTTTTCACTACCGGAGTTTCATAAATTCTGCCAATACCCAGAATTCCTGCCTGAGGATAATTTATAACCGGTACTGCATATTTACCTCCAATAGATCCGAAACTGGTAACTGTAAAAGTCCCGTCCTTCATATCTTCAAGTTTTATGCTGCGGGTACGTGCCTTTTCCGAAATCTCAGCAATTTCTTTTGCCAGTTCTTTAATTGATTTCTTATCTACATTCTTAATAACCGGAACAAGTAATCCGTCTTCAGTATCAACAGCTATTCCTATATTGTAATACTTTTTATAAATCATCGTACCGTTTTCCATATCCATTTCGGAATTCAGCATTTTATGTTTTTTCAATGCTATTGCAGTTGCTTTAAGAATGAATGGCAGGTAACTAAGTTTTATTCCCTCTGAAACATATCTTTCTTTGAATTTGTTTCTTAAACGGATAAGTTCTGCAACATCCACATCATCAAAAACAGTCATATGAGCAGCATTGTGCTTACTCTGAATCATGTTTTTTGCAATTGTCTTACGGATCTGGGTCAGTTTCTCCACCTCGATTAAATCAGAATCATCCGAAGATTTTGCCGTAGCAAGCGGTGCTGAATAAGATAGCTGTTGTTTGAATTTAATAATATCATCTTTCATAACACGCCCGCCTGGTCCGGTTCCTGACACCTGGTTAATATCCACACCCAATTCTTTGGCAATTGCTCTGGATACCGGAGTCGCCAAAGCTTTTACATTGTGATCAGGAACTTGTGTTTTATCATTTTCTATTGTACCTTCATCACTTGCCGGCATAAATGCATTATTCCCTGCAATCTCCAAAGTTCCCACAACACCGGCTCCCTCTTCCTTAACGGCTTCGGTTGCTGCAGCTTCTTTCACCAATTCCTGAGCTGCATCACCGTGCACTCCTTCAATTTCTATTTCGGCCAAAGCATTTCCGACGTGTATTGTTTCTCCGACTTTTCCGTAAACTGCAACTATAACGCCTTCACGCGGCGAAGGAATATCTGCAACTACTTTATCAGTTTCCATTTTAACAAGGGCATCTCCGACTTTTACTGTCTGTCCTTTTTTAACATACCATTCCAGTATTGTGCCTTCATCAAGGCCTTCTCCAATATCAGGGAAATTAAATATATATCTCATTTCGTTGTGTGTTTTAGTATTTAACTGTTCTTAAAATCTCATAAAAAATCTTTTCGGGACTAATTATAAAATGATTTTCTCCTTTGGGCAACGGGACTATTACGTCAAAGCCTGTTACACGTTTTGGCGGTGCTTCAAGATGAAGAAATGCTTCTTCCATTGCAATTGAAGAAATCTCGGCTGCAACTCCAAAAGTTTTTATCGCTTCGTGAACCGTAATTATCCTTCCTGTTTTTTTCACAGACTCTGCAATAGTCTCCCTGTCAACAGGATAAATGGTTCTTAAGTCAATAATTTCTACTGAGATTCCTTCTTTTTTTGCTAAAACCGAGGCTTTCTGGACTTCACGAACCATTGCTCCGTATGCGACAACTGTCACATCAGTACCACTCTGAACGACCTTTGCTTTACCTATAGGAATAGAAAATTTCCCGGATTCGACTTCCTGTTTAATAGCCCGGTAAATTCTTTTAGGTTCCATAAACCACACAGGATCAGGAGATTCCAGTGCTGCAATCATCAAACCTTTGGCATCATGAGGTGTTGACGGGATTACAACTTTTAATCCGGGAATATGTGCCCAGATAGCTTCGAGACTTTCTGAGTGGTGCTCCAGTGCATTTATTCCGCCTCCGTAAGGCATACGGATAACCATATCAGAAGTGTATTTCCCGCGGCTACGGTTACGCATCCTGGAAACATGACTTACAACCTGATTAAATGCAGGATTTGCAAATCCTGAAAATTGCATTTCAATTACAGGTTTTAATCCTGCTACCGACATTCCAACGGCGGTACCAGCAATTCCTGACTCTGCCAAAGGAGAATCGAATACACGTTCTACACCGTATTTTGCCTGAAGGCCTTCTGTTACACGAAACACGCCTCCCTCTACACCTACATCTTCGCCATAGACTATTATTCTGTCATCTTCAGCCAGCTTTATATCTAACGCATCGTTAATTGCGTTTACCATGTTCATTATCTTTTTCATCTTATATCTTTTTTTAGTACTCAGATTACCGAGTGCTTTTAAAAATCATTTTAATTATTCTCAACTACGGGCTTCCTTCCACTTTAAGAACTTTTCATGTTCTACCATTTGCTCTTTAAGGTCGGCGGGCATATCGGCATAGTTGTATTTAAAAACATCTTCAAGCGGAACCGGGCCGTAATTTTCAGCCTCAACAAACTGTCTGTCAATTTCTTTTTTGTATTCCTCAACAAGATTTTCCTCCTCTTCAGGGTCAAACAGTTTTTTTGAAACCAGATATGCTTTAAGCCTCTTAAGCGGATCTTTTGCATCCCACGAATCTTCTTCTTCTTTTGATCTGTATTTTGTCGGATCATCAGATGTGGTATGCGCACCTTTACGATAGGTCACAGCTTCAATCAGAACCGGGCCATTACCGGCTTTGGCATAATCAACAGATTCTTTCACTGCTTTATACATTGCAAAGAAATCATTTCCGTCCACCTGAATGCCTTTTATACCATAGGCATAAGATTTTACCGCAATCCCTTCCGAAGCTGTCTGTACTTTAAACGGAGTAGAAATCCCGTATTGGTTATTCTGAACTATGAAAATTACAGGTGCTTTCCATACCCCCGCAAAGTTTAAAGCTTCATGAAAGTCTCCTTCTGAAGTTCCTCCGTCACCCACGAAAGTAAAAACAATCTGATCTGTTTTGCGGTAATTGATTGCATAACCTATTCCGGCAGCATGTATTAACTGTGATGCAATAGGCACAGAATAAGGAAGAAAGTTTTTTGCATTTTCAAAATTCTGGCCGTCTTCGTATCCCATAAAATAAAGAAATATTTCTTTAAGACTCGCTCCTTTTGCCAGATAAGCACCCATCTCACGAAACGCCGGAACCAACCAGTCTTCTTTTCGCATCAAGCGGGCAACTGCTCCCGAAATTGCTTCCTGTCCGTAATTCGGCGGATAAGTGAAAATACGCCCCTGCCTCTGATATGAAACTATCATCATATCGGCAGTTCTGGCAAACAACATGGATTTATATGCTTCAACAATTTCTGTGTCTTCTATTTCGGGCATGTACTTTTTATTAATTACTTTGCCGTCATTATCTATAATCTGAAAAATCTTTTTATTTATCGGTTCGTATTCGTTAAACATAATCTTGTGTATTTTAGAATTCGTTTAAATAACCAGAAAAACGACCAAATGTTTATATGGGTATAAATATTCCGTTTTTACTACCAAAATCTTATCTTGCAAGTCATTTTATTTATCCGATAATATTATTTTTGCAAAAAAATAAAAGAATGGTTTACGAAATTATTATCTCTCTGCTAACACTTATAGCATTGGAAACTGTGCTCGGGATTGACAATGTTATCTTTATTTCAATTCTTGCACAACGTTTACCTCAAAACAAGCAGAAAAAGGCTATTCGTTTGGGCTTAGTTATTGCAATGATTTCAAGACTCTTATTATTATCTCTTATTTCAATTATTTTAAGATTGAAAGACGATTTGTTTAAACTGTTCGGAGAAGGTTTTTCCGGGAAAGACATTATTCTGATTGTTGGCGGGATATTTTTACTTTACAAAGCAGCTTCCGAAATTTATCATAAAATGGAAGGCGACGAAGATGTATACCCTTCAAAAAATACTGCTGGGACCTTTACAGGAATACTGTTGCAGATATTTGTTATGGATATGGTATTTTCTCTTGATTCAATAATTACTGCTGTCGGGCTTGCTGAGCACCTTTGGATAATGTACATTGCAATTGTTGTAACGGTGGGAATAATGATGTTTGCAGCATACCCTATAAGTAAATTTGTAAGTACTCATCCTGCATTTAAAATGCTGGCTCTTGCTTTTTTACTGCTGATAGGATTTTCTCTTGTAACAGAAGGATTCGGGCTGGAAATCCCCAAAGGATATATTTATTTTGCAATGTTTTTCTCTCTGATGGTGGACATATTGCAGATGAAAATGAAAAAGCCTGCAACAAAAGAAAAAAGCGTTTAAATCAACCGGTTTTCAACCATTGTTAACATTTTCTCACAACATTTGTGTGGCCGCCGCTGTTATTTAACTATATTTGCATAAATCAGTTTTTATGGCAAACTTATATATCATAGCCGGATGTAACGGAGCAGGAAAAACCACTGCTTCCTACTCTATGTTGCCTGAAATGTTAAACTGCCATGAATTTGTAAACGCTGATGAAATTGCAAAAGGCCTCTCTCCTTTTCAACCCGAGAAGGCCTCAATAGATGCCGGACGAATTATGCTTCACCGCATAAAAGAGTTAACAAATCTTCAGGTCGATTTTGCACTGGAAACCACTCTTGCATCAAAAACTTACGTTAAATTCATTAAAAATGCCAAAGAAAAAGGATATTTTGTCACTTTGATTTTCTTCTGGTTAAATTCGCCTGAACTTGCTATGGAAAGAGTTAAGAACAGAGTAGAAACCGGCGGCCACAATATCCCTGCAGAAGTTATTTACAGAAGATACAGATCAGGCATACGAAACCTGAAAAAGTTATACATTGACATTGCTGACTTCTGGATGATTATTGACAATTCAATTCCACCGTTTAATCTTATTGCAGAAGGCATTAAAAATGAATCTTCGGATATTCACAATACTGAAATTTTTCAAAAAATACTAACAACATGAGCAAAGAAGAAATTGTAGATATGAAAATTAAAATACTTAAAGGTATTGACTCGGCTTACAGAAGGCTTCTTGAAACAAAAGTGAAAGAAGACGGAGATATTGCTGTTTCAAAAAACGGCAAAGTAGTCTTGGTCAAAGCCAAAGATTTTATGGACAAAAAATAAATTCATTCATGAAAAAAAATAAATTATTTTTAGTTATCATGCTGGTTTTTGCCGGCATTTCTCTTTTTGCACAATACCACAGACAGGAGTCAGAATTATATTTTCCCGATATAAAAGGATTAAAAACACTTAAATGTGATTTCCATATCCACACTGTTTTTTCAGACGGACAGGTGTGGCCGGAATACAGAGTTCTGGAAGCTATTCACGACGGGCTTGATGTAATTGCCATAACCGACCATCTGGAATACAGGCCACACAAAGAAGATATTCAGGGCGACTACAACCGTTCTTACGAAATTGCAAAAAAAGCGGGTAATGAATACGGAATAACTGTTATTCACGGTGCCGAAATAACAAGAGACATGCCTCCCGGACATCTTAATGCGCTTTTTATTACTGATGCCAACAAACTTATTCTGGATTCGGTTGAGGATGTTGTTGCCGAAGCAAACAATCAGGGAGCTTTTGTTTACTGGAATCATCCGTGCTGGAAAGCTCAGCAACCCGATACTGTAGTTTGGTTTGACATACATACCAGACTTTACGAAAAAGGATATATTCAGGGAATAGAGGTTGTTAACTTCAGCCAATACTGTCCCGAAGCTTTTAAATGGGCTATGGACAAAGATCTTACAATGCTGGGAGGTTCTGACGTTCATTCTACAACCGAAATGAGTAAATTTGAAAAACACCGCCCTGTCACACTTGTTTTTGCAAAAGAAAATGATGAAAATGCGATAAGAAAAGCTTTGGATAAAAAGCTTACCCTGTTGTTTTTCAACGAAACGCTTTATGGTGATAAAGAACTGCTTTACGAAATGCTTGACAATTCACTTACTATTACCAAAAGATTTGACAAAGAAGAGAACAAGATGTTTTTTGACATTACAAACAATTCCTCATGTCCGGTAATTATGCTTGCAGATCCTGGCCTGCCAAGAAGGACTGTTCCAAAAGTTCTTACTATTGGAGCAAAATCGAACATTCATTTTCATGTTGATTTGTCAAAAGGAAAATTCAAATCAATAAATTTCAAGATTGAAAATTATATTTATAACGTTGACCAACAATTAGATTTTCAACTGGAATTGTAATCCTGAACATATACACATATACCTGTTTTGTTTCAGTTTTACTTAACAACACAAAACAGGTATATCACAACATTTCAAAAAAACGAATCATTTTAAAACGATGAAAACAATTCTTATAACCGGAGCAACCAGTGGAATCGGCGAAGCAACAGTAAAGCAGTTTCTTGGCAAATCATGGAAAGTTATTGCAACAGGAAGAAATGAAGAAAAATTAAATAATTTAAAATCCGCAGGAGCAGAAATTATCAAAACCGACATCACCAATCCTCAGGATATCAACAACTTAGTAACACACATTGTTAATAACGGATTAAAGATTGATGTGCTTGTTAATAACGCAGGCTTCGGACAATTCGGAACTATTGAAGAAACTCCTGATAATAAAGCAAAAGCTCAGTTTGAAACAAATGTTTTTGGTTTAGCCTCGGTAACCCGTGCGATATTGCCTGAAATGCGCAAAAACCGTAACGGCAGGATTATTAATGTTTCTTCAATAGCCGGTAAAACTTCGATGCCCGGCGGAGGCTGGTATTCTGCAAGTAAATTTGCAGTTGAGGCTATCTCAGATTCATTACGCTGGGAAGTAAAACAATTCGGCATAAAAGTTTCTATAATTGAACCGGGGCCGATAAAAACAGGTTTTGCCAATACGGTAAATAACAATGTTGTAATAGAAGACTCCGGTCCCTACGGCAACCTTGTAAAAGGGCTTACAGGTTCGGGGAAATCTGTAAAAGGCGGAACTGCAGAAGGATGTGCGAAAACAATATACAGGGCGGCAACTGCAAAAAATCCGCGTAACAGATATCTGGTTACCAAAGAAGCGAAACTTATTAAATTCCTTCTTATAATTCTTCCTCCCAAAATAATGGACTATTTTGTAATGAGAATGTTTATTCCTAAAAAATAATTCAAATAAATTACAATAATTTGTCAACAAGTTGTTAATCAGTTATCTGTAGATTGTTTATAATTATACTTATTAACAATTCCGTTATTAACATTATCTGTCAGTACTCTCTGTGTTTGTTGATTTTAGCTCCGGTTAATAAGTTTTTATTATTTTTTGAAAATAAAATTGGAGTTTTAAGAATAAAGCTGTTATTTCGCACGAATTTTAAACTTCAGTTTATGAAAAATATTTCGGTATTATTAATTATGGCCTTGATCTTCTCAGTATCAGCATGGTCATGCAAATCTCAAAAGAAAGTGGAAAACAAAAAAATTGAATTAACAAGTCAGGTTGACTCAGCCAGTTACGCTATCGGGATGCAGATAGGTGACAATTTTGCAAAACAAGGATTAGACACAATCATGAATATTGATTTGATTCTTGAAGGGATAAAAGATCAGATTGCAAAAAATGCGAAACTGGATATAGCTGTAACTGATAAAATCGTTCAGGAATTTTTTACTGAAATGCAAAAAGCTCAGTCAGGCGATAAAGTAAAAGAAGGAGAAGCTTTCCTTAAAGAAAACGGAAAACGCGAAGGTGTTACTACTACCGCCAGTGGATTACAATATGAAGTTCTTGTTATGGGAACAGGTCCAAAACCGACAATAAGCAATACAGTAAAAACACATTATAAAGGTACATTACTTGACGGAACAGTATTTGACAGTTCTTATGACCGCGGAGAACCTATTTCTTTCCCGCTTAACGGAGTTATTAAAGGTTGGACTGAAGGTTTACAGCTTATGCCGGTAGGGTCAAAATTCAAATTCTACATTCCTTATAATCTCGCATACGGAGAGAGAGGAGCCGGTCAGGTTATCGGGCCATTCGAGACTCTTATATTTGAAGTTGAATTACTTGGAATAGAAAAATAATTATTGAAACCGAAGTTTATCTTCGGTTTTTTTTTGTAAAAAAATTTAATGTTAACCTAAATATAATTGAAATGAAAAACAAAAGCCTTGTCTCAATCAATGACTACACAAAAGAAGAGTATTTTAAAATTCTTGACCTAGCTGAAGAATTTCAAAAGAATCCAAATCACAAACTTCTTGAGAACCACGTTATCGCATCTTTGTTTTTTGAACCGTCAACCCGTACACGCTTAAGCTTCGAAACAGCCATTCAGCGCCTAGGCGGAAAAGTAATAGGTTTCAGCGAAGCTGCAAATACCAGTGTTGCAAAAGGAGAATCATTAAAAGACACTATCCTTACAGTAAGCAAATATGCCGACCTGATTGTTATGCGTCACCCGATTGAAGGTAGTGCAAGGTATGCCAGCACTGTATCGGACAAACCGATAATAAATGCAGGTGACGGGTCTAATCAGCATCCTACACAATGTTTGCTCGACCTGTATTCTATCCGTAAAACCCAGGGTACTTTAGAAAACATAAATTTATTTCTGGTTGGCGACTTAAAACATGGCAGAACTGTTCATTCATTATTACAGGCTATGTCAGAATTCAATCCTGTTTTCAACTTTGTATCTCCGCCTCTGCTAAGAATGCCTCAGGAATACAAAGATTTTCTTGACGAAAAAGGAATCAAATATTACGAGCATGATGAACTTAACGAAAGCATAAAACATGCAGATATAATTTATGTAACAAGAGTTCAGCGTGAAAGATTTTCTGACCCTATGGAATATGAAAAAGTAAAAAATGCTTATGTACTTAAAAACAAAATGCTTGAAGGGACTAAAGATAATCTCAGAATTTTGCACCCGCTACCAAGAGTAAACGAAATAGACACTGATGTTGACCCGAATCCTAAAGCTTACTATTTTGAGCAGGCTGAAAACGGGGTTTATGCCAGAATGGCTCTTATGTGTCACATTCTTGGTATCAGATAATATAAATATTCAGGTTTAAAAGTTAAAAAATACAAATATGAAAAGCGAATTAAAAGTTAAAGCAATTGAGAAAGGCACTGTTATAGACCATATAAAAGCCGAAAATTTATATAAAATTTTATCAATTATCGGAATCGAAAATTTAGACACACAGATTTTTATCGGTAATAATCTCGACAGTCAGAAATTCGGGAAAAAAGCTATTATTAAAATCGCTGATAAGTTCCCGTCAATGGACGATGTTAACAAAATTGCGCTCATCGATCCAAATGCGGTAATAAATATCATCAGAGATTATCAGGTAGTCGAAAAAACAAAGGTTGAACTTCCCGAGACTATTAATACATTCGTTAAATGCATAAATCCGAAGTGTATTACAAATCACGAAAAAGTAGAAACAAAATTTAATGTTCAGGTAAAAGATGGAAAAGTTAATTTAAAATGTTATTATTGCGAAAAAATAACAGGTCAGAACAATATTGAAGTAATACGATAGTTCTGTATTTAAATTAATGGAATATGAGAAAATTATCAGTCTGTGTTTTAAGTATGTTCGTTATTTCAGTTGCTTTTGCTCAAACGAAAACCAACATTGTGAACAATAATAATGAATTTGCTTTTGAGCTTTTTGCAAAGATCTGCGAAACTGATACAACAAATGTTTTCATCAGCCCCATCAGTATTTCATCGGCATTATCAATGACATATGACGGAGCTAAAGGGAAAACGGCAAAGGAAATGAGAAACACTTTAAAATTCACTAAAAATCAGGATGAGTCTCATCGTGAAATTACTGAATTGCTGAATCACTACCGCGACAACAAACAAAGCATTTTCACAATAGTAAATGCTGCGGTTGCTCAAGAAAAGTATAAATTTCTCGAATCCTATTTTGCATTGCTTAAAGACTACGGGGCAACTATTAAAACGGCTGACTTTAAAGACGCTGTAAAACGGGAAGATGCAAGACAGCAGATTAATAAATGGGTTATGGATAACACCAACAATAAAATCGAAGAACTCTTAGACCAGAATTCTCTCGACGAACTGACCCGTTTGGTACTTTTGAATGCTATCCATTTCAAAGCAGACTGGGCTACAGCTTTCCCTGAAGAACAGACCAGACAAATGATTTTCTACGGAGAAAAACGCCAGTATATTTCAGCATTTATGCATATGCGCGGAAAGCTCCGGTTTTACAAAAATGATGATTTTCTGATTATTGAACTGCCTTATAAAGATAACCAGGCATCAATGTATATTATTCAACCCAAAGAAGAAACTTTGATAAATGACTTTTGTAAAGACCTCAATTATGCTTCTTTTACAAATATGGAGAATCTGCTAACCGAGCAATTGGTTGACCTGCAGATGCCTAAATTCAAAATTGAAGCAAAATACAAACTTAAAAATCCGTTGATGGCTATGGGTATGGTTACTGCTTTTACAAACAGTGCCAACTTTAACAAAATGAACGGCCGCAGCGATTTGATGATTGACGAGGTTATTCATCAGTCATTTATCGAAGTTGATGAAAAAGGAACCGAAGCTGCTGCAGCTACAGCCGTTGTTGTTCGTGAGAAATCAGCACAACAACCTGTTTATATAAACTTAAACCGTCCTTTCGTTTTTCTTATCAAAGAAAATTTCAAAGGTTCTGTTTTGTTTCTTGGCAAATTCAACAATCCTGTAATGTAATACAAAAATGAGAGCAATACTTTTAATATCAGCATTTTTGCTGACCACATCGGTTATGAATGCCCAGTTTGGATATAAAAACAAAATGGAAGCATCAAACGGAATAGAAATCAGTTACAAAGTTGTTCACGAAAAATATTTCGATAAGGAAAGCCCTGCTCAGATAAGGTTGAAGTTGAAAAACACAAACGAATACCCTGTAAACTTAAAATTTGAAATTGAATACAGCACTGACCTGACAAAGAAATACAAAAGCGGAGATGTCGAAATCTGTATTCCTGCCAAAACAGCAAGAACCGGAAAAATGAACGGACTTGTTTTCGAGCTTAACACCAGCGATACCGGAATATTTTCTTCCGATAATGCAGAATGGGAATTTATAAGGTTCGATGTCGAGCAGATTGAAGATTGTAAACTAATTACTAAATAAATTAACCTAAACTTTTAAAGAATGAAAAAACTATTTTATCTATTAATTCCGGCGATGTTCTTTTTCGCCTGCAACAATGCTGAAACAAAGAAAAGTGAAGAAACTGCCAATGACAAAGGACAGTGTGACCAAACTATGTGCAAAGATATGGTTACTGTTGATTCTCTTCTTGCAAATCTGGATTCTTTTGTTGACAAAGAAGTTAAAGTATGTGGAAAATGCATTCATGTATGTGAGCATTCCGGCAAAAACATTTTCATCGCAAATCCTGAAAACGATTCAATAATGATCATAGGTAAAGCCGGCGAAGGAATTGACCAGTTTGATAAAAATCTTGTTGACAAACATGTTATGATGGTTGGAACTTTGAAATCTGTAGAAGTTGAAAACGAAGATGCTGAAGTTCATCACGACATTACTGTTAATTATTATGTTGAAGTTAAAGAAGTTAAAGAATGTAACTGTGGCGGAAAATGCAGCGGAGGAAACAAAGATGCAAAATGCTGTGGTGATAAAAAAGAATCTGAAGGATGCGGACATCACAAAGATGGCGGCTGTGGAAACCACTAACAGATAAGAATATTATCACAACCAGATAAGCCTCTCTTTTGAGGCTTTTTTTGTGTTATATGTATTAGATAGAAGTCTGAAGACGGAAGACGGAAGGGGCGGGCGCGACCAAAAGCTGGCGCATGTATTTTTAGCAGAACTCAGAGTATTGAATATACCGGCAAACCACTGGAATTGACAAAGTAAGAATATTCAACACTTAACAAAAGAAGAATATCCAAAATTCAATATCCAATAAAGTTTGGAAGTAGGAAGTCTGAAGACAGAAGTCAGAAGTGGCTTACATATATAGGTCAAAGAACAAAAAAACACAAAGCAACGCTACTTACAAATTGCTTTTTTTTATCCATTCAAAATTCATATTTTTGTAAAAATTTTAAAATGTCTGTATCTACAAAAAAAGTCGCATTTTTCACGCTTGGCTGCAAACTTAATTTTGCCGAGACATCTACTATTTCAAGATTTTTTCTTGAGAAAGATTTTGATGCTGTTAAGTTTTCCGAAAAAGCAGACTTTTATGTTATAAATACCTGTTCTGTCACCTCAAATGCAAATAAAAAGAGCAGGAACGCAATTTCCAGAGCTCTCACATTAAACCCTGAGGCTGTAATAATTGTTACTGGTTGTTACGCTCAGCTAAAACCTGACGAGATAAAGAATATTTATGGCGTTGATTATATTTTCGGAGCCAATAATAAAGAGGAAATTGAAAGAATAATTGAAGTTTCGCGTAAGCAGGAAAATGCTGGAGTTATCACTACTGACCATAAAGAAATGAAAAGCTTCTTCCCGGCAGTATCTAAAGGGGACAGAACCAGAGCCTTTCTTAAGATTCAGGATGGATGTGATTATTTCTGTGCATACTGTACGATTCCTTATGCCAGAGGGAGAAGCAGAAACCAGACAATTGAAGAAACGGTAAATCAGGCCAAAAGTGTTGCAAAAGAAGGCATTAAAGAAATAATAATTTCAGGCGTCAACATAGGGGATTTCGGAAAGTCAACCGGAGAAAACTTCTTTGATCTGCTGAAAGCTCTCAATGATGTTGAAGGCATAGAAAGAATAAGAATCGGTAGTATTGAGCCTAACTTGCTCACAGACGAAATAATATCATTTGTTGCCGGACATAAGAAAATAATGCCTCATTTTCACATTCCGCTACAATCGGGAAGCGACGAAATGCTGAAAATGATTAACAGAAAATATGATACCGCATTTTACAAATCAAAAATCGAATCAATAAAACAACAGATCCCCGAAGCTTTCATAGGAATTGATTTAATAGTAGGAGTTAACGGTGAAACTGACGGGCTGTTTGACAAAACCGCCAAATTTGTTGACTCTCTTAACATTTCATTTATTCATCACTTTCAGTATTCCGAACGTGAAAATACAAGAGCCGTAAACTTCACCCCTAAAGTAAGCCCTCAGCAAAAACAGAAACGTGCCGGAATCATTACTGAAATTTCAGACAAAAAGCACAGAGAATTTATGCAGTCACAAATCGGTAAAAATTTTAAAGTGCTTTTTGAATCAAGTCGTAAAAACAATAAAATGTCTGGATTTACCGAAAACTACATCAAAGTGGAAACTGCTTATAACAAAGCTTTGGTAAATCAAATAACAGAAGTGAAAATTACCGGCTTTGCTGATAAAGATACAATGACAATAACAGTGTTGTAAAACGCCTGATATATCTCCGCTAAAAATAAAAAAATGAATCCTGAAAAGCTAACATCACAAGTAATCCAGATTGCTAAAAACGCCGGTGAGATTATACGTGCAAATATTGACAATCGCAATAAACTCGAAATAGAGACCAAAGGGCTTAATGACTTTGTTACTCATATTGATAAGGCTTGCGAAGCTCTTATTGTAACAGAACTTGAAAAACTTATCCCCGGTGCCGGTTTTATTGCAGAAGAAAATACCTCTGTAAAAATTGGTAAAGAATATAACTGGATTGTTGATCCTCTTGACGGAACCACAAATTTTATCCACGGGTTTTTCCCTTGCGCTGTAAGCATAGGATTAAAACAAAACGACGAAATAATTCTTGGCGTAGTTTACGAAGTCGGGTTTGACGAATGTTTTTACGCATGGAAAAACGGAGGCGCATGGCTAAATGGTCAAATTATTGAAACGTCAAAAAAAACTGAATTAAAAAATGCATTATTAGCTACAGGATTCCCATACCATGAATTCGCGCATATTGACAAATACATGAAACTACTGTCGTACCTCACCCAAAATACCCAGGGAATGCGAAGGCTTGGGTCTGCTGCTACTGATATGACATATGTAGCCTGCGGACGCTTCGACGGCTTTTATGAATACGATCTTAAACCATATGATGTTGCTGCCGGAATAATTATTGTTAAAGAAGCCGGAGGTGCTATCTGTGATTTCAAAGGAGGAAATGATTATCTGTTCGGAAAGGAAATTGTCTGTTCAAACAAATCTATATTCCCTGAATTTAAAACAGTAGTCCGTAAATTCATGGTTGATTAACATAATTTTTAGGATTTAAAGTCATCCATTTAAAATATTTTATCTATATTGCATAAAAATACACATAATTATGAAACGATTATTTTACTTTCTGGCATTTGTTGTTTTGAGTTCTGCTTCGTTTGCCAACCTCGAAGTTTATCTCATGTATGCAACTTTTAACTCTCCTGAAGGACCTTATATCGAAACCTACCTGAGTACAATCGGCAAGTCTGTTGTTTTCGTAAAAAACGAAAACCAGAAATTTCAGGCAGAAATTGAGGTTACCATGATATTTAAAAAGGGCGAAGAGGTTGTTTCTGTGAACAAATACAACCTGAAAAGTCCTGAAATAGCTGATACTTTGGAAAAGAAACCAAATTTTATTGACTTGCAAAGAGTCAGCTTACCTAATGGGATATACAACTTCGAAATGACTGTTAAAGACTTAAACTCAAACAGAGATGCTGATAAATTTGCTGATATAATACAAATTGATTACAGCGATACTGCTATTCAATTCAGCGGAATTCAGTTAATAGAAAGTATTACTCCTGCAAACAGCGAATCTGCCCTTACAAAAAACGGCTATGATTTACTGCCGTATATTTCCAATTTTTACCCGAAAAACTCCGATAAAATCAGTTTTTATACCGAAATATATAACACAGACAAGCTGATTAACGGAGATTTTATGGTAAGATATTTTATTGAAAGCTTCGAAACTTACAAGGAAATTGACACATACAGCAGGTTTAAAAAATTAAGTCCTTCTGCTATTATACCTTTTATAGGCGAAATGAATATCGGGAACCTTCCTTCCGGAAACTATAATCTGGTTGTTGAAGTTAAAAACCGTGATAACGAAACTTTGCAAAAAGTCAAATTTTTCTTCCAGCGCAGCAACGCAAATGCCAGTGATGTAAACGACATGAATGAAATGCTTAAAAACTTTGACATTTCAACATCTTTCAGCGGATCTATGACAAACAGAGACTCTCTGCAGCAATACGTTTTATGTTTACGTCCCATCTCTGATATGGATGAAAAAAGATTTATAGATTATCAGGTTGAAGTTGCAAGTGTTGATGAATTGCAAAATTACTTCATTCAGTTCTGGTTAAAACGTAATAATGTTGAACCCGGCGAATTATGGAGACAATACAAAGAGCAGGTTGACTATGTTGACAGAAATTACAGAACTCCTATAAACAGAGGATACGAAACCGACAGAGGCAGGGTTTACTTGCAATACGGGGTTCCGAATGATATTTATGTTTCGGGACATGAACCGAATTCGTATCCTTATGAAATATGGCACTACTACAGAATACAAAACGAGAACAATAAAAAATTTATTTTTTATAACCCGAATATTGCCGGTAAGGAATATGAATTATTACATTCTGATTTAACCGGGGAAATTAAAACCCCAAATTGGGAGAGATTATTGAGTAAGAGAAATAACACATTGTATAATCAGGATTTAATGAATTCTGACAGCTCATGGGGCAGCAGAGCATTAGAGGAATATAATAAATAAATGCAACCGGTACTTTTAAAAGGCAGTAATGCCTCCTATTTCTTTTTCCCTGAAGAAGAATCAACGATATTATCAGGAAATAAATTTTCAACTGTTTATGTTGCAGCCGAAGTTACAACAAAACAAAAAGTAATTTGTAAACATTTGTTGCCGGCATTTTTCAATAATCAGGCGACCAGATTAAAATTCTTTATCGAGGCAAGTGCAAAATTGCAACATGACGGAATTGCAAAGACTCTGGATTTTATTGTCGAAGGAACAAATGTTTTCATAATTCAGGAATTTGTGTTCGGATATACCCTTAAAGAATTAATAAATAACAGAGAATATCTGGATTACAGATATAATTATTTCTTTTACAAAATTATAAATTCTGTTCTCGACACATTAACATACATACATTCTCATAACCTTTGCCATTCCGATTTAAAGCCATCGAACATAATGATTGTTGACGAAGACGGAAGCATGGATGTACACAACCCTGAGGTTAAAATTATTGATCTTGGAAGCATTAAGCCGTCTTTTCAACCCGAAACTCTCGATTCGGTAGGAAAACCTTATAACATTATATATGCAAGTCCGGAACAAATTTTTGGTTTTCCTGAACTTATTGGAGAACATTCCGACATTTTCACTCTCGGACTGGTACTTTATGAAGCCATTGCCAAGGAACCTGCCTTAAAACCGGCAAATCCTGTTTTTATTAAAAGAATGCAGTCTGTGGCAAAAATTGAAAAACATTATCGTTTTGATGACGAGCTTTATTATGTCATTTCCAGAGCTACTGCAAAACCGGAGATGGAAAAATCGTCAAAAGAATATAGCGATGATGAATTAAAAATGCTGATAATAAAGGCTCTGGGAAAAAGATATCAATCTGCTGCTGATTTTAAAGCAGATTTGTCGGAATTAATTATTTGATTATTTTTACGCAAAATAAATTAACCATATGACAGACGAAGAAAAAAAAATAAGAGAATCCTTTGAACAAAGGACATGGGCAGAGACTAAATCGAACGATGCATGGAGCATCTTCAAGATGATGGGTGAATTCGTAAACGGGTTTGAACATTTTTCACAAATAGGACCTTGTGTTTCTATTTTTGGTTCAGCGCGCACAACTTCTGAAAATCCATATTATAAAATGGCTACAGAAACGGCATATTTACTTACCCAGAAGGGATTTGGAGTAATTACCGGAGGTGGCCCAGGCATTATGGAAGCAGCAAATAAAGGAGCAAGTGCCGGAGACGGCAAATCGGCCGGTTGTAACATAAAACTTGAATTTGAACAGGATGCAAACAAATATATAGACGAAGACAAACTCGTAACTTTCGATTACTTCTTTATCCGTAAAGTTATGTTCATGAAATATTCCCAGGGATTTGTTGTATTCCCGGGAGGTTTCGGAACTTTCGATGAATTATTCGAAGCTATAACCCTGATTCAGACAAAAAAAGTAGCAAAATTCCCTATCGTATTGCTTGACAAAGCATACTGGTCAGGTTTATTCGCATGGGTAAAAGAAGTAATGCTCGAAAAAGAACACAATATTGCTGCAGGTGATATGGACTTATTCCACATTGTGGATACTCCTGAAGAAGCTGCTAAAATAATAGAAGATTTCTATCAACATTATAAACTGAAACCTAATTTCTAGGATACTACAAAAAACTTTTGAAAAAGGGACTCTTAGCAGAGTCCCTTTTTCATTATACACAAAGTAGTATGAAATATTTTTTGACAATCAGAATTTACTATTGTTTAAGCACACTTTATATCTAAGTATATATACATAAATTTCACAAAAGACTATTTTAAACAAAATAAATCATATCAAATATTGAATAAAAACAATTTAACATTATATTAATTTATAAATATATATCATTAAATTATTATAAAATAAATGCAGAACAATAATTATGAAAAAAAGTTTTTTAGGAGTTGTATTAGTATTAGTTTTAGCTATGGCTAGCAGTTGTTCAAACAGATTAGTTGATTTTACCGTAATCAGTACAAAAAATGCTGAAATTGGTGTTGACAGATCTAAAGGAAAACCAACCGAAGGTAAGAAATTTTATTTTTTAACAATGTGGAACTTAAAAGATGCTATTGATATTGCATTGGAAAATGCCGGTCCTGAATATGACCTGCTTATTGACGGAGTTGTTACTTACAAAAGTTTCTTCGGAATTTCTATCAAGGTAAAAGGTTTGGCAGTAAGTTCAAAACAATTGAGATCAGAATTAGGTGAAGAAGGATATCAGGAATGGCTGAAGCAAAATAATTTAACAGATCCTGCTGCTGTTGAATAAAAAACATTTGTAAAAACTGCCTGAAAAGCCTGTCATTTATTCATAAGAACCGAAGATATAAATTCGGATTCAAAGGGGAACGAATAATACAATGCCGGAATTGCTTTTCAGGCAGTTTTTTTATTTTCTTTTTCTAATCATTAAGGCACATAAATTAAATTTTTTTCATTCTGTTATAGATTAGAATTTTTAAGATTGTACAATTCAGTATCAAACATTAAATACATGTCTGATATAATAACTGGCATAAGATAATTATATCCCACAAAAATAGTTTAAGATACTGTAAGATTAAAACAGCCTGCAACAAATCAGGCCGAAAAATGTCACTCCTGTAAAAACTTTTTCTATCCGGGTTTTATACCGGGAATTCCCTCAGTGACTCATGGATACCTTTATGTATATCATACCAGAAGTCATAAGCTGCATCATGTTTATTTTCTTCAAAGCGGGCAATCCAATCATTTAATTCTTCATTGTCGGTAACTGCTTCCTGTTTTTTCTTCAGGAATGTATAAACATAGTCCATATTACGTTCCGATTCCCAGAAAACAGAAGAATTACGGCTGTTTATGCGGCTTGCTGCCAAATCAATTGCTTTAAGGAATAATTCTTTATCTCCGAAAAGTTCCTGAACAATATCAGGCATTATATCTTCGGCCCATGCACGATGGAAGCGGCAAATTCCAAGGTTGTCAAGAATAAATTCTTTTTTCATTCTGGTTGCGCTTAACTGTCCCAGTTTTCGCGGCGATATAAATTCACGGCCATAGTCATTATAGTATTTACCCATAATACCCATTGGCGAAAGAACTCCTGGTGTCCAGTACTGGTTTGGAACCATCCATCCCTGACGCGCGAATGCTGTATATACAAACTTATCCATAATATCTTTTGACCGTTCTTTTGCCCATGCTCGGGCTAATTTTCTGGCTCCCAGAGTTAAATCGATTTTAGAATTTTCTTTTACAATTTCTTCGAGCAGAGCAACCCCGATATTGGCATTATGCATAGAGTCTTTAACCAGATCGAAGTTTTCCGGTGAAAACTTTGGTTTATCTTTTATTCCCAGTTCTTCAGGAGTTATAAGATCGCAATCCATACAATCCATCAACCATGCAAGAAATCCGCCTATTGATATCCCGTCAAATCCCAGACTGTCGGCTTTTGAATTTAACTTTTCGGCAGCTCTCTGGTCAAAAATACCACAAAGAGGCCCCATTGTCTGATACGGTTCATAATCTTTCTTGTACTCGTCCTGCATTTTTTTACATACGGCAGCACAAGGTTCGCCACAATTTTTATACTGTTTCGGAATTATTGTTTCTTCGTTAAACTGCTTGAGATAATGATCCAGGATGAATTCTTTATGCAGCTTTTTACGTTCTTCGGCAGCCCAGTAAATTGTACGGTAATTAAATGCAGTCGTCCAGTCGCCGAGTGTTGCATAATTTACCCCAAATGTTCCTCCTGTATTAAAATTAGGGTCAAAACGATATTTAGTTGTTGCCTCCAGGTCTTTTACCGAAAGCTTTTTATTATATCTGTCTTCAAACCAGGCATCGGCAACTTTACGGTCACGGAAGTCCTCGTCCATGAAAGTCCCTCCGTAAATAATTGCAGCTATTCCGTGTTCCATGAGCATCTTTGTGCCAAATCCGCCACGACCGGCCCACGTATCTACAAATGTTATAACACCTTTTTTTATAGGCGCCGAACATATTGCTCCTATATCGGAATACATAGCCGACGGCCCCACTGCCATAACTCGCGGTTCTTCCTGATACCTGTCACCGAATTCATTCAAAGCATGCTGCATCATTGCATAAATGCCTTTACGACCCTGCTCCCACACCTCTTCTACTTTTACAGGCCGTAATTCGACCTGAATTTCTTCACCATGAATACGGTTAAGATATAATACAGATGGTGTGGATGCTTTGCCGGTTATTGACAGCATATTAATCCCGAGATTATCAAATACAAGGCCCGCTCCTCCCATACTCGAGATGTAAAATCCGTGCCAGCACGGGCTTATTCCGGTAAAAATAAGTCTGTTTGAACCGGGAAAAATTGAGCCGGCAAGTAATCCTGTTCCGATGTTTAAACTACTGTATTTATATGACAAATGAAGTCCCAGATCAACCGGTCCCCAGAATTTACCAATATCGTGACGTAATGTCTTATAGAAGCCCGAATTGGCATCTACCATTAATGTTTTTAATTGTGATTGTAACATAACTTTGTGTTTAGTTTTGCAAAAATAGCAAATTTTTAGTTATTCTTTTCCATAACTCCTTAGTCTGTCACAACAACGCCTGATAAAGTACCAATAAAAATCTGTTTGTATTTTTGAAAATAATTATTTCAATTGGTTTGGGATACCAACAATTATTCCACCACAATTTTAAGAAAAAGACCGGCATCGCAGGCAACTGCAAGAGAAGCATTGATTGTGTTAATATTTTTAAAAATTTCTGACAACATAACTTCATCATAATCTGAAAGTTCCGTTTTAAGGACAATAATTTTTAATTCAGAAGATTTTTTTAACTTTAATTCCTGACATTTCTCTTCTATCAATTCCATAAAAATAAGTATAAGGGGTTGAACATGAATAAATTACAATTGCAATTATGTGATATTATCATTTTTTTCTGACACTCTGACTTCGATTCCGCCTCGTTCGACAGCACATTTTCTTATTTTATCGCAATCCTGCACATTTATATCTCCACGCAACGCCTTCCTGATTGTAGGAAAGGATTTGCCAAATATTCCGGCAATTTTTTTCATTTCTCCATGGCTTACGATTATTCTTGTCTTTTCCATATTTTTTTTTATTTTTGTGAGGTTTTCAATTTGAACATTACAAATATAGTCAATTTTTATCGTCTAATGCAAGAAAATAGACAAGTTTTTTCGCACATAAAACAAAATATTTTACACTTCCTTGAAAATCAAGGAATTAGTAAATATGAATTTTACAAGACGACTGGCATCACCAGAGGTGTTTTAGACCAGAAGACTGGTATGAGTGAAGGTAATATTGCAAAATTTCTCGCTTATTATACTAACGTTTCCCCTGATTGGCTTTTTTTCGGTAAAGGCGAAATTTTTATCAAAGATACCGAATTGGCAGAGGAACCAATTGAAAAATACAAATTAGATTCTGAAATTTCTCTCGAAGAAAAAATCCAAATTCTGGAAGATCGCATAGCCGAATTAAAAGATACTATTAAAATCCAGAAAGAACTGATTGAACAGTTAAAATTAAACAAATAATTTCCTGACTGATTGTTAAGAATTTCTTTTTTAATCAGATGAATAACACAATATCTTTAAAATAACTACATTTGCAACAAGCAGACATCAACTTTGAAAACATTGCAGTTTGTGCCGGAATATTAATAAGTTTTGTAAAATAGTTTATCGGTAAATTCACCGATAAATAATAAAATAGTTTGAAATTTTTTAGAAAAAGGGGAAAATGAAACTAAAGAATAACATGAAAGCATTAATAATTACAACGCTGATTATTCTTACAGCATGTAATCTTCAGGCTCAGCAAACAGCCGGGCAGGTACTGGGAGCTGAAATAATAAAAATGCTGCAATCGGACAGAATATTGCTTACCCAACAGGAAATTGATTGCACCGGAGACTGTTCAGGCATAGGACTATGGAAAAATGATAAACAGAAAAAGAAAACTCTTAAACAAAACGAAGAGCTTAAATTAAAACTACTGAACAAATTCAATCCTCCTTTCTACATTAGCAGCGGGATAATTACCGATGAACTTACGTTTAAAAACAAATCCATCGGGTTAATAGGCAGCTATATTATAAGGAACAAAGATCTTTCGGTAATAAATAACGACATTACCCCTGCCCTTCCGGTAATGTCAAGCGGCAATCAGACAAGCATACTTAATCCAAAAAACAGCGGAAGCAGCTATGTTTTAAATTATAATTCAACAAATCTTTTTGAGGGTAGCCTGGATGCAAATGTATCTGCTGATTTTAAAGAATACTATCAGGCAAAATTACAGTTAAACACAAATCTCTCCACATCGGAGCGAAGTCAGATATGTATAGGAGCCGGGATTTTCGAAAACCAACTGGCTGTTATATTTGGCAATCTGGATCAGATTGGATCTGATGAATTTGAACCGGTATATTACTTATGGTCAGAGTACAGAAAAGGAAATATAAAACCCGGTGACCAGATAATTAATTCATTTGAAGGATTATGTTATTTTACTTCAAAAGGAACCGAAAGCAATAATAATATTGATGCAAACGGCTCATTATCATCTTCCGGCAATTATCCGTTCATAAGGTATGATGTAAAAACGAATTCCAACTGGACAAGCTCGAAAAAATTTACCAGCCAACAAAACATCTACAACGTTTACATGTTCAGGCAACCGTCATTTACCGACATCCCCGGTGTAAACGACATAACAAGATGTTGGAACAGGCTAAAACCGGACAGCAAAATTGAATATGTTTCCACAAACATTATCCCTGCCAATTCCCCTATGTTTTTAAAAGTCAAATTCGGGCCTGTTCCTGACAGTGAGGCTCTGAGCTTAATTAAACTGGATGAAAAATTCACTCTTAACGCGGTTCCTGCTAATCAGCAATTTATAAAATCTGTAAAACTGATAACCAACGACCCGAAAAGAATTACCTACGACAACGAGTATTATTATTTTATAATAGAAATTGAAAGAAACGAGGCTTTTCTGACTCAAAATTTCACTCCGTTAAGCAATGTTATTTCGGCTGAATTACCTTTCAGAATTTATTACGATAATCCTGTCGGCAACGACACTCTGGATATTGTATATGCTCCCGTAGAGATTCAGACAGAAAGATTTCCCACCCCTGTATGTGATTATGAAATTGACCCGCAAAAAGACGGAATTTCATATCAATACAAAACCGATGTCAGTTTTAACGTTTCAAACTACCCGATAAGCATTGCGAATCTGCCAAAACCGCCTGAAGTTGTTGACGTTTTCGGATTGCCTGAATCAATAGAACAAAGTTTTAAAAAATATATTACAGATGCGGAATTCCGCTTCAAAGGGCTGAATGATTTTTCCATGACCATTAATATTCCTGTAAGAAATAACTTCTTTAATATCAATCAGCGTAGTCACGAAATAGTATTGCTTATTGAATTCTACGCAAGTAACGGCACTTTGTATAAACGGAAACTTCCTGTTAAACTTAATGCTCCTGCCGGACTTACTGAGCAAACATCAACACTTCCGGTTCTGATTAAAGATAATGGTGAATTACTTGAACTTCTTAACAGAAACGCTCCCATTAATCAGGACATGACAATAGGAGACTTAATAAACAAACATCAGACAGATAGTGATACTGACGTTGCGAATCTGGTTAAAGATCTTAAGAAATATAATGTTCTTACAACATCTGTTTTCGGGTATTATTATGTACCGGTAAAATATATTGATGTAACAAAAATCCGGTAATTTTCACAGATTTCTGTTCGGGTAAAGGTGCTGATTGTTTTTTTTGTTTAACATCATGCCGGATTATCTGAACATTTCTACTGCTTTTATGTTTAGTAAATTGAAATTTAAAAGTAACATTAGTTTATTATTAATCATTAAAACATAAAGTATGAAAAAAACATTATTATTATTTGTTGCCATGTTAGGGTTTGGGTTACTTTCATTTTCTCAGGTAAATCCACATGCAATAGGATTACGCTTTGGCGGAGACGGTGATATTAACGGGGCTGAAATTTCCTATCAGCATGGTATGGGAGATGCAAACAGACTGGAACTTGATCTGGGTTTCGGAGGAAACAAGACCCACAGCCGCATGTTTTTAGCAGGTATTTATCACTGGGACTGGAACATTACAAGCGGATTAAACTGGTATGTCGGCCCGGGAGCAAGTGTTGGTTTTTACACCTACGATGGTAGCGACGGCTACATAAACATTGCACTTGGCGGACAAATAGGTCTTGAGTATGACTTTAATACTCTCGGAGCTCCTATTTTATTAAGTCTTGATGCCAGACCGATGTGGGATTTTATTGGCGACAATGCAGGACTTGGCTGGGGCGCAGATCTTGGTATAAGATACACATTCTAAATTATCAATTTATAAAGAAAAGCCTTCTTAGTGAAGGCTTTTCTTATTTACTAATGTGAGATTATATCTAGCAAAATTCTGGTGAATTATACGAATCCAAGAATGAAAATATTTAATTAAAAAATAAGCACTAAAATATTTTTGATTATCTTTTTCTTTTGACATTGCCACAAAAGAAACAAAAAGGCTAGGAAAAACAAAGCTTCTCCCCGCCTCAATCAAAACAACAGAATTGTACGGCAACCGGGCCTAAAACAAAGTTCCATCTCTCATTCCCATTGAAACTTTGTTTTAGTGAATGACATAATAATGTCAGCTTGCCACAATTCTAGTTGTTTTGATTTTCACCTCCGGAGCTGGCCCGCTGTTTTTCCATGGCCTGCCCGCATCGCTTTTCTGAATATTCGTCGCTATGTTTTTTTACTTAATGCTAAAAACTCTCGACTCAGAATTTTTGCTTGATTAGTAAAATTATTACCAATAATATCCGTTACAAAATCAGACACTTACTTTTTCACACACACATCTGAATCCCAGCCAGTTATCAGGTTTTTCATAGTTAAAATCCTTTTCCACCTGTACTTCGTCAACTCTGTTTGTCCAGCTTCCACCTTTTGCAAGTCCTTTTTCTGCTGTCATCTCAGCGACATTTCCGATAATATTATAAATCCCCAAAGCATTGGGCCAGTATGAATACACAGGTGCAGTAATGTCTGCATTGTCATTTCCTGCCGGATCTAAAATTTCTCCTGTTCCTGTGGTTAAGTTATAGCGATTAAGTCCTGAATATTTTTCACTTGTGAGTTTCTTATTTATCTTTTCCGAATACGGCATGGCTGCTATTTGCTCCCACTCTTGTTCTGTAGGCAGGCGATAATGAAATACCTCAGGAATATCTTTCATCTTTTTTACTTCGTCATAAGAAATTTTATTATTCTTTACATAAATCAATTCATTTACCCTGTCCGAACGCCATTCGCAATAAGCAAGAGCCTGCTCATAAGAAACTCCCACAACCGGATATTTACTATATGCCGGATGTCTGAAATATAATTCTGTAAACGGTTTAAGGTATTTCGAACTCCAGACTGTTGTATCCGGTAAAGAAAACCTGTACTCTTCAGAGTCTGCTCCTTTATTATTCAGGTTCCATGTTACAAACTCAAGATAATCGATATTACTTATTTCTGTAGCATCAGCGTAAAGCGAATCGTTTACCTTAACACATCCGGGAGGTAATAATTCTTTTGCAAATGTTTGCTGACAATAAAACAAGGAAACAAAAACCAAAACAGCGAAGATAATTTTTTTCATAATTTTAATGTTTAATTTCAGTTACAGGAATTCATACCATCTGTTGCAATTTTAACAATTAAATCAGATGAATCTTTTGCTCTCACAGAATAACTTATTGCCATAGCAATATATTGTTTTGCACTCTCAATATTTTTTGTTTTAAGTGCCAGCTTTAAGTATTTGCCGGCTTCATCAAGGTTAAGAACAGAGGTTTCATACCGGCCTTCGAGCTGCGCCACTGTCTTTTGCCCGTTTATGCAATAACAATTTTCGGCATTGGCACGGGCATTCTCTGTTGCAACTTCTAAAAAGCCAAAATTATCCTTTACCTCCGAAATAATCTTATTTGCTTTTTTTATTTCCGCTTGCAATCCGGCCAGACTATCCATATCCTGTAAATTTGTGCAAATCCTTTCAAATTCAATAAGGTTAAAATATGCCTCATTTGCAGGTGTTATTACTTCATTAAGGAAATATGAAAAATTATCGCATTGAGTAAATGCAAAATCAGCAGAAAGCACAATTATTAACAAAAGCGGAATTTTTCTTTTCATTATAATATTTCAGGCATTACAAAAATAAGAAAATAGTTTTAAAACAGCCGGTAAATTCAAACGTGAAAAGTAAATCCCTGAAAAATAAATTTTGAGGTCGTAAATTTTAATATAGGGAACATTTGGGGATCTGTTTTTTTAGTGTTTACATATTTCAGGACGGGTCATACTTACGCATAACGGATGGCGGTATGGTTAGTTGCCGATTTCAAAGCACTTTCCTGTCAAGTTACAACTACTTTTGAAACGAGCTGTACCGCTCGAATAAGCACTGTACCGGCAATTAACTATACCGCGTGTTGTGCAACGTAGCTTTATCAATTATAAATTTCGCCCAGTTTAATAAATAACTAGCGTAAATCAATTTAGAACTTTCTTTCAATTTTTTATCAATTACTTGAGGTATATCCACTATCAAATTTTTTGCTTTCTTTGACATTCCTTTATCCACTATGTAATCAGTTGTAATTTTAATTTTTGATAGTTTATATGCTTGTTTTAGTATTGATATTTCAGGAGCATTAATATTTATACTTTCTCCAATTTCCGTTAATACATATTTACCATTATTTAATGTAATAAATCCTAGAACCGCTAAATCTCTTATAATACCTGGTTTTATAGTTGAGAAGTTTTTAGTTTTATGAATTATCAGTAAACCATCGGCTAATTTATCTGGGGTATTTCTAAGAGTTGCTTTATCAAGATTTAATTTTATGTTTTTATAAAAACTAGTTTTTCGTCCACCACCTTTAACAGGTAATTCAATACTTTTCTTTAATGATAGGTCTGAAAATGTAATCCAGTTAATCAAATAGTTTGCATACATCCTCCAAGTACTATCTTTAAAATCATAACCTTTAAAATTTAATTTAAATAATTTTATAATGGTTTCATTAGTAATAGGAGGAGTTAATTCACTTATTTGATGATAAATTGTATAATTTTTGAACTTTTCTGTAATATATTTTCTAAAGAAATCAGTTGATGTTATTATATCTTCATTATTTAAGGTGTATTTTTCTTGCCGTTCAATTTTCCGTATTAAACCAATACTTCTTAAATCAATTAAACTATTCTCAACTGCTTCTTTAGAAATGCTTTTATTTAGTGATGATTGTATTTCTATAGAGCTTTGTTCAATTAACGTATTGAAAGTTAGAAATATCTCTAAACATGAATTAACGCTTGAACGAATAATATAACTTTCTCCAATCCTTGGTACTTGACCTGTAACTAAATAATCACGGAAAATGTCCCAATATATGTTATAATTTAAACCAGAACGGATTATTAATCTTTTATCTCTTAAAGAATTTATTACACTTTCAGAAATTTTATCATCTACCTCAGATGCTTCGAAAAAGACACCTTCATATGCACGCTGAGCAATATATTTTAAACCTTGCGCTTCTTGACTCTCTAATTTTTCTAAATCCGTTTTAAATAATTGCTCAATATTTAAATTCTCATCAATTAAATCATACTTTTCTTTTCCTGATATTATCTGGTCATAAATATGGATGCAAAGTTTTTTTGTTAACCAAGGGAAGTTTTGAGAACTTTCAACTAATCTTCTTTTTAATTCAATATCTATTTTCCCAATACTACCTTCAAGTTGAGATATAATACCATTAATTTCTTTTGAGCCAAATTCAGAAATAAAAAAAGGTTGCGCTTGCTCTTTTGCTTGCTGCCACAAATGATACGCTTCGTTTTCACTAGGTATAAGAATTTCAGTTTTCCAAGAAAAACCTATAATTAAGTTTTCTTGTAAATCAGTAACATCAAGTAAAAATTTGTAAAACGTTTTAAATAGGTCTTCTTTTCTGAAAATATCTTCAAACTGGTCAAATATTAAAATTAAGATTTTGTTATGAGCTTTTAAATATTCCAATACCTCTTTTACTGATTCTGAGTTTAATAAATCATATGAAGATGTAAAACTAATTTCTTTGTTGAAAATTGTTTTTTTAATAAAACCAGAATTTATAGCATTTTTCAATAGTCGTTCAAACGCAAGGGCAACAAAATTAGAAGATAAGGCACTCCTTGAGTCAATAGCTAAAGTAAAAAATTTATTCTTATAAAATTTATTGCGACAACGCCCTCTAACATCTGCAATCAACGAACTTTTTCCCCATCCCGATTTTCCAGTCAAATAAAAAACTCTCCTTTTTGTTTCTTTATTTAATACTTTACCAAAAAAACCAAAAACATCACTTCTTATAAGGTCCCTACCAACAATATGATTTGTAGATGCAGGAAGATAATCAAACCAATTTTCACTTTCTTGAACTTCCGAAATAGATTCAATCTCGACTAAATCTTTTTTTGTAATAGGTAATTCTTCTTTTGTGGGATGTTCAATATTTAAATCTTTAATTTCATTCAGATTATTTTTCAGTCTTTCAATAGTTTCGGAATCTTTGACTGGTTTTGAATTTTTGGCATTAAACAAATAAAAAGAGTTCGGAATAGCAGCTAAAGTATCCTTTTTAATAAATACATAATAATCTCCAAAGTATGTAATTACCAATATTTGCTTGGTAAAATCTTCGTGTAGATTTTCTATTGTTTTTATTTTTCCAGATTCTTGTAATAGGCTAATCACTTTTTGAGGTTCAAAAAATGTGAGGTTTTTATATCTTTCATCTGCCTTAAATTCATCAACAAGTCCTTTAGCCTGATGGTCTAATTCTTTTGTCCTTATGAAATATCCGAAATCGACTTTTTTAAACCGAACCTTTGCTTCAAAAGTCAATATTTCAGAGGAGCTCACCTTATTCTTAGCTTTACATTCAACGTATAAAGATTCATTAGATTTGTCTTTATGTTTCGCTGTTAGGTCAAGTTCCATTCCAGTATAGTTGACATTTGAACTCACCTCATATCTATGAAGTTCGATGATATCACGAACTAATTTTTCAAAGCAATTACCCTGTGTGTAGGGATTTTGTTCTTCAAGTATTATTTGTATCTCTGAATTCATATCAATTATTCTAATTTATTGCAGTGTGTCTTTTTTGCTATGTTGCACAACTCCCTTGTCACCACACTAAAAGTGTTTTTATACTGCTGTTTTGGGTGTATAACCACACCTTTGGGTGTAATATATTTCAAATTAGCCCTCCATTATTTATTAATAACCGAATATTAATTACAAAATTCATAGTTAATAGTTTTTTCAACACTTTTATCAATTTTTCATATTAATTATCTTATTTCAATTCCCATCATTAATATTTTTCAAATATATATAATGTTTTTATCACACAACACTTATCATATATTTTTTTAGTGAAAGCACTCAATAATTTCTATAAACACAAACTATTCAAAGTTTTTTATTTTACAATTTTCATTTGCCGTTAAGCTGACATGTTACTGTTAGCATAGCCTAATGCACTTTTAAACATCCCAAATAGCTACTATATTTTCTAATAAATGAGTAGCAAAAGTTTTATGATTCTTCTTATAGAAATACGAATAATCCCGGCAAAACACCTGAAATAAATTATGGAAAAGTTGGTGTTAAAATTATACTATGGACTGTTTTATTCTACAGCTTCTCTATCTCAGCTTTAGTAAGACCGGTATATAATACTATTTTTTCAATTGGTTCATTATTGGCTCTCATTTGTTTTGCCATTTCCAGTTTATTTTTTTCTATTCCCAGCTTTTCACCCTCTGCAATCCCTTCAATTTTACCCTTTTTTATTCCGTCTTTTTCTCCTTTTTCCTTGGCAATTTTTACGGCTTCTTTTCTAAGTTCTGCTTCCTGTTTTTTTATGCGCTTGATAAGTTCGTAAGCCGGAACCCATTTGGTGCTTTCTTCGAGTTGTTTCATGCGCCCGGTTTTGCTAAAACTCAGGTAGGTATTTTCTGATATTACAAGGTGGTCAACAACATCTATATCTATTATTTTTCCGGCTTGTATAAGGCGGTCGGTTAGATCAAGATCTGCATCTGAGGGAATTACTTCTCCGGATGGGTGGTTATGAACCAAAATTACTTTAACAGCTCCTTTTAAAATCGACATTCTGAAAACATTCATTGGTTCCACGGTTGTGCTTTTTACTCCGCCTATGCTTATTAATTCAACAAAAAGCATTTTATTGACACTGTTTAAACCAACTAACCAGAAATGTTCTTTTTCTCTGTCTAATTTATTCTCACGGAACAGCACTCTTTGCATTATCCCGAAAACATCGTCTGAGTTTGCAATTTTTATAAGGTCTTTGCCTGTAACTTTTATACCCATGGTCTTATTTTCTTGTCAGTTACAAAGCTAAATATTTTTTTTTATAAATAAATAAAAATTGTGGATAACGTAGGCTTCCTGTTATTCTGATTTCCAACTGTAAATATACATTTTTTTCTACAAAGCTGTTATATTTTCGTTTGAAGTGAAAGTGAATTGTGCCTTTATTAATTCATGTTTAATACTGCTCAGGTTTTGTTAGTATTTTTAAAGCATGTGCTTATTCTTAGTGTACTGAAAGCAGAATTGAGCAAATCAAAATACCCGTTTTGATTTTAATTTCATTATAAAAAGCTGTGTCCTTCCGCCTGTCTGCAAATATTACTTACCCGGAAGAACTGGCTGCTTAATATTGGATAAGTTTTACCTAAGCATATTCGAAGGCTGCAAATTTTGAAAAAGGCCAGATGTTTTTCAGTTAGTCTTTTCAGATAAAAAGTTAGTTTTGTAAAAACTATTAAAATGGAAAACAGCAATGAAACATACGGGAAAAATCCCTGCAAAAGAAGCAATATCAAAACAGGCTTACATGTAGAAATAGTTCAGAAGCAGGACCAGCGAAGCGGCGAATTAACCGAAGGCTGGGTAAAACGAATTCTGACAAACGCGCAAAACCATCCTCACGGGATAAAAGTTATGCTCGAAACCGGCGAGGTCGGACGGGTTAAAAACATTCTGGAAGACGATTAATAATATAGTATCCGGTTATAAAAAAACAAACTGTGCCAATAATTATAAAAAAATATTATTTTTGTTTACCACTAAATAATGATTGATTATGGAAGAAAACCTTAGCTCAATTGAAAAACTGGAAAAGTTTGCAAACAACACTTCCCGCAAAGTGCACTTTACCGAAGATGCTTACCCGCATACTTCATTGCATGCCGTAACTTACCACAGACGAACACTTTACATTCCTGCCGACGACAATAACGACTGCTTTTTTGTTTGTTTCGGAGACTCCAGAGAGTTTGGAAATTATGCAAATTTCAGCGGAGTGTTTTTTGCAATTGACAAACCATTAACGGAACAGCTTGTTGTTCGCAAAAACGATATTCTGGATAAAATAAGTTCTGTTTTCAAAAAAACAGGGTTAAAAACCGGCAATTCAGAATTTGACAGAATCTCAATTATTGAAGAGACTTCCTCTGAAAGCTCTGTAGATTTTATAAAAAGTCAGAAAATTCTCGATTCTGTTCAGGCTGCATTTGATCTTGATAATTTATTAAGAGCCGGCATAAATGAACTGAAAATTGATTTTGTCCCGGAGCTTAAAGACAAGTCTCATTTTGGCATTTACCTTTTAAATGACTGGATTGTTGATCCTGAGAAAATTGAAAATATTTTCCGTATAGTCAAAGACATAAAAAACCACTTAATGTAAATATATGGAAGATTCTTTTCTGGTTGTTGTTGCTGTATTAATCATTGCTGTTTTGTTATTTTCCTGGAAAAAAGGTTTACTCAGCCAAAGCCGGGTTGCTAAAATGTCCGAAGAAAGAAAGGGGCTACTTAATTATAATGTAAAATACTATTCCCGCCTTAACGATAAAGGCAAAGAACTTTTTGAGAGAAAAGTACAGGAATTTTTAGCCAGGTATAAAATAACCGGCGTTGACACTGTTGTTAATGATACCGACAAAATTCTGATTGCAGCATCAGCTATAATACCGGTATTTGCTTATCCTGACTGGGAATATTCCGTGCTGGAAGAAGTTCTGGTTTATCCTGACAATTTTAACGAAAACTTTTTAACCACAGGTCCCGACAGATATTATCGCGGACTTGTAGGCTTCGGGCATCTGGACGGAAAATTACTTATTTCCAGAACAGCCTTATACGAAGGCTTTGATGACTTTTCGGATAAGCGTAATACCTGCCTTCACGAATTTATTCATTTGATTGACAAAGAAGACAGCAAAATTGACGGAATTCCGTCCAGACTTCTTGAACATAAATATGCAATTCCATGGATGTTTCTTATGAACAGGGAAATGAAACGGATTAATGCCGGCGAATCTGATATTCATCCATATGCAACTAAAAACGCCGGCGAATTTCTGGCTGTCGTTTCCGAATATTTTTTCGAAAGACCCGATGATTTTCAGTATGAGCATCCTGAGCTGTTCAATGCATTAAGAATTATGTTCCGCCAGCCATTGCCAAGAAGAACCATCAAGCAGTAAAATTATTAAATTATGGGATCTCCTTTTATTTTCCTTTTCGTTGTTGCAGCAATTGCTTCTATCGTTTTTATAGCTAATATCCGCGATTGGGCAAAAATACCGTCACGCAGGTTTCCTGATATATGGAGAAAAATTCTTTCCGAAAAAATTGAATTTTATAAAAGGCTTGACCCTTCTGAAAAGACCTTATTCGAATATAAAGTTGAACAATTTCTGAGATACTGCAAAATAAGGGGTGTGGAAACTTCTGTGACCGACGAAGACATTATTTTAATCGCCTCTTCTGCAATAATTCCCATTTTTGCTTTTCCCGACTGGAAGTACAGAATGCTTGATGAAATAATCCTGTATCCTGATAATTTTAACGAGAACTATAAAACCGGACAGACTGACAGTTTATACCTGGGATTGGTCGGGTTTGGCTATCTCGACAGGAAACTACTGATTTCGAGAAAAGCATTGTTTGAAGGCTACGATAATTTTTCAGATAAAAGAAATACCTGTATTCACGAGTTTATCCATCTTATTGACAAGGAAGACGGGAAAATTGACGGCATTCCTGAAATATTACTCCCTCAAAAATACACTATTCCATGGATGTTTCTTATGAACAGAGAGATCAGACGAATTAAAGACGGGTATTCAGACATTCATCCGTATGCTGCAAAAAATGCAGGAGAATTTCTGGCTGTTATTTCCGAATATTTTTTTGAAAGGCCTGATGATTTCCGGCATGAACATCCGGAATTGTTCAATGCAATGAGAATAATGTTTAAACAACCGCTGCACTGACCAAGAGCTGTTACCGGCATTAACATTTTCACATCAGTACACGCACTGTCAACAAAATTTTATTTGTAAACGCAAACTGTTAAGACTGTAACTTTTTGAGATTTTAATGGTGATACAAAACAATGTTTTTGGCCCCGTTTTAGTGATTTACGTTAATGCATCAAATTTAAAATCTGTAAAACTGCCAAAATACCCTATCTTTGCAAAAAATTTCCCGTGTGGCCGATTTGTCTCCCGGATAAAGAATTTATTAAATTACTATGTTATTCAGTTCTCTCAATATAATTGAACCAATTTTAAAAGCAGTAGAAGAAGAAGGTTACACCACTCCCACACCGATTCAGGAACAATCAATTCCGGTAATTTTACATGGTACAGACTTACTTGGGTGTGCACAAACCGGAACCGGAAAAACGGCTGCTTTTGCAATCCCTGTTCTTCAGCTTTTGCGCGAAACGCAATCAAACGAAAGAAAACGTAAAATAAGAAGTCTTATACTCACTCCTACCCGCGAACTGGCAATACAGATCGGTGACAGTTTTAAAGCTTACGGGCGTCATACGGGTATTACCAATACAGTAGTTTTCGGCGGAGTAAGTCAAAATCCACAAACGGCAGCTTTAAGAGGAAATATCGATGTGCTTATTGCTACACCCGGCCGCTTGCTCGATCTGATAAATCAGAAATTTATAAGCCTTGGCAATATAGAAATTTTTGTACTTGACGAAGCAGACAGAATGCTGGATATGGGATTTATTCACGATGTGAAAAAAATAATAGCTTTGCTTCCGCGTAAACGGCAAACTCTTTTCTTTTCGGCAACCATGCCGGGAGAAATTGTAAAGCTGGCTGACACAATACTCTACAAACCCGAAAAGGTTGCTGTAAATCCGGTTTCATCAACTGTTGACATTGTAAATCAGATGGTTTATTTTGTTGATAAAGGAAATAAAAATGCTCTGCTGCTTGACATTCTTAAAGACGAAAAAATTAAGACTGCTTTGGTATTTACCCGTACAAAACACGGCGCGGATAAGGTTGTAAAAGTTCTGCTTAAAAACAATATAAAAGCCGAAGCTATTCACGGCAACAAAGCCCAGAATGCAAGACAAAGAGCTCTGGCAAACTTTAAAGCTCAGACTACACGTGTTTTGGTTGCAACCGATATTGCTGCCCGCGGAATTGACGTCGATGATCTGGAATACGTTATAAACTTCGAAATGTCGAATATTGCAGAAACTTATGTTCACCGCATTGGCAGAACAGGCAGAGCCGGAGCCAAAGGAACTGCAATTTCATTTTGTGATGCTGAAGAAAAGGCATATCTGCGCGACGTGGAAAAGCTTATTGCCAAAAAGATTAAGGTTATTGATAATCATGCTTACCCGTTAATGGATCACAATCCGGTAAAAGCACCGAAACAGCAACGTCCTCCACGCAGGAATAAACAGGAACAGGAGAAACAAAAAAGCAATACTGCAAATGTAAACAAGACAAAACAAAAACCTGCAAATTCCAGACAAAACAATCCTGTATCAAAACCATCTGATTCGGGCAAAAAAGCAAATTACGGGAAGCAAATGATTCTAAAGAAAAGAGGAACCCTATAAACAGTTAAGAATGAAAAGATCGGTCTATTTCGGCAACTTTGTTTTTTTAATGCTTTTTATAATTGATTTTGTATTATCGGATTTTGATATAAATTACAAAACAATAATATTCAAGTTTTTTGCCGGAATTAATGCCGGGATTTTGTTTTATTTTCTCAAAGGTTCAAAAGAAGTTATTAAGGAAAATAAAGATAACAAAGACTGAAGATAAAGATCTACCTATGTGTAGTTTTCATTGAGCAGCAAACCCTGGTCTGCACACCGTATTTCAGATATTTATAACCGGAATTATCTGAAAACAAAAAAGTTTTAACAACATTCTTAATAAATATTTAATAAAAAATATAAAGGAATTAAATTCGGCCAACAGATAATTGTATCTTTGTTTTTTCTGCATTTTTTTTGAATTACATATGCCAACTTTACACAGGATATGAGAAAAAGTATTCTGTCATCCTCCTGATGTCTGATTAAGACTTCCGGATAAAAAACGGACAGCACACAGGAGCCGGAACACAAAGTGGAAACAAAATAATTCACGAATGAAGTGTCATATTGTTTTTAAGAAAATATCCGGAGAAGTAAAAAAATTTTAAAGGGAAGTTATGATAACAAGAATTAAAATAGATGGGTTTAAAAGTTTGGTAAACACCAATCTTTATTTTGGTCCTTTTACATGTATAGCAGGTGCCAATGACATAGGAAAATCAAACTTTTTTGATGCATTATCTTTCCTTTCAAATCTGGCAGATAAAACTATTGTTGAGGCCAGTAAATCGGTAAGGGGCGAAAATCAGAAGCATTCCAACATCCGTGATATATTTTTCCGGAGTGGTTCCGGTTATATGAGTTATATGGAATTCGAAGCGGATATGTTAATCCCCGGAACAGGGATTGACGATTTGGGACAAACAGCAGAAGCCACAATTACAAGTTTACGGTACAATCTTAAACTTAAACTCAACAGCGAAACAGATGAAAATGAACCGATTGAGATTGTCCATGAATCACTGAATCCTATTACATTATCAGACACTAAAAAAAACCTGAAATTTGAATTCAAAAAAGACTGGATTGATTCAATATTAGCAGGCAGACGTTCAACAAGCACCCCTTTTATCTCTACAGAAAACGGAAAAATAAAACTTCATCAGGATGGGAATAAAGGTCGCACTACCGATTTTATTGCTCAAAGAATGCCCCGGACTTTACTTTCTACAGTTACTGCCGAATCTCCGACAGCATTTATTGCACGTCAGGAAATGCGAAGCTGGATTATGTTGCAGTTTGAACCCAGAGCATTGCGGGAACCTAACCGGATTTATGAAGTAAAAAATGCTGAGATTCAGGCAAACGGGCTAAATCTGCCGGCCACTCTATACAGACTTCAACAGGAGCGTAAAGACAGAGACATTTATCAGAATCTTACCAATAAGCTCGCAGATCTTGTTCACAATGTTGACGGGATAACTATTGATAAAGACGAAAAACGTGATTTGCTGACATTGCAGGTAGTATTTAAAGATGGGCTTACACTTCCGGCACAATCGTTGTCCGACGGCACTCTGCGGTTTCTCGGACTTGCCGTAATAGAACAGGATAATGCCGGAAGCCGTGTAATATGCCTTGAAGAACCGGAAAATGGTATAAACCCTAAAAAAATATATGAAATGGTAGATCTGTTGCAAGATATGGCAACAGATACTGACTATGCCGTTGACGAAGACAATTCGTTACGACAGGTAATAATCAATACACACTCTCCGATTGTAATTGGCAGTGTACCGGATGAAAGCCTGTATCTTGCCAAATCGGAAGAAATGTACAACGAAATTTTTAAACGAAAAATACAATTTACAGGTTTTTCAGCTATGCCGGACACATGGAAGACCTCAAACAATCTGGCCGAAAGTTCCTCAATCGGAGAAATACTTGCTTATCTCGATAAAAAAATTGAGATTCAATCCATTAAAGAAATGATTGCTGCAGAGCCGGGATCTGTTTATACAAGTATTCCGCAAAAGAGAACAAAAAAAAGAACTGTAATTGAAAATTTACGTCAATCGAGAATGAATTTTGAATAAAACATATGCAGAAAATTAAATTCACATTAATAGCAGATGGAAGTTCAGATAAAACCTTATTGAGAATTATAAAATGGCTTTTGGACGATTTATATCCAGAAATATCAAATGATGGAGAGTTTGCCGATTTCAGATATTTGCCTGATCCTCCAAAAACTCTGAAAAGCAAACTGGTACAGGCTAAGTATTATTTCCCGTATAACATACTGTTTATTCACCGCGATGCGGAAACAATAAATGTAAAAACAATACAGGAAAGGCAACAACAAATTAAAGAAGAAATCGGGGAAGATGAGTTTGCAAAAGTTGTATGTATTATTCCTGTAAAGATGATGGAAACATGGCTGATGATTGATACAGAAGCCATAAAAAAAGCATCCGGAAATCGTAATTATTCAGGACCAATTGTATTGCCGCCTGTAAATAAATTAGAAAAAGAATCTCAACCGAAAAAAAAATTACACGGTTTACTCGAACAGGCAAGTGGTTTAAAAGGCCGGAATCTTCAAAAATTTAATGCTCACAAAGCCGTGCATCTTGTGGCTGAAAACATCAAAGAATTTAACACGTTAAGGCAACTGGAAGCATTTAGGGCATTTGAATTAAACCTTACAACAGTAGTGAATGCTTACCTTCAAAACTAATATGAGCGAACCGGAAGATTTTTATAATATAATTAAGCACATTTGATGATGAAAAATATCCTGATAAAATACATAAATAAAAACTGACAGATCATAATAAAACACACTAATAACTTAAATCCTTATGACCAATAATGATATTCTCCGCCGGCTCCGGTTTACTTTTGAACTGAATGACGACACAATGATTAAGACTTTCGGACTGGGCGGATTAACAGTAAGCAGAACAGAAATAAGTGCCTGGCTGAAAAAAGAAGAAACCGAAGGTTATCTTAAAATTACTGACTTTCAGTTCGCATCATTTTTAAACGGCTTTATAAATTTAAAACGCGGGCAGAAAGAAGGAGAACAGCCTTTACCGGAAAAGAAACTCACAAACAACATTATATTGCGCAAGCTCAAAATAGCCCTTAACATGCTCGACGAGGATATATTAACAATGCTGGAATCTGTGGAATATCCAATAAGCAAACACGAGCTTAGTGCATTTTTCCGCAAGCCGGATAATGAAAAATACCGCGTTTGCCATGACCAGATTATGAGAAATTTTCTGAACGGACTACAGAAAGCTTATAAAGGTGATTTTGAACCAAAAGCTGAAGAAAAACAAGTTATGAAACCGATCATAAAAAAACCGGTAGTTAAGAAGGTTTTGAAAATAAAGAAAAAGGAATAAAACCCTTAATATCAGATAAAAATCAGACTATTTTTACTTCCGAAGCTTTAAAACAAATATAAACTTCTGCCCCTTCAACAAGGTTTAAACTTACAAAAGACTGTGCCGTAATATTTATCCATAGCTTTATACCTATATCGACTTCTATTTCATAGTGTTGCCTTGTCCTGAAAATGCTTTCGACTTTTGCTTTAAAATTATTCCTGGCACTGGATTTTATTTCCGAATCCGAAATAATAATATTGTTACTGTCAATAATAATCCCTTCATGTTCTGAGTTATCAGGAGGACTTATTTCAATTTTGATTTTAGCTCCTTCTGCATCAATAACCGCAAAATGGGAATCTCCTTCTGTAACTATACCACTACAGTTATAATAATTCCTTTGTCCTGTGAATGATGCAATAAAACTGTTAACCGGATTATTAAGGACATCGTGTATAGGGCCGGACTGAATAATTTTACCATTTTCTATTACTGAAATGCTGTCGGCAAGATTTATTGATTCTTCAAGATCGTGGGTAACATGAATAATTGTAACTCCCGATGCTGATATTTTCCTGAGAAGTTTCTTAAAAGACAATTTAAGTTGGGTATCTATGGCTGAAAAGGGTTCATCCAACAAAAGCAGACCACTTTCCGCTACCAGAATCCTTGCCAATGCTACTCTTTGCCTCTCTCCTCCCGACAGTTTGCTGATATCCCGGAATTTAAGATGACTGATTTCTGTTAACCCGAGATATTTATCTACACGCTGTTCTGTTTCCGGCTTACCAAGGTTCTTCATTTTAAGCGGGAAAGCCAGGTTCTCATAAACATTTAAATGTGGGAACAAAGCCAGATCCTGAAACAATAATGATAAATTACGTTTTTCGGGCGGGAATGCAGAAATATCTGTATTATTCAAAAGTATTTTGCCGGATTCTGGCTTATGAAAACCTGCCACGGTATTTAGCAAAACTGTCTTTCCCGATCCCGAAGGCCCCAGCAGAACATGATATTGTCCTTTTTTAATCTCGAGATTGATGTCTTCAAGATTAAAATCTTTTAGTCTGACTGATATGTTCTGTAGTTTTAACATCGGCTATTTTGATTTTCTGTTGGTTAGCAGGTAAAAGAATAAAAATACCACCAGGCAGATAACTATAAAGATTGCAGCAACCGGTTTTGCATAAGCCAGCCCAAACGATGTAAACCTGTCATAAATTAATATCGGGGTTATTGTAGGATAATATGCGAGCATAATTACTGCCCCGAATTCGCTTATTCCCCGCGAAAACATGAGAACCATCCCGGTAAAAACAGATTTTTTTGCCAATGGCAGCGAAATTCTGAAAAATACTTTTGTTTTTGATGCTCCAAGGTTTTGCGCAGCCTGTTCGAGACGCTCAGGCACTTCGGAAAATCCGCTTATTGCCGACAATATGAGAAATGGCAAACTGACATAGGCCATTGCTACGCCTATTCCCAACGGACTGTCAACAAAACTGAGTCCTATTTTTCCGGCAAGCTGCCCGACCATTGTATCGCGCGAAACCAATCCTAACAATGCTATTCCTGCCGCCGAATGCGGGATAATTATCGGGATATTTACTATTCCCAATAAAATATTTTTAAACCTGAATGTTTTTCGTGCTATAATGTATGCCAGCGGAACGGCAAAGACTGCACAAATAATTGTCGCCACCAGAGAAACTCCCAGTGTTAATGAAATACTGCTTTTTACCTGAGTGTCCCTGGCTGCATCAAATATCCCTTTTAACTCTGTTGAGAAAAACATATTAAGTACCGGAGCAACAATAAACAATAAAGCTACTCCTCCGAAGAAGTACATGATTATATATTTTTTCTCTGTTTTGAACATTAGTGATTAAAATGCGAAAATAAGAAATGCCGGCAAATATCTTATGATTACAAGCTGTTTTTTATTTTTTCCAGGTAATAATCAAATAAATTAACATGCTTAAAATTCCTAATCCATAAAAAATAAAAAATAAAAATTCAAATGGATTTTTTGTAATGCAAATCTTAACTCCCAGCCTGTCCGACTTTTTATCCATCACAAATTTGTCAACTGTAACCTGCAATCCATCTCCGAACAAAGGTGAAAACACGTAAGCATTTCCGTTTATAATATTTTGTCCGTCCCTGTCAACAACAATAGCAGCATAGTTTTCTTTATAATGAAACTTGTCAATGGTCATTTCCAGTCTCGATGATTTTTTATTCGATTTCAGCATTTTATAGTCATCTGTAAAATTTATTTTTTCAAGTTTCAATGTATAATTATTTTCAAACTTATACTCTTCCCCTTCGGTTAGCATTATATTGCCGTATTTAAATCCTGTAACCAGTGACAATGCATGCAAAACAAGAATAATGACAAAAATAAGATGTACTGAAAAAAGCATAACCGCTCTGGAACCTCTTCTTTTAACTGCCGGCCTCAATAGATTGTACCATGTACACAGAACAAGATTTATCCCGAATAAAACGGCAACACAGCAAAAGACTATGAACCAGATCAAAATAGCGGTATTATGAGTTTCTGTTTTTTGAAACCAGTCAAGTATTATGAGATCGTTCATTTGCTTAAATGCATTATAAATACTGTCGGCATTTGTCATTAATATGCCCGCGAAAAACAATAACACCAGACTTATAATAAGAATGGCGGTAAGTTTCATTGAAGATAAAAACTTTATCATAATCAATAATTTTAAGAAATAAACAATGCAATGATTATTAACAATGGCAACGCGGACAGGTAAATTTGTTTTTTCCACGATTTAAGCCATTCGGGATTCAGGTGGCTTCCCAAAAGTGCAAGCAGGAACATTCCGCCTGACATAAAAAAGTTTTTGCTCCACCGCCAGGCATCGCCATAAGCTGTCTGAGCCCACACAGAACCGGAAAACTCCCCGCTCAGAAATATTATTGCTCCCAATAATGTAAAATTACGTGCCCTATGCCTTATTTTTTCTCTGGTTTTTGCATCATCACCATATCTTAAAGCTGCAATATATTGTGATAAGGCGAATGCAATCAAAGCAACCGAACTTAATCTTAACTGGAAAAACATTGCAACAAAAGCGTTGTCGTACATGTAAAAGAAATCATCAACTTTCAGTTCATCAAACAGTACAAAAGCCTGAAAGAAAAACGCTATAAACAAAAATTCAAATGAATAAAAGCCTTCCTTTCTGTTTCTTAAATTGTAAAAAACTCCCAATGCCATAATTATTAAGACAATATTTTGCATTTTCTCAAACGTACCTGACATTGGCAAATGTCCTGAATTAACATAAACCAGAACAACACTTGCCGCAGCACTTATTAAAGCCGGAATTCCGAAAAGACCTGCTATTTTCTGTTTCTTTAACACTGCCAATAAAATATTGGCTGCAATTAAAAATAGTGTACTAAAATACAGGGGTATCATAATTTTCTCATTCATAGTACTAAAATTTATATGTTGGCCAGATATATTCTGCTTATTCCCTTAATTGCCCTGTCTGAGAAAAAGTCGCAACTCGGGAACAATCTGAATATGCCGTTATCTGTCAGCTCCGGATTGCAAATCAAAAGGACTTCTGACTGATCATTTCTGTTGCACAACTCACTATAGCTGTACACTGTTCTGTAACCATCGTCTGCAACAACTGTAACCAGGCATTTTTGCAAATTAACGGAATTAAAATCCGCTGCATCTGACAAGACACCGGCCATGCTTAAACCGGTAAAGGGTTTTGTGCTGTGCAGTCCTCTGCCCTTTCCGTAAAAAATTGTATGTAATGTTTTTGATTTTGAAAAATCAGATTCCTGATTAATGGTTTTAACCAATTGTCCGGCATTGTAAACATCTGCCTCAGGCGAGTATAATGGTTTCTTTCCTTTAATAATTGCAATATCATCATTAGCCCATGACTTTACTGTTATTTTAACAGGGTTACTGATATTTCTTGCTGTAATAAGATCGTTACCGACAATTAGTTTTGAAGTCTGAGGCAAGTCCCACATTTCTTTAGATTTATCGGGAATTATTCTGGCCACGCCTGTTGCAAAAATAATTTCGTTCAGACGGTTGGCATAATAAATCTCGCCCCAGCTTAAAACGACCTTCTCTCCATTATCATTTTCTATTTCAACATAAAGGTCAATCAACGGAGGAAATGCTTCTGCATTAGCTTTATTTATTATGAACGGGTTCAGAATGTCACTAAGCGAATATCCCACATAACGGAATGCTCCAACAAATTTATCTTCTCCGTTTTCAAGAACTGTTTCCTTAACAACCAGCTCTCTGATTTGCAATTTATTAAAATCAACATCCCCCGGATTGGAAACTTCACCACATACCGTCAGTTTTGAATATGGAAGATTTACAATCTCCGTGTCGTCAAAAAAACTGTTGGTTTTGTTTTCCGTATCGACATTAATATTACTGTTCTGAGCAACACAAAACGACATTGTAAAAAACAACGCCACACAAAACAAGATTAAATTACATTTCATCATTTCGTTTATATTTTATCATTACTATATATCTTCACCATTCCATGACGTTTCCATGTCTAAAGACGATGGAAAGTCAGGTTACTCTCCTCTAACGTTTCCATATTCTCCCGCTTCCCGTCTCCGGTCTTCCAACTTCCGGCTTAAACTATACTTAACCTCAAAAATAATCATTCTCCCCGGACATTTATATCCTTTACTGTTAGTGTAAATTTTATTCAGGACATTATCTACAGTCAAAGCAAAGTCAAAGTTTTTGTATGTGCGCCGGAGTTTTGCATCAAAAGTAATATATGAAGGATATTTATCGCTTAACAGGTAAATAACGTCCACGGTATTGTCATCTTTTATCCATCTTTTGCCCGTGTAATTTGCAGATGCTGAGAAATTAACAATTCTGGTAAACATTGAGAATCCGCCGGAAAATTTATGATCAGGAATATCCGTAAGGAATTTACCGGTAAGATCTGTTCCGGCACCTTCGGGATTCACCACAAACCTGCTGATTACCGACTGATTCCATGTATGATTTACAAAGACATTAAATTTTTTATTCAAAGAATAATTCAGGTCTGTCTCGACACCATATATTTTAACTTCCCCGATGTTATCCGTTTTATAAACAGGTGCAATTGTATAGCCCATATTAACAGAATCCCCGGTACTCAGCAAATACATAAAGTCTTTACCGATATTGTAGTAAACTGAGATTTCTGCATAAAGGCGTTCTGTAAATTTAACATCTGCTCCTGTTTCGAAACTGTACAGGTACTCGGGTGAAATTTCAGGATTTGCAATTCTGAATCCTCCCTTAATCTGGTCGGAACGACACAAATCATCAAGTACCGGAGCACGAAATCCTTTTGCTATAGTTGCAAACAATTTTGTATTATCTGTAAACGCATACTCTGCCGATAATTTGGGACTGAATGAAGACCAGCTTACAGGAGAAGTATTACTGAACTGATATTCGCTGAGATATTCGATTGAATATGACGGGTTTTCTATGCTGAACAATGCATTGCTAAAAACTGCAAAATCGTATCTTATTCCGGGAACTATTGTAAAATGTGTACCCGAGGGTTTTATTTTTGCCTGTATAAATCCCGACATAATATCAAGTTTTCCTTTGTTTCTGATAATGTCTGTGGATGTGTAATAAATATCTGCCCCGTTGACCGAGCCTGATTTATACTCTGCTCCGGCTGTAAGTTCAACTGATTCGGACAGGTTATATTGTGTCATAAATTTTGCCCCGTTTTCAAGTCTTGCCGAGTTTATTTCATAAAGTGCATATTCGCCGTCACTGTAGTACTCGTTTAAACGAAAATAGTCTTCGTACAAAACAAATATATTGGCAAACAGCTTCAAACTGCCAAGGTTTCCACGATATTTTGCAAAACCGTGAATTGTATTTCGCTGGGTATTAGCTCCTGCAAACTCATATATTTTAACGCCCCGGCCTTTTGTATCATCAAAATAGTTAACCGATAATTCTACCGAATTTTTATCGTCAAAGCTGTAACCTGCCAGACCGCTCAATGCAAACTCTTCGAGATAAACAGGAACAACTATGGAATCATTTTCTTTGATAATTTCATCGGGAGTATTAATATATCCGTCGCTTTTTCTGTAGCTGGTAAAACTCTTCCAGTAAAATTTAGATTCCTTTGATATACCTGACAGCCTTAGTTTTGTATCGAAAGTATTATAAGTTCCGTAAGAAGAACTTATATCGGCAGAAAATCTTTCGGCAGGCCTTCGTGTTGTAATATTTATTATTCCGCCCATGGCATTTGAACCAAAAATAACAGAACCCGGGCCTTTTATTATGCTCATAGACGCAATATTGTCTTTGTCAATCATACTCCAGTTGACAGAACCGGCATCCGACTTATTAACCGGAGATCCGTCCACAACAACCAGGGTCCCTCCTTTTGTGTTACCACCCAATCCGCGCATGCTTATATCTGTAGATGAAAATATTCCTGATTCACTGCTTACATTTACACCTGATATTCCCTGTAATATTTTCTCAGGAGATATTGCAGGAGTACTGTTAATCTCCTGAATCCCGACAGTCTTTGTCCGGACAGGAATATCAAGAGTCTCTTCTTCAAAATTCTTTTCTGCCCCTACTATAATTTCATCAGTAATAAAAACTTCCGGTTTCAAAATCACATTTACTTTTACCGGCCCGGTTTTGTGGAAGTTAACTTCCTTTTTCTCTGTTTTATACCCAAGACACGAAAATTCCACAGTTATTTTGCCCTGTAAGTTAACCGACAAACTGTAATATCCTGCAGCATCAGATACTGTACCTGCTCCCGAAGCCGGAACATATACATTAACATTTGACAACAGATTATTTTCCTCGTCTGTAATATAGCCGGTGATAACCTGAGACTCTGCAAAAGCAGCTATATATAAAAAACATATTATCAGAAATAAATATCTCATAAAAAACAAATAAATCCCGGAAACTCAGGCACCATAACAGAAAACAGTTTCCTTTCGTTTCCGGGAATTAAAACAGAAAAACAAATTCTTTATTTTACAATAATTCTTTTTGCAACAGGAGTTACATTATCTTCAGAATATAATTTAACGAAATACATACCTGAACTTAAATCACGTGTATTTACGTTAAGTGTCCCTGTAAAATAAGCATTGTGGCTGTAAACCAGAGCTCCCTGCAAATTATATATTTCAACATTGTTAACATCGTTGGAAGTCTCGATTGTAAAGTAATCTTCACAAGGGTTAGGATAAAGCATAATCTCAGAGTTGTAGATTTCAGTCACAAAACCGCTTGCCTGAATGCCGGATACAACGATATCGTCCATTTTTGAAATTCCTGCGGCATCAACAGTTGCATCAGAAACGCTTACATTATCAGTCATAATCCAACGCAAATAAAGTGAAGTAGTTCCGTTACCTTCCATTTCTGCCGGTAAAGCCAGTTCATCAACAACGCCGGTAGTCCAGTCCGAGGCAACATTTATAGCACCGTTTGTAACATCTGCCCATTCGCCACCGCTGATTTTCCACTGTAATTTAAAATTTTTGGGGCCTGTAGCATCTGAATATTGTTTTGATGAAACAGTCATTGCGCTAAATCCGTCTGCTTTGAATTTTATTGACCAGAATTTATCATCTGCGCCGTTGTCCCATTCTGTTGCTGTTGCAGCATAATCGGCAGCACCTTCGGTATAGGAAAGTGTTCTGGTTGTTCCGGCAGTTCCGTTTTCTGCTCTCAAATCATAACCAAGGTTTGCTTCTATTCCTGAATCGGCATTGAATTCTGTATCTGTATTATCCAGGAAATCGAATCCGATAATGGTTACCGGAGTTGGATATGGTGTAGCAACAACAACAATATCATCAATTTTTGAAATACCGGCAGCATCAACAGTTCCGTTTTCAACAGAAACATCTGATGTCATAATCCATCTTAAAAATATGGAATATGTTCCCGGATCGTTACATTCAACAGGTAAAGCCAGTTCTGTTACAACTCCGGTAGTCCAGTCCGAAGCAACAGTAATAGTGCTGTTTTCGACATCTGCCCATGTTCCGCTACCACCAATTTTCCACTGAATTTTAAATTCTTTTGGTCCTGTTGCATCTGAATATTGTTTTGATGAAACTTTAAAGCTATGATAACCATCTGCCTTAAATTTACATGACCAGAATTTATCATCGGCACCTGCATCCCAACCATCGGCAGTTGCAGCCAGATCTGTTGCTCCTGTAGTTGAAGTAAGTGTTCTTGTTGTAGCGGCAGTTCCGTTTTCGGCACGTACGTCATAACCAAGGTTCCCGGTAAGGCCTGAATCGGCAGTATAATCAGCATCTGTTGCAAAACTGAAACCGATAATAACTTCTTCCTGGGCTGTGGCCCCGGCAATCATTAATATCATTGCCGAAATAATCATTAGTAATTGTTTTTTCATAATTTTTTAATTTTTGTTTATAATCTTATTTTAGTTTCCCTGTATTTTTATAGGACAGTTGATTTCTGCCCGTTACATTTGTATTTTTACTGAGAATGTTATGGTTCCGGTCTCTGCGGCATCTGCATTCAACACTTTGATTATTCCCTTTTTACCGGCTGCTGTCTGGAAAGGAATTATCAACCCGGCATTTGCCCATTTATATTTTTTCTTTCCCCACACATCATCATACGAGACTATTAAAAGGCTGTCATTATGAGCATTTGCAAAATCTTCGGCACTTATCCCGTTATCTGCACGAATATCATATTTGGTGTAATTTCTGGTTGTCCAGTCAACAAGAAACGGGTAATATTCGGTGTATAGTTCGGTATTTGCACTAACCTCTTCACCCGGAGAAGAAAATGTCGGGGACGGTAATTCAACACCGTTATCCTCACGATAATTGAAATAAACCAGAATATCTGTCAATTCCTGAAACAATGTTGCAGTATCCTGAAAATGGATTTCGCCTGTGGAAGGGAAAAAGAAATGTCCTGTAGTTGTATTTTGCTGATAACCCAGCGTAACCGAGGGGTATTCCAGAATTCCCCCGAACTGTGAATCGGGGTCTTTATATATTTTCATGGTTACCTCAGCAGTATTTCTGTTTCTGTCCTGAACTGCAAAAGTCCAGGTAACGTCATCTTCCACACTCTGGTAAAAAGTTTTGTTTAAGACAAAGCCTGACGAATTAAGACCGGAATCCATTACGGTTTTTGTAACATCGCCATATACTTTTTTTACTGTAAAATTGGTTATGTTTGATTCCGGTCCGCTAACAACAATTTTAAAATTCAGCGGAGACCCGATAGCAACAGTATCACCATCCTGAGTCATTCCAGAATCAAAAACCAGACTTATTGTCGGTTTTAATGGTTCAGGATCGGGCTTGCATGAATTAAATGCAAACATAGTTATTAAAAACAGGCACAATAAAATCGCGGCGGCACGAAATGCTTTGTTCTGCAACTCGCCGGATACTAGAATATTACGATTAATTTCCATAATCAATTTTATAAAATTTCTTTAAGTTCTTTTGGTAAATTTTCGAGATAGTCTGCCTCACAATAATTTAAGACACCCATTCCTTCTTTCTGCAGAATTCTGCCTCCTTTTTCAGGCGAACAAAGAAATAATGCAAACTTAAGTGCAAGTTCACTGTTTACTGCATTTTTGGGAATTGTCAGGCTGTAAAGTATTGACGAGCCTTTTATTTCTGTTGTTTTTCCGGGCTCATTCCCGTTAACAAGAATATTTACAGTATTGTAGTTTTCTTCAAAGTCGGGATTGCTAAGATTTATATCGTCGGGTAACTCAACAAATTTTAAGTTATGTTGCAATGCCACAGATTTATAAATCATCAGATAATCAATATTCCCGGTTTCGAGTAGTGCAAGCAGATCAACTTCTTTGGGGCGGATAACAGTATTTTTCTTTGCGGTAAGTTTATCTGCCAGCCCGTCAGATTCGAGATATTTCTCTGCCAGTTTAAAAACAAATACTGCTCTGTACCCACACGGATCTGCATTTGGATCGGATCTTCCGATAAAAGCATCTTCTTTTAGAAGTATTTCCTGCCAGTTACCTGAATTTATTTCTGAAGAAAAACGTGACTTATCGCTGTAAGCAATTACCATTTCGTTCGATGCAAATACAAAATTCCATGAAGCAAATTCAGGAATAAGTAATTTGTCAATTACCATAAAATCGGCAACTGCCAGAATATCACAATCTTTTTTAAGATCGGTAACTTTACGTGCAGCATCTAAACTGCCCGAAGATTCTGCAAATATTTCCACTCCGGGATTTTCCTTTTTAAATTCTTCTATTACCGATTTAAAAGGCACAGACAAGCTTCCTGCATGAAATATAATCAGCTTATTTTCACCGTTTTTCCTGCTCCCACAAGAAAATGCCGTAGCCACTGCAAGTAAAACTATAAGAATTTTAGTTAAATGCTTCATCTTTAGAATATTCGAGTTGCAAATATATGCAAAACGAATTGAATTGCAAAAAACAAACTAACATTTTGAATTAAGAAATTTTGTTTGTGATATATCAATACCTGCAAATATATTTATTAATATAACATAAAGTATTCCTGAAAATCTTCACATTCACTGTTTTAAGTGAATAAGCTATTCAGGAATACTCACAAGATGCCTGATTTTATTCCTTAACAATTTTAAACTGTTGTATTTTTTCGGTTCCTTTAAGTATGCTTCCGAAATAAAAACCGGGTTTAATTTCTACAATATTCACCTCCTGACTTTGGACATTTTCAAGAATTTCAGATAAAACCAATTCTCCGGCAGCATTGTAAATATTTAAATAAAAGCTTTCATTTCCTGATAAATCATACTGCAAAATAAAATTATCCGCAACAGGATTCGGATAAATCTGGATTTTATCCTGCAGAGCGTATTCATTTTCTACCCCGGTTTGAGATTTCTTTGAAGCAGCGTTAAGAACTCCGGTCTGGTTAAGGTCGTTTTTTTCATACACATAGGCAATAACTTCTATCTGATCTATATCCCACGTAGAAGGGATTGTATAAGTGTTCTGATAAATATAGTCGGTATTTAAAACCGGGGTTTCCGGAATAACTCCGCTAATCCCGTCAATTCCGCCAAGCATTGTTCTTACAACGTGCTGATGGGTATATGGGTTGGTTGCATTTGTCTGGCTTCCCTGAATATTATTTTCGAGTACGTAAACATTAAGATAATAGTCTCCTGACATAGCGTATTTAAAATTTGTAGTAACGGTATAATCCAGTACTCTGGAATCCCTGTCAATATCAAAATTTAACTGAAAGTCAACAGGAGAAATTCCTATACGTCCTGTAACATCTGAAGACCAGGTGGGATGATTTGAATTTATTGTATAAGTTCCCATTTCGCCTCTGTTTACAATTGCTCCCGGAGTAAATATTGATCCTGAATAATATGATTCAACATAATTCTCTCCGTTTGTGAAAGAATACATATCGCTGTTATGAAAAGATGCAACGACAACTCTGGAATTTGAAGACAAAGTATTAATAACAGTATTTGCTGCCGGACAATACTGACACCATGTAGCAGTATAGTCTTCAATTAAAACCCTTCCTGTAGCATATGACGAAAGTGCTGTAACCGATTTATACAGTGTGTCGTTATCATGATTTGTGTCCCCTGAAAAATAAACCCAGACTTTTAAATCATATGCCCCTTCCGATGACAAATTTAATGAAGGGGTAAGTGTTACCGGCAAATAATTTGAAGAAGTTACCCCTCCTCCTCCGATATTAACCGGTGTTGAATGGACTGTACCATTATCTATTTGCCATTTTACAGAACAACTTGTTATCGGATATCCCTCATGATTTTTAAGATTCACTTTTATTGAATAGTTTACACCGGTTGCCAGGTATTTGCCGATGGTCAAACCGTCCAGATATGCATCCTGCGCATTTAAAATGCTTACGAACAATAAAAACAAAACGGGCAAAATAATTTTCTTTTTCATAACAAAACCTTATAAGTTTAAACAATACTGAATATTAAACAATTGACGGATTAAAACATTTTATTATTTACAAATATAAAAAATATTTTAAATCAACTTAAAGATGGTAAAAATTATTAATAAAGTATTTCAACACAAAACCATTCCTTACATAAATGAATACTTAAAAAGTACCCCGGCAATTGAAGATATTAAGTAATATTTAACAACTATTAGCATGCAAATCCCCGGACAATTATGAAATTCCTGAAATAAAACGCCATATCTGTCCGGGGACTTGTATGTAAAAGTGCTTTTGTTTATTTTTTTATAACTTTCTCAACAATTCTTTCATTTTCGGTTTCAACACTAATTAAATATATTCCGTTCGGGAATTCGCTCAAATCTATTTCAGAAGTCTTTCCAAAAGAATTAATTATCTTTCCATCAATACTATAAACATCAATATTAACAATATCTGATGCCTCGACATGTATGACCCCTGTTGTAGGGTTAGGATAAAGATTAATATTTGATTTTATTATTGAATTATTAAATCCCTGTACTAATTCAGGATTATAATTTGAAGGAATTGTTCCATTGTTATACCAGTTAATTAATGAATCAAGCTGAGGACCATAATTAAACAACCCTGTTGACTTGGTTGAATCCGGGTTTGTAATGTGCCCGAAAAGAATGTCAATTTCAATAGTCTGACCTGAACCAAGATTTATAGGCCCTATACTACCTACCCCACGCCTGTCTCCGGGAGCGTTATCTTCTGTTTCTTCAGACCAGTCTGCTTGAGGGATACCCCCCTGTCCCAGGCCCATAGGATCTGAAGTCGGGCTACCTGGAAACATATAACTTGTCGGCATGTCAGTATTTCCACCACCGGAAACATGCCCTGTTCCCCCATAACATAAAGGAGAGTTATCTTTCCAGAAACCTGTCAAATAATTATAATATTCAATTGCAGAATGAGGATCCTGAGTAGCAGCATTACCATAAGGAGGATTATTGAAATAAATAAATTTACTTAATTTAACAGCATTATTTTCCGGATGCGAGTAAGGTCCGTCCAAAACAGTTACAGTTTGTATGGGAGGATTTTCTCCATAGCCAACAGTCGTGGCATCAGTTTCGTCAAAATCATCTCCATTGTAGGCATAAAAAGTACTTCTTTCAACATCACAACCAATGTAGTCATCACTTGCAAATCCAAGATCAATATCTGTATATACTCCTACAAAAACAGAATCATAATTATTTGCAGATCTGTTTGAGATTTTTACATTAAGAAAACTTTGGTAATTTATCAAATCTTCTAAATCGGTTGCAGGATTTTCATAATTATAAGCATATAGTGTATATTGCATTTCTACCCCCATTGGGATTCCATTGGTGGAAGTATGAGGAGCAATAATGTCATTTGTAACCCACCATAACATCTGATCTCCGGTTAATTCAGGATAATCTCCGTCATAAGGTTCGTAAATCCCATCTGAATCAGAATCGTGAAACGGAGCAAGTATTGAGGAATAGCCATCAGTACCGTTTCCGGGCCAACTATATAAATCCGGACTTACATAATAGTTTGTTCCATATTCAATATTTGAAATGTGTGCAAGGATATCGCTTTTATCTATCTTCCATATTTTATTAAAATCTATTGATGTTGCGGTATCACACAACCCTTGAACTCCTGTTGATCCGTCAGTCAGCGGCCCTGGTAAAAAGTCATAAGTGTATGGCAATGACGAATTTATGTCTGATTGATTGAATCTTTCTGCAGACAGATGTAATTGGTCAGTATTTGTGTTGTAACCACCAACCCAAACTGAAGTTGCAAAAAGAGAATGTGTCCCATTCCCGGCCGGAACTTCATATTGGGCTTTTCCCTGACCATCCCAGAAAAGTGTACCGAAACTTTTCACACCTGCCTTTACCTGGTTTCTGTCCAAATATTTAAAATTATCGTCTGTGTAACCAGCCATAAAATTCTGGTAATTATCCAGATTGTAATAATATAATTGAGTTAAGCTACCGGATGAGAAATAAATGTTATTGTCTCCTGCAGAGACAATGGAGTTAAACGTATTTATAAATGGAAGCTCTAAAAATTTATAAATAGCAGGAGTGTTATTTTCGATGACACAAATTTCAGTAAAATGTCCTGAATAACTTGTCATTAAAATTCTCCCGCTTTCATCATTTGCAATATAAGCTCTGTTATAGTAAAATTTGCTATCATAAAAAGGTGTTTCGCATATTGGTGTTGTTGTCCCGGTTAAAACATCATAGATATAAACAGTTTTACTCTCTACGGAATACCAAATTTTATTATCATTTATTGTAAAAGATGTAACCCTGCATAAAATATCATTTATTACCGGCTCAATAATTTTTGAGACCTGATTTCCATCATATTTAAAAATGCCATAAGAATATTTACTGCTCCAATAAATATTACCTTCGGAATCAGCATCAATTCCCAATCTGTTTGTTGTTGAATTTAAATAATATGAATCAAACGGAATTTCCTGACTGGTATTTGTATTCAGGTTTACAATGATTAATTTGCTTGCAGTATCCTGATTCCCCGCTATTACATAAAGATTGTTATTGTTTACACATGAGGCATATGTTTGTTGGTCTGATATGCTCTCTATCTGCTCCCATATCTGAACAGCTCCGTATGTATTTGTTTTAAAAAGTCCCACACCTGTGCTTGCATATAAATAGCCGTTGTTGAAATAAAGATCATTTATAGTATTCGATCCTAAAGCTGAGTTTTCAGACGTATAATGATAAAAATTCTCTCCGTCGTATTTTGCAATTCCCTGCATACTGTATCCTACCCACAAGTTTTCATTGTCGTCAAGACAAATATCCCTATGAAGATAAGAATTGTCCGTGCCTAAAATACTATCTCCTATATAAACCGGCATGTTCTGAGAATAACAAATTGAGGAAACAATCATTGCAATGATTAATGGAATCACTTTTTTAGTTTTCATAAGGCATAGAGTTTATGTTAGTATTGAAAATATTAATTTAATATTTTCAATTAGATAATAACATAAAACAAAAGGTTGCACCAAATATTAAACTCAATAAATTATTTAGATATTAATCTCTTAAAAATACCACTTAATGGAATTATTAATAATATTAAAGATGGAATATCCGGAGGAGTTTACAACCAGCAATCATAAGCGTTGTTAACAATACAAAATTCAGGATTAAATACGATGGATTTTGTTGAATGTACCGTTGTTTTATTTTATCTAAAGTTAAGTTTTTATAATTCCATACCGTTTACATGGTAATCACATCTGACATTTCCTTCTTTAACGACATTTCCAGTTCCTTCATTTCGTTTAAAGGCAACCATGTGGTATAAACAGAATCTGTAATAATTTTACAAATACGGTTGTCTGAAAAGCCAAAGACATCTCTCAGAACCTGATATTCCTCTGCCAGGGAATTACCGAACATTTTCGGGTCATCGGTATTAATTGAAACAGGAATGCCGTATTCTATAAATTTTGCAACCGGATGATTCTCAATTTTATCAATAACCTTTGTTCTCAGGTTTGACAAAGGACATAATTCTACCGGAATTTTTGAATCACTCATGTATTCCATAAGTTTGATATCCTGAGCAGCAGCAGTTCCGTGACCGATTCTTTCGGTTTTAAGCTCACTTATTGCAGTCCTGATGCTTTCCGGGCCGGCAGCTTCACCTGCATGACAAGTTGTCCTGAAACCAAAGTCCCTGGCTTTGTTATAAATATCTGCAAACAATTCAGGCGGATATTCTTTTTCCGATCCGCCAATTCCTATTCCCTTAATACCGAGATATTTTACTTCGTTAATCTCATACAAAGTTTTCATTTCTTCTTCGGCACCATAGTTTCTTACCAAATCAACGATAAGACTTACTTTTATCCCCGGATTTTTTGTAATTCCGGCAGCGACAGATTCCACAATCCGCGGTATTTGTAACCTGTCTTTAAATAACGAAGGCGAGATAAATATTTCAGCATACTTTACATTCTGCGAAATAAGATCCTGTAAAACAGCATCTGTAATAAGTACGAAATCTTCGTATTCACGCAAGTATTGATTTTTCCATGACCATGTTTCTATAAAGTGGTTAAAATCACGAAAAACAAACCTGTTCTTCAACTGACCGATATCAGCAACGGAATTGTCGCCTCCGTATTTTTGGATTAAAGACCATACAGTTTCTACAGGAATTGCTCCTTCAAGATGCAGGTGATTTTCAATTTTCGGAATTTTATTAAAATCAATACTCATAACTTTTTATTACCGGTTTCACTTATCGCTGTCCTTAACACATCTTACACTAAATGCAAATTCCTTGTACGGCTGTATTCTTATAATTTCAGCATCATCAAAGTAAATGCTCCTGTAATATGATTTCGTACTGTCATCAACGGGTAATGTCCAGAATGTTGCATTTTTACCTCTCAGCCGGAATTCATTCATCTGAACATCGTAATAACCGGCGGGCAAAGCATTAAAGCCATATTCGTCTGTTGCTCCGGCATTAGGACTTTGCCAGATACCCGTGCTTTTAAGCTTACCTCCTGCCGTAGTTGTATCGTTACCGGAAAACTTCAGTAATTCATCCCAGTCACTTTCAGAAGGCAAATGCCAGCCTGACGGGCAAGCAGTCACAGCTTCTTCAACAAGATAAAGCCTGCCAACTTCATCATCCGCTGAATCGTTCTTATACGACATGCTGTTAGTGCTTTTATATCTGAGATTTTCCGACATCCACACCTGCTCCCCGATTTTTACTGTGTGGTAAAGTTCGCCGTCACGTTCATCAACAAATTTGGATTTCTCAATCTTATTTTGTTCTGAATTAACATTGTTACTGCCGCATTGAACAAATGTGACAGACATACATAACAAAAATATTATTTTAAAAAAGCTACTCATAGTGCAGATAAAAATATTTATAATCAGTAATCTTTCAACAAATCACTGAGCTGTATAATTTTCACGTTGTTGTTTCTGTAATGTTCAATTATTTTCTGTTTTGTTTCCGGACTCCCCCCTGCTCCTGATATCAGAAGATCTTCCACAATTGCAACATCATAACCACGTTCTAGTAAATTGTTCACGGCAGTAACCACACAAGCCTCAAAACCATTTCCAAAGACAATCCAGTTCTGAACATTTAAGGTATCCAGAAGACAATCTATATTTTCATTATTCAGAAACATTTCTGTTGCATTTTTATCATAATTCATTTTAGGGTCACCGTAAGCTTTTTTTTCGATATAATAATTAGCTACAGGATTAAAATCTGTAAGCCAGTCGTCGTTTTTTTTAAGTGACACAAAAACGGCTTCGTCACGTTTAAGTTCTGTTTTTTTCGGCATACGCCCCGAGCAACATGTAGTAATAAGCATCGGGATTTCGTGTTTTAGCGCATAATTTTTAACAGAATCAAGCTGAGGAGCCAGATATTCCACACGTGGCCTGTATGCTGTGAGTGATTTTTTACCGGCGTCATATTCAAGACAATCAACATTAAAAAAAGCTAGATCAGATCCGGTTTTTTCAAGTTTTGTAAGTTTTGAAACAAGCTCTTTATCGTTTTGTGGATCTGAATAAATCAACGGATAAACAATAAACGACAAACTCATGGCTACACATATCCAATAAAATATCTTAGTTAATTTATTCCTGCGGGCCAGTTTAGGGAACATTTTTCTGAACTCCGGGTTGCTAAATTTCTTGTTCCGGTAAATTGAAAAAAATCCTATTGTAAGTAACACAGCCGAAAGCGCTATAAAAAGCGGCTGTAATTTTAAAAAGACTCCTGAAGCAAATATTCCTGAAGTTGCCAACCCGAAGAATGACATTGCCGGAGTATAACAAGCTGCGCCACAGCCAACACAACCAATTCCGGGACAGGCTCCGAGAAACGGAATTGCCGAGACTATCCATGCAACAAAAGAAGTTAAAAGTGCTGTTATATTTTTCATCTTTTACAATTCAAATTTCACTGATACCGACAAAACTCTCGGACTCCCCAAACGCAAACCGTTTGTGTAATATGCGGTAAAATATTTTTTATCAGCAACGTTATTCACCAACAAATTTAAAGATATTTTTCTGTTATCTTTCAAATCTGCAGAATATCTTACCCCAAAATCAAAAAGAGCAACACCTTCGATGTATGATTTATTTAAAGCATCAACTGGTCTTTGTCCGCAATATGATCCGGTTCCGTACAATGCCAACTTTTTTACCCAGGGCAGATGGTATTCGGCGAATAATTTTGCCTGTGATTCGGGAACATCCTGCGGAGTTTTACCAACCAATTCAGGATTATTGTCAGCTTTGACTATTTCGATGTTCATCAACGTAAATCCGCCTGCAACTGTAAGATCATCAACTATTTTTCCGCTTGCCGACAAGTCAATTCCTTTATGAACCTGTCTTCCGTCCTGCTTAAACACATTGTCGGCAGGATCGACATACTCGTTTATAACATTGATATTAAAGACTGAAGCGTACAGGTCTATTTTTCTGAGATTGTATTTCAAACCTGCTTCATACTGTGCTGACGAAGATGGTTTAAGAGACTCTGTTTCGTTGGCAGAGCCGGCAGGAGCCGTTCCGCCAACTTTAAGCCCCTCGATATATGAAGCATACAATGTCATTTTCTCTACAGGATTTATTATAAGGGAGAAGGTAGGCGAAAATTTCGACTGGGTATAATCTGCAGCTCCGCTTTGTGTTAAATTCCCGGTTGTACGGTGAGTTTCATACACAGCATAATTAACCCCGGCAAAAACGGAAAGCCAATTTGCAAACTTAAGATAATCGCCGGCAAGAAAATTATTGTAAAGATATGTGTTATAATTTGTATAATCCCATAAAAGTGCTGCGACTTCCGCGGTATCAGGCATTGCAACAAATTCTGTCTGCGAAATATTAAAACTCCCCATATTGGTTGTAAGATTATTGCCAAAATGTATCCCTGTAAAATTCCCGTTGTATCCTATGCTCAGATCATGTTTTATGAATCCGGTTTTTGCATGAAAATCCGCAAAGGCATATCCGGCCTGATAATCCCTGTCCTGCGGAGCAGATTCTATGTGTTTGAGCGAATAATTGCCGTTATTATCAGTAAAAGAAGCTACAAGGTAATTATAATCCCAAAAACCGACAGCGTAGCTGTAACCTGCACGGAAACTTACATGTTCGTTAACATCTGATTTAAAGTGTGCCGCAATCTGAGAATATTCATTTTCCGTGCTGGTCCATTTTTGCCCGTAAAGCTTCCTTAAATCAAACAAACCGGCATCAGGCACCAAAATATCGTTGGCTGTTTTAACTTCAAAAATAGCTTGCTGACCTGTCATATCCTGAGTCTGATGAAACGCCTCAACTGTTAACGAGGTGTTTTTTGCTATTTTATAACTCACCAGTCCCGAAAACATTAATCTTTTCTGAGTTTGTCCGTCAACAAAAGTATTTCCATCTTCAAGATAAGCATTGCAACGGAAACCGACTTTTTTATTTTTATCAACAGGACTTCCGACATCTGTATGAAGATATTTTACCCCTCCGTTATAAATACCTGTTGAAAAACTCGTTTTAAATTGTTCCGGAGCTTTCTTAGACACATAATTTACCACTCCGTTAGACCCGGAGAAACCGTAAAAAAAGCTTGAAAATCCTGATAACACTTCTATCCTGTCGGCCATTTCCACAAAAGGCATATGATAACTGTTTACCGGCAAACCATTTAAAAGAACCGCTGCTGCAAATCCACGCATTTTTATGTCTGCCAGACCTCTTTCATCGTTGTTCGGTGTTTTCGAAGCAACAACTTCCGGATTTGTATTTAAAGCTGTAATTATATCTTTTGCCTGACGGCTGTCAATAAGATCCTGTGAAACAACCTGTACAGAATAAGGAATTTCTGAGATTTTTCTTTTACCCATAATACCGACATCTCCGTTTTCCACACGGTACCCGCTACCTTCACGGCCTTCATTTTCTTCTGAGATAACGACTTCTCCAATAGAAAAAGCTTCAGGACTCAGGTAAATTATTAACTCATTTTCATTTTTAATCTTAACAGATTTTTCAATTGTTTTATAACCTATATAACTAATTTTTAATTCCACTTCTTTTTGATCAGAAGATACATTTATATTAAAATGACCTTTTGCATCTGTAACAGTTCCTTTTTTAGAGTTTTCTTCATAAACATTAGCCCCCGAAAGAGGTTGGGATGATTTTGCGTCAAGAACAGTGCCCGAAACTACTTGTGAAAACACAACCGAAGCCGGCAACAATAACAAAAACAATAAGCATAACCCGAATAATCTTTGTTTCATAATTTTTTTATTAAGAAAGTTTTACAATAACAGGTCGTAAAATTATATTTATATGATATCAGCAATACAAAATTATATTTAAATAATAATTAATTTATTGTTATTATAAATATTTTGTTGACTTTAAAAGTCTTGAGCAAGACAAGGTTCGCAGCTTTGACATTTACTATAACAAACCAAACTTTCTTTACTTTATTTTAAAAACAACTATAAATAACCATCGCAACTATTCTATATTTTTTACGTTTTGTTTTTCGACAGAATTCATCATATTTATTGCTGAAATTGCGAGTCCGTTTTTTGGATAATCTGCCAGGGTCTTCTCATAATATTCTCTTGCTTTTTCTCCTTCTCCTATCTGGCTATAACAGTATGCAATATTACAGAGTCCCATTTCCCTGTAACACATTGCCGAAGAACTTAAAATTGTAAGGTATCTGAATTTATCTATCCAGCTATTTCTGGTAAAGAAATCGACACTATTCTGAAAAGCCTGAATTGCTGCTTTAAAATTCTTCTGCTTTACCAGCCTTATACCTGTTCTGTGGTGCCGGGCAAGTATATTTCGCAAACAAAACGAAATAAAAATGTAACTTACTGCTCCGTAAATAAAATAATTTTCAGTTTTTAAAAAATAAAACAAAAGGATTAGTCCCGCCAATACCGAAAGTTGAGGGATTGACGATATTAACGCAGTTTGTTTAAACACAGGAACTTTTGATGACATAAGATTTTTTTTGCTTATCAAATTTAGTAACAAATTTTATAATAAATCAGGAATTTCATAAAAAATTAATCATTAAAATTTATTTATACATAAAAACAGGTTATCTTTACACATAAAATATATACTTAAAATAAATAAGATTATGTATTACAGAGATTTAAGCAGATCGTTAATCAGATATTTTATTGTAATATCTGCATTGTTTTTACTTACGGGAATAAACAACCTCGTATTTTCACAATTCTCAATAACAGGTGAAGTCGGGGGAAGTGATATTTACACAAACCCTGAACCGGATTCAATGTTTAGTGTAGCAGCATATTTGACAAACATGCATAGCGAAGGTTCTTTTTCAATCGATGTTGATCAAAACGGAATTATGGATTTCCTGATTTCCGGATATGGTACCGGCAGTTTAGGTGGCTGTAGTGGCAGCGCAGGAGTTTACTCATTAAACCAAGGGTCTAAAATAATAACTCATGAAGAGACATCTGAGGGATATCCCGGCGATGTTTTTTACACGGTTAACGTTGCAGACACTCTCAATCCCGGGCAAACTATTAACAATAATTCTGTTTTCAATCAAACTGCTGGTTATCTTTGGTCAACTAATGGTGGTTTTTCAAGTGGTGCTTACGTACATACATGGAACAGTTCGGAAGATCATTATATAGGATTTATGATTAAACCTAATGAAGACACTTTATATGGTTGGATCAGGCTTAATGTTATTCTTGCAAACGGATCATGTACAGTAACACTTAAAGACTTTGCCTGTAACATAAACGTGTTTGCTTCAGTTGAAAGACAGGTATATGATTCATTCTCTGTTTATCCGAATCCGGCTTCCGGGTATATTAATATTTCAACTGATGCAGATAATACTAAAACTGAAGTCTGGATATATAATTCTATCGGGACTAAAGTTGACATGTTTTTGATTGAAAACAATCTTAGTATTGACATATCAGATTACTCTCCCGGAATTTATTACATAAAGTTCGGGAATAATCCGGAGGTAAAAAAGATCGCTGTTTATTAAATCTTATCCGGGGACAAAGAACACATACACTAAAAACCAGGAACGTTAGCTCCGGTATTAGTGATTATCAAACCCGTACACCATATAAGTAAGGTGTTCCAGAATTGTAAATATTTCTGTCATATATTCACGGACTGCCTTAGGACTACCCGGCATACAGAAAACCAAAGTTTTACCTATCGATCCTGCAATGCTTCGGCTTAACAAAGCATTGGGATTTTGCTGTCCGTATTTCATTCTTACCATTTCCATAATTCCGGGCAATTCTTTTGATAACATAGGCGAAACTGTTTCTACGGTAATATCTTTTTCGCTCATGCCTGTTCCGCCTGTAGTAAAAATAGCATCACATTCTTTTGATAATTTGCTGATAAGTTTTGTTAATTCTTCAGCATTATCAGGAATAACATAAGAACTGATTTCGCAAAGTCTTCCAATACCTTTATAAAAATCACCGGCCATTTCTGCAATTGCAGGTCCGCTCAAATCCTGATATTCGCCACGGCTGGCACGATCGCTCAAAGTAATAACCGCAACTTTAAAAACCTTTGGCCTGTAATTCATGTTATCCCCGGTTTTAAGTTTTCCCGGACGAATTACCTGGGCAAATATTCCTTCTTTGGGCATAACACAATGTCCTACTGCATTAAATACTGCACAACCACCGCCATGACATTTCTTACCTTTTTGGGTAATCATCATTTCGACATTCTCATTTTCAAGAATATCCAGAATTTTAACTTTACGAAAGTCTATTCCTTCAGTTGTAATATTTTCGGCAAAGTCGCCAAATTTAAAATTCTGTTTATACTGAACCGAAAATTCATCTATATTTTCCTTTGCCAGCAAACTAACCTGACGATGCCAGTTTCCGCTATGTGCATCGGTTTTAAGGCCGGTAAAATCTATTTCCACTTCGTTTACAGGAACTTTTAAAGTTCCTTTTTTCTCAGAAATATTGAGGGATTTTATTGTGAATTGCATAATGATTATTTTTTTGCAAAATTAGTAAAAATTTACACTCTTATAAATTATGAATAGCTATTTCTGTAATGCGTATCTCACCAAAATTCTTGTGTGTTCCAAAATTACATCAAACCACAACCCAGTTTGGGTCTCTGTGTTTGAATTCTAGTTGTTGTGTGTTCCAAAATTACATCAAACCACAACTGTATGGCTTATAATAATTCTAAAATTGCGTTGTTGTGTGTTCCAAAATTACATCAAACCACAACCTGACATGTCCATAAGTTGCACAAGATCAGTTGTTGTGTGTTCCAAAATTACATCAAACCACAACTGCAATAGATAATTTAACGATTGAATTTGGTTGTTGTGTGTTCCAAAATTACATCAAACCACAACTTTCCTCCACCAAATAAGTTCAACTAAAAGGTTGTTGTGTGTTCCAAAATTACATCAAACCACAACCATACGTCATTCCTTATAAAAACACCAAAAGTTGTTGTGTGTTCCAAAATTACATCAAACCACAACTGAAATACTTTATAAGCATAATTACTACCAGTTGTTGTGTGTTCCAAAATTACATCAAACCACAACTCTTCGTCCTCTGACAGATTCATAAGCCGTGTTGTTGTGTGTTCCAAAATTACATCAAACCACAACACTCACACATAGGGATGCTAATAGACCTCAGTTGTTGTGTGTTCCAAAATTACATCAAACCACAACTTTCCTCCACCAAATAAGTTCAACTAAAAGGTTGTTGTGTGTTCCAAAATTACATCAAACCACAACTTTCCTCCACCAAATAAGTTCAACTAAAAGGTTGTTGTGTGTTCCAAAATTACATCAAACCACAACTCAAACTTCTACGGAGTTACAGCCCCGATAGTTGTTGTGTGTTCCAAAATTACATCAAACCACAACCGTTTAAATTTTATTATAAAGAAGCATCTTGTTGTTGTGTGTTCCAAAATTACATCAAACCACAACCTACAAAAACCTATACAAAAAAACACATTGGGTTGTTGTGTGTTCCAAAATTACATCAAACCACAACTCTACAATCATTATTGCGGTGATGGCAAAAGTTGTTGTGTGTTCCAAAATTACATCAAACCACAACTTATGATATCAGGTGTGTACATATCAAATAGTTGTTGTGTGTTCCAAAATTACATCAAACCACAACAGTACAAATGAAAATTAATTTATCGTCTTTGTTGTTGTGTGTTCCAAAATTACATCAAACCACAACTTGTTTTTAATAATAATTTATTAAATGTAAGTTGTTGTGTGTTCCAAAATTACATCAAACCACAACAAGAAAGTTTACGGAACTTCAAATAAAAGTGTTGTTGTGTGTTCCAAAATTACATCAAACCACAACCATAGAAGCTGGAGACATTGGACAGCCTACGTTGTTGTGTGTTCCAAAATTACATCAAACCACAACAGCTTTTGCATTTATCAAATTTGCTTTTGCGTTGTTGTGTGTTCCAAAATTACATCAAACCACAACCGGATTCTGCTATTATTTCAGAAAAATCTGTTGTTGTGTGTTCCAAAATTACATCAAACCACAACATCAAAATAATCTTTGTCAATTTCGCAAAGTTGTTGTGTGTTCCAAAATTACATCAAACCACAACCTTCCCTCATAAATAGCACTTGACGGAGCCGTTGTTGTGTGTTCCAAAATTACATCAAACCACAACTAAAAGTTCTCGAAAACAAAAAACTAAAGCGTTGTTGTGTGTTCCAAAATTACATCAAACCACAACTATAATCGCGAAGTTTTAAAACTTGACGATGTTGTTGTGTGTTCCAAAATTACATCAAACCACAACTAAAAGTTCTCGAAAACAAAAAACTAAAGCGTTGTTGTGTGTTCCAAAATTACATCAAACCACAACCAGCGTCGAATTTCAATAGCTTAAACGTTTGTTGTTGTGTGTTCCAAAATTACATCAAACCACAACTTTGATCAGATCGAAGTTAAAGACTGTGATGTTGTTGTGTGTTCCAAAATTACATCAAACCACAACCTTCTTTCTGATGATGAGCAAAAAAAACAGTTGTTGTGTGTTCCAAAATTACATCAAACCACAACTCATTAATCATACATAGTAATGCAATTTTCGTTGTTGTGTGTTCCAAAATTACATCAAACCACAACTTTTGGGTTTGCTGCAATAATTTCAGGCATGTTGTTGTGTGTTCCAAAATTACATCAAACCACAACCACCGCTATATTGATTTATAATAAAATCAGTTGTTGTGTGTTCCAAAATTACATCAAACCACAACCTCGTTACAACATCGGCATTTGCCGGTTTCGTTGTTGTGTGTTCCAAAATTACATCAAACCACAACCCGGCAGGGCTCATCAAGACGAATCAGTCTGTTGTTGTGTGTTCCAAAATTACATCAAACCACAACTTATGATCAATGACGATGCTAATAATTATAGTTGTTGTGTGTTCCAAAATTACATCAAACCACAACCATCATTCATGTCAACGAGAACAAATTCAGTTGTTGTGTGTTCCAAAATTACATCAAACCACAACTCCCGATGAGTGTATCTTTTGCTTTAATGGTTGTTGTGTGTTCCAAAATTACATCAAACCACAACTAATATCTGACGACTATTACAGAGATTTGTGTTGTTGTGTGTTCCAAAATTACATCAAACCACAACCATGCCATGTAACGTGTGACGGATCTGTTGTTGTTGTGTGTTCCAAAATTACATCAAACCACAACTAGCCGTCCTATTAATCCTGCTTCTATTCGTTGTTGTGTGTTCCAAAATTACATCAAACCACAACCCTTGCCACTAATGACTTCGCAACCTGAAAGTTGTTGTGTGTTCCAAAATTACATCAAACCACAACTCTCTACATGAACAAACTATATAATAACCTGTTGTTGTGTGTTCCAAAATTACATCAAACCACAACAATTGTGAATAGATAATCTCCGATATTGAAGTTGTTGTGTGTTCCAAAATTACATCAAACCACAACAATTACTGGCTGCGGAAACTGTCTTATTGGTTGTTGTGTGTTCCAAAATTACATCAAACCACAACTGGCATTCCAGATATTGCAACTTGGGGTGAGTTGTTGTGTGTTCCAAAATTACATCAAACCACAACTGCGCAAGTTTAACGCCGTTTAAATGATTGTTGTTGTGTGTTCCAAAATTACATCAAACCACAACTGGTAGCTGTATAGCTTAATTTTTTTGTCAGTTGTTGTGTGTTCCAAAATTACATCAAACCACAACGCGTACCGGTATTATATGATCGAATATATGTTGTTGTGTGTTCCAAAATTACATCAAACCACAACTATCCTAAAATGTATATTCTAAGTTTGATAGTTGTTGTGTGTTCCAAAATTACATCAAACCACAACTTACAAGCTTTGCAAATTCAATTTGATTGCGTTGTTGTGTGTTCCAAAATTACATCAAACCACAACTATTGATGCGTTTCCTGCAAACGATCTATCGTTGTTGTGTGTTCCAAAATTACATCAAACCACAACTAAAAAACAGTCTTATATAAATTTGGGTATGTTGTTGTGTGTTCCAAAATTACATCAAACCACAACTATTCTATCATACAATGATTATAAGCTTGAGTTGTTGTGTGTTCCAAAATTACATCAAACCACAACATAGCGCCCCTTAAGCCTTGTTCACCAAGGCTTTTAGAAGGTTTCTATCACAAAAAAACATTCTAATTGCAACTATGAAGTGAAGTAATGCATTAAATTTTGAATTCTACTCCAATATGTCAAAGAACAAGCAAAATTAAAATAATTCTAATTGCACAGGTTGATTTTTTGGGATAGTTTGTTTCTTTCCCCAAAAATTTATCATATCACCGTATTGTTTATCGGTTATCTTCAACAAACTTACCTGACCAAATTCCGGCAAAAAAGATTGAACCCGCTTAACATGAACTTCAAGGCTCTCTTTTGATGCGCAATGACGATTATATACCGAATATTGCATCATCGAAAAACCATCTTTCATCAGATTTTTTCTGAATAAAGAAGCCGCTTTCCGTTCTTTTTTTGTATTTGTAGGCAAATCAAAATAAACAAATAGCCACATAATATGATATGCATTAAGTCGTAACTGTTCCACTACTTAAATTCCGGATATTTAATATTCTTTAATTCTCCCGAATAACACTTTGACAGAGATGATGTTGTCATTGATAAAGCAACCATTAGAGGTCTGCGCATCTTATCAATCATTACATCATCTGTTAAAACCTGTAAAAGTTCAGCTTTGTGTTCTTTTTCCAGAAAAAACATTTCCGGATTATTTTTAACTAACGAAAAAACCCGTCTGTCAACATAAGGACGATATGGTTCCATAATATCATCTGCAAGGCAATACGAATTATACTTATTTCTATGATGTATCCCCAATGTTGGCAATAATCCTGACCCGACAAGTGACCTTGCTACGGCAGCCCTTAAAATAATATAACCGTAATTCAAAAGCTCGTTAGGAAAGTCGCCGAACCTGTCTCTGGTAAAACTATCGCCTAAAAGTCTGGGCCAATATAATCTGGCAGCAGTTCCTTCGCGATTATCGGGGTCACCGGATTTTACATCTTTTGCCAGATTGAGAATATCCGCACTTTGCCTATCCAATATTTTCAATAATTTTGCCTGATTGGCAATTTTGCATTCTATTGTTTGCTTCCATAGATTTTTCTTTAGTGGAAGACTTGCATCAATCTGATTCCGGAAAATTTCTGTTTGAATGCTGTGCGAATCAAGATTTAACAGCATAGATTGAGGCATGTGTTTAGAATCTGAGAAAACAACAGCAACATTATTTGCAACCAATGTTTCAATTAAAGGTAAACTAACAGAAATCTGCATATTGTCCAAAACTACAAAACCAATATCTTCAACCGGGACAGTGCGAACCTCTCCGTTATCTTTAGATTCAGCAACCAACTGCATGTTTTTTAGACTAAGCCGGTAAGGGGTTGAAAAGAAAAGAGTGCGTTTTAACATATATTTATATTTTTCTGTTCAATCTTTCCAGTAACAGACATGACAAAGTCAATCCCTTCTACTAAACATTTTAAATTCCCAAGTGATATTATAAGTTTTGAATTTGACTTATTGAAATCAATTTGACTTACTGCTTTGTCTTGATCCTTATCTGGACGAGCTTCTTGATGATGTCTCAATTTAACCCTACCATCATCTCCTCTAAATCCATAAACTTTATACAATCTTTTGCTCAATGTGTCAAGATCTAAATCCCATATTTCCTCAGGAAAATTTTCATAAAGAATTACTAAATTACCAACTTTAATAATGTTCTTGAGCTTGTATTCTCTGCCATTTATTATTTTACTCTGTTCAAAGAGAATTTTACTTTTAAACAGACCTTTATCAATTTTAAATTCTAATGCAGAACTTGCCTTAAAATTACTTAATGCCTCAAACCTTTTTTTAACTTTATCTTTAACTATGGCTTCATACACACCTAATGCATAATTTTCTTCGTTTAAAACATTTACATATTCTTTATACTCCTTCCTTTGTTTAACTGTTTTATCTCTATTTTTTTTTAATTTAATTGGATTCGTCACAGCTGCCTGATAAATTCTGACTTTTTTAATTTGAATGCGTTTTTCTTCATTCATCCAAATGGTATTAGAAAGTATATTTTGCTGATTCTCTCCTGAAGTTATTATTAGTGTATTATCTGCAATAGAATTTTTAACTTTTTCTTTCACAATCTCATCAACAATTTTATCTACTTCATTTAATTTCAATTTCAGAATAGATTTTCTTAACACATATTTTATTTGCCTTTCTTCCTTACCATTTTCGTCAATAATCGGTCGTTCTATTGCACCATAAAATGTTTCTAAATGCAGACTACCTCTAGCTGTATTACCTTTTTCAAACTCAACTTTCCCATCTGCATTTCTTTGAATAATACCACGTTTACGTTTGATTTTTTTCGTTTGTTTTAATAACACGTCTGAAGTATTATGTGAAATTAATACTTCATTTTCAATGGTCTTTAAATCTTCAGTAAAAGTTCTCCAAGGTTTTTCAAATACGGGTTTAGTCTTTACGCCAGCATGTTCTAATTCTTCCCACTCATGATAGAATTTTGCAAGATTTTCGTAATTTTCTTTTGTAATACAAGCAATTGTAATTGCATCAACACAATGATGAATATGATTAATTCTCTCTTTCTTTACGTATTCCTCTTGTAATCCCCAGATTTTTCTAAAATCTGCTACCGTATTACCTTTGACAGTATATACTTTATCAAAAATAGTGTTTAGATACATTCTTGCATACCTGGTAATAATTCCGGTATCAACAATTTGACTATTCTTAAATCCATCGGGGACATCTTCCATTTCAAACCTTTTATACTTATTACGCCAATAATCCCTTTCGTAGCTTAGTTTGTGTCTTTTTTGAATTGCACGATCTTTCCCATCCTTGTCTGCTGCATTTTTTGATTGTCTGACTGCTTTTGAAATGTCTTCCTCCAAATCTTCAACTTTTTTACGCCAATCAACGATTTTTGATAAAATTTCCTTATGGTTTTCAAGCTCTGATGGAATTCTATTTTTCTTCACACTTCTATTAAATACATTATCGCACAATGTTTTATTAGCCTGCGAATTATCTAATGACAGACTTCTTGGAATTGTATGTTCAATATCAAATTTCGGATTTGCACCTAAAAAACCACTTAATAAAATTTCTTTCCCAGTATATAAACATTTATGTTTTTGTTCTTCCCATAATTGATATTTTAAAATATCATCCTCACTTGGTTCTAAATTTATGTTTTGAGATCTATAGTATTCCTTTATCCGATCAGAATAAGTTTTTCTCAGATTTTCTCTATCCCTCTGCCAGTTTTGGTATGCTTTTCTTTCATTTGAATTCATGAGATCTCTGGCCATTTCTATATTAATCTTAGTATTCTGGTCAACGACCTCATTTTTTATCAGTTCATTAATAACTTTTCTTAATTGATGAAGTGCTCTCATAGCCATTGGATTTCGAACAGCAGAAACCATTGGAGAGCCAAGATATATATTCCCGTCTTCGCTTCTTATTGGTTGTTTATAAATTTCAATTGCTGAAGGATGATATATTTTACTCAAATTTTCCGCCCCCACCTTAAAAGTATCAATTATATAATGTTTAAGTCTTTCATCAATTGTTTCAACTTTTGCAAATTCCCCTCTGCTATTATTCAACAACATTTGTTTCTTCAGCAATCTAAAAGATTTATCTTCGACATCAGTTTTAAATTTTTCACTGAAAGAATTGAACTTATTTTTTCCATAAAATCCTTCAAGTCGTTTTATCAAATCCTGTTTAAAATAAATCTCTGCTTCATTGCTCCAGCATTCTCCGTTTTCACGGCATGTCTTTATAATCCCATTAACGATTTCAACTAAATCTTTTTCGTCTTTTTGGGTATTAATAATTATTTTTATCTGATCTGATATTTCTTTTTGATTCTCCGGTTGAATCCACAATGTTTTTGGCAAAGCACTTTTCATATTTGCAATAAAAACGGCATGTGAATAAATTATTCCTTCACGAAGGAAAGGTAAAATGTTTTTAATCGCTTTAAGACTTAGAGAAGCATAATCTTGTTTAAGTTTTATTTTTACAAATTCAGATACTTGCTCATCATTTAACCCAAGTTTATTTATTGCAAACTCTTTTAGTTTTATTTCAGAGTTAAATGTCAATAAGACATGCCATGCATCCTGTACATTTTTTGCAACATCTCCATGATCGGAAACAATTATATTATATCTTTCATCAATAAAAGTTTCGCCAAATAAATCTTTAAATCTTGCTAATACCGGACATCCACTTACAGTAGTGTTCATTGAATAATTAAACAGATAATCTTCTTGATTTATGTTCCTGTCTTTGTAAAATTTGTATTGTTTTTTAGGCGCGAGATATTTCACAATATCTTCAAAATCAAAATGCTCCCTTTTAAGAAAAAATCTTTCGATTGCTTTAGCTCGTTCTACCTTATTTAAAAATCTTAGTTTTTCATCATTCGGTGTTTTTATTTTAATATTATTAACAAAACATAGCATTCTATACTCCTCAAACAATGGGTGCGAAACGGCACAACGGGCTTTCTTTTTCTCAAAAACACATTTCCCAATCGCTCCCTTTTGCGATTTCAATGGTCTTTGGTAAAAAATCGATTTTCTCAATTTATCAACAAACTCTATCGGTAACCCCTGAAAATTACAAATTCTCTCAAATTCTTCGAGGTAGTGTTCCTCCCTATGAGTATAAGTATCACGTATTTTTTCTGAACTGATATATTTCTTATAAAAATATTGACCAAGTGTTAAGTCTCCTTTTGCAAGACTTATTTCTTCAATGCTACTTTTAACTAATCCATCACTTTCTTTTGTATTCTCAAGTCTATTACTTAAAAAGCCGCGCCGTTGTGAAATATGGTAAAACGCTCTACCTATTTTGAATCTGTTTTCGGTTTTAGTCAAATCAAGTTTTTCTGTAACAACAAGATTCCTAAAAAAATATGGATTTATATTATGCTCATCGTCTGTTTTCCACCAATCCCGAAATTGTTCGTTTTGTGGATATACTTTTTTATATCTCCATATATTCAATTCTTCAATGTCAATACCCGGGCAATATCCGAATTCTACAAGTGTCTTTAAAGTTTGTATTTTCCGTAGTTTCCTCCTAAATTTAATCCTCCTTGAACTTCTATACTTCGTTCTATCTGCTGCTTTGGAACTCTCTATCCCTTTTTCTATTTTAACTCCTTCCTGAAATATTCTTACTCCCTTATCAATCAATGAAAACTGATTTTTTTCTTTATCAACAACAGCCCATCCTATACTATTTGTCCCTAAATCCAGACCTAATATCCTTGTCATAATTATTTGTGATTTTATATAATTCAAAAATATTTTTTAAAAATAAAAAAAATACTTTGAATAATCAAAATATTTAAATATTTTTGTGTTGGAATAATATCCAAAATTACATCTTATCACAATAAGGCTATATGCCGAAGGATAAAAATCCTGTACTCCTGCTTCGGTGGGAGTTTTTATTTTTAGTATGTTTAATTATATGATTCTCCTAATTTAGCAATTAGTTTTTGTCTTATTTACCAACTTAACCTCTCCTATCACCATATTTTTATCTACGGCTTTACACATATCATAAATTGTCAGCAAGCCAATGCTTACAGCAGTCAGAGCTTCCATTTCCACACCGGTCTGCCCTATACATTTTGTTGTTGCAGTTATTCTTACTCCGTCATTTTCGGTTTGAGCAGCAACATCTACTTTGGTAAGATTCAACTGGTGACAAAGCGGTATTAACTCAGGTGTTTTTTTTGCAGCCATAATTCCGGCAAACTCTGCAATTGAAAGCACCTCTCCTTTTTTGATTGTGTTATCTTCAATCATTTTTACAGTTTCGGCTGACAGTTTAATAAAACCTTCAGCAATTGCTATCCTGATACTTTCAGGTTTGTTACCTACGTCCACCATGTTAGCTTTGCCGGTTTTGTTGTCGATATGTGAGAATTCTGTCATACTATATTTTTTTTGCCACTAAGACACTAAAACACTAAAGAGATTTTTCTTTTTTTTGTGGTTTTGTGCTTTCGTGGCTAATTAAGTTTTTTCTATGTTACTAAAATATTATATTTTTATCATTGCCACTAAAACACCAAAACACTAAAGGAATTTTCTTCTTTGTGCCTTAGTGGCATATTTAATTATTTTCAGCCTCCAATATTATAAAAATTTCCATGCATGCATGAAACTCCTTTTTCAGGTTTAAATTCAACTGCTTTCATAATTGCTTCTATTGCACCAAGCTCGCGCACACTGAATTCTCTGTCCGAAAACAGACACGGCTTAATATAACCGTTAGCTGTTAATCTCAACCTGTTACATATTTTGCAATCGCCTCCGGTACCACCTTCAACAACAGAGAAATCTCCCGTTTCCAGATTCATTCTTGAAATAAAACGAACCTGCAAGCCCATCTTATTTGCAAAATCTTTGAGTCCTTCTTTCATGGAATCACTGTCTTTATCAAAAATTACAGAATTAATTTTCACCGGTTCCAAACCGGCTTTTTGTGCAGCCACAATTCCTTTTATCACATCTGTAATTTCGCCACCTCTGGTTATTTGCCGGTATTCGTCAGGATCTAACGTATCAAGACTGATATTTACTCTCATCAGTCCTGCATCTTTAAGTCTCTGAGCAAACTGGTCCAGCAGGATTCCGTTTGTGGTCATACTTAAATCTTTAAGCCCCGGAAGTTTTGCAATGGATTCTGTTAAACTTACAATTCCTTTACGCACCAACGGCTCTCCACCGGTAATTCTGATTTTATTTATTCCTGAATCTATTCCGGCTTTGCAAACTTCAACAATCTCGTCAAAACTTAAAATATCTTTATGGTTCTTAAGGGGGATGCCCTCCTCCGGCATACAATACACACATCGCAGGTTGCAACGGTCTGTAACCGACACCCTTAAATATGTAATTTCCCTGTTAAATCTGTCTAACATAAACCATTTCTCCTTCTTCAATTTCTGTAACTCCTATCTCCAGGGCGATTATACCGAAAGCCTGAGAATAAGCGTTTATATGTGCCGAACCGTGATATGCAATTGCACTTACAGTGTTGTCATCATTTAATTTAACAGGGTAATAAGACTTACGCTGTGCTTTTTTTCTTGAAATTTTACCATTTAGTTTAAACGGAAAATTACACGGTTTAAAGTCGTGCCCCATCATTTTATACAAAAAGGGTTTTACTATTGTTTCAAAAAGCACAAGCCCGGAAACAGGATTTCCCGGCATTCCGAAACAGAATTTATTCCCGTCTGTAGCAAAAACCAGAGGCCGCCCCGGTTGAGCTGCAATGCTGTCAAATTTAACATCCAATCCTGAAGCTTTCATTACAGGAGCAACATAGTCATAGTCGCCCATAGAAACGCCACCGGTAATTATAAGGACATCGTTATTAAGCAACATTGAATTAAAAGCTGTTTCAATTTCTTCGTATGTATCTCCTGCAATACCAAAATACTCCGGAATAATTCCCAGTGTCTTGCAATTATTAATTAACTGGTAGGCATTTGAATTATAAATCTGTCCTGACAACAATTCATTTCCCGGTTCTATTATCTCATCACCTGTAACTATAATGCCAGCTCTTACTTTTTCAAAAACCGGAACTTCTGCATAACCGAGAGTTGCAAGAATACCGCAATGAAAAGGTTTTAAAAGAGTTCCTTTTGTCAGCACTTTATCTCCGGTTAAAATATCCTCTCCTTTCGGCGATATATTAACTGATGATTTCTGGTTTGTAATTCTTATTTTGCCGTCACCACAACTTTCAACATCTTCAACCATTACAACCATTTCGGTTCCTTCCGGCACAGGTGCTCCTGTCATAACTTTAATGCAATGCCCGGGTTTTACAATATTATCAGAACCATCACCGGCTCCTACAATTCCGTCAACCGATAATTCTCCCGAAATATCAGACTTAAGAATGGCATATCCGTCAACCATGCTTTTATCAAAAGGCGGCATATTGAATGAAGAAAAAATATCTTCAGCCAGAATTCTGCTTACGCACTCTGTTACATTAACCTTTACAACCAGTTTGGAAAAAGCTGAATTAAGGGCAATATTATAAGCTTCGCTATGAGAAATCATCTTTTTTTCTGCAAAAATAATAAAAAGATTTCAGCGATTTGAAAAATTATGCAAGTCTGAGCGATTATTAAGGTATGAAACACCCGGATTATGCAAAAGAAAAATCTCAAAAAATTTTAAATATGTAAAAATATGGCATATAAAATTTTGCATAAGATTGCAGTTTTACGAAACACACCCAAAATCCCCCAAAAGCATAAAACACTAACAATCAACATGTTAGCAAAACGATAAATTCTTAATTTCAGCTTTATATGTACCTGAATTGCAGAAAAGTATCGGTTTTTATCCGAAATAATCAATTGTTTATTACAGAAAAATACGTAGCTAAATCTCTGTACCTGTATTTGAATTCATATTATCTTTACATCAGAAAACAAAACATAATTAACATAAATTATTAACTTTAAAAAACACTCAAAATGGAAACAACAGCTAAAAAAAGAATCCTGATCGTTGACGACGACATTGATGTAATCACCGTAGTAACGGCAGTATTAACAAAAGAAGGTTACGATGTAACTTCAGCGTTAAATAAAGAAGAAGGCCTTGAAAAGCTTCGCAGTATTAAACCGGATCTCGCTATCCTCGATGTAATGATGACCACTCCTTATGAAGGATTTGAATTAGCTCAGGAAATGCTGAACAACCCGGAATTTAAAGAAATTCCTTTCCTTATCCAGTCTTCAATTGACATCCTGGTAACATCAAAACTCAGTGTTTTGGAAATGGCCAGAGAGTTCCGCAAAGATCCTAACTTCAAAGATTTACAGGTATTGCTTGTAAAAAACATCAACGACGGATCAGCAGGTATTGATTACAAAGGCGAAGACGGCAAAACACACTGGTTCCCGGTAGCAGGTTTCATCAGAAAACCGGTTGAAGGTGCCAAAATTATTGAAGAAGTAAAAAAACACATTAAATAATTTCAACTCCGAAACAGAGTAAGGATAAATTCCTTACTCTGTTTGTTTTTCAAGAGTTTTCAGTCTCTGACGGCAAATTGTTCTTTAAAATTAATTTAAAATGAAACCAAAAATAAAAATACCGCTTAAGCTTAAACTGTTTCTGCCGGTATCATTAATAATTATTATTGTGGTCGTTTTGTCCACAACAATAATTATTAACAAATCAATTTCAGGTTTCAATGATCAGATAAAAAGCACATTGCAACTTGAGGTTAAAACCATTTCGAAGATGTTTGAGCGCGAAAGCATACTCAAACTTGATAAAGTTCAGTCTAATCTAAAAGTAGCCCACGAACTTTTTTATCAGGAAAAGCTTACCGTTCTTGATGATTCCGTTCGTATGAGTGTGGAAAATCAGGAAACCGGAGAAAAATCTGATGTATATCTGAAAAAATGGATAAGAGGTAACGAAATACTAAACGACAGCAATGATTTTGTTGATAAACTTGAAACCATTATAGGAGGGACAATAACTGTTTTTCAGAAATCTGACAGCGGATTTGTACGGATAAGTACCAATGTGCGAAAACCTGACAGTACAAGAGCTATAGGAACATTTATTCCAAATGAATCCCCGGTTATTCAGTCAATTCTGGCAGGTAAAACATATTACGGCAGGGCAATAGTTGTAGATAAATGGTACACTACTGCTTATGAGCCTATAATCATTAACGGAGAAACTGCCGGAATGCTTTATGTCGGAGATAAAGAAAAAGATTTATCTGAACTTAAAGAAATATTAAACAGCCTGCATATAGGCAACAGCGGATTTCCGTTTGTTTTTGACAAGAACGGACTTATTCTTATTCATCCTTATCTGGAAGGCCAGACATGGCCGGAATGCTCTTTTTACGATCAGGTTAAAGGCAAGAAAGAAGGTGTAATTGATTATGAACATAAAGGGAAGAACAAGACTGTAGCATTTCTTTATTTTGACAAATTCGAAGTTTATATAGCTGCCACAATAGATAAAGATGTTGAAAACCATGATATGGTTCACGATTCAATTAAAGGAGCAGTTTTAGTGGCGGCGCTCTCAATTTTCCTGCTTTTGATTTTCATTTACAGGTTTACAACAGAAAAGCTGTATAAATACTTTAATGCTCTTCAAATCTCGAATAAGAAACTGGCATCTGCCGAGTCGGCTCTTAAACGCTCGGAACAATTAGCCAATATGGGACAAATATCTGCCGGAATTGCTCACGAATTAAACAACCCGCTTGGTGTTATAACAATGTACAGCAATATTGTTATGGACGAATTAAAACCTGACGATCCGCTGAGAGATGATATGCAGATAATTGTAACTCAGGCTGAAAGATGTAAAAACATAGTCGGTGGCTTGTTAAATTTTGCCAGAAAAAACAAGCTTAAAGTAGTGGAAATTGATATAGTGGAATTTGTACGAAGCAGCCTTAACTCTGTTGTTATTCCCGATAATATAAAAACCTCAATCAAATCGGAATTGCATGACCCTTATGTTATGATTGACTCCGAACAAATGCTGCAGGCATTTACAAACATCGAAAAAAATGCAGTTGAGGCAATGCCGGACGGCGGACTTCTTGAGTTTTTCGTTACAGGAAATGCAAAAGAAGTTGAAATAAAAATAAAGGACAGCGGTTGTGGAATTGAAGCCGAAAACATGGATAAATTATTCACCCCGTTTTTCACTACAAAAGAGATAGGAAAAGGTACCGGTCTTGGCTTGCCTCTGGTTTACGGAATAATCAAAATGCATAAAGGGAAAATTGCTGTTGAGTCAAATACTGATAAAGAAAAGGCCCCGACAGGAACAACTTTTAAAATTACTTTACCAAGAATAAATTAAAAATATTAAGATATGAGCACTCTAAAATTATTGATAGTTGATGACGAACCGCATATAAGATCCGGTGCCATCAGAATATTGCGTGATTTCACCGTAGGCTACCCGTTTATGGATGAAGATTTTAATTTCGAAATTCTGGAAGCCGAAACCGGCGAAAAAGCAATTGAAATTATCGACTCAACTCAAATAGATATTATTCTGCTCGACAATAAATTGCCAGGCATAGAAGGTGTTGAGGTTCTGGAATACATAAAAGAAAAAGAGATGGATATTGCCGTAATGATGATTACATCTTTTGCATCTCTTGACCTTGCAATAAAAGCAACCAGTAACGGAGCTTTCAATTTTGTCCCGAAACCATTCACTCCACAGGAACTTAAAACGTCAATTGAAAACATAACAAAGAACCTCTTTCTTAAAAGAATGACACGTAAAATGAAAGAGGACGGCAAACAAATACGTTTTCAGTTTTTATCTGTTTTATCGCATGAATTAAAATCCCCGATAAATGCTATTGAAGGATATATGAACATGATGAAACAAAAACAGCTCGGCGATAATATTGACGACTACATGATAATGGTGGACAGGTCTATTGACAGGATAAACGGCATGCGAAACCTTATAATGGACTTACTTGACCTTACCCGTATGGAGTCGGGCAAAAAACTCAGAGATCTGAAGAAAATAGATATTGTTGAAATCGCAAAACATGTCATAAATACTGTACAGCCATTGGCAATACAAAAAAATATTACTGTTTCCTTACAGGGTGACGAAATGCTGTACATGTTAGCCGATAGTAACGAAATAGAAATAATATTAAACAATTTTATTTCCAATGCCGTTAAATACAATGTCGAAAACGGTAAAGTATTTATAAACATCTGTAAAACTACCGAAAAAATCGAAATTTCGGTCAGGGATACAGGAATCGGAATCAGCCAGCAGGACATTTCTCTTTTGTTCCAGGATTTTGTCCGTATTAAAAATCAAAAAACAAAATTTATTTCAGGAAGCGGACTTGGGCTATCCATTGCAAAGAAAATGGTTGAGTTATATAACGGGACTGTCAATGTTGAAAGTACACCCGACGTAGGCAGTACATTCTCAGTTTCTATCCCTGTTAAATAATTTGATTACCGGGAAAATTTCATATTACATAAAAAATTGTATTTTTGTATTGACCATTATAAAAAAATGTAATCAATACATATTGTGAAGAAACTTAACATCCCGCTAAGACTAAGACTTTTCATTCCCGTTGGTGGCTTTGTAACTGCTATCATTCTTATTCTGACGGTTTACTTTGTAAATAAGTCCATTAAAGAATTTAACACTCAGTTGGAAAACAATTTACATCTGGAGGTTAAAACCATTTTAAATATGCTCGAAAGAGAATATGCATTAAAATCAGATCAGGTAAAGTCTGATCTTAAAGTTGCCTCTTCGTTTTTTAAAAGCAGTGATTTTAAGATAACCGGGGATTCCGTTAAAACCGAGATAACCAATCAGATCAGCAAAACAAAACATTTTTGCTATTTAAAAAACTGGAAAATAAACGGTGAAGATCTTTTCACTGACAATAAATTTGTTGATAGCCTGCAGGCCATGTTCGGTGGCACGGTTACCGTTTTTCAGAAAGCAGACTCCGGATTCGTCAGAATTTCTACAAATGTAATGAATGAAAACAACCAGAGAGCTTTAAGAACCTATATTCCCGAAGATTCAGAAGTAAGCCGTCAGTTGCTGAGCGGCAATACATATTACGGACGTGCTTTTGTTGTCGATGAGTGGTATATCACCGCTTATGAACCTATAATAAAAAACAACGAGGTAATCGGGGCTCTTTATGTTGGCAGCAAAGAAAAAGATCTGGAAAACTTAAAAACATTTTTATATAAGCTTAAAATAGGTAAAAGCGGTTATCCACTGGTTTTTGATCAGAGCGGGGTTTTACTTATTCATCCCGAAAGAGAAGGCCAGAACTGGGGAGACAGCACCTTGTTTAAACAAATCAAAGAATCAAAACAGGGAATTATTAAATATTCCTTTAACGGACAAAGAAAGATAATGGCCTTCGATTACTTTAAGCAATACGAACTTTATGTTGGTACAGCAGTTCTGTATGATACAGAGACAGAAGAATTCCGTAGCGATTTGATAAAAGGGGCTGTTATAATAGGCTTTGCTGCCCTGCTTTTAATTCTTGCATTTATCTACATTTTTAATTCCGAAAGAATTTCACGTTCCTTTAACGAGTTACAAAAATCCAGAAAAGAAATTGACACAATCAGCGTTGCACTGGAAGAATCCGAAGAAAGATTCCGCAAATTATTTGACAGTACCGGCGATGATATTTTTGTAACAGACATAAACGAGAATATCGTAGAAGTAAACACCGCGGCATGTGAGTCTCTGAACTACACCCGGGAAGAATTGCTGAAAATGAAAATCAGCGAGATAAAATCTGACAAATACAAATCCCAGATTACTGAAAACCGTAAAAACATATTTGAAAAAGGAATTTACTTTTTTGAATCCGAACACATAAAAAAATCCGGGGAACTCTTTCAGGTTGAATTTACAAGCAGAGTTTTTAAAATAAACGGCGAAGATTTTATTTTAAGCGTTGTAAGAGATATAAGCAGCCGCGTTGAATTTGAGCGGCAGATTCTGAGTGCTGTAATCAAAGGTGAAGAAAGAGAAAGACAAAGATTTGCCAGAGAAATGCACGATGGGCTGGGGCCATTGCTTTCTGCACTAAAGCTTTATGTTAACGAGCTAAAGTCCATTTCTATGCCCGAAGAAGAGAGGAAAATGCTTATTGCTCAAAGCAACGAACTGATTGACGAAGCAGTAAACACCACCCGAACAATCTCGAACAACCTTATGCCTACAATTCTGCAATCATACGGGCTTAATAAGGCTGTTCAGACATTTTGCGACAAAGTGAACAAGACAAATCAGCTTATTATTAACTTTAACACCAGAAATATTGAAGATAAATTTGATAATAATCTCGAGCTTATCCTGTTCAGGGTTATAAGTGAACTTATTAACAATACTATAAAACACGCCAAAGCAAAAAGCGTAAATATACTTTTAGAAAAAGAACATAATGTGTTAAGTCTTTCTTATTCAGATGACGGAATAGGCTTTGCTGCCGAGAAGATTATTATGTCAGATATCGGAGGAACCGGATTAAAAAATATCATCAGCAGGATTAAGTCCATAAACGGTAAATATTATTTTGGGAAAAATCCTGATGACGGATTTAATATTAAAATCGAAATAATTATTTAGATTTGCATCTATGAATGATAAGAAGATAAGAATACTTATTGTTGATGACCACGAAATTTTCCGTAACGGATTAAAAATGGTTCTCGGCAAATTAAAATACGTGGAACTTTGCGGTGAAGCAACCAACGGGTTGGAATTTATTAACTATCTTGATTCAGACACTGCCGACATTGTACTACTCGACATCGAAATGCCTGAGTTAAACGGCATTGAAGCAGCAAAAATTGCTCTCACTAAACAACCGGGGCTCAGAATAATTGCACTCACAATGTTTGGCGATGATGAATATATCCAAAGCATGATTGATGTAGGGGCAAAAGGTTTTCTTATAAAAAATATTAATAAAGAAACTCTGGAAAAGGCAATTCAGACAGTACACAACGGGGGCAATTATTACTCGGAAGAATTGTTTGAATTCTTTACAAAACAAATAACCAGAGAAAAAGCTTCGGCTAAGGAAGAATTGGTTCTTACCAGGCGTGAAAAAGAAATTCTTCAACTTTTGTGCGAAGGCTTAAACAACAAAGAAATAGCAGATGCATTGTTTGTAAGCGAGAGGACTGTTCTTGGTCATAAGACAAATCTTATGACAAAAACAAATTCCAAAAACTCGATAAGTCTTATGGCTTATGCGATAAAAAACAAGCTTGTAGTAATTTAAAATGAATATTTTAATAAATTTACAAAATATAAAGAGAGAACGGAACTGGTGTTCCAACCGGTCTTCAAAACCGGCAGCAGACGGATAACACCGGCTGTGGCAGGTTCGATTCCTGCTCTCTCTGCAGGGCTATGACAATGGTTTCCTGATATTCACGGACTGTGTTTTAAAGAAAAACCATTGATAATTGATTAATTTTTAGAATTTGGAATTTAATTTTTATGAAATTTTTTAATCGTTTATGAATACATCACCGGAGGCCTATAAAAGCCTTCCCGCTGTTGATAAACTTTTATGCAACCCCGTTGTAGCAAAGTTAATCTCTTCTTATGGAAGGGAACCGATAACTTACGCTATAAGACAATCAATCGACTTTTACAGAAACATTATAAATAACGGAGGCAATCCACCTTTGCCTGATGATGTTATGTCAAAAATTAAAGAAATTGTGAACAAGATTTCCAATTCGGGATTACGTAAAGTTTATAATGCAACCGGGATAATTATCAACACCAACCTTGGCCGTTCGCCGTTTAGTAAAGAACTACTACAGGAATCTTTTGACAAGCTTACGGGTTACAATAACCTTGAGTTTGACCTTAAAACAGGAACAAGAGGAAGCAGAAATGTTCATCCTGCAAATATCCTTAAATTTCTTACCGGGGCAGAAGATATTCTTGTCGTAAACAATGCCGCTGCGGCTGTTATGCTTTGTCTCAACACGTTTGCAAAAAGAAAAGAAGTAATTGTCTCCCGTGGCGAATTGGTGGAAATAGGAGGTTCCTTCAGAGTTCCTGATATTATGGCGGCATCGGGGTGTAAAATGGTTGAAGTAGGAACTACAAACAAAACAAAGCCATCCGATTATCAGGACGCAATTAATTCAAAAACAGCAATTATTTTAAAGGCTCACAAATCAAACTACGTCATTAAAGGATTTACTCAGGAGGTTGGGCTCGGCGAACTTTGTAAAATTGGAAAAGAACACAACATACCGGTTTTTTACGATCAGGGTTCGGGTCTTTTAAGAGATAAAGAAAACATGGTTTTTGATAATGAGCCATCTATAAAATCATCTATAGAAAGCGGAGTTGATATAATATGTTTCAGTGGGGACAAACTTCTCGGAGGCCCGCAGGCCGGAATTATTGCCGGGAAAAAGATTTATATTGACAAGCTGAAGAAAAACCCGATGTTGCGGGCATTAAGAGTTTGTAAAACTACTCTGGCATTGCTTGAAACCACATGCAATTATTATCTACGGGAGGAAGACCTGTTTAGTAAGAACATGGCTCATAAATTATTCTCTCAAAAAAAAGAGGATATCAGGGAAAAAGCGGACAATCTTGCTAAATTACTTGAAGCCAACGGGGTAGATTGTAAAATCATTGAGAATTCTGTACCTGTAGGTGGCGGCTCTCTTCCAGACTGCGAATTTTCGAGCTATGCTGTTCAGCTAACGCCTAAAAACAACTCAAACAGGCAACGCTCCGGCTATGCAGTAAAAATGTATCACGGACTGATGCAACATAATACTCCTGTAATCGGGATATTAAAAAAAGGGGATATCATTTTTGATATGCTGACAATTAATAACAATGAAATTGAAATTGTCGCAGCCGCGATAAATGACATACAAGAAATAATTACGACTCCTGATAAACACCAGGAAACAGAAAAATGAAACATCTCATTATCGGCACAGCCGGACATATTGACCACGGAAAAACATCACTTATTAAAATGCTGACAGGCATTGACTGCGATACCCACAAAGAAGAAAAAGCAAGAGGGATTACTATAAATCTGGGGTTTTCACATCTTGAATTACCTTCGGGAGAATCTGTGGGAATTATTGATGTGCCGGGACATAAGGATTTTATCAACACTATGGTTGGAGGAGTCTGCGGAATTGACATGGTTCTGCTCGTAATTGCTGCCGATAGCGGCATTATGCCTCAAACGCATGAACACATCAACATAATTACTGCTCTTGGAATTAAGAAAGGAGTTGTAGCTCTTACAAAAACCGATTTGGTTGACGATGAATTAATTGAAATCGCGAAGTACGAAATATCTGAATTTCTGGAAAAGACAAGTCTCAAAAACGCTCCTGTTATAGGAGTTTCTGCTCAAACCGGTCAAGGTAAAGAGGAGCTCATTTCTGCAATTGAAAAGACTATTTCCGGTTTTGAAGAAAGAGGAACCGGTAATTTATTCAGAATGTATATAGACCGCATATTCACTGTAAGAGGTCTTGGAAGTGTTGTTACAGGTTCGGTACTGGACGGTAACATTTCAACCGGCAATGAGGTTTTTCTTCTGCCGGGAACTAAGCAGAAACTCAGAATACGTTCAATCGAAAGACATGGCAAACCGGTTGAAACTGTAGTAAAAGGAGACAGAGCCGCGATAAATCTTATCGGGTTAAAAAATGAAGATTTTGAAAGAGGAATGCTTATCAGCAGTAAGCAACTCGATTCAACCGTTATGGCTGATGCATACATTAATTTATTTGATTCAGGCCAGGGACTAAATTTGTGGTCTAATGTCACGTTTTTATCCGGCTCTTTCGAATCGACAGCACGTATGCACCTGCTAAACAAAGATAAAGTATCCGCCGGGGAAGATGCTATCGTTCAGTTACATTTTAACAAGCCTGCAATTTTGTTAAACCGTGATAAATTCATAATCCGCAACTCGTCTGATGACATAACTCTGGGCGGCGGATACATTATTGATGCCTCTCCCCTGCACCACCGAAGGCGCAGTCAGGAATTAACCGATTCTCTTACCGCATTATGTGTAAATATCTTAACAGACAAAAGCAGTTCTGAAAATATAAAATTGATTCTTAACCGGGAATTCCGGCCTTTTGACATAGATGAAATATGCAATAAACTGAGTATCCGAAAAGAAGAGTTGCTACCGGAAATAAGTAAAACAAATCCGCAGTTTGAAGTTTATGAAAATTCAGGTGATAGTATATTTATATCAAAAAAATTTGATGAAGCTTTTGCTTCAAAAATCATAAAAAATCTTCAGGAACACCATTCAAAAAATATAATATTTGCCGAAGGCCTTGAATCCGGGGAGATTTCCGGCAAGCTGGGTCTGTCTAAAATAAAGTCGGGGAAAGTGTATCTCGAATTGCTTCTGAATAAAATGAAGAATGCCGGACTGATTGACAATTATAAAAAAACCTGGATAATAAACGGGCATAAAGCACAAGTTGATCACAAAACAGAATCAGAGATATCATGGCTGGAAAATGCCGTGCTTGCTTATGAAAATGAAAAGCCGGTATGGCCGGAAATTGAAGAAAATGCATCTCAGACCGGGATTCCGTCTCAAAAACTTAAATTATACCTGTCATATCTTGCCGGTAAAGGTAAAATCAAAATATTTAATAATGACATTATCCACTCTGACATTCTCGAGAAGAACAGGCAGATATTACTTAATTATCTCAAAGATAAAGTCAATGGAATCAGCATCCCCGAGTTTAAAGAACTGATACCGGGAACAAAAAAATTCAGAGCATTACTTACAGATATTTCAGAAGCAGAAAAACTGGTAGAATACATAAAAGATTCTGAAAATGAATCCAGATTAATAATTACACAAAAAGGAAAGGAGTTTACAGATGCAGGTTTATCTTGATAACACCGCCACAAGCTGGCCAAAACCTAAAACAGTTGTTGAATCAATCAGTGAATATTTAAACGATTACGGTGCGAGTCCGGGTAGATCAGGACATGCAATGGCTCTTAAAGCTGCAAGGATTGTTTTCGAGGCACGCGAATTACTCGCACAGTTATTTAATGCCGAAACTTCGGAGAAAGTAATTTTTTCCTCCAATGCCACTAATGCTATAAATACGGCATTTAAAGGAATTCTTAAAAAAGGAGACCATGTGATAATCTCTCACATGGAGCATAATTCGACAATACGTCCGTTGAGATATCTTGAATCGCTGGGAATTATTGAACTAAGCATTATTCCGTGTGACAAAAACGGTAAAATAGATATGGACTTACTAAAAAGCTGTTTTCGTCCTAACACCAGAATTGTCTCAACTATACACGGATCGAACATTATAGGAACAGTTATGCCAATTGCAGAAATAGGAGCTTTGTGTAAATCGCGCGGAGTAATTTACCTTGTTGATGCCGCACAAACAGCAGGCTTTTTACCTATAGATGTTCAGGCTCAGAATATAGATATCCTGAGCTTTACCGGGCACAAAAAATTATATGGCCCGTCGGGAACGGGAGGTTTGGTTATCGGTAAACATATAGAAATCGACAGCCTTATTCATGGAGGCTCCGGTAGCAAATCAGAATCAGAAACCCACCCCGATTTCTATCCCGACAAACTTGAGGCAGGAACTCCCAATACTGTTGGTATAACAGGTTTAAAAGCAGGTGTTGAGTTTATTCTAAACAAAGGGCAGGAAAATCTCGTTAAACATTCACAGGAAATAACACGATATTTTTTTGATGGCTTATCACAAATTGAAGAACTTACAGTACATGGTCCGGGAAAAGAAAAAAATGTTTTACCGGTTATTTCTGTCACAAGCAGTGTATTTCCCCCCGATAAGTTTGCCGGGATGCTGGACAGCGAGTTTGGCATAATGACACGTGCCGGGTTAATGTGTAGTCCGCTGGGACACAAAACACTCGGAACATTCCCGCAAGGCACATTAAGGTTTAGCCCCGGATACTTTAATACCAAAGAAGAAATTGACTACACTGTAGAAGCGATAAAGAAAATTTTAATAAAGAATTAAATAATAAAACAAAATGAAAACTGTTGATGCAAAAGGGAAGCTCTGCCCTGTCCCGCTTATTATGACCAAAAAGGCTCTTACTGAACTACAGGAAAACGAGTCAATGGACATTCTGCTTGACAATGAAACTTCGTTAAGTAATGTAAGCCATTTTTTGAATGAATATAAAATGCAATTCAGTGTTGAAAAGCAAGGTAAAGACATGACCATACATGTTAACAAAACAGGAATAATCCCTGATAATGCAAAAGCTGAAGATTTTTGCGCGATCCCTGATAAAAGTATTTCCGGCTATGTTATTATGATAAAAAGTAACCGCCTTGGCGAAGGAGCCGAAGAACTTGGTGAAATTCTTATCAGAGGTTTTATAAATACTTTGCCGGATATAGAAAACAAACCGGATAAAATTATTTTTCTTAATTCCGGTATTTTTCTGAGTTTAAAAGATTCTTCAGTTCTGGAATCGCTAAAAAAACTCGAAAGTTACGGAATAGAAATTCTTGTGTGCGGAACCTGTCTTGATTATTACAACAAAAAAGATCAACTGGGAGCCGGACATATTTCAAACATGTACGATATCCTAGAAAGTTTAACCAAAGCCTCTAAGGTTATTGTCCCATAAAGAAAAAAATAAGCAATACTAAGTTTCCAACGTCCGACTTCGGAGCTCTTCGTTGAACAAAAAAGAGTAAAATAAACAGAAATTAAACAAAAACAATGCAAACCAAAGTTCTTACATTCCAGTCAATTCACCATGTTTTAAAAGCAGAAAAGCTCTTATTAAAGGCAGGCTTTAAATTAGATATAATCCCTACCCCTAAAAACATATCAAGCGACTGCGGAATGTCAATCAGGACAAATTGCGAAGATGCGGAGATTAAAGTAATCAGAGAAATTCTGGAAGAGAATGAATTTGTTTTTACAATAAATGAAATAATTTGAAATGAGTAAATTTGATTTATTAAGCACGATAGAATATGGAGGCTGCTCGGCTAAACTACCGGCACAGCAGTTAAGTGAAGCATTGGCAGGTTTACCGTCAACGCAGCATCCAAATCTTTTGGTTGATATAAATACACATGATGATGCCGGCGTTTTTAAAATAAATGATGATCTCGCGTTAATTCAGACAACAGATTTTTTCCCGCCAGTATGTTCTGACCCGTACGAATTCGGACAAATTGCGGCTGCCAACGCTTTAAGTGATGTTTTTGCCATGGGAGGAAAAGTCCTGACAGCATTAAATATAGTTGCATTTCCGGCAAACATACCACTGGAAGTGTTACGTGAAATATTGCATGGCGGAATAGACAAATTAAAAGAAGCCGGTGGCATCATGATGGGTGGACATACAATTGTTGATGACACCCCAAAGTATGGACTTGCAGTTACCGGAACCGTTCATCCCGATAAAATAATAACAAACTCTGCCGCCGTTCCCGGAGATATACTGGTTCTGACAAAAAGAATAGGAGCCGGAATAATAATGGCCGGAAAACGTATCGGGGAAATTGATGGCAAAAAACATCAGGAAGTTCTCGAAAGCATGAAACAGCTAAACAATAAAGGCTCCGAAATCATGCAGAAATACAATATAAAATGTGCTACTGACATTACCGGTTTCGGATTGGCAGGCCATGCATTAAAATTAGCACAGGCAAGCAATGTGAGCATAAAAATTTATCCTGACAAAGTGCCGCTTTTTGACGGAGCTTACAACCTGGCAAAACTTGGTTGCCTGCCCGGAGCATGCTTCAGGAATCTTGAATACATCAAACCGTATGCAGATACCGGCAATTATGACGATGTAGAGCTTAAAATGCTTATGACAGACGCTCAAACTTCAGGCGGATTACTGATGTGCTGCAAAAAGGAAGATGTGGATAATATTCTTCACGAACTTAAAGATGCAGGCTATGTGTACTCTTCAATAATCGGCAGAGTTACAGAGAAGACTGAAAAATCCCTGATTTTTACAAAATAAATCTGCAAACAACAAACTATTAAGCTGTTTCAGGTTTTTATCAGACAATTTTTCTACATTTGCATTCAATTTTAAATGCAACAAATGTCAATTATTGCAAAGAAAATTAAAATAACAGGATTGGTTCAGGGAGTTGGTTTTCGTCCGTTTATTTACAAACACGCCCTTAAGTATTCTTTGCACGGCTGGGTCGAAAACAGAAATGACGGAGTATTTATCGTTATTGAAGGTCCCGATGAAAACATTAACCAATTTCTTTATACCCTGAGAGATTCTGCACCACTGGCATCATCAATTTCATCAATTCATACCGAAGATTCCGAGCCGGAAAACTTCAGCAGTTTTTTTATCAAAAAAAGTGAAAGTGTATCACAGGATGTTACAGAAATATCGCCTGATATTGCAGTTTGTGATGATTGTTTACATGACATAAAAACACAGAAAAACAGAATTGATTACCCCTTTACAAACTGCACTAACTGTGGCCCGCGGTTTACAATCATAAAAGATCTGCCTTACGATAGACAAAAAACCACGATGGAACCCTTTAAAATGTGCGACAAATGCGAAAAGGAATATACCAACATAATGGACAGGCGATTTCATGCGCAACCTGTGGCCTGTTCCGATTGCGGACCGGAATACCAGCTCATTTTAAAAGACAGAAAAATTGATAATTTTTCTCAGATTATAAATATAACACGGCAACTAATTGACGATGGCAAAATTGTTTCGATAAAAGGACTGGGTGGTTTTTTCATGGCTTGCGATGCTTTAAATGATGAAGCGGTAAAAAACATGCGAATTGCCAAAGACCGGGAAATGAAACCTTTTGCAGTAATGGTTCCCGATATTGAAGCAGCAAAAAGATATGCCTTTTTAAACGAATCCGAAGAAATTGCTTTAAAATCGTGGAGAAGACCGATTGTTTTACTCAAGACAAAACTTAATCTTGCGCCCGGAGTCTGTTCAGGTTTCGACAGAACAGGAATTATGCTTCCCTATATGCCGGTACATTATATGCTGTTCGAAAATCTGAAAACAGATGCAATAGTACTGACAAGCGGAAACGTTTCAGATGAACCGATAATAATTTCAAACGAAGAAGCTGAAGAAAAACTTTTGCCGCTCTCAGATGCCTTACTGACTTATAACCGCGATATTTACAACCGGGCAGACGATTCAGTAGAAATAAATATAAACGGAACCGAAAGACTGATAAGAAGATCCAGAGGCTACACTCCAAACCCTGTTGAATTACAAATAAATGTAGAGGGAATTTTTGCCGCCGGAGCAGAGTTGGTTAATTGCTTCTGCATAGGCAAAAAAAATCAGGCAATTCTAAGTCAGCATATCGGAGATATTAAAAACTACAAAACCTACGAATTTTACACCGAATCAATTGACAGATTTAAAAAGCTGTTCCGTTTAAACACAGATTTAATAGTTCATGATTTGCACCCCGAATATTTTTCCACAAAATATGCTCTCGAAACAGGAATAGAATCTGTTGCCGTTCAACATCACCATGCGCATATAGCATCGTGTATGGCAGAACATGGACTTGACGAAAAAGTAATCGGTATTGCAATGGACGGAACCGGTTTGGGAACAGACAACAAAATATGGGGAGGCGAATTCTTTGTCAATGACCTTAACGATTTTGAAAGATTTTCGCACTTTGATTACATTCCGTTGCCAGGTGGCGACAAAGTAACAGAAGAACCATGGAGAACAGCAGTTTCATATCTTTATAAAATTTTCGGCAATCAATTCCGGGAATTTGATCTGGCTTTTCTGAAAAGCATTCCCGAAAACAAACTTGAAATAATAATAACTGCAATTGACAAAAATATCAATTGCCCGGAAAGCTCAAGTGCAGGCAGACTGTTCGATGCAGTATCAGCAATAACAAACATATGTCCGGTTTCAAATTTTCATGCCGAGGCTCCAATGAGGCTGGAAGCAGCAATAGCAGAAAATATTACTGAAAAATATGATATCGGAATTGATAAAACAATTTCATTTGACAACACGTTCCGTGGCATAGTCGCTGACTTGCAAAACGGAACCGCGGTATCTGAAATATCTGCCAAATTTCACAATACCGTTATTTATTGTATTTTTGCTGTGGCTGAAAGAATCAGAGCTCAAAAAAATATCAATAAAGTGGTATTATCGGGAGGTAGCTTTCAGAATGCCTACGTTTTAGGTAAAGTGGAAATTTTACTTGAGCAAAACGGCTTTGAAGTTTTCAGCCATAAAAAAACGCCTGCAAACGATGCCGGAATTGCTTTAGGGCAATTGGCAATAGCAGCAAAAAGAAGACAATTAAACAACAAATAAACTAAGAATAATATGTGTTTAAGTATCCCTGCAAAAGTAATCAGCATTAGCGATAATACCGCTATAGTTTCAGTTGGTGGCGCTGAATATGAAGCAAATCTGGAAATGGTCGAAGACGTAAAAGTCGGAGATTATATTTTATTGCACACCGGATTGGCAATTGAAAAACTCAGCGAAGAAGATGCCCTTGAATCCCTTAAAGTTTTCGAAGAATTCGAAGAATTAAACATTAAGCTCGACGAAGAGGAAAAAGAGACCGGAGAGAGAATTGTGTAAAATTAACTCCGGACGGGACGGATCGAGACTTGGTTTCAATATGGCAAAAAGCAAAATCATAAATGTTAAATGGCAACAGATTTCATTGTTTATGGATTGGAGCACCTAGGTATTTAGATAATTTAAATATTGGTTTGAAAACCATGCAAGTATTTTTACACGAATACAATGAAAATTTTTAACTAGTAGCGAAATGATGGCAAAAAACACAAAAATAAAAATTGATGGTAACGAGATTGCAATTATTTCTCAAAATCACGACGATTATATTTCTTTGACAGATATGGCCAAAAGCCAGATGCAGGAAGCTATAATCATAAAGTGGCTCAGTTTGAAAAGCACCATTGAATATATTGGGGAATGGGAAGCTCTGTATAATCCCGATTTTAATTATACCGAATTCGGTACAATTAAAAATGCCGCAGGGAGTAATAATTTTGTTTTGTCTGTAAAACAATGGATGGAAAGAACTCAAGCAACAGGCATTACTGCCAAAGCCGGAAGATATGGCGGAACTTATGCTCATAAGGACATTGCCTTTCAATTCGGGATGTGGATAAGTCCTAAGTTTCAGTTACTTTTGGTAAAAGAATACCAACGACTTAAGGTTGACGAAAACGATAGACTACAATTAGACTGGGATCTGCAACGCACTCTTTCAAAAATAAATTATCATATTCATACCGATGCCATAAAAGAAAATCTGATTCCTGTTCAATTGTCAAAAAAACAGGTAAATTTTGTTTACGCCAACGAAGCAGACATGCTAAATGTAGCATTATTTGGAAAAACATCACAACAGTGGAAAACCGAAAATCCTGAAAAATCAGGAAATTTACGTGATTATGCTAGTATTGAACAATTAGTCGTTTTGTCAAATATGGAAAGTATTAATGCTGTAATGATACATCAGGGACTTCTGCTACCGGAACGATTAATTCAGTTAAATAAAATTGCAATTACTCAAATGCAGTCTTTACTAAAACACGATTTAAAAAGGTTAAAATGAAGTACATAGACGAATACCGGGACAAAGAACTTGTCCTGAAAATAGTAAATGAAATAAAAAAAATCTCCAAAAAGAATGTTTCTTTTATGGAAGTTTGCGGAGGCCATACAATGGCAATTCAAAAATTCGGAATTCCAAGCCTCTTACCTCCTACTATCGAATTATTATCAGGCCCGGGCTGCCCTGTTTGTGTATCTTCGCGGGAGTATATAGACAAAGCTATTGCCTTTTCAAGACTCGATGATGTTATTATAACAACTTATGGCGATTTAATCAGAGTTCCGGGTTCTACGTCAAGTCTGGATAAAGAAAAAGCCAATGGTGCAAATGTTAAAATTGTTTATTCTGTTCTGGATGCTCTTAAAATTGCAAAAGAAAATCCGGCTAAAAAAGTTATATTTTTAGGTATTGGCTTTGAAACAACTGCTCCTGCAAGTGCTCTGGGAATAATTAAAGCTTATGAACAAAACATAAACAATTTCTTTTTATTCAGTTCGCATAAAATAATGCCACCGGCAATGGAAGCCCTTATTGACGAAGGTGTAAAAATTGACGGATATATTGCTCCCGGCCATGTAAGCGTAATAACCGGTTCTGCAATTTACAAAGATATTCCTTCAAAATTCGGATTAGCTTGCGTAATATCCGGGTTCGAGCCTGTTGATTTGCTGCATACAATTTATATGCTGGTAAAACAGGTTGAAGAAAATAATCCGAAGGTTGAAATTCAATACACACGGGCAGTAAAGCCGGAAGGTAATTTACTTGCTCAAAAAAGTATGAACGAAGTATTTGAATTAGGTCCTGATTGGTGGCGCGGCCTGGGAGTTATTCCTGAAAGCGGACTAAAAGTCAGAGAAAAATATAGATCTTTTGATGCCGAAGCAAACATTAATGTTGAAGTGGAAGAAACAAGAGAAGACAAAGGATGCATATGCGGCGAGATTTTAAAAGGACTTAAAAAACCCAAAGACTGTAAATTATTTGCAAAAGCCTGCACTCCAAGCGATCCGGTCGGGGCCTGCATGGTTTCTCATGAAGGGTCATGTGCTGCATATTATAGATATAACAG